>NZ_JAJJWH010000037.1 GCF_020907245.1 Pontibacter harenae | reverse complement strand
AATACTCCTAATCCTTTGACACAGTTTGTTTTACAGCCTCCTAAGTACTATGCTAACGTCCTCTACCATTGCTGGCAGAGGACTTAAAATACAGAGTATATTTTTTCTATAGGCTTACTTATTTCTTTGTGATTCCTTCTGTGCATTTGTTTCTTCAACATCTCTTATCGACTCTCTGACCTTAAATAATAAGTCGGTCAACTGCTTTGCTTCGTCCTCAGAGATTCCCTTTAAATAAGCGTCAAGATTGTGTATGTCTTGCAAAACCTGCTGACAGGTGCGAACTCCTTTATCAGAAAGAACTATGTTCACCAAGCGCTTATCCGAAGGATTCTGCGAAACATCCACAAGGCCTTTACTGCTCAGCCGGTTCACAAGTCGTGAAGCATCCGACATTTTATCCAGCATCATCTCTCTTAGATAAGATGTTGAAACTGGTTCAGGATGTTTATCATTTAAGATGCGCAAAATATTATACTGCTGAGAGGTAAGCCCGTGCTTCTTAAAAAATTTTTCGTAGCCGTTGTACAAAAGCCCGTACGTAAACACAATACCAATACTTGCTTTTTGCCATTCGTTTCGGAATGCAGGTATTCCCATTTCATTCTCTATCATCATATATATTTAGTTGGAGTGAGAGTAGTAAAATATAATAAAAACAGACTTCACTGCTTTCAATGCTCTAAAATGCAAGTTTGTTTTCATATTTACCCTCTGTTACAGCAAAAAAACAAATTAAACAGAAGCGAAAGATAGTGGCGCGAGGATATTTTACTCTAAAAAGGCAATATTTGTTCTTTTAAATACTTGGGAAGCTTATTTAAAACTAAATTATATGAACTGTCAATCCATTGGAGCAGGAGCTGATCGGGCAATCCAGCCTCAGGCAATATGGTGTTCCAATGCTTTTTGTTCATGTGATAACCAGGCTGCACCTGTGGGTACCGCTCCCTTAGCGAGAGGGCCTGTTCTGGATCACATTTTAAAGATATGCCCTTTTCATATTGAGAAAGACTACAGAGAGCATACATTTTACCTAAGACTTTAAATACCAGAGTATCCTCATCAAAAGGAAGTTCTTCGGTAGTACCAGCCTTTGCCAAACAATGCTCTCTGAAGTCCTCTATGTTCATAACAAAGCATTACCAATGCTTGATGATAAAGTATACAATGCCAGCCAAAAACATAAGTATAGAGATCTTGTTTATCTTATGCATAGCGCGCAGGTTAAAGTTTGTCTTGCGGTTTGGATCCTTTTTGCGGAAAAAGTAAGTTGCTACTTCTGATAGGTTGAATAGTCCCTTCATAATATATACAATTTGTAGTTTATGTAAGGCATCGTATACTAAAAGTAACACCCACCTTACTTCTTCATAACAAATAAAGATAGCAAAAGATTTAAATATGAGCCTTTTACTCCTCTAGTTTAACAGGCTCGATCCATTTGTCATCTTCCCGAATCAGTTCTATTAATTCATCAACTGCACGGTCGGCAGGCACAGCCTTTTTAACCACTGATTGCCCCCTGTACAAGGCAATTTTGTCTTTGCCTACGCCTACATAGCCATAGTCCGCATCAGCCATCTCGCCTGGCCCATTCACAATACAACCCATGATACCTATTTTAACGCCTTTCAGATGGTCAGTGCGTTTACGGATCATGGCAGTAGTTTCCTGCAGGTCGAAAAGTGTACGGCCACAGCTTGGACAACTGATGTATTCTGTTTTGCTCATACGCGTACGAGCTGCCTGCAATATACCAAAACTAAGGCTATTGAGCTTTTCTATTGTTTGCAGCAATTCTGGCTTGTCTTGTTCGGGTTGTAAAGCTGTTCCTAACATCACGCCGTCACCCAGGCCATCTATCAGCAGGCCGCCCACATCGGTAGCCGCATAAAGCTGTACCTCATCAGCTGTAAGCTCTCCGTATGCTCTGGTAATAATGCATGGGTTCTGTACCTCCTGGTTCATCAGGCGGAAGAAGCACTTACGAAGCTCAGGCATGGCATGCTCATTCTGGGTCTGAAGCATCAGTACAGCTGTAGCATCAAGCTTCAGGCGTTCCAATAATTCATTTGTAAGATCAGATAAAGTTGCCAGCACAAAATTTTGCTTTGCATGTCGCTCTACACTTTTAAGGTATTGCTCAGCATTTAACAAAGGCAAAAGGTTTTCGCGCTGCTCAGAAACAAGCCATGTATTGTAGTTTACTATTTCCTTCAACCCATTAGGCAGCATAAAGCTGATTGGGTTTTCACCAGTGTAAATAAAGTCTGCACCTAAGTCATTCATATTGAACTTATCGAGCAGCATTGAGTACAGGTGGCCAATACTTTTCAGGTCAGCATATTGTACATCTGTTAACCGACTTAAATCTGCTACAACACGCGGTACATTAAGCCCTCCCAAATTTTCAACTTCTATTGTTTCGCGGCGTTGATATTGGAAGGGATCAATTGGGACATTACAAATCGGCTTCAGCGGTGTTGCTTTTTCGGCACGATGCGTGTAGCGGTCAATCAGTGCTTTAGCTACTGGTGCTTCTGCCTCAGGTGCCTCTGTTAAAGAAACGCGAACGGTATCGCCTAGGCCATCTTCTAGCAAAGTACCAATACCTACAGCAGATTTTATTCTTCCATCTTCTGCCTCGCCAGCCTCTGTCACACCTAGGTGCAGCGGGTATGGCTTCAGTCCTTCCTCCTCTAGTTTTTGCACTAACAAACGGTATGCCTGCACCATCACTTGCGTGTTAGACGCTTTCATGGAGATAACAATATTATAATATTGTTCATCTTCACAAATGCGCAGAAACTCTAATGCACTTTCTACCATGCCAAGTGGCGTATCGCCGTAGCGGCTCAGAATGCGGTCAGAAAGAGAACCATGATTTGTGCCGATACGCATCGCAGTGCCATGCTCTTTGCAAATTCGAACCAATGGCACAAAACGCTCCCGAATTCGGTCCAGTTCCGCCTGATAGGTTACATCATTGTACTCAATAACCTCAAACTTTTTCTTGTCGGCGTAATTACCAGGGTTTACACGCACCTTTTCTACGATTCGTGCTGCTACTTCTGCGGCATTCGGAGTAAAGTGAATATCGGCAATCAAGGGGGTATTGTAACCTCGCTTGCGCAATTCATCTCTGATGTTGCGCAGGTTTTCAGCCTCTTTTATACTTGGGGCCGTAATGCGAATGTACTCACAGCCTGCTTCAATCATTCTGATGCACTGCTCTACAGAGCCCACAGTATCCATCGTATCTACTGTCGTCATCGACTGAACCCGAATCGGATAGTTGCCGCCCATGGGCATGTCGCCAATATTTACGACAATAGTTTCTCTGCGCTTATATTCGGTAAGGCTAGGGCAATATGTTTTATTCATAAAAAGCTTATGCTTTAGCTGTTTGGGCTTCGTTGCTTTAACTAATCTAGCGTTGCCTTTGTTCAATCTGACGCAGGTACGTAGGTGTAAGTATAGATTATTAAAAAACTTATCTATTAACTTGAAGGTAAATTTACAACATTCTTACAAGTAATGCGATAGCAGTTTTCTGATGTATAGGTCGTAAACTGAAAGGAAAGATTAGCTCTTTGCTACCAGTGGCTTCTAAGCTAACAATTAAGTAATTAGGTATAATTTATGTTGAGGCGTAAAACAGCAAAGTAACTGATGTACTCGTTAAAGATATAGAAGCAGAAGGTTTTCAGACAAAACTATTGCTTTAACTATAGCTTACTGAAAAGCAATATAACTCTGCTGTTAAATTGATGATTATGAACAGAACGAAACTAATATTACCAGAAAAAATGCCGACCAATTTTCATGAAATTCAGTTATGGGGCAAACTTAGGCAAGAACAAATTAGCCAGGCTGTACTTGTTACTAGTGATACAATACTCTCTTTTATAAAACAACAAATTGAAAAAGGTAACTGGCAGGCAGTAGATGACTTTTTACATGGAAAGCCTATGACCAAAACGGGGCAGATTCTGTTGAAAGAACTGCGGAGCAAGGTGCTATCTAACATAATGATGCGGTTGGGACTACGTAAAATTATAGCTGTTGGGCTGGTAATGGTACTGCTGCCATTTGTACTAGTGAAAACTGCAGCCGAAATCCGTTCCAAATATAGGAGAAGAATCGAAGCAGCTTAATTTTTAAAAAATGCCTATAAAGAAAAAAACACCCCAAAGAGGTGTTTTTTTCTAATATAAGTCTAACTATTAATCATTTTAACGTCTAAACAATAGCTCACGATACTTTATAAGTGGCCAATCTTCGTCAGCAACCATCAGTTCAAGCTTATCTACGCTGTAACGGATAGTATCGAAGTAGCTTTTTACTTTTTCTTCGTAAGCTATGGCACGTTCACGTGCGTCTTCAATCTTATTTGCAACTTTCCGCGCTTCAATCATCTCATCCACATTTTTCTGAATAGCATTTATGTGGCGTGACATCTTTTTGATTGAATCTAAAGTTGTCTGGGTAAGCTCATCCTCTAATCCCAGTTCTTTTAAACCACGGATGTTGGTAATAAGTTTATTTTGGTAAGCAACTGCTGTAGGTATAACATGGTTTACGGCCAAATCACCCATTACACGCGACTCAATCTGAATCTTCTTGATATATTCTTCCAGAAGAATCTCGTGTCTTGCATTAAGCTCTACTTCTGTAAATATACTATGTTTTGTGAATAATTCCTTAACATTTTCACGATGAAAAACATCTAATGCTAATGGAGTCGATTTTACATTTGATAAACCGCGTTTTTCAGCTTCTTCTGCCCACTCATCAGAGTAACCGTTACCTTCAAAACGAACAGACTTAGATTGTACCACAAGTTCGCGAAGTACCTGTATGATAGCAATCTCCTTTTTCATGCCGTCTTTCTCAATCAGCTTATCTACTGCCTTACGGAACTCTACCAATTGGTCAGCCACAATAGTGTTCAAAGCCGTCATTGGAGAAGAAGTGTTTGCAGATGAACCTACTGCACGGAACTCAAATTTATTTCCCGTAAAAGCAAACGGAGACGTACGATTACGGTCAGTGTTGTCGCGAAGGATTTCCGGGATCTTGTCTATACCTAACTTCAGGTACATGTTATCACCTTTTTCCATCGGAACCTTAGCAGTGCGCTCCAGTTCATCTAGTACTGCTGTAAGCTGCTGGCCCACAAAAACAGACATGATGGCTGGAGGCGCTTCGTTTGCACCTAAACGGTGATCGTTGCTGGCAGAAGCTATACTTGCTCTCAATAAGTCTGCATGCTTATGTACGGCTGCAATTGTATTGATAAAGAAAGTAAGGAATTGTAGGTTTTCTTTTGGCTTTTTGCCAGGAGAAAGCAGGTTAACACCAGTGTTGGTGCTCATTGCCCAGTTATTGTGCTTGCCGCTACCGTTAACACCAGCAAATGGTTTCTCATGTAAAAGAACCTTCAGGTTATGGCGCTCAGCTACTTTGTCCATAATATCCATCAGAATCTGGTTGTGGTCAACAGCCAGGTTAGCGTCCTCAAACGTTGGAGCACACTCAAACTGATTTGGAGCAACTTCGTTATGGCGTGTTCTCAAAGGAATGCCTAAAGTGAGGGCAGTCTTCTCAAAGTCAACCATAAAGGCGTGCGCACGGCTAGGAATAGAACCAAAGTAATGGTCTTCTAACTGCTGGCCTTTTGCAGGAGAATGTCCGAAAACTGTACGGCCTGCAAGCACCAAGTCAGGACGAGCATCAAAAAGGGCACGGTCTACTAAAAAGTATTCCTGCTCAATGCCAAGTGTAGTATTTACCTTTGAAACGTCTTTGTCGAAGTATTGGCAAACTGGCACAGCAGCATGGTTCAATACGTTCAACGACTTCAGCAAAGGAGTTTTGTAGTCTAGGGCCTCACCAGTGTAAGAAACAAATATGGTAGGAATACAAAGCGTCTTTGTACCCGCGTTTTCAATTAGGAATGCTGGTGAAGATGGATCCCAAGCTGTGTAACCTCGTGCTTCGAATGTATTACGTATACCGCCGTTCGGGAAAGACGAAGCATCTGGCTCTTGTTGTACCAGTGCATTACCTTTAAAGCTTTCAATTGCTTCGCCATCACCAGTGAGATCAAAGAAAGAGTCATGCTTTTCGGCGGTAGCACCTGTTAAAGGCTGGAACCAGTGGGTGTAATGCGTAGCACCCTTGCTCATAGCCCATGTTCTCATAGCCGAAGCTACTGCATCTGCCAGGTTGCGGTCTACTTTTTCGCCCGCATCAACTGCTTTGCGTAGTTTTTTAAAGTTATCAGACGACATGGTAGCACGCATGGCTGAAAAGCCAAAGGTATTCTCGCCATAGTAGTCAGAAATCTTTCGTGATGATAAAGAAACTTCAATCGGTTTACGCTGATTAACTAAATCAAGCGCTTTAAAACGAAGTGTTGCCATTTTTGTGTGAGGTTCAGTTTAGTGATAGCAAATATATAGACTAAAAGACTATCTGCAACATAAGGGTGTTCTTTTTTTGATGATTTTCTAACAAAACTACCAATTTTATTCATTTATGCTTTCACAAACTAGGCTTTCGATTCAAAATATATATAAATTAAACTAATTACCCTATTCTAAATACTCCCTTCCTTGATAAACACATATTCTTAGGGTAATAGCTAAAGAAGCTAAGACAACTATATTTGCATTGTGAAAAAAACACTGCGCTTCCACCCGCTATACTTCTTGTTCTGGCTACTGTTCTTTGCAGTTTCCCGCATTATATTTCTGTTGTACCACTACAACCGTACGCAGCATTTATCAGCTTCTGATATTGCATTTACTTTTGTGTATGGATTCCAGCTTGATATGTCTTTCACAGCCTACCTGTGCCTGCTTCCTTTTCTCGCTGTGGTTGTTTCGTCGTGGTGGTTACGGTTTAATGCAGCTTATTTCATCCGTGCCTATACCTATGTCTTTATAGTTTTAATTTCAATTATGCTGGCAGCTGATCTGGAACTATACTCTTTCTGGGGATTTAGATTAGATGCAACGCCACTACAATATCTTAACACGCCTGCCGAAATGGCTGCATCCGCTGCTGCTGCAGCTATTTTCCTCTTGTTGTTTATAGCTGCTGAACATGCAGTTATCTTTATCTTCTTGTATAACTACCTCTTCAAACAAAAGCATGTTATTAGCACAAAGCGCAGCTGGGTTGTAACTGCGCTCACCATCATATTTCTAATTGTGTTGATTTTGCCGATGAGGGGAGGCTGGCAACAGATTCCGATAAACCAAAGCGTTGCCTACTTTTCGGAAGAGCCCTTTGCCAATCATGCAAGTTTAAACATGCCCTGGAACCTGATGCATGCCCTGCTAAAATATAATAAGCAGAATAAGAACTTTTACCAGTACATGCCCCTGCAGGAGGCAGAAGAAAAGGTAAAGGCTCTTTATGCTACCCCCTCCGATTCAACTGTTGCGCTGGTGAAAGGCACAAAGCCAAACGTGCTCTTTATTATACTTGAAAGTTACACGGCTAAATTTGTCGGAAGCTTGGGTGGTGAAATAGGTGTTACTCCTAATTTAGATAGTATAGCCGCAACGGGTATAAATTTCACTAATATGTATGCCAGCGGCGACCGTAGCGAAAAGGGCATGGTGGCATTACTGAGTGGCTATCCTGTTCAAACCATTACCTCCATCATCAAAACACCTCATAAAACTCAGAAGCTGCCGCACCTAAGTAAGGTATTTGAGGAACAAAATTATAGCACCAGCTACTACTATGGAGGTGAGCTTGAGTTCGCCAACATAAAGTCCTACTTGCTTAATGGCGGCTACGACAGACTTATTGATAAAGATGATTTTCCTGCTTCCAGCTATAACTCTAAATGGGGAGCGCATGACCATGTGGTTTTCGACCGAGTTCTGCAGGATTTAAAGAACGAAAAAAGGCCTTTCTTTAGTACTGTTTATACCCTAAGTAGTCACGAGCCTTTTGAAATTCCAATAGCCGCCAAATTTCCTGGTGATGACACAGATGCTTTATTTAGAAACAGTGTTTATTATACTGACTGGGCACTGGGCCGTTTTCTGAATGCTGCAAAGCAGCAGACGTGGTGGGATAATACCTTAGTGGTTATAGTGGCCGATCATGGGCATCCCGCTCCAGGAAGTGACCCAAACCATGTTCCCAGCAAATTCAGAATACCATTTGCAATGACAGGAGGTGCATTAGCAGCAAACGGTTTAACAGTAGATGTGCTGGGTTCTCAAACTGATATTGCCACTACGCTACTCTCGCAACTAAACTTTCCAAACGAAGAGTTTAAGTGGGGCAGAGATTTACTGGCGCATTCTCCTAATCCGTTTGCCTTTTATGTATTCAACGATGGCTTCGGCTTTATAACTCCAGCAGGAAAACTTACTTTCGATAATGTAGCCAAGAAGCCTATAACCAAAGATGAAGGTGTTTCGCAAGAGCAAATTGAAATTGGTAAAGCTTATATGCAATTCTCTTTCGAAGACTTCTTGAAGAAATGATTGATTGGTTTGAATCGCCATGTCTAGCTTTCTTCCATAGTATTTTGGAATATCACTTTTTATCTGCTTCTCTTTAAGATTTTATGCTTCAGGGTCTTAGCCCAGGTATAATTACCTTATCCATTGCAGGAATAAGGCATATTTTTCTTACCTTTGCAGCCTGATTATGAAAAAAGTAGCGTTTTACACTTTAGGCTGTAAGCTCAATTACTCCGAAACCAGCACCATTGGAAGAATTTTCCAGGAGCGTGGTTTTGAGAAAGTGGAGTTTACCGAAAAGCCAGATATATATGTGATCAATACCTGCTCTGTAACTGATAATGCAGACAAAAAATGCAGGAAGATTGTAAAGGAGGCGCTTAAGCACTCTCCTAATGCCTTTATTACCATAGTTGGCTGCTACGCGCAGTTAAAGCCGAAAGAAATAAGCGAAATACCTGGTGTAGATGCCGTGTTGGGCGCTGCCGAAAAGTTTCAGTTGGTAGATATACTGGAAACGTTTGAGAAAAAGGATAAAGCAGAAGTTTTTGCCAGTCCTATTTCCGAAGCGAACACTTTCCATAACTCCTACTCTTTCGGCGACCGTACCCGCACCTTCCTTAAGGTGCAAGACGGCTGCGACTACTCCTGCTCTTTCTGCACCATACCTATGGCGCGTGGCAATAGCCGTTCCGACAGTATAGCTAACGTTGTAGCGTCGGCTGAAGAGATTGCTGCGTCTGGTGTAAAAGAAATAGTGCTGACAGGTGTAAACACAGGTGATTTTGGTTTGCAGAACGGGAAAAGGGTTGAATCTTTTTACGAATTGGTGCAGGAACTTGATAAAATAGAAGGTATTAATCGCTTTAGAATTTCATCTGTCGAACCCAATTTACTTAAAGATGAAATCATAGAGTTTGTGGCGCAGAGCAGCCGCTTTATGCCTCACTTCCATGTGCCACTACAATCAGGATCGAATAAGATACTTAAACTGATGCGTAGGCGCTACCAGCGTGAGCTCTACGCTGACCGTGTAGATAAAATCAAAGCACTGATGCCACACTGCTGCATTGGTGTAGATGTTATCGTTGGTTTTCCTGGAGAAACGGAAGAAGATTTTCTGGAAACCTATGAGTTCCTCAATAACCTTGATGTAAGTTACCTGCACGTATTTCCTTATTCTGAACGTGATAATACGTTGGCGCCAGAGATGTCTGGAAAAGTAAGTAATAAAGAGCGAAATCGCCGAGCTGATATGCTGCGCATTTTATCTGAGAAAAAGAAGCGCCATTTTTACGAGCAAAACATGGGGCGTGAGTTTCGTGTGCTTTTTGAAGACGATGTGAAGGACGGCATCATGGAAGGCTGGACAGAGAACTATGTGCGTGTTGCGGTGAAGTATGACCCTGTACTGGTGAATGAGACGAAGCATGTAAGACTGACGGGTATCAACAGCAATGGCTTAGCCGAGGCAGAAGAGACATATCAGGAAATTTTACAGCATTAGAACCCCACTATGTTCTTTTATAAGGTAAATAACCTTATATTTCAGATTATAAATGTATTATTAACTTCTTAAACATTAATTGTACCTGTGAAATTAACTAATCTAGCTTTAGGCTTAGCTTTGGCTGCATTTGCAGCTGCCTGTACCAACGATCAGCAGCCTGATGCCACTTTATCTTCCAATAATTCAGCTGCTACCGATTCTTTGGCTGTAAACAATAACATTGTTTATGTTAATTCTGACTCTTTACTAGCTAACTACGAGTACTTTAAGCAAGTGCGCACCCGTTTGCAAGGCAGGTCTGAACAGGCTGAAAAAGACTTAAGAGCTAAGGCGCAGGCTTTTGAAAAAGAAGTTACCAGATATCAGCAGTCTGCCCAAAACATGACGATGGAGCAACGCGCTTCTACGGAGCAGCGCCTGGCGCAAAAGCAGCAACAGCTGCAAGCTCAGAACCAGGAAGCAGGTAACAGCCTTGTTTCTGAAGAGTCTGAAGAAATGAAAAAGATTTACGACAAGGTAGAAGCTTATCTGCAACAGCTTAGCAAGGAAAGAGGCTACAAAATGGTTCTCACCTATACCAGAGGTAACAGCGCCATTCTTTACGGCGACAGTACTTTAGACATTACGACAGATGTTGTACAAGGCCTTAACCAGCAATACCAAGCAGATCAGGAAGAAACTGCTACTACAACAAAGAAAAAGTAATCACCAATATTCATAAAACTAAAAGCCCTCTGCTATCATATGTAGCAGAGGGCTTTTAGTTTTATCATACTCTTGTAGAGTACTGTATTTCTACTCATATCTTAGTGACTCTATCGGGTCTAGCTTAGAAGCTTTGAAAGCAGGATAGTAACCAGAAATGACGCCTACAATTACGCAAATACTTAAACCTACAACTACCCACAGCCATGGAACAATAAAGCCCCCTTCACCAATCATAGAGGCAATTCCGTTACCCATCACCACTCCTAATATCACACCAACCAAGCCACCTAAAATACAAATGACTACGGCTTCTATCAGAAACTGCTGCCTAATTTGAATAGCTGTGGCACCTAAAGCCTTTCGTACGCCAATTTCCCTTGTGCGCTCGTTCACAGATACCATCATAATATTCATCAGGCCAACCGAGGCGCCTAATAAGGTTATAAAGCCAATAATGAAACCTCCTGCCTTCATAGCACCCGATATCTCATTCAAGCGCTCGAGCAAAGAATCGCTTCGTCTTATTTCGAAGGAATCTGGCTGGCCTAAAGGGTCTTGGCGAATGTTGCGCATGATGCCTGTTGCTTCACCCATTACATAATCCAGCGCCTCAGGCGTAGCAATGGCAGTTTTAATATTGTAATTGAGGGCAGCACCGCCTACCATAGGAATGTGTCGGCCAGTTTCTAGTGGAATAATAATGGTTCTATCACCACTGTTACCTCCCATGCTACTGCCCTTTTTTTCAAGTTGGCCTACAATTAAGAACCTGCGCCCTAGAAAGGTAATATGCTGGCCGATTACTTCGGCTTTAGGAAAAAGGTTTTCTTTTATCTCGCTTCCGATAATAGCCACGTTTGTTCCTTTTTCTAAATCGAAATTTGAAAAGCCACGACCACGCACCAGGTTCAGGTTCTGATTTTGTAAATAATGCTCATCTCCTGCTATAATATTAATGTTTGGGTTTGTTTTATCAGTAGCACTTTTTACCACCGTTGCACCCGAAACATACGCCGAGATACTGACAGCGGCGGTTTCTTCCATACGTTCTTTGTATGTGCGTGCCTGCAGGTAACTTATCTGAGGATAAACTTTTTCAGTTCTTCCTCCAACACTTCCCCTGTTATTCATTCCCTTTCTGCGTATATCGAAAGAATTGGCTCCCAGGGAAGAAAATGTCTGGGTAAGCGAGTGTTTCATACTGTCCACAGCCGTTAAAATGCCAACCAGCGACATAATACCGATGGAGATGATCAGGCCTGTTAGCACCGTACGAAGCAAATTACCCTTGATGGCTCGCAAGCCTTCGAGTATATTTTCAATAAGGTTCATCTATATGTATGCGCTTTTTCAGGTTTTACGTTAGGAAGAATATTGGGAAGTTTGAGACTAAAGTAATCATTTTCCTATTAAAGAATAGATTTAATACATTTGTTTATATTGTAAATAAGGAATTTGATGTTGTACCGTTCATTTTTGCTCCTGTTGTTCGTTCTGCTGGTAACCTTTAAAAGCTTTGCTTCTATGGTGCTTGTTCCGATGGACGAAACTCAGAAAGAACATCTGAAATCTTATGGAATTGCTTATTGGGTGCTTTCAAAAGATGTCTCAGTTGATTGGCTTTTAAACTATAGAGGCGGGAGCTTTGCTTTTCAACATGCACCGCAGCTAGAAAACGAGCTTATTGTAAGAGGCATTAGCTACAATGTAGTTTCTGATGCGCAATACAACGGTATTCTGCAAGAGATTGCTTCGCCTGAGGCTAACATGGATATTATGAAACTGGAAAAGGTACCTAAAATAGCGGTGTACTCTCCTAAATCTAAAATGCCTTGGGACGATGCGGTAACGTTGGTGCTGACTTATGCTGAAATTCCTTATGATATTATTTATGATGAAGAGATCATGAAAGGAGATTTGCCCAAATATGACTGGCTACACCTGCACCACGAGGACTTTACGGGCCAGTACGGCAAATTCTATTACAGCTACAGACACTACCCTTGGTACCAGGAGCAACAACGTGAAGCGGAGGCTTCTGCCAAGCAACATGGCTTCAGCAAAGTCTCGCAACTAAAACTGGCTGTCGTTAACAAAATCAAGAACTTTTGTGCTGGTGGAGGCTTCCTGTTTGCCATGTGCTCTGCAACCGATACCTATGACATTGCGCTGGCAGCCGAGGGTGTAGATTTTATTGAACAGATGTATGATGGAGATGGTGCTGATCCAAAAGCACAGTCAAAATTGGACTATAGCAAAACTTTCGCTTTTCAGGATTTCAAGCTGGTCCTTAACCCCTTGGAGTATGAATACTCTAACATTGACGTACAGCCTACCGAACGTCCTGTTACAGAGGCAAACGATTATTTCCAGCTGTTCACCTTTTCTGCAAAGTGGGACCCCATCCCTACCATGCTGACGCAAAACCACGCAAAAACAATAAAAGGCTTTATGGGCCAAACAACGGCTTTCCGTAAGAGCATGGTCAAGCCTGATGTAATTATAATGGGTGAAAATAAAGAACTAGGTGAGATTCGCTACATGCACGGCACCTACGCCCGTGGCACCTGGACCTTCTACAGTGGACACGATCCCGAAGACTATCAGCATTTGGTGGGAGAAGATCCTACTGATTTGGCACTACACCCAAACTCCCCAGGATATCGACTGATTCTAAACAATATTCTTTTCCCAGCTGCTAAAAAGAAGAAACAGAAAACTTGATAGATAAGTTTTAGATTTGGAGATGTGAAGATTTGAAATTTTTACATCTCCAAATCTTCACATCAGAATAAATTTAATGCATGCGGTTTGCGCGTGGTGTCAGGTTTCTGATAATCTCGGCTTCTATGGCCAATAGTTCTTTCAGTCTTGCGTCTACTACATCAATTGGCATGTATTCTTTGGCAAGTTTAACAAAGCTTACATAGTGGCCAGCTTCTGATACCATAAGTTCATAGTAGAACTTCTGCAGCTCTTCGTCCTGAATGTTTTTCCAGAGAAGCTTAAAACGTTCACAGCTTCTCGCTTCTATCAAGGCATTGATCAGAAGGTGATCCATGAGCTGTCTTTCGCGTTTGTCGCCTTTACGGATATGTTTGGTAAGTTCTACCACATATTCATCTGGTCGATTGCGTCCTAAACCATAGCCTCTCTTTTTAAGCTGTTCTAGCACACGCTCAAAGTGGCTCCACTCCTCTGCCACCAAATCTGTCATCTCCTCTACCAGACGAGTTTTATCTGGATATTTAACAATTAACGAGATAGCCGAAGTGGCTGCCTTTTGTTCGCAGTAAGCATGGTCAACCAGAATCTCTTCAATATTTTTCTCAGCAATATTCACCCACCTTGGGTCTGTAGGCAGTTCTAAGCGAAGTATGGTTTTAGTTGGCTGGTTTGTGGACATATTCTTCTAAATTCACGACAGATGTTCAATGATGCTAATAGGAAACCACAAGCTATATGAATACTTGAGCTTCTTCTCCAAGATTAATCAAAGAACATCCATTTGATTCCAAAAATAAAGCTGCGGCGCATGCCTGGAAAGTAAGGGGTAGCAAAATACCCTGGGGCTAACAGTTCGTCTGTAACGTTGGCCATTTTAAGGAACAGGTTCAGGTTCTTTATATCGGCTGTTACAAATACATCTATCACAGGGTATGTTCTTAGTTTTATCTCATCCTGAAGATAAAACTGTTGTGTTACTGGCATGTAGGCATCAGCAAAATAACCCGAAGGCACATAGGCATGCACCCCAAACTGTCCGAACAAAGCATTCCTGAAAATGTCTCCCTCAAAGTATAATTTAGAATCTACTAGCCACTCTGGTATTCGAATAGTCTCCGCATTGTCAGTGTTTGTGTAAGCGATGAAATTATCGAAGTGAATAGAACCAAAGCGTATTTTATGATCTAGTTTAACTCCGTAAAATCGCTGATTCCCCACTAACTGATCAGCTACCGCCTGCTGGTTAAAGAAGATATGACGCTTTATATTCGTATATTCTGCTCTTAGTTTTATGTATTGTCTTGTGCCAATTTTGCCTGCGTAACCTGCCTCTATCTTGTCTGTAACGCTGCTGCTAAAGTCATTGTCCCAAACAAAATGGTTACTCATCATGCGTTGCTCAATAAACGAAGGCGATCGTAAAACACGGGCTAGAGAGCCATATAGTCCTTTGAATCGTGCTAAGCCATTAACCCGATAATCTGTAGACAGTTGAAACTCTCCATCTAAAACCACTTCTACCAACTCCTGGTAATGTAACCTTAACTGCCCCCCCACAAATAACTGCGACTCGTTATTTTCTAGTTTAAGTTCTGTTGTGCTTGCAGGTGTAGTGGCTGTTGCGGCTTCTGTATCAAAAACACGATAGGTTATGGCAGCATTTCTATGTTTAATGTAAGCCTTGTAGAATGATAGCTTATTGTTGCCCGTAACTCCGAAAACATTTTCAACTTCGCGGTAAAAAGTACGATCATCTGTAAACTGAGGACTATAAAGCGTATCTGGGTAGAACAAAATAGCCGTGTCACCCACAGTCTGGATGTTTGAATCCTGAAAATCATTTTGCTGCCGATGCACATCTAGTTGATGGTACAGTTTCAGGTCCTCGCCAGCGAGTTTAAAAATTTGCAGCGCATGATAGTGGTTTCTGCTTTCTTCGCTAGCTGCCTGCATCAGGAACGACTGATCATTTTGGTATCGGAACAAGCTATCTGTGATCACCTCGCCATTTGCACTATAATCTGTCGCTCTGGGCCTCACCCCTCCCAGTTCAATCTGCTCGTGCTTCTGAAATGTGTAATTTGCAAAAAGGTCGTAGCGTTTGTTGGGAGATTGATAATGTGTAAATGCCTTTACCGCCTGGTTATCAATTAAACCGTTCTGCCTGCGGTCAATCGCACCAAACTGTTTATCGGCTCCCATTAGTTGATATGCCACCCCTATATTCCAGTTTGGCTTTATATTCCGAGCATATATAACTTCAAATAATTGCTCTCCACGCTGCCCCTGTATATAGCTCAAGTGTGAATAGGGAGAACGGGTGTCGTAGTAGTTTAAGTTGAAGGGGTTATAAGCGTAACGATCAAATACATATTTACCATACCTGGCCCCGATCTTTAGAGGCAGTTCGTAAAAAATAGGTTTAGCAGCTGTACCTATATTCCCTAAATGCTGGTAGAAAGTGGTGTCGTTATACCAGAAGCGCTCATTCTGCATCTTATTGATGCTCGTATCGACACGCTGCTCCACATAGCGACCTCTTAAAACATCCTGCTCAAATAGTTGCAAGGTTGTGTTAGGGCCGTAAATAGCTTTCGTTGAATCATCCAGAATGCTTCCATTTCTTGGCGTTACGCGAGTGGTGTCAGGCCCTTGCTGAACAGGTATCGTGTTATTACCTACTGGCCTTCTTTGTGCTACAGATGCCTGCGTAAAAATTATACCCAGTAATAGGAGAGCTATGGTAAACAATTTTCTTTTCACGATGCAAAACTAGTGATTTTCCGACACATGGATGTGCTTTGCTACACAGGATTTATACTAAAGACTAACTTATTGGCCGCTGAAGCTTAGCCTGTACATGCGCCAGAACCATCGCATCAAATTGATCTTTTCCCTCCAAAAGTTCGACCTCTATAGGTATATAAAATATTGGCAGTTGCTGTGTAAGTTCATGCAGCACCTTATCCTGCAGTTTAACGGCATCTTTTCGTGTCGTTAGCACAGAAGCATGCGCTAGTTTATCCTGCTGCAGCAACTTCTTTAGTTTCAGAACATCCTGGGCTGTATAGTAGTAATGGTCGGCATACGCCACATGCTCTAGTATATTATAGCCTTCCTTATCTAAATACTGGATAAGTGGCGCTGCATTAGCAATACCTGTTAATAACACTATTTTTTTGGATATAGTATGGCGCATACCAATAGAAACAGGAACACCATACTTAAAAGAACTGAAAAAGACAGGGGTAGCAGGATTGGTAAAATTCTTTATACGCTGCTTTATGGTGTTCTTTGCCTCATCAGTCAAACCTGTTGGGCACTTGCTTACAAGAACAACATCGGCACGCTTAGCTCCTTCTTTAGACTCCCTCAACAAACCTACTGGCATGATGAAATCATTGTAAAAAGGGCGGTTATAATCTGACAGAAGAATATTGAAGGATGGCTGTATGGGGCGGTGCTGCATGGCATCGTCTAAAAGAACAACTTCTATACTTGGCACCTCCCGCTGTAACTGCTGCACCCCCTTTACCCTGTCTTCCGACACGCCAACAGCTACTTCTGGAAAGTCAAGGTGGTACTGAAAGGGTTCGTCGCCCAAGGCGGCAGCAGTGGTACCAGCGCCTGCCAACACAAAACCTTTTGATTGACGCTTATAGCCTCGGCTTAGGGTTGCTACCTTGTATGATTTCAGCAAACGAAGCAGATACTCTACATGAGGCGTTTTGCCTGTGCCTCCTACGGTGAGGTTACCCACTGCCAAAACAGGAATCTCAAAACGATGCGAAGGCAAAACCTGCTGATCGTATAGTTTATTGCGCATAGCAGTTATGCCACCGTACAAGATCGAAAAAGGCCAGAGCAGGTGTTTCAGATATTTGAACATGATGTAGTCTCTATGACAAAATTAGCTAATTTTAACGTTTCAACGCTAAAAGAAACTTCAAAGAAAGAAACTATGGCCACTATACAGGAGGTAACACGCGTGTTGGAAAACCTGGCACCGCTTCGCTACCAAGAAAGCTACGATAACGCGGGCTTACAAACAGGAAATGCGCAAGACCAGGTAACAGGCGTGTTGCTAGCACTGGATTGCACAGAAGAAGTAATTGAAGAAGCACTCGCAAAAGGCTGCAACCTTATTGTAGCGCATCACCCGGTTATATTTAAAGGGTTAAAGCAACTAACAGGTCGTAACTATGTAGAACGCACTATCATAAAAGCTATTCAGAACAATGTCGCAATCTATGCTTCCCATACAAATCTGGATAACGTACTATATGGTGTAAACACAAAAATAGCCGATAAACTGAATTTGCAGCACCAGCGCATACTGGTAAACAAGCCACAGACACTCATGCAACTGGTTACTTTTGTCCCAGTTGAAAACACTGAACAAGTGCTACAGGCGCTGCATCAGGCGGGTGCTGGAAATATTGGTGAATACAGTAACTGTAGCTTTCAAGTGGAGGGCACAGGGCGCTTCTCTCCTTCCGATAAGGCTAATCCGACTATAGGTAAGTCTGGAAAGCATGAGCAGGTTCAGGAAAATCGTGTCGAGCTTATCTTCCCTGCTTACCTGCAGCACAACATCATGGCAGCACTAAAAAAAGCTCATCCTTACGAAGAAGTTGCGCACTGCCTTTATGCTCTAGAAAACACAAATCAGGAAGTAGGCATAGGCATGATAGGAGATCTTTCGGAAAATATGACGGAGACAGATTTTCTGCAATATCTGAAAGAAAAGATGCAGCTACAGGTGATTAAATATACACCGCTATCTTCTAATAGCATTAAAAAAGTTGCTGTTTGCGGAGGTGCTGGTAGTTTCCTTATAAAAGATGCCATGAGGCAAGGTGCTGATGCACTAGTGACGGGAGATATAAAATATCATGAGTTTTTTGATGCCGAGGGGCAACTTTTAATTGCCGATATTGGGCATTATGAAAGCGAAGTATACACAAAGGAGATTTTTTATGAGTTAATTTCAAAAAACTTTGCTAATTTTGCAGTCTATTTATCGGAAGTAAACACAAACCCTATCAGATACACCTTTTAATATACATGGAAAGTACTGTAGCCAGCAAACTAGAAGCACTGTTAAAGCTTCAAAGCATCGATTCGCAGCTTGATGAAATTAGACGCGTAAGGGGTGACTTGCCCGAAGAGGTTCAGGACCTAGAAGATGAAATTGAGGGCTATGAAGTAAGGGTTCGTAAATTCGACGATGAGGTAGCAGGTCTCAATGAATCTATCGCTCAGCGCAAGCAAGCCATCAAAGATGCTGAAAGCCTTATCAAAAAGTATGAGGATCAGCAGGAGAATGTTCGCAACAACCGCGAATATGACGCCATCACAAAAGAGATTGAACTTCAGAAGCTGGAAATTCAGATCGCTGAAAAGAAAATCAAAGAAGCTCATTACCAGATTGAGCAGAAAAAGAACGAGATAGAGGGCACTAAAAGCCGTCTGGATGAGCGCCGCAAAGATCTTGAAAACAAGAAAAAGGAGCTTAACCAAATCGTTTCTGAAAGCGAAGAAGAAGAAACTGGACTTGAAAAAGAGCGCGATTCTGCCGCTTCTCAGATTGAGGACAGATTATTGAGCGCCTATAGCCGTATCCGCAAAAATGTACGCAATGGTTTGGCTGTTGTAGCTGTAAAGCGTGATGCCTGTGGCGGTTGCTTTAATACTGTGCCTCCTCAGCGCCAAGCAGATATTGCAGCTCAAAAGAAAGTAATAGTTTGCGAGCACTGTGGCCGTATCCTGGCGGGTGTAGAGCAGCGCGTATTTTAAGTAGAAGTATAACATGAGCGTTTGTCGCTTATACATAACACCGAAAAGGATGGCTAAACACCATCCTTTTTTTTTATTGCTCTGGCTTTTGTTCTTTTCGGGTTACAACAGCATAGCTTTCGCTAATTCTACTTTTACTCCTACGTTGGCTAAAGCACAAACTGAGCTGCTAAAGCTTAAAGTAATTAATGCGAGCCAGCTAGTACAACAGGAGTCAAAGAATGAAACTATTAATGCCGTAGCCCTACTGGTAGCCAATTACAGTGATTTTCTGAGAATATGTGTTCAGCAGGACAAAAGCGTGTATGACAAACTGATAAACGCACAGGAAGATCGGCTGTCACAGTTAGAGGCCCTAAAAGAAAAGTCGGAGTGGGTGGACTATAGTAAGGCTGAAGTAAGGATGCAGCTAGGTGTAAGTAAACTTACAACTGGCAATAAGTTATCTGCTGCTTGGGATTTCAGAAAAGCTTATCTACAACTAAAAGCAAATGCAGAAACGTACCCTCAATTCCTCCCCAATAAAAAGTCTTACGGACTGATGCAAATCCTTATTGGCTCTGTTCCCGACAACTATAAATGGTTCTTCAACATTATCGGGATGAAAGGCAGTGTTTCTGCTGGCGTTGCAAACCTAAAATCCGTTGCGACCCAACAAAATCCTGCCCAAAAAGAGGCTCAACTGCTGTACGCTCTCACGCAGCACATGCTCGACGAAGAGAAAAATACACCTGCTGCTCTTAAAGCAGTACATCAGTTGGTAAGCGAGCAACCTGATAATCTGCTTTTCTCTTTCGTATACATCCACCTGCTTAAAAAAACGAAACACAGTGATCAGGCACTGCAACAGTTCAGTCAAAGGCCCAAAGGCAAAGGCTACTTATCTTTTCCGTACCTCCACCACATGGCTGCCGATCTATACTTGTATAAAGGCGACTACAGCAAATCTATAGAAGCCAACAAGATTTTTTTGGAGCAGCATCAAGGGGAGCATTATCTGAAATCAGCATATTATAAGCTCTTCCTGGCTTATAAACTAAACAACCTTCAGCCACAAGCCAAGTGGTACTACAATAATATAGCACCTATTGGCATTGCCGAAACAGAAGAAGATAAGTATGCCTCCAGATTCATTGAGCGGAAGGAGCAGTTTCATAATGCCTTACTGGTTGCGCGTCTCCGTTATGATGGCGGATATTACAAAAAGGCCCTGCAGGTGCTTAACAACATAGATAACACTGATGAGTTATCATCTGCTTTAAATGCAGAATATCTTTACCGCAAAGCCCGCATCTACCATGGATTGAATAATAAACCCTTAGCCATTTTCTTCTATCAGAAAACCATAAAAGCCTGTGAAGCAACAGATTTATATTTCGCACCTAATGCAGCACTACAGTTAGGATATCTTTACCAGCAAAGTAAGCAACCAAGTATGGCAAAGGCTTATTTTGATAAAGCGAAAAGCTTTAAGGGCCATGCGTATAAAAATAGCATCGATGCAAAAGCAAAATTAGCCCTATCTACTCTGTAAGTTATGTTTACCCATACCATATCAGTGGCAGATCTGCCTATCTCTCTGGAAGAGTTCAGGCAAAAGGCTTTAGCCTGGGCAGACAAGCAAGAGCTTGTGGCATATTATACTTCTAATGAGATACCTTACCTCTACAATGGTTTTGAGCATTTGCTGGCTGTTTCAAGCACCACAGGCGCTGCGATACAATTAGATGAAGCGGATGCTTTTGCCAGCCTGCGGCAACAGTTAGCGAAGCAGTCTGGCTTGTGGTGTGGCTTTCTCTCTTACGACCTGAAAAACCAGGTTGAAAAACTGCACAGCGATAACCATGATGGCTTGCAGTTTCCACTGCTCTTTTTCTTTCAGCCTGAAGTTTATATTTACTTTAAAGAGGATAAGTTAATTCTTTATAGTTCAGAAAGAAACATTGAGACAATAATTGCCACAATTCTGGCTACAGCTGCACCTGCTCCACTCCTGCCGCTACAGCTAAAGGTACAGCAACGTGTCGCCCAGGATGAGTATATAAACCAGGTTAACAAGATAAAGCAGCATATTCTGGAAGGCGATGTATACGAGCTAAATTACTGCATCGAGTTCTTTGCCGAAGACGTGCAATTGCAGCCTCTCCCCCTGTACCTGGCTTTAAATGCCGCATCACCTACACCTTTCTCTGGTTACCTTAAGTTGCAGGATAAATATTTGTTGTGTGCCTCACCTGAACGTTATCTTAAAAAGGATGGACAGAAACTAATCTCTCAGCCCATAAAAGGAACTATAAAACGCGGTGCCACACCAGCAGAGGACCAAGAGCTACAGCAGCAACTCCGCCACGATGAAAAGGAACTGGCTGAAAACATGATGATCGTAGACCTGGTGCGAAATGATTTAAGCCGCTCTTGTAGTGTCGGAACTGTGCAGGTGGAGGAAATGTTCGGCATCTACGGATTTCAGCAGGTGTCGCAGATGATCTCAACGGTCACAGGAGAACTTCATCCTGAAAAGAATTTAGTTGATGCCTTAAAAGAATCTTTCCCAATGGGCAGCATGACAGGCGCACCCAAAATAAGTGCAATGCAGCTAATTGAGGAGTTGGAGACGACAAAGCGAGGCTTGTATTCAGGTGCTTTTGGGTATGTCACGGCAGATCAAAACTTCGACTTCAATGTCGTCATCCGAAGTATACAGTACAATGCTAGCAACGGCTACCTCTCTTTTATGGTAGGTAGCGCCATCACCTATGACTCTACTCCTGAACAGGAATACCAGGAATGTTTTCTGAAGGCGAAGGCAATTTTGAAAGTACTTGGCCAAGGCTGAACGCTGCGCCTGCAGCAATTATAAATGTTGAATCATAAATTATGAATAAGTAAGATTCACATAAAGCTATACTATTAGTCCTGTTAATACATTGCGGTCATTCATAATTAACTAAAAGTCAACTGATAAAAAGGAAATATTAAGTGCTTCGGTTTGTTCTGCAGAATTCGAGCCTATTTCTGCCATTCTTAATTCATAATTTTTAATTCATAATTCAAGCTTGCGTCTGTCATTCTGTCACACTTTACGATAGTTTATAGTATATTTGCACTCTGAAAGCGTATTAGTATGGAGCCAATAGTAGATTTAGATTTTATAGATAACCGCACACCTGAACAAGCTGCAGCCGCTGCCTGCGACACACATGTAACAAAAGAGACAAACACGGGCAAATCGCGCAAATTGTATATCGAGAGCTATGGCTGTGCCATGAACTTCTCCGATAGCGAAATTGTGTCGTCTATTATGTTCGAGCAGGGTTTTGACACCACTTCTGACATAGCAGATGCCGATGTAGTTTTCCTGAATACCTGTTCAATTCGTGAGAAGGCGGAACAGACAGTGCGCAACCGCTTAGGCCAAATTAACTACCACAAGAAAAAAAATCCAGGCATGGTAGTAGGCGTGTTAGGCTGTATGGCGGAACGTCTGAAAAAGACGTTGCTGGATGAAGAAAAGATTGTGGACCTGGTGGTTGGTCCTGACGCTTACCGCGACCTTCCAAACCTGATCAATGAAGTAGACGGTGGCCAGAAAGCTGTAAACGTACTGCTCAGCCGCGAAGAAACTTACGCTGACATTAACCCTATCCGTTTGAACAGCAACGGTGTTAGTGCTTTTATCTCAATTATGAGAGGCTGCGATAACATGTGCTCTTTCTGTGTGGTGCCGTTTACGCGAGGCCGTGAGCGTAGCCGCGATGCTCATTCTATAGTGCGCGAAGCTGAAGCTTTGGTGGCACAAGGGTATAAAGAAGTAACATTGCTAGGTCAGAACGTTGACTCCTATAAGTGGGCATCTGAGGACGGAACAGATAAAGTGAACTTTGCGCAGTTGTTAGAAATGGTAGCTCTTCTTAGCACTGATTTGCGTGTACGTTTCTCTACTTCTCACCCAAAAGATATTACGGATGAAGTGCTTTATACCATGAAAAAGTACGACAACATCTGTAAATACATACACCTTCCAGCGCAGAGCGGCAATTCCAGAGTGTTGGAGCTAATGAACCGTACATACGACCGTGAGTGGTATATCAATCGTGTTGATGCGATCAGAAATATTTTAGGTGAAGATTGCGGTATTTCATCAGACATGATTGCGGGTTTTTGTACTGAAACTGAGGAAGAACACCAGGATACGTTGTCGCTGATGGACTACGTGCAGTACGACTACTCTTATATGTTCTTCTATTCTGAGCGCCCAGGCACTCTGGCTGCCCGTAAGTTAGAAGACGATATCCCGCTAGAAGTTAAAAAGCGTCGTTTGGATGAAATTATACAGAAACAGCGCGAAACTTCGTTAAACCGCAATAAGCGCGACATCGGCAAGGTGCACAGGGTGTTGGTAGAGAACTTCTCTAAAAAATCGGATGAGCAATTGAGTGGCCGCAACGATCAGAACAAAGTTGTCATCTTCGATAAAAAGCACTACAAGAAAGGCGACTATGTAAACGTTTTCGTTCACGACTGCAGCGTAGGCACCTTGTTCGGAGAAGCAGTGGATTAATGTGCTAAAAAATTAATTTGTTTATGTGCTAATTGGTATTGCAAGTTAGCACTCTACATCCAACACATTAGCACATTACCTCATTAGCAAATTAGTTTATGGCTAACATCGATATTCAAAGTATAAAGCAGCGTTTCGGCATAATCGGAAACTCCTCGTTGCTAAACCATGCCATACAAGTGGCGGTGCAGGTGGCTCCTACCGACATGACGGTTCTTATTACAGGCGAAAGTGGTAGTGGTAAAGAATCTTTCTCCAAAATTATACACCAACTCAGCCCGCGCAAGCATGGGCAGTTTATTGCCATAAACTGTGGCGCTATACCAGAAGGCACCATAGATTCGGAGCTTTTTGGACATGAGAAGGGCTCTTTTACAGGCGCTACCGATACCCGCAAAGGCTATTTTGAGGTAACAGACGGAGGTACTATTTTTTTAGATGAAATAGGTGAAATGCCGTTGGGCACACAGGCTCGCCTGTTGCGTGTGCTCGAAAACGGGGAGTTTATTAAGGTAGGTTCTTCTAAAGTTCAGAAAACAGATGTACGTGTGGTAGCTGCCACAAACGTTAACTTGATTAATGCGGTAGAAAAAGGGCAGTTCCGAGAAGACCTATACTATAGGTTAAATACGGTGCCTATTACGGTGCCACCGCTTCGGGAGCGTGGTGAAGATGTGCATTTGCTTTTCCGTAAGTTTGCGGCAGATTTTGCAGAAAAATACAAAGTAAAACCAATCACATTAACGCCAGAGGCTGTACAACTGCTGTTGGAATTCCGCTTTCCTGGCAACATTCGCCAGCTAAAGAACATTGCAGAACAGATTTCTGTGCTGGAGTATGATCGGGTAATTGATGCAGACAAGTTACGCCAGTACCTGCCACAAGAGCAAAATAGTATACTCCCAGCGCTTTTAAATAAAGAAAGTAATTCTTCTCAATCATTCTCGGAACGAGATCTGCTCTACAAGGTGTTGTTCGATATGCGTAGGGATATGTCTGAACTGAAGAAACTAGTATTTGAGATGCTTGCTCACCAGCAAAACGACGAAGACCTGCTAAAAGAACATAGTCATCTTTTTGAGAATATAGAGTCTTTCAACCCTCGGGAGTATCAACCACAGGATGTAAAGCCGGCGCCATCGTTTTACTTGCCAGTAAAGCAGCCGCACCACCACGAATATCAAGATGAGGAGCATAAAGTAGAAGACATTACGCACGAAACCGAAGAAGAAAGTCTTTCTTTAGAAGACAAAGAGAAAGAGATGATTCTAAAGGCCCTCAAAAAGCACCATAATAAACGTAAGTATGCCGCTCAGGATTTAGGTATCTCTGAACGCACCCTTTATCGCAAGTTAAAGCAGTATGACATCGAAGATTAAATTTAACTTAGTAGCCTATACCCTGCTGCTGCTCACATGCTGCAGTAGCTGTATCAGTTACTCCTTATCTGGCGTGAGTCTTGCGGCAGATATTAAAACCATATCTATTCAAAACCTGGAAAACAGTTCTGGTGAAGGCCCCTCCAACCTCACCCAGATTGTAACGAACAACCTTAAGAACTTCTACCGAAGAAACACGAATTTAACCATGCTCCAGAGTGATGGCGACTTGCAATTGGAAGGGCAGATTGTTAGCTTTACCATTACACCAGCTGCTGTGCAAAGAGAAGGAAACTTTGACGTGGCTGGCCTAAACAGGCTTACAATGGGTGTACAAGTTAGATTTGTGAACGCAAAGAATCCAGATGAAAATTTTGATCAGTTGTTCACTATTTCTCAGGACTTTGCCCAAAATGTAGATATAACTCAAATTCCTACAGCCACTATAGACGAACTGTCTGAACGCCTGAACACAGAAATTTTTAACAAAACGGTTGCCAACTGGTAATTTGTATAGGGAGCAGAAGAACGTTAGCCAAAGCATGAATAAATCAGCCTTTTTAGAACTGATAAAAAAAGTATCGAGCATAACTGACCAGCAAACAGATGAACTGGAAAAAGTTGCCGCTGCTTTCCCATATTGCCAAACCGCCCATTTACTTTTAGCCAAATCAGCATACGATAAAGGAAGCATGCTTTCTACACAAAGATTACGTAGAGCATCTGCTTATGCCACCGATAGGCAATTATTGAAAAAAACAATATATGCTGCACCGCTAGAGCCTGTTTTTGAAGAGCAAGCTGTTGAGGAAACTAACCTGGCAGATGAAGCAGAGCAACCTGTGTTTTTACCAGCTCCTACAGAAGAAGTAGAAGCAAAAACACCTACAGAGGAAGCACAAGATATAGTAGCGTCTGACCCACAAGAACACCTTAACGTAACAAAAGAAACTATAACAGCAGAAGTAAATGCTGCTGAAGTTACGACGGAGGAAATCTCTGTCGATGACGAAGAAGTAACAGCGGAAGAGACTGTAGAAGAAAAGTATGAAGCTGAAGAAGTAGTGACGACAGTATTTGAACTGGAAGAGGTAGAAGCACCACAAGCAGATGAAGCTTCGTTTGACTCTGAGCTGGCTATGCTTTTAACTATCAATAGCTTAAGCTCCTCCTCTACCGACCTGCTAGCCAACTACACCGACAACTCTGATGAGGAAGCTATAGCAGCATCTTCTTCTGAAAATGAACTTGCTTTTTCTTCTAATGAGGATGAAGTTAATGTAACTGAAACA
This sequence comes from Pontibacter harenae, assembly GCF_020907245.1. Taxonomy (GTDB): domain Bacteria; phylum Bacteroidota; class Bacteroidia; order Cytophagales; family Hymenobacteraceae; genus Pontibacter; species Pontibacter harenae. The sequence continues at coordinate 16,941 of NZ_JAJJWH010000037.1, read as the reverse complement.
GCTGTAGAACACACCTCTCAAATAGAAGCGAGTGATGATTCTGCTGATAAGTTGACTCTAGCAGAAACAGAGGTTGTTGACTTAGCGGACGATATTTACGCGTCCGAAGAAAAGGAAGCTTTCTCTACTTTACCTGAAGATGCTGAAGTAAACTATAGTTCTGATGAAATTGATCGATTGTATGTGGCAGATGCTTTAGGTTATTGGATGGGTTCCAGCCGAATGGGAGAAGTGTTGCAGTTAAAAGATGAATATACACGTCCCCGACCGCAAAGTTTTCATCCAGAATTGATATTAGAGTACAGCAAAACCCATGAATTAGAGAAGACTGTTGAGGAGAGCAATAAGATCATAACACAGCAAACAAACATCATCGATCAATTCCTGAAGCTGAACCCACGGCTGAAAAGTATGGCAAACGTCAAGTTTAAGTCAGAGCCACAGGAAGATCTATCGCTGAAGAGTTCCAAAATAAAGAAAGGCATTGCCTCCGAAAGCCTTGCCACCATTTTCATTAATCAAGGCAAAGCAAAAAAAGCTATCAAAATATATGAACAGCTGATTTTGAAAAATCCAGAAAAAAAGAGTTACTTTGCCGAACAGATAGAAAAGTTACAAAACATAATTTAAAATGTATATCGCCCTAATCAGTATCATCATCTTTATTTGCGTACTCCTTGTTTTAGTTGTGCTAGCACAGAACCCTAAGGGAGGTGGCCTTTCTGGCCAGTTTGGCGGCGGTGGTGCCAGCCAGTTAATGGGTGTAAAACGCACAGGCGACCTTTTAGAGAAACTGACTTGGGGCTTTGCGATTGCACTTGTTGTAGTTACACTTGCTACTCATATGATGGTTGATAACACAGGCTCTGAAGCTGGTGTTAGAAGTGTAAACGAAGAGCGTGCTCGTCAGTCACAGTTGCCAGCTGCTCCAGGAGCTTTTCCTGGTGCCACAGATACTACAGCTGCTATACCTGGTGCAGGAGATATTCCAGAAATGATTGATACAGCAAATCAGCAGTAAGCTTAGCTGTAACATAAAATCTCACGTATACGAAAAGCCGACATTAATGTCGGCTTTTTTGTTTTGTGCCTGTCAGTGCTGACAAAAAATTAGAAAAAGTTCCATTTATATGGCAGAATCTGACAAAAGTGGCAGGTTAAAAAGCTCTTTTTGCTGAAATAATGGCTTAAAGTGGCAGTTTCTGAGGCTTGGCACAAGAAGTGCTATTACTAATATGGTTTCAAGTTCAACATTAACCATAAACCTAATTAATTAACAAACTATGTCAATCAGCATTAAACCATTAGCAGACAGAGTAATTGTAGCTCCAGCTGCAGCAGAAGAAAAAACTAAGTCTGGTATCATCATTCCTGACACTGCTAAAGAAAAACCACAGCGTGGTGAGGTAGTAGCCGTTGGCGAGGGCAAAGTATCTGATCAAGGCTCACTGATGAAGCCTCAGGTAAAAGTAGGCGACCAGGTGTTGTATGGCAAGTACGCAGGTACAGAGATCTCTGTAGACGGTGGCGACTACCTGATCATGCGCGAGTCAGATATTCTGGCAGTACTTTAATCCTCTAATCAATTTTAAAACTTAATCAGAAAGAAATATACTATGGCTAAGAACATCACATTTGATGCCGACGCACGCACTAAGATTAAAGCTGGCGTCGACAAACTGGCTAATGCTGTTAAAGTTACTTTAGGCCCTAAAGGCCGTAACGTGATCATCGATAAAAAATTCGGTGCTCCTACTATTACGAAAGACGGTGTTTCGGTTGCGAAAGAAATCGAACTGAAAGACCCTATCGAAAACATGGGTGCTCAGCTGGTAAAAGAGGTTGCCTCTAAAACTGCTGACCAGGCTGGTGACGGTACTACTACTGCAACTGTATTGGCTCAGGCTATTTATACAGCTGGCATTAAAAACGTAGCTGCTGGTGCTAACCCAATGGACCTAAAGCGCGGTGTAGACAAAGCTGTTGAGGCAGTTGTAGCAAACCTGCGTACGCAGTCTAAGAAAATTGAGAACTCTTCTGAAATCGCACAGGTAGGTACTATCTCTGCTAACAACGACCCAGAGATCGGTAAAATGATTGCCGATGCCATGGATAAAGTTGGTAAAGACGGTGTAATTACTGTTGAGGAAGCTAAAGGTACTGAAACAGAGGTAAAGACTGTAGAAGGTATGCAGTTCGACCGTGGTTACCTTTCTCCATACTTCGTTACAAACGCGGAGAAAATGGAAGCTGACTTCGACAATCCTTACATCCTGATCTACGACAAGAAAGTTTCTACTATGAAAGAACTGCTTCCTGTATTGGAGCAAGTAGTTCAGACAGGTAGAGGACTTGTAATTATTGCTGAAGATGTAGACGGTGAAGCGCTTGCTACACTGGTTGTTAACAAGCTTCGTGGCTCGCTTAAAATCGCTGCTGTTAAAGCTCCTGGCTTTGGCGACAGAAGAAAAGCTATGCTGGAAGATATCGCTATCTTAACTGGCGGTACTGTAATTTCTGAAGAAAGAGGTTACAAACTGGAGAACGCAACGCTTGAGTACTTAGGTCAGGCTGAGAAAGTGATCATCGACAAAGACAACACTACGCTTGTAAATGGTGCTGGTACTAAAGATGACATCGTGGCACGCGTTAACCAGATTAAGGCGCAGATGGAAACTACTACATCTGACTACGACAAAGAAAAACTGCAGGAGCGTTTAGCGAAGCTTTCTGGCGGTGTTGCTATCCTTTACATCGGTGCTTCTACTGAAGTTGAGATGAAAGAGAAGAAAGACCGTGTAGATGATGCTTTACATGCTACAAGAGCTGCTGTTGAAGAAGGTATCGTAGCTGGTGGTGGTGTTGCTCTAATCCGTGCAATTGATGCCCTTGAAAACATTGATACGTACAACGCTGACGAAAAAACTGGTGTGCAAATCATCAGAACTGCTCTGGAGGCTCCGCTTAGAACTATCATCTCTAACGCAGGTGGCGAAGGTTCTGTAGTAGTACAAGCTGTTCGTGAAGGCAAAGCTGATTATGGCTACAACGCCCGCGACGACAAGTATGAGAACATGTTCGCAGCAGGTATTATCGACCCAACTAAGGTTACTCGCCTTGCTTTAGAGAACGCTGCTTCTATCGCTGGCCTTCTGTTAACTACAGAGTGTGTAGTTTCTGAAGATCCAGAAGAAGAAAAAGGTGCTCCAGCAATGCCAGGTGGCATGGGCGGTATGGGCGGCATGATGTAATCAACTCCCATAGTTATAAAGAAAACCCTGCGCTAGAAATGGCGCAGGGTTTTTTCGTTGTTTATTAATGGTTATCTGCGTCTTTGCTATAATACTTGTAGCACAAGCGGACGCTTACATTAGTACAGGGTAAGCGATTACTAAAGAACAATTAACTGCTTTTTTGTCGATGAACGAACATCGAGTAATGCATAACGAAAGGCTACAGTTCTTTTATGCGGATGGTAATATCGTGTGGAGCAACTTCATCGCCTCCGAAGTATGGGTAAAGCTGGTAACCTGCCGCTGTGCCCGAGCAATGCCTTGGCAACGTAACCTCTTGATTATCTAACCTAAAAACGTATTCCTTGTCTTTAACCTCAATCTCATAGGTATACGGCTTTTCTATTTCCACTGAGGTTATAAATTCTGAACGACGGCTGCTGTTGTTGTAGGTATAGGCATGTAGTTCAAGTCTGTTTTCAAACCATCGCCATCCAAATCTGGCACTGTTCATTTGGTGCAGGCTACTGCAATCAGCAAAACCGTATAATTTGTTTAAGTCGCCTTGATTTAAAGGATCTGTAGTAGTATAAACTGCAGAACTATCAAAGGTTACTTCGAACTGCATGAACGAAGTGTTTACTTGCTTTAGGTTATTATGGGAGGAATAATGAGTTCCTTTTTTTATGGTGTAAACTATAGAGGAATCGGTGATGATAGCGTCTTCAACTGGCTTGATTATTTCGCAGGAACTAGCACACAGCAAAGCAACACAGGCTAAGCTGAACTTAAATGATTTTTTTAAAAGGAACATTGGCTAAAAGGTGTAAAGCTATTTGCATAGTGTAAATTAGAATTCTATCTTATACATTAAATACAATTTTTGCTCAATTTGCACCTTTTGTATTAAACAAACAAAAAAAGCCTCTGTAAAACTTACAGAGGCTTTTTAAATGGTATTAAACTAACATTTAATGTATTCCGTGCATTAACTTAACCAGCTTGCGTGAAAATAGGAAAAGAATAATTGATGATGCAGCGGCTATACCAACAAAGATCAAGAAGAAATTTGACATAGATTGAGTTCGTGCCATTTCGTCTATCATACCTGCCAAAGCACCGCCAACATAATTACCTATAGCCGACGCTGCAAACCAAACACCAAACATAATACCTACTAAGCGCAGTGGAGATAATTTATTCACGAAGGATAAGCCAACAGGAGATAAACAAAGCTCACCCATTGTGTGTAGCAGGTAAGCCAAAACCAACCATAACATACTTACACCTGCACTTTCAGCTCCTTTAGGAATAGACAAAGAGCCAATAACTAAAACGGCAAAACCAGCAGCAAGCAACATCAAGCCAATGGCAAATTTGTATGGTCCTGCAGGGTTCATGTTTCTTTTACCTAGACCTACCCACAGCATGGAAAATAAAGGTGCTAGTGTAAAAATAAAGAATGAGTTAACAGATTGAAACCAGGTAGCAGGAACTTCAAAATTGAAAGCTTCAATAGTACGATCCGTAAATCTGTAAGCAAAGATGTTCATGGAAGAACCAGCCTGCTCAAATGCTAGCCAGAAAAGAATAGAGAAAAAAGAAAGCACTATTACTACTGACAGTCGGTCACGCTCTACCTTGGTAAGAGGCTCAGAAGGCGTAGCTGTAGCAGATTTATCTTTTGGTGCAGGCTTTAAACCTATAGTACCAAGCATACCCTGCCCGAAGTAAAAGACAATAAGACCGATAACCATACCTACACCAGCTGCTCCAAAGCCCCAGTGCCATCCTATTGTTTCACCTAACCAACCGCAAATTAAAGCTCCTAAAAATGCTCCTAGGTTGATACCCATATAAAAAATAGTATAACCAGAGTCTTTCAATGTGCTTCCGTCTGGATATAACTGGCCAACCATAGATGATATGTTCGGTTTGAAGAAACCATTCCCAATAACTAAAAGTCCTAGTCCAGTATAAAAGAAAGGTAAAGCTTCGATTGCTAAAGCTCCATGACCTAAAGCCATTAGAACACCACCTATAAGTACTGCTGATCTGAAGCCTAAAAATTTATCAGCCAGATAACCACCTAAAAGAGGTGTAATGTAAACCATACCTGTGTAAAGCCCATACAAATCTCCAGCTTCACCTGAAGTCCAGCCAAGGCCCCCAGCAGGAACTTCTGATATAAGGTACAACATAAGAAGGGCCCTCATTCCGTAATAACTAAATCGCTCCCACATTTCCGTGAAGAAAAGCAAATAAAGAGCTTTAGGGTGCTTTGTTTCTACATTCAGCGGGGTATCACCATACGGAATATTGTGCTTACTGACCTGGTCTGAGATAGGGTGGTCTTTTGAAGACATAGAAGATAAAAGTTGGTTGTTTTAAAATTGTGTATTCATACAAAGAAAGTAAATATATCGGTTTGTGGGCACTTCAACAAATAATTCGCTTGCCCTACATCCTATCTGTCGTACTCTACCTTCTAATACAAATAAGCCATGTTATGTAATTATTTCTATAATATTGTCACAGTGACTTTAAACTAAAAATGAGCGCATTTATGTATTACAGTTGTACTTAAGTAGCAAAACTGAACTGTCATTATATACACTAACAATATTGAGCCAATACCAGTAATATTGATTACGATTAAAAGAATAGCTTTCTATTCATAAGAGGAAATCTTAGATTTAATTTTTAATACAGTCAAACTACAACAATGCACCTTTTCTATACTCCTGACATAACTTCTGACTTTTACACCTTGAGCGAAGATGAATCCAAGCATTGCACGAAGGTATTACGTCTACAACAAGGAGACACTGTTTATCTGATAGATGGTGTCGGCGGTATGTATACTTCTATTATTCAGGATGCGCATCCTAAAAGGTGTAAGTTGCAGCTTATTGATAAGCAGCTGGAGTATGGCAAATTACCTTATTCCACCCACATTGCAGTAGCTCCGACCAAGAATATGGACCGCATTGAGTGGTTTGTAGAAAAGGCCGTAGAAATAGGTGTAAACGAAATCACTTTTCTGCTCTGTGAGCACTCTGAGCGTAGACAAATGCGTTTAGACAGAATCCAAAAAATTGCGATTAGTGCTATGAAGCAGTCTCAGAAAGGTTATCTTCCGTTACTGCATGAACTGACGCCCTTTCATAAGTTTGTACAACGTTGCATACCAGAAAACACTTTTATAGCTCATTTAGAAGAAGATGCAACTAAAAGTATAAAGGACTACTATAAACCTGGCCAACCACATTGTGTATTAATCGGTCCCGAGGGAGACTTTTCTGAGCATGAGATAAAACTGGCTTACGAGGCAGGGATAAAACCAGTAACATTGGGCCAAAGCAGGCTTCGTACAGAAACAGCTGCACTGGTTGCCTGCCATACGCTCCATGTACTTCATGACGTATTTACGCCGTTATAGTTTTAGACCTTAGATAATAGATTATAGATGTTAGATTTCAGAAACCGAAGCCGCTATACCTTGATCCTGTTGGCTATCCTGCTATGCACCACAGCCTTTTCTCAAAAGTATAACTTTAAGGTAGGTAAGCTAAAGTACAGTGGCGGGGGTGATTGGTATGCGAATAAAACTTCGCTACCTAACCTGATTAGGTTCTGTAATCAGAACTTAAACATGAATATTGCTCCAGAGGCTGATGTGGTAGAAGTGGGTAGCAGCGAGTTAATGAGCTACCCATTTGTGCACATGACTGGGCATGGAAACGTTGTTTTTTCTGATGCTGATGCACAGAACTTACGCACTTACCTCACAAGTGGTGGCTTTCTGCACATCGACGATAACTACGGCCTTGATCAGTATATCAGGAAAGAAATGAAGAAGGTTTTCCCAGAGTACGAGTTTGTAGAACTCCCTTTCGACCACCCGATTTACCACCAGAAGTATAGCTTCACACACGGTTTACCTAAGGTACACGAGCATGATAATAAGCCCCCGCAGGGCTTCGGAATCATACACGAAGGCAGACTAGTCTGTTTTTATACTTATGAAACGGACTTAGGTAACGGCTGGGAGGACCAGGAAGTCCATAACGACCCAGAACCAATCAGGCTACAAGCCCTACGCATGGGAGCCAACATTTTAGCTTACGCACTAACACAATATCTTTGAGTTAAAGAGTTAGAGGGTTTGGGAGTTTGTGTGTGTAAAATAATACACATTAGCTGTGTTTCATTTATCTCATAAAATTTGCTGCTATTGAGAATGTATAGGCTTGGAAACAAAAAAAATGACAACCTACTAAATCTTTAACATCAAATTTCACTCACACTCTCTAACTCTTAAATTCCCAAACCCTCTAACTTCTAAAAGTGTTTTCTGTTCAGGATTTCGGATAGTACAAAGGCTTCGCGTGCACCAGCTGGGGTGCGGAGTAGCTTTGCGTAATTCGGAACTGGTGACTGTGCCTGGGGCTGTAGCTTAGGGATAACTAATGGCTTGAACTCCTGTCTCCTTCTTGCTGCTTCACGTTTATACGCTGGGTCTTCTAAAGAAATGGGAGCGGCTTTTGGCTTTTCATAGGTTTTATTATCATAAGACTTAGCCACCACCACTGGCTCTGGCCTGAGAGGTTCTCTTGCCTTCTCGTATATCTCTTTACCTTGTTCCTTTGCCTTCTCTACCTTTGGCTGCAACTCCCGCAGAATATCTTCAAAAGAAGTAGCAGGAGCAGTTGGGTTCTGCTGTTGCGGCTGCGGTCTATTTATCGGGCCTGCGTTCGGGTCTCTAAACTTCTTGGGCTGACTAGGGCCGTCCACGTCTTTAAAAAACTTTCGCCAGTTCGTGATCAGGTATGATCCAGCCGCCAGTAGTATATATATTAAGATTTTATAATCATCCATAGCTTCATGACTTTAGTCAAATATAGAAAAATATAGCGCTAGATTAATAAACAATCATCCATAATTATACAGGCTCCTTGTGCTATGGTAACGGAAATTCGCTTATTTTTGAGTTTAGTTTGAGGTTTTTCGGCAGAATTGAATGCAAGTTTCAAAATTAGAGATCAAAGGATTTAAGAGTTTTGGTGACCGCGTGGTTATCAACTTCGATGAAGGTATCACGGGCATTGTAGGGCCAAACGGTTGCGGCAAGTCTAATATCGTGGATGCCATCCGCTGGGTGTTAGGCGAGCAGAAAACACGTAATCTCCGCTCCGATAAGATGGAGAACGTAATTTTTAACGGCTCCAAAACCCGAAAACCAGTACAAATGGCGGAGGTGTCTATCACCTTCGATAACAACCGAGGCGTACTGCCTACAGAATACTCACAGGTAACGGTTACCCGTAAATACTACCGCAACGGAGACAGCGAATATATGCTGAACGGTGTTGTTTGTCGCCTCAAAGATATTAACGAACTTTTCCTGGATACAGGTATCGGCTCCGACAGCTACGCCATCATCGAGCTGAAGATGGTGGACGAGATTCTGAACGACAAGGAAAATTCTCGTCGTTTGCTGTTTGAAGAAGCCGCTGGTATCTCTAAATTCCGTGTGCGCAAAAAGCAGACGCTGAAGAAACTCGAAGAAACCGATGCCGACCTGGAGCGCGTGGAAGATGTGCTGTTCGAGATCGGCAAGAATATGAAAACCCTGGAACGGCAGGCAAAACAGGCTATTAAGTACTTCAACTTAAAGGATGAGTATAAGAAGCACAGCTTGGAGTATGCCCGTCGGAATATATCGCAGTACCAGAACTCACTGGAACGATTAGAGCAGGACGTAAAGCAGGAATCTAGCCTGAAAGAAAGCTATGTTGCCGCCGTTACAGAAGCCGAAGAAGCTATAGCTGACCAGAAGGAAGAACTGAACCTAGCACAGGTGCAGTTGGGTGAGATGCAGAAAACGATGCAGATCCAGACGGCGAAACTGCGCCAACTAGAGAACGACATCAAGCTGAAATCTGAGCGCAGCATGTTCCTGAAGGAGCGCATACAGCAGCTTCGCCAGCAAATCAGCCAGGACAATGCTAACCTGGAGCACACACAGGAAAGTATACTAGAGCTGCGCGATGAGCTCGTGGAAGTACAGGACAAGTTTGCAGAGGCCGAAGAACAGGTAAACGACCTGAAAGAGCAACTGCAGGAGGCTAATGAGCAAAAGCAAACGCTACAGGAGGCTTTCCAGGACCTGACGCAACAGCAGAAAGAAAAGCAGAACGCCGTTTTCCAGCTGAGCAAATCGTTGGAGATTGGCCAGGTGCAGATACAAAGTATTAATACCGAGCTGGAGCGACTGCACCAGCAGCAACTGAATGCCGATGAAGACGGCCGTATTTTGCAGGAGCAACTACAGGAGGCACAAGAAATTTTAGAAGAAAAAACTTATGAAATGGTGCGCCTGCAGGCAAAAGAAGAAACGTTGCTGCAAGGTATAGAGAAAACGGAAGGCGATATAGAGGCTCTGAAAGAGCAGTTGGTAGACCTGAACCGTACACTCGATTCGAAGCAAAACCAATACAACCTGACTAAATCGCTGATGGAGAACATGGAAGGTTTCCCAGAGGCCATCAAGTTTCTTTGCCAGACGGACAGCTGGGAAAAGCCTGCCCCTCTCCTTTCCGACATTATCGCACCTAAAGCTGATTACAAGGGACTTATAGAGAGTTACCTCGAGCCTTACATGAACTTCTTTGTGGTTGATACACTGCAGGATGCTGTAGATGCTATCGGTTTATTGAAGCGTGAAAATAAGGGCCGCGCGAACTTTATCATACTTTCCGAGATTGAGGAACTGGAGCCGACGGCCACTTTTAATGATGGCAAATTAGTAGCTGCCTATGAGGTTGTTTCAGCAGATAAAAAGTATGGTAGCCTTCTTAAGTACATGCTCAACAACGTGTACATCAGCGAAGATACCGAAGAGGACTTTTCTTCCGAAGATTACAGAACCATCATCTTAAAGGACGGATCGGCTATTAAAAAGCCGCTGAGTTTATCAGGTGGATCTACTGGTTTGTTTGATGGAAACCGCTTAGGCCGTAAGCAGAACCTGGAGCAGTTGGAGAAAGAAGTGGAAGAACTGACGCACCAGGCAGATCTGCTGCAGAGTCGCATCAATACACAAAACCAGATCCTGCTCAACTATAAAGCCGAATCTCAGAAAGATGTTATAAAGCAACTGGAGAAAGAAGTAGCCAAGCAACAGCAGGATTTATTGACGGTGCGCATCAAGCATGAGCAGCACCAGCAAAACCTGCGCAACTTCGACCAGAAGAAGGAAGAACTGCAGGAGCGTTTGCAGGAACTGCGCGAGCAGAGCCTGGAAGTATCGCCGCAGGCAGAAGCTGACCAAAAGGAATTGAAACGGTTGGAAGAAGAATTGCAGGTGTATGTTTCGCAAATAGAACAGCAGCAGGAGCAGATTGCTGTTATCTCGGGTAGGTATAACCAGGAGAACATACAGTTTCACCAACTCAAGAACCGCTTCGCCAGTTTACAGCAGGAAATCAGCTATAAGCAGAAAACAGTTGAGACAAACCAGGAGCGCATCGAAGGACTGAAGCAGGAACTGACTAAAGCTGATGAGGAAATTACCCAAGCCAATACTTTTATAGAAGAGCACGAAGCTATAGTGGAGTCTATGACCGAAGCTCGTAAGGAGTTTGGCTATGAGCTGGAGGACTTTGAGAAGCAGTACTTCACGTTGCGCGGCGATTTGGACGAGAAAGAAAAGACAATACGGGAGCTACAGCGTAAGCGCCAGAACTCTGATGAACTGCTCATGCGCATGCAGCAGACAAAAAATGATATTCATATCAAGCTTGTGTCGGTGCAGGAACGTTTGGCTGCTGAGTTCAATATCTCTGAAGAGGATTTTGCCTCTGCCCCTCCTGTGGAGAACGAGCCGCTTTTAATTGAACTTTCTAACGAGGAATTGTCGAAGCGTATAGCTGAAGCTAAATCGGCTTTAGATAAAATGGGCCCTGTTAATGCTATGGCCGCTGAGGCTTATACAGAAATTGAAGAACGCAACAAGTTCATCACCGAGCAGCGCGACGACCTGGTAAATGCCAAAAATTCACTCATCGACACCATCATTGAAATTGATACGGTGGCTAAGGAGAAATTTACGGATGCCTTCAACCAGATAAAAGACAACTTCAAGCGTGTGTTCCGCAGCCTGTTCACAGACGAAGATAATTGCGATCTAGTTATCTCTGACCCGAAGAACCCGCTGGACTCTAAGATTGAAATTATGGCGCAACCAAAAGGCAAGCGTCCGTTAACGATCAACCAGCTTTCTGGTGGCGAGAAAACGTTAACGGCTATTTCTTTGCTGTTCGCTATATACCTGCTCAAGCCAGCGCCGTTCTGTATTTTCGATGAGGTGGATGCCCCGTTGGACGATGCCAACATCGACAAATTCAACAACATTATCCGCACCTTCTCTAGTGGTTCGCAGTTCATCGTGGTTACGCACAACAAACGCACTATGGCCTCCACCGACGTGATGTATGGCATCACTATGATTGAAGCTGGTATTTCGAGAGTGATACCAGTTGATTTAAGGCAAATTGCGTAGAAAGTTGAGGAGTTAGAGGTTTTGAGAGTTAAAAAGTTAGAAATTTAAAAAGTATAAAACAAAGAGGCCGCTGCTATCAAGTATAGCTGCGGCCTCTCAATTTTTATGGTACTCCCTGAGCCATTGATACATCGCTAAAGCTAGTGTAAAGTATCTAAGGCTGAAAATTCGTAATTCGTAATTCGTAATTCGTAATTCGTAATTCGTAATTCTTTTAAAAACTTCTTTACCTCACCCCGTTCTCAGGGAACTTGGCAGTTTTAGTACGGTAAAAGGCTTTAATTTTTTCGATGTCAGCTTCTACGTCTCCTGTTGGGTAGATAGTTGGGCCTACACCAGCCTCCTTCTTTTTATAGTCAAGGTAGCCAAGCACGATAGGGACGCCTGCTCCTAAAGCAACGTAGTAGAATCCTTTGCGCCACCTGGGTTGGTATTTTCTAGTACCCTCTGGAGTCACCATGACACAAATATCTTCAGGGTGTTCTTTAAAAATTCTAACCATAGCATCTACCATCTTTGTATTCCTAGAACGGTCTATCGGTAATGCACCCATCTTTTTAAGAAGTCCTCCAAAGGGAAAGCCCATAAACTCCTTCTTGATCGTAAACCGTATAGGAGCGTCCATTAGATAAAAAGCAGCACGGGCATAAATGAAGTCCCAGTTACTAGTGTGAGGAGCAGCTGTCATTACGCAGCGGCGGTTTTCTGGTGTTAAGTTTCCTACTAACTTCCAGCCAGCAGCTTTAAAAATTAGTTTTGCTAAAATTTTTCCGAGCATTAGTCAGACTTGTATCAAGAGTTAATTTGCTTCAGCAAAATAAAGGAAATATTAGATAAATTCTGCTGTTTATAAACCTACTTTTATGACTTTAGCCTTCTTACGCAGTAGGTATGCCTGTACACCAATACCAAGCGTAGGTCCAAATGAAGAATATTTGTCATCTCCGCTTACTTCGCTGTAATATCTAAAATTAAGCATCGGTTCTATAGCAATTTTTCATTGATGAAAAGCGCATAGCCCACACCGAAAGAAGTCTCCCATAAATTACTGTTAGAGCCCATAGAGAAGTCTAGTAAGCCTAAACCCACTGAAACCTCTCCGAATATGCCATTGTCTAAATAGTACCGTGCAAAGGGCCCAGCAAGCAGATAGGTTTCCCTTCTAGGAGATAAGTCTTCTACTGTTCTGTTTCTGTTACTTTCATGGCTTAAAGAAATATCTAAGCCTACGGCAAAATCATGGAAAAAAAATAGCCTCCTTTGGCTCGAGCTAGAGCTACTATGTTTGTGCCTTCAAATGTTTCATCAGCAGAACTGATTTCATCGCGGTACTTATACAAAGAACCACTAACGTTACCTCCTACTAAAATGGAGCCCTGCTTTACTTTGGCATTTATAAGATGACTGGTGTTTTCCTGTGCAAAAAGAATTGTTGGTAAAAGTAATATAACAAGAAAAATATACTTCATAGAAAAATAAAATTTTTCCTTTAGCATACGTGAAGGCGCAAGCGGAATGTTATCCTTTATTTCTAGAGACACAGGTAACAACCGAAATTAGGCAATGAAAAAGAGTAACGACAAAAATGAGCTGTTTAAAAAGTGGTAAGTAAGGAGACAATATTATTTCTACTTAGAGGCAAGCGCATCGTGCTTTTAAATATGCTGAAAATCAGCTCCATCTTCAATAAAAAGTCTTATGTCCCTTTACTTAAGTTCTTCTCTCCTTACCGTTCTGTTAACTTGAGCAGGTGTTTTTTCATTTGCAATGTGTAGCGGTAACCAATATCAAAAATTTCGTCTGCTTTTCGGAAACTGGTGAGGCGATATCCCTTCAGTTCTTGAGGCTCTAATAATATATCGCATAAATGCAGACGCAGCTTCACATTGTTGTTGATAGCTAGCATAACGGTGCGTTCGATCATCCCTCGGAGGGTGGTAACGTTTGCCTGGTGATCTATAGGGTTAACATGCACACCTATGATAGCGTCACAATCGTGCTGGATGGGGTCAATAGGGAGGTTGTTAAGCAGGCCTCCATCGTTTAGCAACTTCCCCTCATAGGCAATAGGTTTATAAAGGATGGGCACAGCTGTTGTGGCAAGAAGAGGTTTGATAACTTTACCTGATGAAAAGTATACCGTTATACCCTCGTTCATGGCAGTGGCATTTACTACAACAGGTATCCGAAGATCTTCGAACAGCAGATTTGCACCTAGATATTTGTTAAATAACTTTTCTACCTCGTCAAGATGAAGTAGCCCTCGCTTTCCTAATGCTGGCCGCAAAATCTGGAAAACACTTAACTCCTTTATAAGCTTCAGGATATCATCTGGTGAATAACCCGCAGCGTAAAACACTCCAGCTATGGCACCCGAACTAACTCCTGATATAACGTCTATTTCAATACCAATCTCACCTAGTGCCTTCAATACACCCAAATGTGCTATTCCCCTGGCACCGCCTCCAGAAAGCGCTAAACCTAACCTCATTAGAGTTCACTAAGGCTAAAGGTGTCTGCTAAACGCACGCCTTTTTCTGTCTGTTGTAGCGTACAACATTCGTTGGCTGCGTCGTGCTCCAGAAAAAGAACATATTCATCATCGGCAGCCGTAGTCAAAAATTTTGCCTTTTCCTCAAGCGTTAATAAGGGGCGCGTGTCATATCCCATTACATAAGGCAAGGGTATGTGGCCCACAGAAGGCAGCAAATCTGCCATATAAGCTAGTTTTTTTCCTTTGTAAGGAATAAGCGGCACCATCATTTTATCTGTATGGCCATCCGCATAAAATATATCAAACTGCGGAAATGGCGACGGTTTTGTCGGATCTACAAATTTTAGATGCCCACTCTCCTGCATCGGCAAAATATTTTCTTTTAAGAAAGAAGCCTTTTCTCTGGCATTAGGCTCCGTGGCCCATTTCCAATGATCGGCATTAGACCAATAGGTAGCATTGGGGAATACCAGTTCAAGTGCACCGTCACTATTTTTGTACTTAACACCACCGCCGCAATGATCAAAATGCAGGTGAGTCAGGAAAACATCTGTTATATCTTCAGGGGCAAAACCTGCCTTACGCAGCGAGCCAATCAAAGTGGCATCGCCATGAAGGTAATAGTGGCTGAAAAACTTTGCATCCTGCTTATCACCAATGCCATTGTCAATCAAGATCAGCCTATCTCCGTCTTCTACTAATAAACAGCGCATGGCCCACGTGCACAGATTATTCTCATCGGCGGGATTTGTTCGTTGCCAAAGCGCTTTCGGCACTACACCAAACATAGCCCCACCGTCTAATTTAAAAAATCCTGTGTCTATTACGTGTAGCTGCATGTTCTGAGTTTGAGAATTTTAGAGTTTAAGAGTTAAAGATTTAGAGAGTTATACTTTATTTGAAGTTTGGGGTTTAAGCTTTTTCAAAGCTTCTTATAATGATAAACGAAAAGAGACAGCAAAGCCTGCGCTATACTGTCTCCCCCGTCACTTTGTAACTTTCTAAATTTATAACTTTTTAACTTTCAAGCACGACTCCCATGTTAGAGAACTTGTCGATGCGCTGCATGATGCGCTCTTCGGCATCTATACCTTCCAGTTCGTCTAGTAGCTTAATGATTTCCTTTTTCATGATGCTCATCATTTTCTGAGGCTCTGTGTGCGCTCCACCAAGTGGTTCTTTGATGATCCCATCAATCAGTTTGTTCTGCAACATATCTTTTGCAGTTAATTTTAATGCTTCCGCTGCCTGTTCTTTGTAGTCCCAGCTGCGCCATAATATGGATGAGCAAGATTCAGGCGAAATAACGGAATACCAGGTGTTCTCCAGCATCATCACACGGTCTCCAATGGCAATACCCAAAGCTCCTCCTGACGCTCCCTCTCCTATGATAATGCAGATAACAGGGACCTTCAGCATGAACATTTCTTTAAGGTTACGGGCAATGGCTTCACCCTGCCCTCGTTCTTCTGCCTCTAAGCCTGGAAAAGCTCCTGGAGTGTCAATAAATGTAACAATGGGTTTTCCGAACTTGTCAGCCATTTTCATCAGGCGAAGCGCCTTACGGTAACCTTCTGGGTTTGCCATACCAAAATTGCGCACCTGGCGCTGTTTTGTATTACGACCTTTCTGCTGACCAATAAACATGATGCTGCGTCCTTCAATCTCACCAAAGCCACCAACCATGGCTTTATCATCGCTTACTGTACGATCGCCATGCAGTTCAACAAACTTCTCAGCAATGTTTTCAATGTAGTCTAAGGTATAAGGCCTTTGCGGGTGGCGAGATAGCTGCACACGCTGCCAACGGGTAAGGTTAGCATAGGTCTCCTTTTTCAGGTTCTTTATTTTTTCCTCTAGTGCCTTTACTGCCTCCGACACATCTACCTGGCTTTCATTGGCCAGATTTTTCATTTCCTGCAGTTTGCCCTCTAAGGCAGCAATTGGCTGTTCGAAATCTAAAAGCATATCTAATCGGTGGTTTGGCTACAAATTTAACAGTTTCTGGAAAAGCATGTACTGTAGAAAAAAAAATATGCAGTACTTAAAATTAATCAGATTGTAAATGAAGCATTTACAAATGAAGCATCAAAATATAGGTGAAAAAAGATGCTTGTGTATTGCAGAATTAAATTTAAGCACATACCTTTGCATCACTTTAACACACAGAGTTAGAGAAAACAGAAACAAACNCGGCGGAGGTCGCGGGTTCGAGTCCCGTCCAGACCGCAGGTAAAACTGCGGTAAGCGCAACAGAGAAAAAGTCTCTGATTTATTAAATTTTTGGTCTGGTAGTTCAGTTGGTTAGAATGCCGCCCTGTCACGGCGGAGGTCGCGGGTTCGAGTCCCGTCCAGACCGCGAAAGCCTGAGATATTTATCTCAGGCTTTTTTGTTTTACATCCAGTTTCTCCCTCCTATAGGCTCATCTTTTAGCAAAAATTAGAAGCCACTGCAAACGAATAGAGTTTGGTTCCAGCGCTGGTGCGAGCTTGCAGCTCGTACTTTATCATGCCTGAGAGCATTCTGCCACCTCTGTTTGTGTTTCCCACTTTAGAGTTGGTGGCATAATATGTACTGAACCTGCATAAAAGTAGAGGTACGAGCTACAAGCCTTATCCTGTTTCATAACTTTTCTGCAAAGCGAGTT
>NZ_JAJJWH010000003.1 GCF_020907245.1 Pontibacter harenae | reverse complement strand
TGTCGCAAACTATAACTTATCATTACTTTTATAGAGGTACCGATTTTTTTATAGCTGGTATGGTTAGTAATTACTCAGTGAAGGATTGATTGGAATAGAATAAACGCCTCTGTAGGCAAGCCTGCTCAACGGATACTGTATAAGAGTACAAACTTAATAACACTTGATAATATAAATTTTTACATATGGAAAAATTATACAAGCTAACCTAAAGACTTATTACAATTACGCTGGCTAATAACAGACATCATGGTCTGCTTACTCCTCTTTACTGCCAGATGATTTGTAGTTAAATCTAAATTTTATATAAGAAAAACTTAACAAGAGGTTGCAAAACATCTTGGGCAGGAAGGCTATGCTTTACTTATTCCAGCACAGCTATATAAAAGCAGAATAATACAAAATACCAGTTGTCATTCTTACTTCTCACAATTACTCATGATTATGAGCAAACCTGCAAAATATCTACTGTACTATTTGTCAGTTTTGGTTTTACTAACCAATTGCCGTGACAAAACTATGGACGAGTACTATGCTCGCCCAGAATCACTTGAGGATCCTATTTACCAACAACTGGAGGCAAGTGGGAAATACAAAAACTTTATAGCTCTTATTGAAAAAGCAGGATACAAAGAAACTTTGAGCGGAGCTGGGTACTGGACAGTTTTTGCTCCTAACGATCAAGCTTTTCAAGCCTATTTCCAGGAAAGTGGTGTATCTGGTGTGGAGGAAATAGATGACAAAACAGCCCAAGAAATTGTAAGATATGCCCTTACTTACAACGCTTTCACAAAAGACAGACTCGACGACTTCCAGTCGAACATAGGATGGCAGGAAGATGACGCGTTTAAGCGTAGAACTGCTTTTTATACAGGCGTTTATACTGCAGATAAAATTACGGTAGATGGCCAGGAGCTGACAAATCAGTATGTTATTTCCTCCAATCGTAACAACGCAACCTATGTTTCTGCCGACTACAACAACAAGCACATTCCTTTCTTCACGAATAACTACTTTGCCAAGAAGGGGCTGTCTGCTGCCGATTACACCTATTTCTTTCCTAACACTCCCGTTACAGGCTTCAATGTAGCTGGTGCAAGTGTAGTTACACAAGATATACTGGCAGAGAATGGGGTGATACACGAAGTAGACAAAGTGATACTTCCACTAAAAAACATGGAAGAATATCTGGCTACCAAGCCAGAATACAGCGAGTTTAAAAGACTGCTGGAAAAGTACATGGTTTCTTACTTTACAGATGCAGAGGCTACCAGAAAGCATCTGGTGCTAACAGGTTCTTCTGGCCCTGTGTATGTTAAGTTTTACAACTCTGAGCTTCCTTTCGCTCTAAACAACGAAAACTACGAAAAGATACAGGATAACGATGGCCAAACAAATGGCCGTACACTGTTTGTACCTACTAACAATGAGCTTAACAGCTACATTTCAAATGTGCTGTTAGAGCATTACGAATCTGTTGAGAAACTTCCTCTAAACATCATAAGAGATTTTGTTTCTGCCCACATGTTCTCGACTACTGTCTGGCCATCAAAGTTTAAGACTACCAGCAACGATTTCGGTGAGGAAGCAAGGTTTGATGCAGCTGCAGATGTAGTAGACAAAAAGGTATTGAGCAATGGCTTCTTTTATGGCACTAATAAGGTGCAGCGGGCTAACGTGTTCCACACTGTATACGGCAAGGCTTACCTGAACCCGAGGTACTCCATGATGATACGGGCACTGGAGGGAGATATGAAATTTACGGTTACAAACCCTGCCGTTAAGTTTACCATGTTCCTGATTACGGACGAAGCCCTGACAGAAGCAGGTTTCCATTGGGATTCTCAGTACAACTACTGGATTTATACTCCGCCTGCGGGAGGGGCTGTGCTGTCGGGTGGGCAGGCGCAGCTACGGATGAATAGACTCATACAACAGCACATTGCTTTTACCTTCGATAACCAACTAGACAATTTAAGTGGAGAAGGTATTGTAGAGACCTTTGGTGGTGAGTACATCAAGTACAAAAACGGAAGAGTCTTTGCGTCCGGAAATGCAGATAACGATGAAATGCTTCAGGTATCAGGCCCTGTGGAAACCCTGAATGGTACTGTGTACTACCTGGACAAGCTCTTGACCTTTACAGATAAAAAGCCAAGTCAGCATCTTGAAGAAAACCCTGAATTCTCTAAATTCTATTCCTACCTGACTAGCACTTCATTAGCTTTCGATATGGCTACGCTGGATATTAAAGGCACCTCTGGCGGAACTCCCTATACCTTTTTTGTGCCGACAAATGAAGCTATTGATCAGGCTGTAGCTGATGGTAAACTGCCTGAGTTAAAGACTAGGCTATCGCAAGACGAGCAGGAACAAATAGCGAGCTTTATACTCTACCACATTGTTGATAACCAGAACATAGTAACTGACGGTCTGAAAACAGGCAGCTACACAACCCTCTACAAGGATATTGACGGTGTTAGTGCCTCTGTTACTTTCCAGGCTGGTCAGGCTACAACACCAGGTAAACTGGTTGATGCACAGGTGACGGATGCCAAAGCAAGAACAGCTAATCTGATCCAGGCTAACAGCAATATCTTGTCTAATAAGGTGATCATCCATCAGATAGACAATTATTTACAGTACCCTGAATATTAAATGAAGCAGAATTAATCGATAGTAGATATGAAAAAAATACTTGAAAAGATTTTATGCCTGCCTCTGTTAGCAGTTCTTCTGCTGAGTGGTGTCGTAGCAAACGCGCAGACAACACCGCTAATTGTACGGGGCAAGGTAACGGAGCAAGGTAGCAAAGAACCTTTGGTTGGTGTGTCGGTTACTGAAATGGATGAAGACAATCGGGTTGTAACTGGAGCGCAGACTGACTTAGAGGGAAACTTTGCAGTTAAGATGAAAGATCCTTCGCATAAGCTGGTCATTTCCTACATGGGATTTAAAACTGTAACAGTGAACCCTAACAATCGATCTGAAATTAATGTACAGCTTGAGTCTAGCGCTAAAGCACTAGGGGAAGTAGAGATTGTTGCCGAAGAGGTAAACACTGGCATGATGGCTATTGATAAGCGAAATTTAACCTCTGCTATTGCCACGGTAAGTGCGAAGGAGATTCAGGAGGTACAGGCAACCTCAATAGACCAGGCACTGCAGGGGCGTATGGCTGGTGTGGATATTGTAGCGAATACAGGTGACCCTGGCGCTGGAATGTCTATTAGAATACGCGGTACTTCTTCCATCAACTCTAATGCAGACCCGCTTATTGTGGTAGACGGAATGCCTTATGCTATCGAGATTGCCTCTGACTTCAACTTTGCAACTGCCGATGAGCAGGGTTACGCTCAGCTGCTTAACATTGCTCCTGCCGATATTAAAGAAATTTCTGTTTTGAAAGATGCTGCTGCTACTGCTCTATGGGGTTCCAGAGCTTCGAACGGGGTGTTGGTAATCACAACTAAAAGAGGATCGAAAGGCAAACCTACTATTAACTACACCTTTAAAGGTACTGTTACAAAGCAGCCGGATCCCATTCCGATGCTAAGTGGAGACCAGTATTCTATGCTGATACCAGAGGCTTACATGAACCGTACAGGAATGCCTCTGAATACTACGACCATAAAAGAGTTTTTATACGATCCGAATGACCCTTATTACTACTATAACTACAGCAACAACACAGATTGGATAGATGCCATCACACAGACAGGCTTGATAAATGACCATAACATTTCCTTATCAGGTGGTGGTGACAAAGCAAGGTATTATACTTCTGTTGGTTACCTGGGGCAGAAAGGTACTACAATAGGCACCGATCTTTCCCGTATCTCCACCCGCATCAACCTCGACTTTAACGTGTCGGAGCGCATAAGATTCAGAACAGACCTTGCTTATACGCACTCTGTAAACAACAGAAACTATACAAACAGCATCCGTTCGGTAGCCTACAATAAAATGCCAAACATGGGGCTATATGAAGTGGATGAGTATGGAAATGTGACTCCAAATTACTTCTCGCCTGCAACAAACATCCAGGGGGGCGCAAGCTTAAGATCTGATGGAAGGGTGCTGGGAACGTTTAACCCGCTTGCCATGGCCCTGGAGGGACAAAACAGACTAATTGGTGAGCGTATCATTCCCAAATTTAATTTGCAGTATGATATTATTCCAGACAAGCTGATGGCGTCTTCCGATGTGCAGTTTGACATCAACAACAGCAAAACAAAGATGTTTCTGCCGCAAACTGCCACGGGAAGGCCATGGACGGAGACCTCTGTGAACAGAGCTTCAGACTCTGATTTAGATCAGTTCAGCGTAGTTTCGAAAACAAACCTTCTTTATACCCCACGCTTAAGCCCAGATCACAACTTGCAGGCTATAGCATCTTTCATGACCTTCGACTATAAAACTGTAGGTTTCGGGGTTACCACATCTAACGCAGCGTCGGCACTGCTTCAGGATCCTTCTGTGCCATCAAGAATACAGAATGAGGAACTTACACTTAACTCTTCCTCAGTTCAGAACAGAAGTGTTGGTGTGCTACTAAACGCGCAGTACAGCTACCTAGACCGCTATATTATTAACGGCAGCATTCGCAGAGACGGTAGTTCAAAATTTGGTGAAAACCACCGCTGGGGTACTTTCCCATCTGTCTCGGCCAGATGGCGCGTTTCAGGGGAACCGTTTATGCAGGGGTTAACCATGGTAGATGATTTAAGTGCAAGGGTAAGTTATGGCACAAGTGGTAACGAGCCAAGTGCGAGTTATGGCCATTTTAACATCTACAACAACTTCGACTGGAACTACCTTGGTATGTCGGGTGTGTACCCAGCCAACATGGAACTGAAGAACCTGAAGTGGGAAACGGTGGTGCAGCAAAACGTAGGCTTTAACCTCCAGATGTTTCAGTACCGTTTGGGTGTGGATGTGGATTTCTACAAGAAGCGGACAAAAGACATGTTTTACAGAGGGTTGGACATTTCGTCGGTTTCTGGCTTCAGCAATGTGGATATGAACGTGGGTGTTATGGACAACCAGGGATGGGAAATTGCCTTCAACACCACGCCATACCAAGCGAATGATCTAACGATAAACTTTGCTTTAAACCTAGCTAAAAACAACAACATCATCCGCGAAATATCAGATTTATACCCGCGTACTTCAGGTGATTTGCTTCGAAACGGCAGTTATCTGATCACGATACAGGAGAATAACCCGTTCGGATCTTTCTATGGCTATAGGTACAAAGGCGTTTATCCAGATTCAGAGTCTATCATCGCAAAAGATAAAGACGGGAATGCCATTGTCGGCCCTAATGGGCAGGTAATTCCGATGCGCTTTGGCTATCCTACTATTGACTATGTGTTTCAACCAGGCGACGCGATGTATGAGGATATTAACCATGACGGTAACATCGACCACATGGATGTAGTGTACCTCGGTAACGCCAACCCAAAGCTTACTGGTGGCTTCGGTCCCTCACTTAGCTATAAGAACTGGAAAGTTAACCTGTTCTTCAACTTCAGATATAAGTTTGATGTGGTTAACCAGACCAAAATGCTGACAGAGAACATGTATGGTTATGATAACCAAAGTACTGCTGTATTAAGAAGATGGAGAAACCCTGGTGATGAAACAGACATTCCGCGCGCGCTTTTGGGCTATGGTTATAACTGGCTTGCCTCAGACCGCTACGTAGAAGATGCATCTTTCCTTCGCTTTAAATACATAACTATCAGATACAACCTGCCAGCACATATCCTACAGTCGTTGGGAGTGCAGGATCTAGGGTTTTATGTAACAGCCGAGAACCTGCTCACTTTCACGAACTACACAGGCCAGGACCCAGAGGTAACCTTAAGGGGAAGCGACCCGCTTCGCATTGGCTTTGATGAGTCTAGAACACCTCCGGTGCAGAACATTACGGTTGGCGCAAATGTCAGATTCTAAAATTTACAGTAGGCTCTAAACTATCTGAATATGTTTAAGAATAAGAATATACTACTAAAAGCAACACTGTTAATGGCAGTGCTGTGCATAACAAGTGCCTGTGACAAATACCTCGACCTGAAGCCTCAGGACGGTATTGTGAGGCAAAACTTCTGGAAAACGAAGGAACAGGTTCAGTCTGCCGTGATAGGCATTTATGCCTCCATGCTAGAAAACGACCTCTCTGAAAAACTGTTCTTGTGGGGCGAATTGCGGGCAGATATGTTGATGGCAAACTCAGGTGTGCGGTTTAACGAGATGGATGTGATCAACGGTAACATTGTAGATACTAACCCTATTGTGGACTGGCGGTCTTTCTACAAAACGATAAACTACTGCAACACAGTTTTAGATCTTGCCCCAGCTACTTTAAATGAAGATATGACCTTTAATGAGGAGCAGCTGCACGCTTACATGGCGGAAGCGCTTACCATCCGAAGCCTGATGTACTTTTACTTAGTGCGAAGTTTCGGGGAAGTTCCGTTAAAACTAGACGCTACTATAAGCGACGACCAAGACATTGCCCTGCCAAAAAATACTTCCGAAGAGATACTGGACCAGATAACAAAAGATCTTCAAACGGCAGAAGAGTGGGCGGTGATTTCGTATGGCAACAATGCGTTTGATAAGGGTAGAGTTACAAAATATACTGTAAATGCACTACAAGCTGATGTATACCTCTGGAAAAACCAGTACGATAGCTGCATTGTAGCCTGTGATAAACTTATCAACTCAGGTCAGTTTGCCTTAGTGCAGCCTAAAATCAATTCAAACTGGTTTCAGGAGTTGTACGGCATTGGTAACTCCAGTGAGGCCATTTTTGAGCTACAGTTTAATGCACAGAAAACAAATCCTTATTATCCCCTCCTCAGTGCCAGTGTAGGCAGAAGGTTTCTGGCTGCTCCCCGTGTAATAGAGGAAGTATATACCTTAGACGAAAACGATCCTTTGAATGTCGATTCGAGGTTAAATGCTTCTGTCAGAATCTCTAACAGTGAAGTATGGAAGTATCTTGGTTTATCATTAGATCAGTCCAGATCCCAAAACGATTCCTATGCGCATTTCATTGTTTATCGCTATGCAGATATCTTACTGATGAAAGCGGAGGCTCTAGCTCTAACAGGACGGGGTGAGGAAGCGCTGAGTATTGTAGAGACAATTCGTGCACGTGCAAACGCGCTGCCAGGTACCGAACGAAACGTAGGGGCTGGCGACGTAAACGGGTTGATTGACTATATTCTGGAAGAACGGGCGAGGGAATTCGCTTTTGAAGGAAAGCGGTGGTACGATGTGCTACGCAATGCCAAGCGAGACAACTATGCCCGCATGGACATTCTGCGAGATATGGTTATTTCAAGCGCTCCTGTGGATAGGCAACAGACTATCATGAATAAGATCAGAGACGTGAACAGCCATTACTGGCCTATATACCAGTACGAGCTGCTGACAAACAAGAATCTGGTGCAGAATCCATTTTATCAATAGTAGTTTATTTAAGCTTTAATAATATGAAAAATATAATTGGTAGTTGGAATAGCCTGGCACGAATTACAGCTGTATGCCTGCTCATGGTAACTATGTTGCTGGGGTGCCAGGAAGAAAACCTTGAGATGAGTACCACTAATGATGTAAACATGACGGGGTACCTTGAGAGATATCCGGAGCAGTTCTCAGAGTTTCTGAAGGTGTTGGAGGTGACTGGTAACGCAGGTTATTTAGGGGCCTACGGAGCGTATACCCTTTTTGCACCGACTAACGATGCTGTGCAACTTTTTATGCAGCAGAAAGGGGTTAGCGCTGTCGAGCAGCTTGACTTAGACGAGCTGAAAGATATCGTTAAACTTCACTTAATAGAGGACACAATCTCCACGTCTGCGTTTACAGATGGTAAGCTGCCAAGAATAACCATGCTGGGCCAATACCTGATTACGGGGGCCGTGAACGAGAACGGTAAATCCAGTATCAGTATAAATCGTCAGGCGAAACTTGTAGAGGGAAACATTAAGGTTGGGAACGGCATTATCCACAGCATTGATAAGGTGCTGGAGCCTGCTACAAAAACAGTAGCTGAACTTGTAGCCGAAAACCCAGCCTATACCATCTTCACTACTGCCTTAAAAGAGACGGGATATTTCGAAAAATTAAATACTTATTATCTGGATGCTGGCAATACAGAAAGAGCCTGGTACACTTTGCTAGCTCAGACCGATGAAGTGTATAGGAGCATGGGAATTGACAATTATGAGGAGCTTGAAGACAAATACTCCAGTACTGGTAACCCTGCTGATGCCACTGATAGCTTAAACCTATATGTTGCTTTCCATATTATACCAGATAATAAGTACGTAGCCGATATTGTAACGTCTCAGTCTCATGAAACCTTGGCTCCGCTTGAAGTATTAACGACTAAATTAAAAGGAGACTCTGTGCTGATAAATGAAGAAGTGTTTAATGGTATACTGGAAAAAGGCGCACCTATAGATCGTTCTAAGAGTGATAACACAGCCACCAATGGAGTGTTGCATTCCATAGAAAGGAATATCGCGATTAAAGTTAGGAAGCCTACCCGCGTTAATTTTGATGTGGCCGACCAGCCAGAGTTACGCGTAATGCCCCAATGGCGTACAGCTGCCCCAACTTCTACTAACTTGGGTATAACACAGCTAAAAGATGTAAAGCTGGACGGCGGTACCGACGGTGGCGACTTCAGGTATGTGACGGTGCCATCGTCAGAGAGCAACACCCGTGTCTACAACGACTATCTGGAGGTATACTTAAGGCCAGCCGTTGTAAAATCTATTGAGTTCAAGACTCCTGTTTTAATTAAAGGAAAATACAAAGTCTGGATCGCCTACAGAAGGTTGGGAACTACCATACAAACCTTCTTCGACGGAGAGCCATTGCAAAGAACCATCAACATGTCAGATTACTGGCCTGCTGGTGTGCCAGAAGGGGACTTGCTGGCACAGGGTTGGAAAAGATATACGACAGCTCCGGAGAACAATAGCTTTGCAAGGCTGGCTGGCACCATCGATGTAAAAACCACCGACCGCCATACCATAAAGTTGGTAGGCCTTGTAAACTTATCACGGCAGTGGATTCAGCTAGACATGATACAGTTTATACCTGTTGATCAGGACCAACTATGGCCTAAGCTAGACAGAGACGGTACTCCTGTGTACTAAGTGGTAAACCAATGTGCTACAGTAATTCAACAAAACGATAGCTTCAGGTATTCTGGCAGAGGCAAGCTTACTGCCAGCGTGCTTAAAGCATTTCATCTCCTTTTAATTAAATTATTGAAAGATGGTATCATATAAAAAAATTATACTCTGCCTGTTTATCCTTTCCACTTTTGTGGCCTGTGATGACAAATGGGAAGAATGTATCGCAGTGAATGATCAGGCTCTGGGGGAGAATGTTTTTCAGGCGATAGAAGCCAACCCAGAGTTAAGCAAGTTCAGCGAGTATCTGGTGCAAACAGAGTATGACCAGGTGTTGAAATCCTCGAAAACGTTTACTGTTTGGGCACCTACAAACGATGCTTTGCAAAACCTGGATCAGGCAGTCCTCAATGATCCGGAAAAGCTGAAGGTTTTTGTCGGAAACCACATTAGCTATCAGCAGTACCTGACAAACACACCGCTTCCCGCTTCTTCACGCATTCAGACACTGAACGGGAAGTATATAACATGGGATAAACAGGCTGCCAAAGTAGAGGGAGCCAGTATAAAACAAGCCGACAGATATGCTGGCAATGGTGTACTACATGTTGTGGATGCTGCCATGGTTCCTAAAATGAACTCCTGGGAATTTCTGAACGGAACAGCATTTGGCTCCAGGCAGAAAGAATTTATGAAATCACTTGAGTACACGGTGTTTATTGACAGTCTTGCCACCCAAATAGGCGTGGATCCTGCCACTGGAAGACCAGTATATGATTCTATTCCAGGCATGGTGCTGCGTAACCGTTATTTCCATGAAGCATTTGACATCTCGAATGAAGATTCTCTGTACACTTTTATAGTTCTGACAGATGAAGCTTTTCAGGCCGAAATGGATGAATACAGGCAATACTATACCACCAACACAACAGACAGCACCAATTTAGCCACTGCATGGGGAGTAGTAAAAGACCTTGCGTTAAGAGGGGCGTATACACCTGAAAACCTGCCTGATGTACTTTACTCCAGAGACAGCGTGAAAGTGCATATAGACCAAAATGCCATTGTTCGTACAGAAAAGACCAGCAACGGAATTGTGTATGTACTAAATAGCCTGGATGTTCTGCCTTCCGATAAAATTCAACCGATTAGAATAGAAGGCGAAACAGCTTTCCTGAACAGATCATTATCCCTGAGCCACCCCGAAAAGGCAGGAAGTGTAAGCACACGCAGGAGAAGAAGCGAGTCAGGTGAGATATTTCAGGATATTCTGGCTTATAACCACGACATACGGGGCTTTCATATACGGTATCGGGTGCCTAACGTGAACTCAACAACCTATAAGGTGTACTGGCAAGCCCTGAACGACTTTAACGGAGGGAATACGTTTCAGCAGAAAATAGCTTTTAAAACCCCTGGAGCTTCTGAACTACCCTATACCACTGTAGAACCAAATAACTACAGCCAAAAAATGCTGCTTGGAGAATACACAGTTGATAAGTTCGGATACATAAACATGTACTTGGTAGGAGCTCTTTCTACAAGCGATGCGGCCAATCCGCTTTCTGTGGATTATATCGAACTGGTACCGGTGTTCTAAAGACCTTAATAATATTAAACACAATATTATGCAGATAATTACTAAAAGAATTAAAGAGCTGTCGTTTCTCTTTGCTTTAGCTGGTTCGCCAGTGTGGCTTTTTGCACAGAGCGCAGATTCGGTTACGGTTGCAAGACAATACACTGGCGGAACTGTGGTTACAGGTATAGTGAAAGATGCTACCTCTGGACGTCCAGTACCAGGTGTAAGTATAAGTGCACCTGGTTACTCTGCAGCACTGACAGACGATAATGGAAATTTTAAATTAAATATTCCTGATCCTTCTGCTGCCATAGTTATTACAGGTGAAGGATTCCAGCGCAAGGAAGTAGCAGTGAAAGGCCAAAGCAATGTAACGGTTAGTTTACACGAAGAGTCCTTCAACTCCTTGTATGAAATAGCCAACCTGCCTGGTGGCTTAGATAAACCGTTAAACCACACAACAGGCGCTGTTTCCTCCTTAAATCCAAAGCAGGCAAAGTGGGCGACGCAGGCCGAAACGCCAGAGAATTATTTACAAGGCAGAGTGGCTGGGCTTAATGTGATCAGGCGCTCAGGAGAACCTGGTTCAGGTGCCAACCTGATACTGCGGGGGTATTCATCGCTGTACACAAGCAACCAACCTCTGATTGTGGTAGATGGGATGATATACGACATAAATGATTATGGCGGCTCCCTCATCAACAACCACTTTACAAATCCGCTTAGCAACATCGATATAAAGGACATTGACAACATTACAGTTTTAAAAGACGCTACTTCGCTGTATGGATCTAAAGGAGCAAACGGTGCGATAATGATCACCACTGCGCATGCAGAGCAGCTAGCCACTAAAATCGATTTTGCCACCTATGCTGGTGTTAACCAGGCTCCTGATGCCTTACCCGTGATGGATGCCTATAATTACAGAGTTTATTTGTCTGATGTGCTCAAAAGCAGCGGTTACTCAGATCAGGAGATTCAGGAACTCCCTTTTATGAATGATGCTCCTGATGCCCCAGGTTATTACAACTACCACAACAACACCAATTGGCAGAAAGAAGTATTCGACAAAAGTTTAAATAAAAACTACTATCTCAAAGTTTCTGGTGGCGACAACATAGCCAAATATGCCCTATCATTAGGCTACCTGGACCAGGGTGGAATAATTAAAAACACTGACTTTAACAGGTATACAACCAGGTTTAACGCAGACCTGAACATGTCACCAAAGCTGAAGGTGCAATCCAACCTGGGCTTCTCTTACAGTGAGCAAAACTTAGCAGAGCAAGGCCTTGCCTTCAAAACTAATCCTATTTACTTAAGCTTAGTCAAAGCACCGTTTTTGTCTAGAAACGAGGTGTCAGATGAAGGCATAACCTCTCCTAACTTATCGGATGTAGATGTGTTTAACATAGGAAACCCTGCGAGTGTAGTTAACTATGTATCATCCACAGGCCAGAACTATAGGTTCTTTGGCTCAATTATATTCAACTATCAGTTTAATGAGCATCTAAGTGCTAGCACACAGTTTGGAATAACCTACGATAAAGTCCGTGAAAGCTTCTTTGTACCGCGCAGGGGCACACTAGCTGATACACTGGAAAGCGCTGTGGCAGACAGCAGAATGGGAAACCAGATTAAACGCCTTTTCGCTGTATACAACGATTCCCGACTTTCTTATAATAAGAGATTTAACCAAGTACATCACCTGAATGCTGCCGTTGGCTTTCGGTACAACGACAACAACAGTGAAAGAGACTATGGTTTGGGATTTAACTCCGCAACAGATGAGCTAAGAAGTATAGGAACAGGTTCAACGGCATTGCGCAGAGCAGGCGGAGACATAGGAAGATGGAACTGGATGAGTATTTATTCAGGCTTAAACTACGGCTATTTAGATAAATACTTCCTGTCGATGAATTTGTCTATGGACGGTTCTTCCCGCTTTGGCCAGCAAGCCGAAGGAGGAGTGGGGATTAACGGCAACCGATTTGGGGTTTTCCCTTCTGTTGGTGCGGCATGGCTTGTTTCCTCCGAAGACTTTATGGCAAACCTTGGTTTTATTGACATGTTGAAGGTGCATACAACTTATAGCATAACAGGTAACGACGACATCGGTAACTATAATTCGCGGCAGTTTTATGTATCGCAGAACCTGTTGGGCTTGCAAGGGTTGATACGGGGCAACATAGGAAACCCAGAGCTGCAGTGGGAAACCTACAAAAAGCTAAACGCAGGAGTGGATCTGGCTTTGCTAAATGAAAAAGTATCGCTAAGTGGAAACGTTTTCCATAGCACAACCGATAACATGCTGATTCAGGAGCGCCTGATAAGCGCTGCTGGGCTTGAGTATATGTATACCAACAACGGCGCAATGCAAAACAGAGGCGTGGAGCTTTCCCTAAACAGTCGCCTGATCAACAACGAAACATTTAAATGGGATGTGGGCTTAAACATAGCAACCATTAAAAATGAGATTACAAAACTGCCTGGCGATAGAATGCTCACAAATTTTGCTGGAGCCAACATTCTAACACAGGTGGGACAGCAGGCAAACCTGTTTTATGGGTACAAAACAAACGGCGTGTACACTTCTGACGGGGAAGCAAGTAACGCAGGTTTAACTACCAGAACTCCAGACGGTACTTATACTGCGTTTAGCGGAGGCGATATGCGGTTCGTTGACATGAACAATGATAATGTTATAGATGAAGAAGACAGAGTTGTAATTGGTAACCCAAACCCTGACTTCACGGGCATGTTCAGTTCCAGAGTTACTTATAAAAAGCTATCTCTTGATGCTGCTTTTACTTTTAGCAAAGGCAACGACATCTTCAACTATACGCGTGCGCAGCTGGAGTCAATGGCTGGAACAAACAATCAACTGCAGAGCGTGCAGAACAGATGGAGAGCAAACGGCCAGGTAACAGATATGCCAAAAGCTACCTGGGGCGACCCGATGGGCAATGCCCGTTTCTCCGACAGGTGGATTGAAGATGGTTCGTATCTGCGTTTGCGGTCCCTGACCTTGAACTACGACCTTGCAATTCAAAACCGTTTCTTGAAAAACGCCTCAGTTTATGCTACAGCGAATAACCTATTTACTGTAACAAATTACCTGGGCTACGATCCAGAGTTTAGTGCCTCATCAATCATTTTTGCGCAAGGTGTTGACGTAGGGCTGATACCACAGTTTAAGTCTGTACTGTTGGGTGTGCGGTTAGGATTATAATAAAAAGACTTCTTCGATAAAACATACGATCTTATGAAAAAGAATTTATTCAGACCATTGATGCGTGTGGTGCCATTCGTACTGCTTGGCATAGCCACACTCTCCTGCGAAGAAACGTTCGATATAAAACCAGAGACTGCACTCGACAAAGACCAAACGTACCAGAACGTGTTTGATGCCGATGCAGCTGTGATAGGGGTTTATGGCAAGTTTATGAACCTGGCTGAGCAGTATGTAGTGCTGAACGAGCTTAGAGGCGATCTGCTGAATGTAACGGAAAATGCGTCTGCCAATCCCGATCTTATCCAGATTAACAACCATAGCGTAGACGCAACAAACAAATATGCCGATCCACGGCCTTTTTATGAGGTTATTATTAACTGCAACGATGTTCTGGCAAACTTCGACAAGATGGTGCAGGAAAATAAAATGGAGCAGGCTGAGTATGCACAGCGGTATTCTGATGTTGGCGCGCTAAGGAGCTGGGTTTACTATCAGTTGGGTATTCACTTCGGAAGAGTGCCTTATGTTACTGATCCGCTGGCTACTGTAGAAGACCTGAAGGACCAGTCTAAGTTTCCTGTGTTGGAGTTAGACCAGCTGCTGGATGAGCTGATTGGATTTACAGAGGCCCTTCCTTACATGCAACCCTATCCGCAGAGTGCTTCCTTAATGGCTACTACCGATGGCTATAACACACAGAAGTTCTTTATAAACAAACACTTGCTGCTCGGCGATTTGCACCTATGGAAAGGCAATTATACACAGGCCGCTACGCATTACAAAGCCGTTATGGAAACCGGCACCACCGACAGCAACTTAGATAATTACTACGGGCAGTACAGAGTTGCCTGGGGATATCCTTTTTCTCATGAAGATGGTTTTACAGGATCGCAGTCCAGAAACTGGAACTTTGAGTTTATCTGGGATCTGCCTTTCAATAAAAACTTTAACCCTAAGAATCCTTTCGTGGATCTGTTTTCAAACAACGTGGGAGCCTACTTACTTAAACCATCTGAGTCGATAATTGATAAATGGAATGCAGAAACCAGATTAGACAACACACCTATTGATCCGAGGTTTTATGCCGCTGTAGAGTACATAGCAGGTAAACCCGTTGTACAGAAGTACTTGGAAAACATAAATCCTCTTCTTCCTCGTGAAGCACCAGGTAACTGGTTTTTAGCACGTGCTTCTCTTGTACATTTGCGATTTGCAGAGGCTGCAAACCGAGACGGGAAGCATAAAGTTGCTTATGCTTTGCTAAATGACGGCATCAGAGCTACTTACGATCCAACCTGGAATCCGATAACACGTCCTTCCCTTTCGATTAACAAAGATGTCACAGACATACAGCGCACTCTCGATGCTGCTCCTTATGACTTTGATGGCAGGCAGGGCGACTTTCCTAACTATAGAGGGCCTTGGTACAGAAACACAGGTATCAGAGGCAGAATTGGTGTAAGAACTAACCAAATAGACTCAACAGCATACTATGATCTTTCTATCAGGTCAGCTCCTGTTCTAACAGACCAGAATGGTTTGGTAACGCATATCGAAGATAAAATTATAGAAGAAGCAGCACTGGAACTGGCTTTTGAAGGAAACAGGTGGCCTGATTTGCTTCGTATTGCGATTAGAAGAAACGATCCTGCCTTTCTGGCTGACCGTGTGTATGAAAAGCTGCAGAAAGCAGGAAATCCACAGGCTTCGGCGGTACGGTCAAAGTTGATGAACAAAGAAAACTGGTTCCTGCCTTTCCGTTGGGAATAAAGTATTCAGTTGCCTTTCCGTTGGGAATAAAGTATTCAGTAAAGTCTCCATCAAAAACAAAGGCAACCAAGCAACTGGTTGCCTTTGTTTTTGATGGAGACTTTATTATCAAACGTGTATGTTTCAAAGCTTTGAGAAAAGCGGCTACATAAAGTTCTCTTCCTTAGAAAAAATGGCAGTTGAAAAAAGGGCAAAGGCTATACCATAACTGTATCAGACTTATAGAATACAAGTCTGACCTGTAGCAGAGGGTAGTGCAGGTTCTGTTTCGAGCATATTAGATCGCAGGCTTGGTGAAGCGTCAGCCTTTCTAGACTAAAAATAAAGCAACCAAGATAGTACAGGATACTTTTTTAGATGGAAACGGATAGTTTTAGATGTGGGGATAATGATAGTGGGGAAAGTGCATGTAAAGCAACAATATTGAAAGGAGTATTACTAAAATAGCCATATGTTTATCAAAAGACTTTTATCTATACTTTTTATACTGCTAAGTGTAGCAGAGGCTTATGCCAAAGGACCAGATACCAGACAAGTAAAATATCTGTCTGGCACGGACAACGAGAACACAGTTCCCTGGGATTTTTATGTAACTGGAGGGCGAAAGAGTGGCTATTGGACGCAGATACCTGTGCCGTCGCATTGGGAGCAGGAGGGGTTTGGAACTTACAACTATGGCCGCGACTATGTGACCTATGGCAAAAACTTCCGCTTTGCCGATGAAAAAGGAATGTATAAGCACACGTTTGAGGTTCCTAAAAACTGGAAAGGCAGGGATGTGTTTATTGTTTTTGAAGGCTCCATGACCGATACGGAAGTGAAGGTGAACGGTAAGCCAGCTGGGCCCATTCACCAGGGCGCCTTCTATGAGTTTAAGTATAACATCAGTGACAAACTGGAGTACGGCAAGGAGAATGTGCTGGAGGTTACGGTGAGTAAAATGTCTGCCAGCCCATCGGTGAACAATGCCGAGCGCCTGGCCGATTACTGGATCTTCGGCGGTATCTTCCGCCCAGTTTACCTCGAATCGTTCCCGAAAGAACACATTGCCTATACCGCTATCGATGCAAAGGCAGACGGTGCTTTTTCTATGAATGTGCACCTCCGAAATTCTGGGGAAAAGCATGAAGTGGCTGCACGAATTTTAGATGCAAACGGAAAGGTAGTTGGTACGGCTGCAGCTTCATTCTCACCTGGCGACACGGTTGTAAACATCAAAACGAAAGTAAATAACCCGCTGCAATGGACGGCCGAAACGCCTAATCTCTATACAGTTCAAACCTCCATTAAATCAGGAAGAAAAGAAATTTTCCAGGCTACAGATAAGTTCGGATTCCGAACGATTGAGATAAGAGAAGGGGATGGGATTTACCTGAATGGCACTAAAATTAAAATGAAAGGCGTGAACCGCCATGTGTGGTGGCCTGAAACTGGCCGTGCTGTAAGTGCTGCCATCGACTTAATGGATGTGAAGCTAATGAAGGAGATGAACATGAATGCGGTGCGCTGCTCACATTATCCGCCAAACAAAAGCTTTCTGCAGATTTGCGATTCACTTGGCCTGTATGTGCTGGATGAACTGGCTGGCTGGCAGAATGCCTATAGCACAGAAGCGGGGGAGCCTCTGGTAAAAGAAATGGTGATACGGGATGTAAACCACCCTTCTGTTATTTTCTGGAGCAACGGCAATGAAGGTGGTCATAACTTTGAACTGGATGATGATTACGGAAAGTATGACCATTCTAAGCGACCTGTTATACATGCACACCACCGCCCAGGAAATGTTTTTAACGGCATAGACTGCAACCACTACGAAGACTACTACAGCACCAAGAAGATACTGGAAGGCCCGAATATTTACATGCCAACAGAATTTCTGCACGCTCAGGACGATGGGGGTGGCGGCACATCGTTGGCGGATTTTTGGGAACTACATTGGAACAGCAAGCTTGGGGCAGGAGGTTTTCTATGGGATTTGACAGACGAAGGCATTGTGCGCACCGATCAGAACGGCATTATAGATGTGAACAGGGTAAATGCACCCGACGGTTTGATGGGACCGCATAGAGAAAAGGAGGGAAGCTTCTTTGCGATCAAAGAAATTTATTCGCCCGTTCATATAAAACTAGAAGAACTGCCTGTGAATTTCAACGGTGAAATTCCTGTAGAGAATAGGTACCATTTCACAAATCTTAACCAGTGTATGTTTCAGTGGGAACTGGCTGACTATAGAAAGCCAGGCGATGTTTTTGCGGGCTACATCACCAGGAAAAAAGGAACAGGCGCAGGACCTTCTATTGCGCCTGTTGCCAAAGGAAACCTAAAACTCAACCTACCATCCGACTGGAAAGTCTACGATATGCTGCTGCTCTCAGCTTATGATTCGCATAAAGAGCTGCTTTATACCTGGACTTGGAACGTGAAGTGTAATGAAACGCTGTTGGAGGATATTGTGATACTGACAAGAGAACAAGCCGCAGCTGTTGCAAAAGCTGATACTACTGCCCAGAAGCAAAAAAACAAAAATGGTGCAGATTGGAAAGTAGAAGTTACGGAAACAGAATCCTCCATTACCCTAAAAGGCGGTGAAATTGCCGTAACCTTAAGTAAGAAGGACGGCACTATTGTAGGGCTTGCAAACGATAAAAGTAAGAGCCTGACTTTCGGCAACGGCCCTGTAATGGTAGCTGGAAATGCAGCAGTGGCCAGCGTGAAGAACTATGAAGAAGGAGATGGCCACGTGGTGGAAGTAAACTATTCAGGCGATATGAAGTATGCGAAGTGGAAAATGCACGGTAGCGGCTGGTTGAGCCTAGAGTATGAGTACAGTCTGAACGGCAATTATCCTTTTACGGGCATCAGTTTTACCTACCCTGAGAACTTTATGATCAGCGCCAAATGGCTGGGCAGAGGGCCATACCGTGTTTGGAAAAACAGACAGCAGGGCGTGGCGCTTAATGTGTGGGAGAATGCCTACAACGACACACATACAGGTAGCGCTCCCTGGATTTATCCTGAGTTTAAAGGATACTTTGCAGATGTAACCTGGATGGAGTTCAGTACAGCCGAAGGTAAATTTTTGGTAGCAAGCAAAGAAGACGATCTGTTTGTGCGCCGCCTAGACTTCTACGGCTTGTCAGGCGTTAAACCGCATCCTAGCCTTCCTGTGGGCAACATCTCTTTCCTGGACAACATACCGCCGCTGGGAACAAAGTTAGCTTTAAACATCAGTGCTAACACAAAGAACTTGGGACCAGCGGGAGAAATGAATAAGGTGAGCGGCCCTGTTAAGAGAACATTATACTTCTACTTCGGCCTTCCTGAAACAGGAGATACTTCTCCGCAGCAGTTCAACAGGCCAGTTAAAGATGAGCTGTTTTAGTAGGAATCCTATAAACCAAACTATGCCAGCTAATAAAGAAGCCAGATCTTCTGCAATATAAAAACTGGAGAAACAAACTATATGGCAAGTGTAGAGAAGAAGTTGTTTGACGAAAACTTTCTGAATGTATGGAGTCATAATTATCAGAAGTTGGAAGCGCTTTGCAAGCAGGGTAAACCTATTGATGCTAGTCTTGATGACCAGTTGGCGCAGTGGGTTAGTATTCAACGACGCATCAGCCACATGCTGCCGAATGAACTCAAAGTGGAGTTAGCAGCGCTTCGTTTTAGTTTTGAAGAAAAGGATTTCTCCTGGATCACCATGTATAGGCAGCTTGCAGAGTTTGTGCAAACGCACGGACACTCGTGCCTGCCCACAGACCAGAAGCATGAAGATTTAAAAGATTGGTTGGTGAGGCAAGTTCTTGGCAGAAGGTACCTCTCTGAAGACCAGTTTCAGAAGCTGGACAGCCTGGGCGTTTACTGGGATATGCCCATCAGCAGGGATCATCGGTGGGAGCAAATGTACTGGAAGCTAAAAGACTTTTACACCACATTTGGGCTTAGTATGGTGCCTCAAAATTGGGCAAAAGATAAACAGCTTGCGCATTGGGTAATGATGCAGCGAAAGATGTATGCTAAAGACAAAATAAGGGAAGATCGGAAGCTGAAACTAAGTGCGCTTAACTTTGTCTGGAGCATAAAAGACGTATATGAGTCTCAGTGGGAGCTATACTTCCAAAAGGTGGCCTCCTTTCACAAAACGTATGGCCACTGCAGAGTACCATGTAAACATAAAAAGCTTGTAAGCTGGATCGAAAGGCAAAGACTCGCCAAAAAGAATAAGTTGTTATCAGTCGGACGTGAAAAGAGGCTGGATGAGATTGGGTTTATATGGAGCTGCGAAGGGATCAAAAAGAGAAAATGGGATGAGAAATACGAACAACTGCAAGCCTACCACCAACAACACGGCCATAGCTTCGTCCCAGTTAGTTTTAGCGAGAACAAACAGTTAGGTACATGGGTTGCTTCGCAAAGAGCCTTGGAAGCAAAAGGCAAACTCGGATCAGTTAAAAAGAAGAAGCTTGAAAACCTGGATTTTGTGTGGAGCAGAAACACGCAACAACAGTTGAAATCTGCTCATAATACCCAGTGGGAAAGTAAGTTTGAAAAGCTAAAGGCTTATATGCAGGTGCACGGCACTTTTCAGGTTTCTCTTAAAATAGATCCTGCGCTTCAGCGCTGGACCAGCTTGCAGCGAAAACTTTTCTACAAAGGCAAACTGTCGCAAGACCGTATTGAAAGACTTCATGATATCAGGTTTCCATGGAGTGTACAGGAAGGATATTGGATGCAGATGTACGATGCCCTGATTGACTTCAAAAAGCAGTTTGGCTATACACGTGTTCCCTTCCTGTGGAAACCAAATCCGCAACTGGCTGCGTGGGTTTACAGAGTAAAATCGAACAAAATAACATTGGCTTCTTCACAAACAGAGCTGCTGAATGAGATTGGTTTTGACTGGAACCTGAGCAAAAGAACCGTATTGCCATGGGAGGTTATGTATGACCGTTTGGTGGCGTTCAAAAAGGAGCACGGCCACACGCGGGTTCCTGTAAAATGGAAGGAGGACCCTAAGCTAGGAAAGTGGACCAGTAGGATACGAGTTGATAAAGCGCATCTTGAACCAGAGCGTGTCGCGCTGTTGGAAGCGTTAGGGTTTGACTGGGGTTATAAATTTACACCTGAGAAGGCGGCAAATAGCAATTAGCTTAATATTTCTGAATAGGTAAACTGTAGGTTGTAAGGGTGGCATGAGCTTACATTAGGG
Source organism: Pontibacter harenae (assembly GCF_020907245.1). GTDB lineage: Bacteria > Bacteroidota > Bacteroidia > Cytophagales > Hymenobacteraceae > Pontibacter > Pontibacter harenae. The sequence goes on along the minus strand of NZ_JAJJWH010000003.1, from coordinate 168,851 downwards.
GGAGTAGTTCTCAGAGCTTCCTCATGTTTTAGAAAGACCGATAACGATATGATGTTCTGTTTTGATAGTGATGAACAAATACGAATCTAGCTATCGGTAAGTCAGTAGGGGCAGCCTATCTTGTGCAAATAATCGAATGTAACAGAGGGGCTGCTTTGGAACAAAATCAAGGGTAAAATAAATTCTAAAGTGTAAATAGGAGAGGCTTCTCAAAAGTAACCTCTGCTACTCATTTATCGCTAAAACTAAGAAGTCGCTAAGGTAAGTTGTAAAGCCATCCTACTACACATAAGCAACAGGTTTTGAAGAGAATAAGCATCCCTTTTATTTTAGTTTATGTTCTGACAGGTTTTAGCCTTCAGTCGAAGGACCTTTCTAAGAATGACCTTAAGGTTTCTGTCGAAGCCACGCGTAATGCTTTTCCTCTTGTTCATAAAGCTAAAGCTGCGCCTGTTTTTATAGATGCAGATGATGCGGAAGTCGTTCGTATTGCGGCAGAGGCTTTAAGCGAGGATATCCGAAGTATAACAAGCAGAAAGGCAGTAGTTGAGAGTAGCAACAGCTTACAAGATATCTCAGGCTATCCAGTTATTATCGGCACCATCGGCCAGTCTGAGCTGGTGGACAAACTGATCGATGCCAATAAACTAAACATAGATGACATTAGAGGAAAGTGGGAAAGCTACAGCATAGCAGTGGTAAATCAGCCTTCTGGTAATATAAAGCAGGCTCTGGCAATTGCTGGAAGCGATAAACGTGGAACTGCCTATGGCGTGTTCGAGCTCTCGCGGCGGTTAGGCGTATCGCCCTGGTATTGGTGGGCAGATGTGCAGCCCAGGCAACAGGAGAACTTATATATAACAAATGGCAAGCTGGTGCAGGGGCCGCCATCAGTAAAGTACCGCGGTATTTTCCTGAACGACGAAGACTGGGGACTACAGCCATGGGCCGCTCTGAATATGGACAAAGACATCAAAGACGTTGGTCCTAACACTTATGCCCGCATCTTTGAACTGTTGCTTCGCCTGAAGGCCAATCTTATCTGGCCAGCTATGCACCCCAGCACCAAAGCCTTCTTTTATTACCCTGGTAACACAGCAGTCGCCGAAGCTTATAGCATTGTGGTGGGTACCTCACATGCTGAGCCTATGTTGCGTAACAACGTGGACGAATGGGACTCTAAATCCATGGGGCCTTTTGACTACTTCAACAATCAGGAATCTGTTCATGCTTATTGGGAGAAGCGGGTGCAAAAGGCTGCCAAGCAGGATGCCATATATACCCTAGGTATGCGAGGCGAACACGATAGCGGCATGAAAGGCGCTAAAAACATAAAAGAGGCAGCCAAAATGGTTGATCAAATCATCTCTAACCAGCGCGACCTGCTTAAAAAGTACGTGAACATAGATGTAACTAGTGTTCCGCAGGCTTTTACGGCTTATAAAGAGGTGCTGGATATTTATGACCAGGGCCTGAAGCTTCCTGAAGATATCACCATCGTATGGCCTGACGACAACTACGGCTATATTCACCGGCTGAGCAACCCACAGGAGCAGCTGCGAGCAGGTGGGTCGGGAGTGTATTATCATGCTTCGTATTGGGGGCGACCCCACGACTACCTCTGGCTCAGTTCTACCCATCCCTCCCTGATATGGGAAGAAATGATGAAGGCCTACCATATGCAGGCGCGCCAGTTGTGGGTGCTGAATGTGGGAGACATAAAGCCGCTAGAGTACAGCATCAGCCTGTTTATGGATATGGCCTATAATGCGGAGCCTTTTCAGGAAAGCAGCTTTGTGAAAAAGCACCTGCATAATTGGGTAAAAGAGACATTCGGAGAAATCCATGCAACTGCTATAAGCAATAGCTTGTGGGCATATTACGATCTGGCTTTTGAAAGACGACCTGAATTTATGGGCTGGAGCAGAACAGAGCCAACAACCCAAACTACTCTGACGGAATACAACCATTTTTACTTTGGCGATGAAGCACAAAAACGCTTGGAGCGCTATGAGGCACTGGAGAAAGAGGTAAAATCGCTCCGCAGCATGATGGCAGATAAAGATGCCTTTTACCAGTTGGTATACTACCCTGTAGTGGCTGCATCCCTTATGAATAAGAAGTTCCTGTATCGCGACAAAAGCCTCCTGTATGCTAAACAAAATCGGACAAGTTCCAGCGATTACGCAGAACTTTCCCGCCAAGCTTATGATGGTATTGTGGAGGAAACAAATTACTATAACAAACAACTGGCTAATGGCAAGTGGAATGGCATGATGTCGATGAAGCCACGCAACCTGCCTGTTTACAAAGAGCCAGTGTTGCCTGAACTAAACAGCGGTGGCTCTGGAACATGGAGCGTTGCGCCAGAAGGATTTGTGATGGCAGACTCTTCGCTTACATCATCGAGCCAACTTGCACTGCCAACATATTATGAGTGGGGCAGCCAAGATTACTTTGTTGATCTTTTCCTGACTGGCAGCAATTCAGTTTCATGGAAGGCTACAGCTTCTGATAAATGGATAAAGCTTTCAGAAAAGAAGGGAAAGCTAAGTTCTGATTTTGGGCAGAAACAGCAGCGTATCTGGGTAAGTATCGACTGGAGTAAAGTTCCTGTACGAGCGGAGCCTACTGGATACATTACCTTGAAAGGGGCAGGTAAAACATTTAAGATAAAGGTGAGTGCGTTCAATCCATCTGATCCTGCGCTTGCTACTTATAAAGGGTTTATTGAAAGCAATGGCTATGTCTCTATTAATGCAGAGCACTATACCGACAAGAAAGTTCAGCAGAATAGAGAATGGACGCTGGTTGAAGGCCTGGGACATACGGGACAATCGTTGATGGCGGTTCCGTTGCAGGCAAAACCAGTAACAGATACGAGAGAGCTAAAAGAAAATGCACCTTTTGTGGCGTATGATTTTTATACTCTAACAGCGGCTTCACCTACCATTACGGTTTCCACACTGCCCATGCATCCGGTTACTAGCGAGCACAGCATGCGTTATGCTGTCTCTATTGATGACGGTCCTGTAGAGGTCGTAGATTTTCAGACTTTCGGCAGAAGCGAAGAGTGGAAGCAAAACGTGCTTGCAAACAAGGCGAAACGGCAGATAAAATATCCGCATCTAAGCCAGGGAAAGCATACCCTGAAAGTTTATATGATGGATCCTGGAGTGGTGCTAGATAATATAACCATCGACCTGGGAGGGCTGAAACAAGCTTATACTACTGTTCCAGAGACATTGCATCAGACGCATGAAAAAGTTACGCTTAAGTAATCAGTGTTAGTTAAAGTTAAGCTTTCCAGAAGATGCTTCTATATGTAAACTCTTAAACCCGTTTACAAATGAGTATTTTTATAGATGCAAAATTGTTTCTATTTACATGTTTAGTGTGGGACTCTGCTTTTTGCTGTGGCGGCTCCGAAGCCTGCTACAGGACATAGGCAAAAGTATAACTTCATTACTGAGTGGAAAGTGCAGGTAGGAGATTTTGCTGGTGCTGAAGCCATGACTTTCGCTTGATCTTCACCAACAGAATCTTTTTCATATTTAGATACACACACGAATGCAGTCATGACTACTGTGATGTTAGTTCTTTATCAACTATAAGAATTTAAGAATGAAAACAGTTACCATTTTGGGTACGCTGGCACTGGCACTAGGACTTACCAGCGTAGGCTTTGCGCAGAGTACCTCTTACAAATTTGATTTTGGTGCTGGGAAAGTAGCTAAAGGCTTTACTAAAATCTCCTCACAGGATGTCTACACAGATGAGATCGGGTATGGGTTTGACAACGGAACGAAAGTGCAGGATGTGGATCGTGGCGGGAAAGATCCCCTTAAAAGAGATTTTGTTACTAGTACCGAGCCCTTCTATTTTTCGGTGAAGGTGCCCGAGGGGAATTACAAAGTTACCCTTACGCTTGGCGATAGAAAGGGGGATACGAGAACAACGGTTAAAGCTGAATCCCGACGCCTGATGCTAGAGGATCTGCAGACGGAACGCGGGCAGTTTGAGACAAAAACCTTTATCGTCCACATCAAAGACAGAAAGATTGATAACGAAAATCAGGTAAAGCTCAAGACAAGGGAACTGACCAAGCTCGATTGGGACAACAAACTCACCTTTGAGTTTGACTTGAAAGCAGCTGTTAATGCTATCGAGATTGAAAAAGCCGATGATCAAATAACTGTTTTTCTGGCAGGAAACTCCACCGTGGTAAATCAGGAACAGGAACCGTGGGCTTCTTGGGGCCAGATGGTTACGCGATTTTTTAAATCAGGGGTGGCTATCGCCAACCATGCGGAGTCTGGATTATCCTTAGGAAGCTTTATTAGTAGCAACAGGCTAGATAAGATTTTGAGCGTGATAAAGCCTGGCGACTATGTGTTTGTAGAGTTCGGGCATAATGACGAAAAGGAGAAAGGACCCAATGACGGTCCTTATAAATCGTACAGCGAGCGCCTGCGCCTGTTTGCCAGAGAGGTAAAAAAGAAAGGGGGAAACTTGGTTATCCTGACGCCAACCGCCCGAAGATCATTTAATGAAGAAGGGAGGCTGAACAACACCCACGGGGAGTATCCAGACGCTGCCAAAAAAGTAGCAGCAGAAGAAAATGTGCCGCTGATAGATCTTACGGCCCAAACAACAGCCTTGTATGAAGCTCTTGGAGTAGAAGGTTCTAAAAATGCTTTTGTGATATACCCAGAGAAGAATCTGAATGATAACACGCATTTTAATCCTTACGGAGCTTACGAGATTGCAAAAATAGTGGTGGAGGGCATCAAGGCTAATAAGCTCGGTTTAGCAGACTATCTTGTAGATACACCTGCTTTCGATCCTACTCGTCCTGATGCTTTTGAAACTTTTAACTGGCCACCAAGCCCTGCGGCAAGCTTAGAAAAACCAGACGGAAATTAAAGCATTCGGTTATGTGAACGGGTTAGAATAGTTTTCCCTGTGTGGAAAAGTTTATAGAAATTACAGGGGCCGCAATTTCTATAAAGCCAATCACCTGGAGGAGGACGTGGATATGTATGCTGTAATGAAGGAGTTCGGGCTCCTGATGCAGGAAAGGGGCATAAATATACGAATGCGCCCGACCATGAACACCAGATGATCTGCACAAAGTTACCAACCCAGGCTATTCTGCCTTGGTCAGTTGCACGGTCTGGTAGAACTGCGCGGGCTTGAAATGGGCATCGAAAAATCGATTATGCACCAACAAGTTTTGAAGAGCGATTCTGATGCGGTTGTTTAATATCCTTGCGACAGGTTATTAACCTAAAAAGTAATCATGAAGAACCCTAATCTGTGCTTGATGCTCCTCTTTTAGAGGTATAAGGCTAAGGTGACTATTAAGCTACATCATTTATCAATCAGCAACAGCATTGGATGTGTAGTCTCTTATGACAAGAAAAGCTTAAAGCTGCTCTTCTTGTTTTTTGATTAACAGGAGCCAATGTTCCGCTGTTGGTTTCTGTATGGTAGTTCCTTTTTTCAAGGATTTAGGTAGTTCAGCAGAATGGGTATTTCCTGTTTCTGGATTAAACCACAAGCCTGTGAAATTCTTCTTCGGGAGCTTCTGGCTGAGTGTCATTTCTTGTCCAGGTAAGGAGGATAGAAGTATAGTATTCTGTGCTTCATCAGCCAAAACCCAGTTTTTTTCAGCGTTGGCTAGTATACCGTCCTGCGGTTGCATATACATTAACTTATCTGCTAAATGCTGCTGCACAAACTTATCCAGCGGATGGGAATCTACAGTTCTGCCCTGGCCATGCCCGGCAGTTGGGTTGCGCATCAGCACCTGGGCTCCTCCAGCCATTAGAGTAGGTATAGGACCTGCTCCGCTGTGCCAGGCCACAATGGCTTTGTCTGGATATTTGTTGTGGTATTCCCGAACTTGTCGGTATACCTGCTCAGGCGTTGTTGGGTCTCCAAATTCTTTCGGATGCATTTCTCTAAAAGCAAGATTTCGTCCTCCTTCTGGTGCCCATAAAGAGCCATCAGGTAAGTAATGCCAGTACCGCATATCTATTACCGCCACCTGCTTTGCCAGCTCAGGGTCGGAGAGAATGGCATCAGTTACATTTTTGCTCGTATCCAGCACGAGCTTTACCTTCCTGTTATTCTTTTGCTCCCACTCCGCTACCGTCTGCTGAAAGAACTTCTGAAACGCTACAGGGCCAGAATATTGAAAGCTTAACCCGAAAATGATGTTGTCATACTTTCCTAACTCATCTAGCACATGGGAGATGTAAGCCTTGTGTAAAGCACGAAGCTTGGGATTGGAGGCATCATAAAACTGATTAGCAACGTGTACACGATCTCGAGGCTCCAGCGGAGGAGGTTCTGGCAGATCTGTGTTATTAATGTTGTTAGCTGGCCGCCAGGGGAAATCAATCCAGTGGGAGGCGGTTTCGAGCAGGTTGTGGTTATTGTACAAGTGGTGATACAGCACAATACCCTGCTTATCACAGAGGCGGGCAAACTCCTGCATACGTTCGAAATACCAGGAGTTATAGGTGGAAACATCGTACTTGCTTAAACCATCCCAAGCTTTTCCTTTACCACTGCGTGCCCAGGGCAGTTCGTAAAATGCAGCCCACACATTGCCATCTGGACGTTCTATAATAGAGTGGTCGTCGCGGCGGCGATCGTACCAGATGGCGGGACCGCTTTGGTAAAAAGGAGTACCTTGTGCCGCTACGCTGGCAGCGAGTGCAGGCAGGTTTTCGGTCAGCCCTGGCCCAACGCGCCCTGGAACAAAGCGGACTATACTTCTACCTGCATCCAGTGCGTTGTTAGGAGATGTTTGCCCCAGCCACCAGGCATCGTTTACGGCACCTCCCCAAAGTGCTTTATCGCCTATTACAAAACGGCCGTTTATTAGTTGTAGAGCGAGTTTCTTTTTAGATGCTACAGGTGGGGCAGGAGGAATGTCTTTTGGTACGAACTCCTGTGCTGTTGCTGCTACCGTACCAGCATCTTTAGCAGACTGAATAATGATCTCTGCGAACGCTTGTTTGCCAAGTCTTTTCTGAAGTTGGTTTCGATAAAGCGGTGCAGAAGAGGTGATGATAACAACAGGTGCCTGTGGTGGTCCTATTGCTACAATCTCTTTCGCTTCGCAATTCCAGATCACACTGTTGGCAGCCGTCCAGCCGCCTGCCTGCACCCGATCTAGGTCATAAGTCAATCTTAAATCAGCCCCTTCTACTTGCACGTTTTCATACAGAACGCCAGAAGCCCAACTTTCATAGGAGCCGCTGGCGCCAAGAGCGTTGGTGGCTGTGCAGTTGAGAAACACGTTGGGGCCAGCAGCGGTAAAGCCTATGGCAAAATCGTTTACTCCTGAATCGGCTGTACAATTCTGCACCAGCACCTGCTGCCCCTCTACCAAAAAGCTGTGCCTGCGGTAGCCGCCTATTTCTGATATAGGCTGTTCATTCTGGCAATCTACAACCGTTACCCTGCGTGCCCGCGGCCCGACACGTACTGACGAGGAAACAAAATGACGTGCGGTGACAGAGCGTACCCACGCATCCTGTACATTGTCTAAGGCAATAGCAAACCAGGCATGTTCTTCGTCTTTGTTATTGTTCCTGTCAAAATCACTCTCCAGTACCAGGTTCTCTAGGCCAATGTGCAGCAGAGGTGCCTCTGCCGCTACTTTTGCTACTGTACCTACGCCGTACTTATGTGCGAGTGCTGTGGTGAGGGGAGCATCTATGGTTATCTTCTTTGCAGCAGCGTTAACAGCCGTGATTGTGCGGTCCCACATGAGGTTTCTGGAGCCTGGTGTCCAATGGAAACGCAGGTCAGGAAAAACGCCTTTCAAAGTGTCCATGCCCAAATCTGATATCCATTCTTTTGTGCTGGGGCGCGTTATCACAATTTGATCTCCAACCTTTAGCCCCTCAACGTTTTCCAGGCTAAGCGTGTGGCCTCCGACAGGAACTACATCGTCTGTTACTTTAATAGCTGTATCGAGTTTAGGCGCTTGGTTATTTCCTGCTTCAATTAAGCTGCGTCTGTTTTTACCCGTGGCAACTATAGTTGTTTTCCTTTCACCGCTTCCTCTTAAAACTACACCTCCTGCTGTTAAACGAAGCTGACCACCAACCAGAAATTTTCCCTCTGCCAGTTGTAACGCACCTCTGTAACCATTCTCTTGCATAGGCAAATTAGCTATATGATCGAGGGCAGCTTGTAATAAGCGGGTGTCGTCGCTGCCAGTCGGTTTTACAGTAAGTACGGCTGGCACATCAGGAATCTGAACCCCACCGCCTTCACCGCCTTCGTAGCCAGCATGCGAAAAATCGATGGCAGGCAAGGCTGCTACAGCAGGAGTAGTTTGTGCCTGCACCTTGTGTAGCGTAAGATGTACTGAGAGTGGCAGCAGGCAGAAGGCTAGTACAGCAGGCATTTGCCACGCCTTTTTCACTATCTTTTGAAATGTTACTAGCATCGCAAATTCTACAGTAAGAATATTATAAATTGATGTTTGTGCTGTTCTGCACTTCAATTTTGCTGTTATCTTCTGTGTCGATATCGACATCATTAAACTTCCAGTTTTTGGCGTAAGTGATTTCTCCCGCTGTTTTAGCTTTTATGTTGATATCACTAAGATGGAAACTCTCGATAGATGACTGCGGAATGCCAGCAGCAGAAAGTGCCTTGGTGGCATCTTTTACATAGATGTCGGAGATGTACACATTTCTGAACTTAGGGATGCCCTTTTCTTCTGGCTCTACTTTTTTTAGCATCGTTTTCCAGTGCTGCGGAATCGTTTCGAAAGTGTAACCTTCGGGTAAAGTTGAATAGCTATAGCTCGGGTTCCAGTTCATAGAAACTTCGATTGGAACCTTTACACCATCCATCTCTATTTGCTGCATATAAATCTCTTCTACTGTTCCTCCTCTGGTAGTAGCCGATTTGAAGCGAATACCGACACCTGTTCCTTTAGCTTTCAAGTTATGCGCCAGCACATGTCGGATGCCTCCCGATGTTTCGCTGCCAAAAGTTATTAAGCCGCCTCCCGCGCGTGAAATACAGTCACGGATCAGGACGTATTCTGTTGGACGGTTTACCCTTAGGCCATCCCAATCACGGCCAGATTTAAGGCAGAAGTTGTCGTCGTTGCAGTCAATGTCGCAGTTCTGCACCAGTATATAGGAGGAAGAGTCAATGTCAATGCCATCGGTACTGGGACCGTGGCCGTCAATGTTATTCTGTATGACAACGCCATCAACGGTAACATGATCTGAATAAAGAATGTGTACTGTCCAGAAGCCTGCCTGCTTCATGGTGATATCCTTGATAGTAACATCAGAAGATTTAGAAACCAGTAGTGTGCGCGGACGTTTAGCATCATAATCCACAATCCAGCGCAACCCCTTAGGCTCATACTCTTTGCGCATGTTCCAGTACAAGTCCCAGAACGGCTTACCCTGCGCATGTACCACGCCTTTACCCGAGATGGCCACATTCTCCTGATCCAGCACATTGATCAGCGCCGAAGGCCATTTCATCTCGATGCCAGCCACACGTGTTTCTATTTCAGGATAGTCTGCCAGGTTCTGGCTTCCTAACAGCTGAACTCCCTCGTCTAGCCGCAGGTGAACGCCTTTTTTAAGATAGATAGAGCCAGAAAGGTAGTCGCCAGGTTCAAAAGTGATGATGCCTCCGCCTTTGGCTGCACAAGCATCAATGGCTGCCTGAATCGCTTTAGTGTTAAGTGTTTTACCGTCGTTTACGGCACCGTACTTTGTTGCATCATATACTTTTTTTCTGGAAGGCATTTTCTTAGCTCCCACCTCTTTTAACCAAGCTAGTTTAGGTAAATCGTCATTAGCAGGATTAGTTTTAAAAGCCGTACAAGCCGAAGCCAATAGGCACAAAACAAGAAGGAAAGCAAAAGGCTGTGTTTTCTTTTTAAAGTATCTCATGAATTCTGTTTAAGCACAGGGTTACTGTTCTCTCTAAGTTCGTCATTAGTGTTAGATTTTCTATCCTGCTCCATCCTGTGCTTCTCAAGAGCTGAAGTCGGTTTTAGAACTGCCAATGCAGTGTTAGTAACTGGTGGTGTTTTGAGTTTATAGTTGATCAGGTCAAAGTAAGGGAGTAAAAGACCTAAGCTATTTATGAAAGCATAACACCAGATGAGTCACAAATACCCACTAAATTTATATACAGTTTTTACTTTATTTGGCTGAGAATTGAACTGCACTATCATTTATTTCGTGTTTGTTTCCTTTTAACAGGTTGATAACTTCAGCACCTGCGAGTAAAACAGGACCATAACTGTGTGCAGCATACACGTTAATGGGGCGGTAATAGTAAAAGGCTGGATCGAAGGCCATACCTGTGCCCACGCAGGTTCCTTCTACCTGCCCCTTTTCGTTTACCTTAGTCGCTACAGCGTTCCAGGCCAGCAGCACCATAGGTCCGTAAGCTTGCTTGTCGATCCAGCCTTTGTTGATGGCGCGGGCAATGGCATAAGTATAAATTGCGGTGGCAGAGGTTTCCAAGTATGAATTGTTGCGATCGATGAGTTGATGCCAGAATCCTTCACCTGCCTGGTAAGACGCGAGTCCTTGTATATGCGCTCTCAGTTGAGCCATAACTTTCGGGTAACCAGGGTGGTCCTGGGGTAGCACCTCGAGCAGTTCTACTAACGTCATTACTGCCCAGCCATTGGCGCGTGCCCAGTGGAACTGCGGGTGCGGCTCCATACCCTGCACCCAACCATGCATATACAAGCCTTTCTCTTTGTTGAACATGCGATCAGAAAACTGGACCACCTGTTTTACAGCATCATCATAGTAGCGCCGCTCTCCCGTTAGCTTTCCCATCTGCGCCAACGCTGGCACACTCATAAACAGGTCATCCAGCCAAATGGTATTCGGCAGCGGACGGTTTCGTGCTAATGTACCGTCGGCCAGGCGAAACTCCTTGTTGCTGATATAGTCTATGTAGTTATCAATCAAAGGGCGTAGATCAGCTGTTGTGACACCGTAACGGCCAGCCTTTATCATGGCGGCGCACATTGCGCCTGCGTCATCCAAGGCATGGGGTGACAGCACCTGGCGCAGTGGCGTTTCAGCTTTTGGGTTTTTCTTAAGCTCGTTCTGGTAGTAAGGAGCCAGATCAGCCAGGAATTTCAGGCGCTTTGCTGTATAGTTTGTGAAACGAGCATCTCCAGTAGCTTCTCCAGCTAACAACATCCCTGCGTATGTTACTCCCCACTCATAGCTGGTTAATCGAAAGTCGCCTTGCTCTATAATAACATCGCTGTTCAGTTTTTTTAAGTCTGTAACTGGCTTTCCTGTTTTTTTGTCAACCATACGAGCAGGTGTGGCGGCGTCTAAATAAGTGTGTACCCTTGTGAGTACCTTTGTGATATCTTCTACTGTCGTGTTGCCATATGGTGTAGGGTAGTCGGGCTGCATGGCGTGCAGCGGTGTATTTGTGTCTGAAATTTTGATGGGTTTTGTCTGTGCTTGTGCCGTTTGCCAATTTGCTACGAAGGCAAGGGAAAGCAAGACCTTCCTGAAGTTATAGTTTAAGTAATTGTGCTTTTCTTTAACAGAAATAAAATCTGTTGCTTCTGCTTTCATGCTGCTGGTGTTTTAGTTTAGTGCTGGTTCTTTTGAACCTCATCGATTGCTTTCCATCAAATAGGTTTCTGCTTCTAACTGCACTAGAAGGCAATCATCCAAAATAGTAAGAAAATGAATGTTGGCTGTCCTGTACTGTCCAGCTTGGAAGCTGCAGAATATATGCTGCTATAGTATGAAGGACATTGACAACTCTACAGTTAATTATGTAGCTCTTGTGTTCGCGCATGTGGTTTGCAGGATAGAGCAGGATAGAAGGCTAATACAAGTAAATTACTTTTAGCTTAGTAGAAGTGCTTTGTTAGCTTTTAGCTGTATCTTAAGGAACCATGAAAGCTTTATAGTTTCCAAAGTTCAGCTAACGAGGCAATATTAACTATAGAGCAGTATATTATAAATAATCACATGACCACCAGTAAAACATTTGTTCGGATTAGCTTCTTTTTGTGTTTGTTTGCCTTTGCCTGTAAAACGCAGGATGTAGGTACTGAAAAACTACCGAAGAAGAGTAAGATACTCGAAACTCTTACCCTTGCCAATGATTATTTTATGCAGAAATGGCCAGACCCAGGTAAGGAGATTGTTACAAATAAAACTCGCCCCAGCAATATCTGGACCCGTGGCATCTACTACATCGGGTTAATGGAACTCTACGAAGTAGACCCAAAACAGAAATACTACGACTATGCTGTAGAGTGGGGGCAGAAGCATAATTGGGGCCTAACAGGAGGTGACCATGTGCGTCACGCCGACTACCAGACCTGCGGGCAGACTTATATAGAGCTTTATAAAATTGATCAGAAGCCAGAAAGAATTGAATCAATAAAAGCATCTGTGGATAACATGGTGAACAGTAGCAAATCGGATGACTGGACCTGGATTGACGCTCTGATGATGGCAATGCCACTGTATGCGCAGTTAGGCGAGATTTACCCACAGGATGCCGCTGCTTATCATGCAAAAATGTATGACTTATACAGCACTTCTAAAACGGAAATAGGCGGAGGTTTGTATAACCCAGAAGACGGCCTTTGGTGGCGCGATGCTGATTTTGTGCCGCCTTACAAAGCGCCAAACGGTGAAGACTGCTACTGGTCCAGAGGCAATGGCTGGGTGGTAGGTGCGCTTGTAAGAGTGTTAGATACACTGCCAAAAGATGCGCCGCACCGCGAGGAGTATGAGAAAACTTACCTGGAAATGATGGAGGCACTGATGCCGCTGCAAAGAGAGGATGGCTTCTGGAATGTAAGTCTGCACGACCCTAACCACTTCGGTGGAAAAGAAACGACTGGCACTGCTTTATTTACTTATGGTATGGCTTGGGGGGTTAATAATGGTTTACTTGACCCAAAGATGTATAAGCCAGCTATTGCAAAAGCATGGAACGCGATGGAGAAGGAGGCTGTGCATCCGAATGGCTTTCTGGGCTATGTGCAGGGTACGGGCAAAGAGCCTAAAGACGGGCAGCCAGTTTCGTACACCAGCAAACCAGATTTCGAAGACTATGGCCTTGGTTGTTTCCTGCTTGCTGGTACAGAAATTATAAGGATGAAGTAAATTAGTTTTTGAATTTATCTTAACTAGTAGCAACATGAGGCAATTGCCGTTCTTCTTTTTAATCTTATTTATCTTTTGCTCCTGTGCTTCTACCAAGAAACAGCCTGCGCAGGCAGAGGAGGTGTATTTGTTTTCCTATTTTAAAGGCAATGGAGATGGGCTGCACCTAGCTTACAGCCTGGATGGCTATAATTGGCAGGCGCTAAAGAACGATTCTATTTTTCTGAAACCAACTGCAGGCAACGATAAACTGATGCGCGACCCCTGCATTATCCGCGGCGCAGACGGTAGGTTTCATATGGTATGGACGGTAAGCTGGAATGAGAAAGGCCTTGGCTACGCTAGTTCAGATGATTTGCTACATTGGTCGGAGCAGCAGTTTGTACCTGTTATGGCGCATGAGCCTAAAGCTCGTAACACATGGGCACCTGAGCTGACGTATAATGAGGAGAAGAAGGAATACATGATCTACTGGGCCACTACGATCACAGGCCTTTACCCTGAGACTCAGTCTGAGAAGGATGATGCGTATAACCACCGCATGTATTACGTCACCACCAAGGATTTTAAGAATTTTAGCGAAACAAAGCTGCTATACGACCCAGGCTTTAACGTTATAGATGCTACGATTATAAAAGACGATAACCGATACGTGATGTTTCTGAAAGACGAAACGAGGGAGCCAGCTAAGAAGAATATTAGAATGGCCTATAGTGAAAGTTTAACAGGACCTTATAGTGAAGCTGGGCCGCCCATTACGGGCAACTACTGGGCAGAAGGGCCGACAACACTAAAGCTCGGAGATAAATGGCTTGTCTACTTCGATAAGTATACTGAGCATAGTATGGGAGCTGTGCAGTCAGAAGATATGCAGAACTGGACCGATATCTCTGATAAGATATCATTTCCGAAAGGTATGCGGCATGGCTCTATCTTTAAAGTAACAAAGGCTGAGTTTGAGAAACTGCAATGAGTTACTGAAGGCAACAGTTAATTTGTTAAAAGATTGAGGCTAAAAAAAGCACTTATAAAGTAGTTACTTCATAAATATTTAAACTAGAGTGGGTGCATAGTTGATTCACGATGAGTTCTGGCTAGGACACTTCCAATACCTCAAGCATACGTTTGAGGTATTTTTTTTCTATTTTTGGTAAACCAGTTTTTTTGCCTGCGTTAGGCAGGCAGTGGAGGAGTGTAGCTCATACTTTCTCTTTACTGGAGTTTATTCTATGGAAAATCAAATAAAAGTGCATTTGCCGATAGGAGTAACTTATCCTGCCCTGGAGGAGGTACTCAAAAAGAAAATGGTTGGCGAATACATTCCCAAACTAGAGGAAGGAGTGAAGGCCTCTCCTTACGCTCAAATTCTGGATGTAGGGGTGGTAGGCAGTAGTTCAGGCACCTACAACATCATATTAAGAGTGAAAATTCGAGTGCTACGAACGGTGCTTAAGCGGGACCAGGTGGAGCTGTATGTGCAGGCTAAATTAACTTATGATAATACGGCACAACAGCTATTTGTTCAGCGGTTTAATATGGAGGCCAAAACAACCAGCGGCTTTTACAACACGGCCTTAGAAGTGCTGGTTAATAAAGTAGCCTACAATCAGATTATACAAAAAAGCAGGTTAAATATAAAGGAAATCCTTGCAACAGAGTTGAAGAAAGCCAACACGATGCTGGAAAAAGGGCTTGAGCTGAAAGGGCTTAAACTTACAGGTGCAGTAGAGGGTGTTCTGGTGCAGGATGTTTTGCCGCAGCCAGAGAAGGTAACGCTTATACTTGAAGCACAAGCTAACCTTGAAGTGAATATTTCCGAACTGATCAGCCTGATGCCAACGAAGTAGAAGCTTTTGGCTTCTGTAAACACACAGCTACTTAGTAACTGTATGCATGAATTTTTTTCCTGAAATGGGCATGAAGATCTCCGTTTGCCTTTTCACTAAATTGATTTTACAGAACTGCATCGCGTGTTGTTACAACTTTAAACATCTGATAAAGTATAACAGCAGCGAGAATAAAAGGATAAAACTAAAATGGGTAATAACTATAAAGCGCTTCTTTTCGATTTAAATGGTACTGTGATTGATGATATGCACTATCATGGCAAAGCCTGGTATGGTGTACTAAATGAGGATTTAGGAGCTGACCTGACGTGGGAGGAGGTACAAAAACAGATGTACGGTAAGAATAGGGAAGTATTGAACCGTATTTTTGGAGAGGATAAATTCTCTGATGAAGAGGCGGAAGAGCTTTCTATTAAAAAGGAAAAGCGCTACCAAAGCGAATACAAGCCGAACCTGAAGCTGATTAACGGATTGGAAAAGTTTTTAGAGGATGCCACTGAACATAATATTAAAATGGCCATTGCTTCGGCTGCCATCACTGATAACATCGATTTTGTGCTGGATAACCTGGACGTACGGCGTTATTTTGATGCCATTGTAAGTGCCGATGATGTACACCATAGCAAGCCTGACCCAGAAACTTTTCTGAAAGCGGCCGAAAAGCTGAATTTTGCCCCATCAGAGTGTGTGGTGCTGGAAGATGCGCCAAAAGGGGTAGAGGCTGCTGAGAATGCTGGTATGGATTGTATCGTTATTTTAACTGCGCATCCGAAGGAAGATTTTAGCCAATATAAAAATGTCGTCGCTTTTATAGAAGATTATAACGACCCTTACATCACGAACTTCTTTAAGTAGTAATAGCTTAATCTTCTACAGCCAGCATGTTTTTTATTGAAGTGAGAAATCTTTCTATTCCAATAAACTTGTAATTTGGGAACAAGTAAGATTAAGGCGAAAGAGGTTTCAGTTCAGAAGGCACACGTAATTATAAACCAAAAGAGCAGGCAATATGCCTGCTCTTTTGGTTTATATAAAAGTTTAAAACTTTTGTTACACTAGAAAGTGCGGTTGATCTGGTAATAAGCTTCGCTCCAGCGCAGTTCGTTCTGCAACTGGCGAAGGCGTGTTTCTTTGTCGATTACCACGCACTCTATACCAGCTATGTTGGCAAAATCCTGCAGTTGCTCTGAGCTTAGGTTTTGGCTGTAGCAGGTGTGGTGTGCACCTCCAGCTAATATCCAGGCAGCGCATCCAGTTTTCATATCTGGGTATGGCTTCCAAAGTACGCGTGCAACTGGCAGGTTTGGCAGGTCGTGCTGCGGCTCTACGGCCTCTACCTCGTTCACTAATAACCTGAAGCGGTTACCCATGTCTATGATAGATGCGTTTAGCGCAGGACCACCTACTACGTTAAACACTAAACGAACAGGATCTTCTTTGCCACCAATACCTAGCGGATGAATTTCACAAGAAGGTTTGCCGTTTGCAATAGATTCGTCGATCTCCAGCATGTGCGAACCTAGTACAAGTGCATTGTTAGGATCGAAGTGGTAAGTATAGTCTTCCATAAAGGCGTTGCCACCTTTCAGGCCACTACCCATTACTTTCATGGCTCTAACCAAGGCAGCTGTTTTCCAGTCACCTTCGCCAGCAAAGCCATAGCCTTGGCCCATTAAACGCTGAGCTGCTATACCTGGTAACTGTACCATGCCATGCAGGTCTTCGAACGTGTCAGAAAACCCTTTAAAGTTGCCTTCTTCCAAGAAAGTACGTAGACCAATTTCTATCTTAGCAGCCTCTCTTAGCGAGTTGTACTGAGCACCACCTTTACGAAGAGATTCCACAACGGCATATCGTTCTTCGTATTCTTTGGTCAGTTCATCCACAGCACTGTCGCTGATCGCGTTGATAACTTTAACCAGGTCACCTACGCCATAAGTATTCACAGAG
Organism: Pontibacter harenae; assembly: GCF_020907245.1. GTDB lineage: Bacteria > Bacteroidota > Bacteroidia > Cytophagales > Hymenobacteraceae > Pontibacter > Pontibacter harenae. The sequence continues at coordinate 151,870 of NZ_JAJJWH010000003.1, read as the reverse complement.
AAGCCAAGCTGCATTTCTGCTTCTACTTTATCACCTTCTGTTACGGCTACAAAGCGCATGTTGTCACCAATACGGGCATACTTTGCACCTTGCCAGTCGTGCCAGCCGCAGGCTACACGGCTCCAGTCGCCGATCTGCTTCTGCACAGATTCCTCTTCCCAATGCCCAACAACTACCTTGCGGTTAATGCGCATTCTTGAAACTATGAATCCGAATTCACGGTCGCCATGCGCACTCTGGTTCAGGTTCATGAAGTCCATATCGATGGAACTCCACGGAATATCACGGTTAAACTGTGTGTGCAAGTGCAAAAGTGGCTTCTTAAGTATTTTAAGGCCGCCAATCCACATTTTGGCAGGAGAGAATGTGTGCATCCAGGCAACTACACCTACGCAGTTTTCGGCTACGTTGGCATCCTGGCAGATGCGGTAAATTTCTTCAGTTGTTTTAACCACTGGTTTAAACACTACCCGCACAGGTACGTTTGCAGATTGGTCTAAGCCCTGAGCTATTTTTTGAGAATGTTCTGCAACTTGTCTAAGTGTTTCTTCTCCGTATAAGTGCTGGCTGCCTGTCACAAACCACACTTCGTATTGTTTAAGATCTATCATTGAAAATAAAATGTATGTTGTACACGAATTAATTTAAGTAAAAAAAGTGCAGCATTTCTCAGCTGCACTCTCTAAGATATATGTGTTAATACCAGAAGAAATAGTATATCAAACCTATAATGAGTATGATACCTGCCGCTCCAATATTAAATGGAGTACCTGTATTGAATAATACTGGATCAGATACAATGGCCTTCGGATCAGCAATCGTCATTTTAGCATTGGTGTAAAGTATGATACCCACCATAATTAAGAAAGATGCTAAGAAATAAAGTGCCTCTATACCCATATAACTGTACTCAGGTGTGAATACAATTGCTGAAATAAGGGCGACAGCGCCAAGTGCAAAGAACACATAAGAGAATGTTACTAGTTTCTTTTGTCTTGCTGGTGCTGGAACTGGTGCATTTACTTTAACTCCTTTTTCTGCAAAGCTGATAACTGAAGCTATTACACACAGCACGATAAACACATAGCCCATACGCAACAGGAATGGCATATCAGGATAAACTATCTTGAAGATGATACCTGCTGGAATTGTAGCGATTGCAGTCCAAAGAGCTGCGTTGCCAGTAATCTGTCTCCAGAAAAGACCCATACCAAACACAGCCACCACACCAGGATAAATATAACCTGTATACTCCTGAATGTACTGGAACACCTGGTCCAGAGAGCTTAATTGAGGTGCCACAAGTGCCGCTATAGCCAGAGCTACTACTGCTACAATTCTACCCACACGTACCAACTCTCTGCTTGATGCATTTGGCTTGAAGTAAGGGTTGTAAATATCCATCGTGAAGATAGTAGAAGTACTGTTCACCATAGAAGCAAGAGAAGAAACAATAGCCGCCGTAAGCGCTGCAAAAGCAAGGCCTCTAACACCTGTTGGTACAAAGTTCTTTAAAAGCCATGGGTAAGCCTGGTCAGATTTTTCGATAGTACCCATTTCGCTTAAAGACTTACCTAAAATTGTTGCAAGTTCTTCAGGAGTGTGCGCGTTAAGCAATACATAAGCCGCAATACCAGGTATAACCACGATAATTGGCATTAAGATCTTCAGGTAACCTGCGAAAAGAAGGCCACGTTTTGCTTCGTTGATGCTCTTGGCAGCCAGACCTTTTTGGATGATGTACTGGTTAAAGCCCCAGTATCCAAGGTTAGTTGCCCACATAGCACCCGCAATAACAGCTATACCTGGTAAATCGATAAAAGCATCTTTCTGGCCACCTGAGCCATCTGGAATCATGAGATGGCCTTCTGGTAAAACCATGGTGAAGTGCTCTCTCGCTCTGTCGTAAAGGTTAACCAAACCAGTAACAACACCTTCGCCAGCACCAACTGCATCTAGGGCCAAGTAAGTAGTTACCAAACCACCGCCTACCAGGAATATTACCTGTACAACGTCTGTCCAGGCTACTGCTTCCAGACCACCATAGATAGAGTAAATGGCAGAGAAAGCCAGTAATCCGATAATGCCATACTGTAACGGAATGCCCATGATATTCTCCATAGCCAGGGCGCCGAGGTAGCTTACTGATGTAAGGTTTACAAACACGTATACTAGCAACCAGAAAACAGCAAATGCTGTACTAACGCCTTTGTTAAAGCGTTGGCTCAGGAACTGAGGCATTGTGTAAATGCCTTTGTCTATGAAAACTGGCAAGAAGTATTTAGCAACTATAATAAGTGCCACAGCTGCCATCCACTCATAAGCCGAAATGGCCAAACCAATGGCAAAGCCTGAGCCTGAAGTACCGATAAAGTGCTCGGCTGAAATGTTTGCTGCAATTAGGGAGGCTCCTACAGCCCACCAGGTAAGGGATTTGTCAGCAAGGAAATATTCTTGCGATGTTTTTTCTACACCTGTCTTACTTCTTGATACCCATAGCCCAAGAAAGAGGATTATAATGGCATAAACAATAAAGACGGCATAGTCTAGCGTTGAAAATCCAGATGTCATGAAAAGGACGTTTAGTTATGATTGATTAGACTATAAAAGGTTAATATACTAACAAATATATACAAATCTAATATTATTGTCCATAATATGAATCTGGGCCATGTTTTCTCTCAAAATGCTTCTTAATGAGAGAATCCTGCAGGCGGGGAGCATCATTTCTGATCTGTTCTGTCAGGTAAGCCATGCGTGCTACCTCTTCCAGCACTGCGCTGTTGTAAACTGCTTTCGCTGGTGTTTTACCCCAGGTAAAAGGAGCATGGTTACCCACTAGCACCATCTCTACCTCCTCATAACTCATCCCTTTTTCTTGCAGGTAGTTCATAATCTGGAACCCTGTCTCGTATTCATAATTCCCCTGAATCATCTCATCATTCATTGGTGGAGCACAAGGGATGTCTACTGTATTATGGTCGGCGTGCGTGGTACCGTAAATCGGAATATCGCGCTGCGCTTGTGCCCATGACGTAGCATAAGTGGAGTGAGTGTGAACAATACCACCAATGTTTTCCCAATGCTTATAAAGCACTGCGTGGGTTTTGGTATCAGAAGACGGTCTTAAGTCACCTTCTACGGTGTTTCCGTCGAAATCTACTATCACCATTTTGTCTGCAGAGAGGTCTTCGTAAGGAACACCGCTTGGTTTGATGGCAAAAACGCCCAATTCACGGTCTGCGGCGCTAACGTTTCCGAAAGTGAAAAGCACTAAGCCCAGCTTAGGTAGCTGCATATTTGCCTCGTAGGCACTTTGTTTTATGTGTTGATACTTACTCATGTATAAATCTATCTTACAACTTTTTCTTGGATGTCAGTAACTGGTGCATTAGCCGATGAAGTTAGCTCTTCGATGCTTTGGCCTTGCGCTTTATACTTAGCATAGCGTGTGGCATAAACTGCCACACGGTCTTGGTTCGGATGATATTCTGCATCAAAACCTTGTCCCATTGCAGCCATAGCATCTTCTACTTTAGAATATATGCCAGCAGCTGTAGCCGCAAACATGGCAGCGCCAATCGCACAAGTTTGTTCTGACTTATGAATACGGATTGGCATATCCATCACGTCGGCCATCATCTGCATAATGAAAGGAGACTTTTTAGCCACGCCGCCTAATCCAATCAGTCCTTTAACTGGAACGCCTTGCTCATTAAATCTGTCCACAATCATTTTAGCACCGAAGCAGGTTGCTTCTACCAACGCTTTAAATACACGCGGTGCATCGCTACCTAAACCTAATCCAAGAATGGCGCCTTTCAGCATTTGGTTAGCATCTGGCGTACGACGGCCGTTAAACCAGTCGATAGCAAATTCATCGCTCTCAGACAATGGAAGTGCATCGGCCTGCTTGCTTAGTTCAGGTATGATGTTATCAGATATTTCATTGATTAGAGCCTCTGCTGTTTCTGGAGAAACTGTCTTCGACTGAGAAAGCAGGTTTTGCATTGGCCACATCAGGATTCTCTTAAACCAGGCATAGGTATCGCCAAACGCAGACTGACCTGCTTCTAAGCCCATCATGCCAGGTATAATAGAGCCAGGTACTTGGCCACAAATTCCTTTTACCAGTTTATCTTCAACTTCCTCGATAGGAGCTACTAGCATATCGCAGGTAGAGGTACCCATTACTTTACTCAGGTGGTACGGTTCAATTTGGCCGCCTACAGCGCCCATATGTGCATCAAAAGCACCAACACCAACAACCACATCTGTAGTCAAACCTAAGCGTTCAGCCCACTCGGTGCTAAGGTTGCCAGCTGCTTGGTCAGATGTATATGTTTCAGTAAACAGTCTTTCGGTGAATCCTGACAAAACAGGGTCTAGGGAAGTGAAGAAATCCTGTGGAGGTAGGCCGCCAAATTCTTCTGCCCACAGAGACTTATGTCCAGCTGAGCATACGCCACGCTTCATTTGTGTTACGTCATTTCCACCTGTTAATAAAAACGGAATCCAGTCGCAGTGCTCTACCCAAGAGTAGCAGGCATTTTTCACTTCCTCATCAGTGCGAAGTACGTGCAGTAACTTTGCCCAGAACCACTCAGAAGAGTAAATACCGCCTACATATTTTAAGTAGTTGGTGTCGAATTTCTCGGCATGAGCATTTATTTCAGCTGCTTCTCCCACACCAGTATGGTCTTTCCAGAGGACAAACATAGCGTTAGGGTTGTTTTCGAACTCTGGAAGAAGTGCTAGGGGAGTACCTGTTTTGTCTACCGCTACAGGTGTAGAACCCGTTGTGTCCACAGCTATACCCTTTACGGCTTTAGCTATGGCTGGGTCACCTGCCTGACTAAGGCACTCTTTGATCGTATATTCTAGTCCTTCCACATAGTCTAATGGGTGCTGGCGAAACTGGTTTGCAGCCGGTACACAGAAGAGGCCTTTTTGCCAACGCGGATAATAGTAAACAGAGTTAGCTATTTCCTGGCCATTTTGGGCATTAACTAATACTGAGCGGACAGAGTCAGAGCCGTAGTCTACGCCAATAACATATGAATCTTGTATCACGATTTTAGAGTTTTTATAAAGTTGGTGTCAAAATAACACTTATTATTTTAAAAAGCCGATTTTAATGTTGGTTTCTTTCTGGATGACTTGGAAGTTTGTAAACAGAAAGCGGAATTGTACTAATGTAGCAATATCGCAGCTACTGATTACTCACTATCAGGTAGAAAAGGTTACAACCTTTAAAGGGTAGACTTGACGAAATGCCTAAGCTTCTTGATACATGAGTTTATCTGGGTTAGGGATAAACTTTAGAAAAGCTTGAAAATCACTTAGATATCTGTCTTGGTCGAGCTTGTAATAAAAGGCCCCTTTCTTTGACGTTTCTTTTTCTTTTTCTTTCTGTTTGATAAAAAGTCCTGTGGAAAGAAGCTTTCTGCTGAAATTCCTACGGTCGAAAAGGGTGTCATATAAGCCTTCGTATAAGGCTTGTAATTGCGGAAGGGTGAATTTGTCTGGTAAAAGCTCAAACAGGATAGGATGAAAGGCTGCTTTATAGCGTAATCTATTCTTAGCCATTTCTATCATTTGGTTGTGGTCAAAGATTAACTCGGGGGTATCCTTCAATGAAAACCACTCAGCATGAAATTCCTTGCTAATCTGCTTTTCATACTTCTGAATATCAACTAAGGCAAAATAGGCTACAGCTATTGTTCTCTCCACTGGGTCACGGTTGGGGTCGCTAAATGTGTGGAGTTGCTCCATGTAAACATTTTCTAGCCCCGTCAACTGCTTCAGAATTCTGATTGCGGCTTCCTCTAGCGTTTCGGTAGGCTGGATAAAACCGCCCATCAAACTCCATTTTTTCTTTTCAGGAGCAAAACCCCTCTGGATCAGTAGGAGTTTATACTCTTCTCCGTCAAAACCTAGTATTATACAGTCAACGGCTACCAGCGTCCTTATCTGTCCAGAATATTTCATAGCAAAATTTAGGAAGTATTGAGCAAATATATACTTTTTATTTTCAAGTGTATACTCACTAGGAAAATAAATGTTAAAGCAACACTTTTATTGATGCTTTACGTACAGGCTAGCATTCTTTTCCTGTGTATTGGTGTTTACAGCCGTTATTTTAAGATTACTTATCAAGTTTTAATTCAAGGGAAAATAAGTTCGGATCTGTACGGGTTATAATGAGCGATTACTTACTTTTATATTTGTAATTATTTGTTTTTCTCTGAAGTTAATTTTATAATTGTGTCAATATTACATTTTATTACTAGAAGAGGTCATATCCGAGGGCAGAAGAAGAGCAGTGGCTACAAATTTATGGATGCGTCTTAGTGATAATTGCAATTTTAATTTAAGTGATTACTTAGTAGAGTCCCCTCTTTATAGTTTTGGTTGAATTTTTACAATGAGGTTATATGTTATTGCATCTTTTCGTTTTAGTCCTTTTAAAGGTACAAGGTGATTCAAGTTAAGAGGGTGTATTTTTTTGCTCCTTTCAAAAAGTGTATAAATGACAATGTATAGTTCAGGTTTTTGATAAACGTCTAAAATAAAAGTTATTACAATAAACATTTCACATATGAGAAATAACTTTACCATTAGTAAATGTAGTTTGGCCCTTACCGCATGCTTCGTGTTATTTTCGGTAATAGGTGCCAATGCTACGGCTGTAAAGGGTGAGCCTTTGTTCGGCCATGGATCTAAGAAGAGTGGTATAGGGGTTTATGCAAACCCCGCACATCCAGAATTTTCAGTTTCTGCTGTATCAGGACTGTCTGGCAAATTATTTGCGGACATTACTGTGTCAGGTAAAGTGACTGATGAAAACGGCGTAGGGTTGCCAGGTGTAACTGTCGTAGTAAAAGGTACCACTAAAGGGATGTCTACAGATGTAGATGGTAACTTTACTATAGTAGCACCTGAAGATGGTACATTAGTATTTTCTTTTGTTGGCTATCAGCCACAGGAAGTGCCGATTAACGGACGAGCAACACTGACAGTTTCTCTCAAGCCTGATTCAAAAGCTTTGGAGGAAGTAGTAGTGGTAGGTTACGGTACGCAGAAAAGGCAAACTGTGACGGGTGCCGTTAGTGACATCCAGTCTGAAGACATAACAAGAACTACTGCCGTTACAACCTCAGGTGCCTTGGTAGGTAAAGTGCCAGGTATTACAGCTCGTCAGGCGGATGCAAGACCTGGAGCAAGTACTGCCCTTCAGATTCGTAACATGGGTACTCCTTTATATGTTATTGATGGTATCCCATCTGATGAAGGAAGCTTTAACAACTTAGGTATAAACGATATTGAAAGTATTTCCCTGTTGAAAGATGCATCTGCCTCTATTTATGGTTTAAGAGCGTCGAACGGGGTTGTTTTGGTTACAACTAAAAAAGGTAAAGCAGGAGAGAAGACACGTATTAATCTGTCAGGTTATTACGGATTGCAAAACTTTACCCGCTATCCAAAACCAGCTAATGCTTACCAATATGTGCGTGGTCTTATTGAATCGGATCAGAACAGAGGTTTCGCTACAGGATGGACTCCAGAACAATTAGAAAGTTGGAGAGTAGGTACAGAGCCAGGCTACCAGAGCTTTGATTACTATGATTTTGTGATAAAGCCTAATGTGCCGCAGTCTTACATAAACGCAAATGCGTCTGGAGGTTCTGAAAATATTAGGTATTACTTATCTGTTGGTCACCTGAACCAGGAGGCAATGATTGAAGATTTTAACTTTAACAGAACTAACATTCAGGCAAACATAGAAGCTGGTTTAGGCAAAGGCTTGAAAGTAGGTGCTCAAATAAGCGGAAGAATAGAGGATCGTCACCAAACTGGTGTACCAGGTATGGATGACTATTTTAACCCTTTCCTCAGCATATTTACAATGTGGCCAACTGAGCGGCCTTATGCCAACGACAATCCTAATTATATAAATGGCGAAGTGCATAATGTAAATGTAAACCCCGCTACCTATGACGAGAATATAGCAGGATATGTAGATGAGACTTGGCGTGCGTTCAGAGGTAATTTCTTTGGTGAGTATGATTTCGGGTTTGGATTAACAGCCAGAGCAACTTATTCTTATACTTATACCCTTGGTAACTTCGAAGGCTTTGAATATACTTATGATGCATACAGGTATGTGCCTCAGACTGATTCTTATGAAGTATGGGGTGGAAATCCTAACCCATGGAGACAGAAAAGGAGATCGACTATTACAGAGAACGTTGGTCAGATCCAGTTGAACTATAAGAAAACAATAGGAGACCACAATATTGCGGGCCTTTTAGGTTATGAAATTCAAGATAGAGAAGACACATTTTTGCAGATAGCTAGCAATCCCCCGAACAACTACATCCCCCAAATATCCTTCAATGATCAAATAGGACTTGAAGATACTTGGGGAGTAGTAGCGAGAGCTGGTTATATTGGGCGTGTTAATTACAACTATAAAGAAAAGTATCTGGTTGAAGTGTTAGGTCGCTATGATGGATCTTCTTTATATGCGACAGATAAGCGCTGGGGCTTTTTTCCTGGGGTTTCTTTAGGCTGGCGTATTGCTGAAGAGCCATTTATGCAGGAAATTGCAGGAAACTGGCTTACTGACTTAAAGTTAAGAGCTTCTTACGGAGAGACTGGTTTAGAGCAGGGTATAAATGCATTTGATTATTTAAGTGGTACTACATTTGGTGTGGGAAGTGCTGTGTTCAATGGTAATCTTATATCAGGTGTGCAGCCAAGGGGCTTGCCAGTTACTAACTTGTCTTGGGTAACTAGTATCTCTAAAAACGTTGGTTTTGATATCGGTTTACTTTCTAACAAAATTACAGCGCAGTTTGATGTGTTTGAACGTAAGCGTTCTGGTTGGCCTGCGCCAAGGTATGATGTATTGCTACCTAGCGAGGTAGGATATGGTTTGCCAAATGAGAACCTGAACTCTGATGCGCATAGAGGTATAGAGGGTGCTATTATTCATAGAAACTCAATTGGCCAAGTTGGATATTCTATAGGCGTGAATGCCACTTTGGCTAGATTATTCCACTTAAATACTTATAAGCCTAGATTTGGAAACTCTTGGAACGAATATCGTTCTTCAATTGAAGACAGATGGGCAAGTATTAACTGGGGGTATGAGCACATAGGTCAGTTCCAGTCGCAGGAAGAGATCGATAACTATCCTGTGAATATCGATGGTCAGGGTAACAGAACGCTTTTGCCAGGCGATTTAATTTACAAGGATGTTAATGATGATGGCATAATTAACGGGATGGATGAAAGACCTATTGGTTATGCTCAAGGGGCTCTTCCATACTTTGCCTACGGTATTAACGGAAGCGTCTCATATAAGAATTTTACCTTGCAGTTTGACTTAACTGGAGCTGGTATGCAAAGCTATCTGCGTGAGTGGGAACTAAGATATCCGTTCCAGAATAACGGTAACTCACCAGATTATATGCTGGAAGACCGCTGGCACCGTGAAGATCCGTTTGACAATACAAGCGCTTGGGTTCCAGGTACATATCCTGCCTTAAGAAAAGATTTTAATAACCATTCTAACTACCGCCACAGCACGTTTTGGTTAACGAATGTGAGATACCTCCGACTTCGTAATTTAGAGCTTGGCTACAACTTTCCAGAAGCATTGATTAGCAAATTTGGAATGTCTGCTCTAAGAGTTTATGCCAATGGCTCAAACCTCTTTTCATTAGACAATACAAAAGAGTTTGGTATAGACCCAGAGGTTTCTTCAGGCAATGGCCTGGTTTACCCACAACAGAGGGTTTATAATTTTGGCTTTAATTTATCCTTTTAATTGATTTTCAGATGAAAAATATATTTAAGTGCATTCTTTTGGGCGCTACCTTGTTTTCTGCTACTTCTTGTGAAGAGGACTGGTTGGATCGAGAACCACAAACAATCATAACAGATGAGCAGACCTGGAATGACCCTCAAATAATTACAGCTGTGCTGGCTAACTTCTACAACAGGTTACCAGCACACCAATCTCTAACTGTAGGCTGGCAGGCTTTTGCAGAATATGATGATGCCTTGTGGTCTGGTTTTGGTGTTGATGAGTGGAGAAACAATTTGCCAAACTATGGTTATGACAGATGGAGGCTATGGGATTACGGCCTTATCAGAGACATAAATTTGGCAATTGAAAACATCACTGCTTCCACATCTCTTACAGAAACTCAAAAAAGTGAGTTTGTGGCAGAGTTACGGTTCTTAAGAGCCTACAATTATTTTGAATTGGTAAAAAGAATGGGTGGAGTACCCTTGGTTACTACTCAGCTTATATATGATTTCAGTGGTGATCCTACTCCATTACAAATTCCAAGAAGCAAAGAGGAAGAGGTTTATGACTTTATTTCAAGCGAAGTTGAGGCGATAAAAGACCAACTTGGAAATACTGGCAGTAATACAAGAGCCAATAAGTTCACGGCTTTGGCGCTCAAATCAAGAGCTATGCTTTATGCAGGTTCGCTTGCTAAGTATAATAATCAGTTGGCGGCTCCCATAACTACCCCTGGTGGTGAGGTTGGAATTCCAGCAGCTAGAGCAGAAGGTTATTTTCAAGAATCGCTGGAAGCATCAAAAGAAATTATTAACTCTGGTGCCTATAGTTTATATCAAGGTAATCCAGATCTAGGCGAAAACTTCTATGAGGCTATAGCTAAAAAGTCAGCTAATCCTGAAGTAATCTGGGCACAGGATTTTGCAGTAGGTAAAACACACTTCTTTACTTTCGACAACATCTTCTTCTCTGCAAGAGAGGATAACCTTAGCCCAAGTGCTATTACTCCTTCACTAAATTTAGTAGAAAGCTATGAGTATTTAGATGGGTCTGAGGGGACACTGCAAACCAGAACAGCTGATAACAGTGATTATATTTATTACGAAAATCCTGAAGATATCTTTGCAAATAAAGATGCACGCTTGTATGGAACTGTTATTTATCCAGGAAGCTCTTTTAGAGGTATAGAAGCTGAGATACAAGCAGGTGTAGTGGTATGGAACGGTAGTAGCTATGAAGTAGTTGAAGGCCCACTAGGGTCTACTTATACCGATGGCGGATTGCTTACAGGTGCCGATGGCCCACGACGCTCTCAACTAGAAACTACCAACACAGGATTCTATCTAAGAAAATATTTGGATGCACAGGCTGGTGCTGGATCTAGAAGCCAGTTGAGTACTATGTGGTGGGTAAGGTTCCGTTACGCTGAGGTGTTATTAAACGCAGCTGAGGCGGCCCTTGAACTGGAATTGGAAGATGAGGCAGTAGGCTATGTAAACCAAGTTAGGGAAAGAGCAGGATTTGGTGCAAATAGTCTTTCCTCATTAACTATAGAGAGGCTAAGAAACGAGCGTAGAGTAGAACTTGCTTTTGAAGATCATCGTGTGTGGGATGTTAAGCGCTGGAGAATTGCGCATGAAATCTGGGACGGTAGTGCCAGTAACCCTGATGCGAGTGTGTATGCTTTGTACCCTTATCGTGTAATACGCCCTGGTACGCCGCAACACAATAAATACATATTTATGAAGATGGTGGCTCCGAGGTTTGTTTCTCCGCATCTTTTCCGACTTGGTAATTACTACTCATCTATCGATCAAGTAGTAATTAATAATAATCCTAAAATTGTTAGAAATCCATTTCATTAATAGTAGATATGAAAATTAGAGCAATATCGTACTTAATAGCAGCCTTAGTCGTGGTGTTGACAGGTTGTGAGAAAGATAATTATGAGCCACCTACATCAACACTAACAGGCCGTGTTGTTTATAATGGAGAGCCTGTAAACCTAAGAAGTAATGGAGTGCAATTAGAACTGTGGCAGAGAGGATATCAAAATTTTGAAAAGATACCAGTATATGTAGCCCAAGACGGAACATACTCGGCTACTTTGTTTGATGGGAATTATAAACTGGTTTTACTTCCTGGAAATGGACCTTGGGTTAACAACACAGATAGCCTTAATGTTCAGGTAAATGGCTCGACAACAATTGATGTGCCAGTTCAGCCTTATTTTAACATCCAGAATGAGACGTTCCAACTAAGCGGAAATGTGATCACAACTACAGTTGATGTGAACCAAGTAACCGCTGGAAGAGAACTGGAAAGAATAACTTATTATTTAAGCGGTACTACAATTGTAGATGCACAAAACTGGGCGGCTGTTACAGATATTTGGTGGCCAGACCCAGCTACACTTGAAGAGACCAAGACGATGAGTTTAACTGTTCCTGCAAATCTTGTGAGCAAGGGTTATGTGTTTGCCCGAGTAGGTTTGAAAATAGCAGGCATTGAGGAAATGCTCTATACACCTGTTCATAGGGTTGAGTTAAACTAAATTTAAATTCTATTCGGCTGCCAAACTGTAAATTCTACAAACTTGGCAGCCGAATTTTTTTTTGCCCATTTATATCTAAATGATGACCATAATAGACTACTTTGCTAGAAGTTCTCCTATGTCTATCTAATATAGAAAGTGGGCGTAAAACGGGTTCAATAGGTAGGCTCTGATTTACATAGTGGCAACAGTTGTAAGGTTGGAGTTTTAATTGGTCTGCTTAAAACGGGTTTCAATAAAGATTGAGGGAAAGAATACTAGCGAATGAAAAGTCTAACAACTATAATTGCCGCATGCCTGTTGTTTAGCATTATGGGCTGCGAAAAAAGCTCTACAGAACCAGATGTACCAAAACCTGAGGTTGAAGAGTTTGACGGACCTACTTATCCAGATAATTACACACCAATTGCATCATGGGCTAATCGTTCTCAGTGGAATTTAGCGAATGTACATGACCCAACTGTCGCCAAAAGCGGGGAGTACTACTACATGTATCAAACTGATGCGTCTTATGGGAATGCACATGCTGGAAAAGGACACTACCCATATAGGCGTTCAAAAGATTTAGTGAACTGGGAGTTCATGGGAATGGCTTTTTCTAGCCCTCCTGCATGGGTAAAAGATAGCCTGAATAATAAAAGAGCACGTATCAATCTCCCTCCAATAGCTAATCCTAACTATGGGTTCTGGGCACCCAACATACGGAAAGTCGGTAATAAATTTAGGTTGTACTACAGTATAGTAGTCGATAATCCCATTGTAGGTTCAGATCCTAATACATCTTGGTCAGAGCGTGCTTTCATTGGTCTTGCAGAAACAGATGATTTGGCCAGTAATGTCTGGACTGATAAAGGTATGGTTGTAAGCTCAGAACCTGATGGTGTTGTAGATTATCACAGAGGTGGAGGGAATGACTGGAACGGATACTATAAATTCAATGCTATTGATCCAAGTTTTATTGAGACACCAGAAGGAGAGCATTGGTTGATTTATGGCTCCTGGCATAGTGGTATTGCTGCATTAAAACTTAACCCAATAACAGGTAAACCAGATAAACTCGAAACCATCGACGATCATGGTGTTCGTATTGCTGGACGTGGCAATGTCAATACCAATCGCTGGCAAGGATTAGAAGCTCCTGAAATTGTTTATAATGAGGTTACAGGATATTATTATCTGTTTTTGGCTTACGATGAGCTTTCTGTTGCCTACAACACACGTGTAGCACGTTCCAGAAACATAGCGGGACCATACATTGGTATAGACGGCGGAAATGTAACAAATGGCGCAGAGTCATGGCCTATGTTAACACACCCATATGCTTTTAATGGACATCCAGGCTGGGTAGGTATTTCTCATTGTGCTGTTTTCCAAGATCCTTCCACGGGTGAGTGGTATTTCTCTTCTCAAGGTCGTTTACCTGAAGGTTTAGCTGGTATCAATGTGTCTAATGCCGTTATGATGGGGCAGGTGAGGCAACTTAAATGGACAAGCGATGGCTGGCCAGTAGTTATGCCTGAAAGATATGCTGGAGTACCAGAAACAAGTATAACTGAAGAAGCTTTAGTAGGTACGTGGGAGCAGATTACAATGCAGTATCAGTACAGAACAATACAAAAATCATCTAAAATAACACTTTCAGCTGATAAAAGAGTAAGTGGGTCTGCATCAGGAACATGGGCATTCGATAGTAACAGAGGTGTACTGATGATAAATGGAAAAGATTACTTAGTTACAAATGCTTGGGATTGGGAAGCTTCCCCAAGAAAAGTTACGCTTACTTTTTCGGGTCTAACCTCAGGTGGTTTACCTGTTTGGGGGAAGAAAGTGCAGTGATCATTAGTTATCTAGGTACAAACAACCTTTTCAGATAACTATTAATATGTGAGCTATAAGCTCCAAATCTAAGGTAGAAGTACGAAAAATAGATTGCTGTGAAAGCTTAAAGAATAAAAGCTACAGATAGTTGGTAAGGTATTAATCACTCATAACCAACGATTAAGTTGAAGTTAGTAAATGAACAATCAAATTTTACTTGTTTTTAAGCTTATTAATCCGCTATATTTATAAGCGTTAATTTTACATTTATAAATACCACTTCTTTAAAACAATAAATCAAAGGAATGAAAAAGAAACTTTTAAGCTTAATGGTGCTTTTTTGTAGCCTTACAGGCTATGCACAGAATACAGGCAAATTAAATGCACCCAGTGATCCTAACCTTAAAATCAGCAGACATATATATGGCCATTTTGCTGAGCATTTGGGCCGCAGTATTTATGGTGGCTTTTATGTAGGTGAGGACAATACAAAAATCCCGAACACGAACGGTGTAAGAAACGATGTTGTAGAGGCTTTAAAAACGCTGAAGGTTCCTAACCTGCGTTGGCCAGGTGGATGTTTTGCCGATACTTACCATTGGAAAGATGGTATCGGGCCAAAAGATCAGCGACCAACAATTGTAAACAGCTGGTGGGGAGGTGTTACTGAAAACAATAGTTTTGGTACACACGACTTCCTGAACATGTGCGAGCTGTTAGGTGCCGAACCTTACTTGGCAGGTAACATGGCAACAGGCCTTGTGCAGGAACTGTCTGATTGGGTACAGTATGTTAACTTCGCAGGCGATAGCCCTATGTCAAAGCTTCGTCGTGAAAACGGTAGAGATAAGCCTTGGAATGTGAAGTTCTGGGGTATAGGTAACGAAGCTTGGGGTTGTGGTGGTAACATGGCACCTGACTACTATGCTAATGAATACCGCAAGTATGCTACCTTCGTAGCCGACTGGGATAACTCTGGTGGCCTTTTCCGTATTGCCTCTGGTGCTAACTCTGCAGACTACAACTGGACTGAAGTGTTGATGAAAAACATCCCTAAGAACCTTATAGAAGGTGTTGCACTGCACCATTACTCTGTAATTGACTGGAACAAAAAAGGACCAACAAGAGGATTCTCGGAGGAGCAGTATTTCAAGACAATGAAGAGTGCCTTGTTTATGGAGGAGTTGATAAACAAACACACTGCCATCATGGAAAAATATGATCCGCAGCACAAAGTTGCGCTTGTAGTAGATGAGTGGGGTGGATGGTATGATGTAGAGCCAGGAACTAACCCTGGTTTCCTATATCAGCAGAACACGATGCGTGATGCGATGATTGCTGGAGCAACTTTGAATATTTTCAATAATCACTGCGACCGCGTGAAAATGGCTAACCTAGCACAGGCCATAAACGTGCTGCAAGCTGTAATTTTAACAGAGGATGAGAAAATGCTGTTGACGCCTACATACCATGTAATGGAAATGTATAACGTGCACCAAGATGCTACTTTCCTTCCGCTTGAGTTGAAAAGTGCTGACTTTACTTTCGGGAACGAAAAACTTCCAGCTGTATCAGGATCTGCTTCACGCGATCAGCAAGGTGTAACACATATTACACTTACAAACATCGACCCTAAGAAGTCTAACCAAATCAGCATAGATGTACAGGGTTCAAAGTTTAAGTCTGTTTCTGGACGCATACTTGCTTCCAAAAGCATCCAGGATTACAACAGCTTCGACAACCCGAACAAGATTAAGCCAGCAAACTTTAAAGGAGCAAAACTGAGAGGTAATAACCTGAATGTAGAATTGCCTCCTTTCTCTGTAGTTGTTCTTGAGTTGAAGTAATCTGTTTCTTGTCAAGAATAACAAGTGATGTAGGTGCTTCGCCTTATCTGTAAATTTAAATGACGAACATGAAAAATAAATATTTTTCGCTTGGTGCGCTTGCTGTGGCCTGTATGATGTCGGCTAACGTGGCAGCACAGAAAGCTACTTCTTTTGTCGTAAAAGCAAACCAACCTACGGCTGAGATTCAACCTACTATGTGGGGAATCTTTTTCGAAGACATTAACCTTGGTGCTGATGGCGGTATTTATGCGGAGCTGGTAAAAAACCGTTCTTTTGAGTTTGCTACTCCTATGATGGGGTGGAAAGAGCAGAAGAAAAACGGAACTACTGGTAAAGCATTAGTGCATAATCAGGAAGCTATCAACCCTTCGAACCGTCGTTTTATCAGAGTAGAATCTGGTTCTGACGAAGGTTTTGGCTTGTCTAACGAAGGCTTCCGTGGCATGGGCATTAAAAAAGGGAACCAATACAACTTTTCTGTACTAGCACGACAGCCTCAGGGCGATAATGTAGCCGTTGTGGTGGAACTTGTAAACCCAGATGGTAAGTCTATTGGATCAGCCACTGTAACACCGCAGGGCAAACAGTGGAAGAAGTATAACGTGAGCTTTACTGCTACTGAAACCGAACCGAAAGCTTATTTGAACGTGTGGGCAAAAGGTAAGGGCACGGTAGACATGGACATGATTTCGCTGTTCCCGCAGGATACCTGGAAGCAGCGTCCGAATGGTTTACGTGCCGATATGGTGCAGTTGCTGGCAGACATGAAGCCTGGCTTCTTCAGGTTCCCTGGTGGTTGTATAGTAGAAGGCCGTACACTGGACGAGCGCTTTGAGTGGAAAAAAACGATTGGGCCAATTGAAAACAGAGAGCTAACTGTAAACCGTTGGAACACAGAATTTGGCCACCGCCTTACACCTGACTATTATCAGTCTTTCGGACTTGGCTTTTTTGAGTACTTCCAGTTGTCAGAAGACATAGGAGCAGAACCGCTTCCTATTCTGAACTGTGGTATGGCTTGCCAGTTTAACACAGGAGAGGTTGTGCCTTTGGATCAACTAGACACATACATCCAGGATGCACTTGACCTGATCGAGTTTGCAAATGGCGGTGTAAATACTACCTGGGGTAAAAAACGTGCTGATATGGGGCATCCTGAGCCTTTCAATATGAAGTTCTTAGGTGTAGGTAACGAGCAGTGGGGAGAGCAGTACATTGAGCGCTATAAAATATTCGCTAAAGTACTTTCTGAGAAGCACCCAGAAATCAAGCTTATCACGACGACAGGTCCATTTCCTGACGGTGAAGAGTTTGATTACCTGAATACCACGCTTAGAGGCATGAAAGATACTCGTGTAGATATTATTGACGAGCATTATTACCGTGCACCAGAGTGGTTTAAAGAAAACGCAACACGCTACGACAGCTACGACCGTAAAGGACCTAAGATTTTCGCAGGAGAGTATGCCTCACAAACCGTAGCCATAGCAAGCCCAGATAACAGGAACAACTGGAATGCAGCGCTATCTGAAGCAGCCTTTATGACTGGCTTGGAGCGTAATGCTGATGTGGTAGTAATGGCTTCTTATGCTCCTTTGTTTGCTCACGTAGAGGGCTGGCAGTGGACTCCAGATATGATTTGGGTAGATAACCTTCGCTCTTTCGGAACTCCAAACTATCAGGTGCAGAAGTTATTCTCTACGAACAGCGGAACCCAAGTAGTACCTGTTCTTTTAGATGGTATAGCAGTAACTGGTCAGAACAATACATTTGCCTCTGCTTCTATCGATAAAAAGACGAACGAAGTTATTTTGAAAGTAGTGAACACATCAGATAAAGAAATGAACAATGAGTTCGTGATTGATGGTGTGAAGAAATTGCAGAACAGAGGAACACATACTGAATTGAGAAGCGATAACCTAAACCAGGAAAACTCTTTTGAAAATCCGAAAGCAGTTAGCCCAGTTCAGAAGCAGATTCAGGTAAAGAACAACAAAGTGCAGTTAAAACTGCAGCCGTATTCTGTAAACGTGATCAGAGTTAAAATATCTTAGTATATAAGCTAAACGTTAAACAAAAAAGAGAGGTCACTTTGGTGGCCTCTCTTTTTTTGTTAAAGTTTAGCTTATTTAGTTATCGACACTAGATTTGCCCATTGCTACATTCTAGCTTTACCTTACCCTCAGCTCACTCGAGAGAGGGACAAAACACGTTTAGTGAAGCTACACGGGTTAATAAATGTGTAGGTATGGATTAATAATGATGTAAGGATATAAACAAAGCCAAACTGAAAAGAAGAAACTTCTTCCAGTTTGGCTTTAAATTTGACGTGCTTATTGTGCCTTTACAGCGACAGGGTTGATCCCTTCTGTTGTCATAACCACACGTTTCATCGTGCCATCTTCATTGTAGTATAAATAATCTATACAGACAGAACGACGGAAGCTACCTCCATCTGTAGGAATGCTGCCGTTATGGTAAATGAAGTATGATTGTCCCTTAAAATCTATGATGGCTTGGTGATTGGTGTTCGAGTTACCAGCTACCTCGTTCAAGATACCTTTATATTCCCATGGTCCTTCGATGTTGCGGCTCATAGCATAGGCTGTCTTCTCTGGAAACTGGTAGGCGTAAGACAAATAGTACCAATCTTTGTTCTTATGTACCCACGGTGCTTCTGTGAAGTTTGGAAGCTGAATAGTTTTGATAGGCCCATCCAGTTCAATCATGTTGTCCTTCAGCTTTGCGTAATGGCACACGGTGTTACCCCAGAAAATATAAGCCTGTCCGTTGTCGTCTATAAAAACGGCAGGATCAATATCGTCCCAGAAAATTTGGGTATGCTTCGTCATGTCGTTGGTTATGAGGGCTGAACCTATAGCATCTTTGAAAGGACCTATAGGACTGTCGGATACAGCTACACCAATAGATTTGCCAGGAATGGTGGCGTGCTCTACAGTAGAATACCAGTAAAACTTGCCGTTACGTTCTACCACATGCGAAGCCCAGGCATCAGATTTCGCCCACTTAAATTCTTTAACATCCAGTGGTACGGCATGCTCCGTCCAGTTCTTCATATCAGGAGAAGAAAACACTAACCATTCGTTCATTACGTAGCCTTCGTGGCGGGGAGGCGCTTCGTCATGGCCCGCATACAGGTAAACTTTATCATCGTAAACAAGAGCGGCAGGGTCAGCAGTATATTTGTGCGTAATGATCGGGTTGCCAACAGCGTTCTCAGTTGTGGCTACTGTAGTGTTTTGAGTAGTGGTTGCACAAGAGGCAAGCAACATACTCGATAGAATAAGGGAGGCGGCTCTCCGTAAAGTTTTGCCTGATTTAAGGCCTAAAGCTGTCTTTGTCATGACTAATGTTATTAATTAACTTTTGTTGAGTGAAGGGTAAGTGCGTTCCATATGCTTATTTCTGTAGCTGCCTAAAAGCAGCATAAAAGAAAATATAGGAAAGCTTTTATTAACACTTATTTAATTTTATATTTATATGCGTAATATATACATTTAAAATAAGTCTTACTACCCCAACTGCATCTAATCTTAGGTTTAAAGCTTTTGATTTACATGTAGTCACTAACTATTTTTCTATGAAAAACCTCTCTAACTCTCTTGTGCGCAGGGTGTTTACTGCACATATAGCCTTATCTCTAACCTTTGCTTATAGTTGTTCGCCCAGAGCCACAGAGTCTAGTCAGCAAGCACTTTCACAAAAGGAGTACACTCTTGCTAGTCCCGATAAAAGTATAACCGTTGCGTTTGAGCTTAAGAACTCAAAGCCTGTTTATGCTATAAATAAAGGTGGTGAACTGGTGCTAGAGGAATCAAAGTTAGGAGTGGTGATGGCAGATGAAGATTTTTCGACTAGTTTAACACTGGAATCGGTTTCTGAGGTAGAAACGGTGCAGGACTCTTACGAACTTGTGCATGGGAAGCGCAGTAAAGTTACCTACAACGCGAAGCAGCAGGTATTCCATTTGAAGAACCCAAAAGGCACTCCTATGGATGTGATCTTCAACGTGTCTGATGATGGTGTTGCTTTCCGTTATTACTTCCCTGGTGAGGCAGGAGGAAGGAAGCAGATTACACAGGAACTGACTTCTTACAATTTTCCTGAATCGGCTAAAGCTTGGCTACAGCCAATGTCGGACGCCAAGTCAGGTTGGAGCGAAACGAATCCATCTTACGAGGAGCCTTATATACAGGAATCCGCTGTCGGAACACCTTCACCTATAAAAGCAGGCTGGGTATATCCTGCCTTGTTCAAGAGTGGCAACAGCTGGGTACTAGTGACAGAAGCTGCCTTAGACGGAAGCTATTGTGCTACACGATTGCATCCGCAGTCTTCTGGTGGTGAATACGCGGTGGCTTTTCCGCAGGAGCAGGAGGTTATGCCAGGTGGTGCACTAAAGCCTGAGTCTACTTTTCCGTGGTACTCGCCTTGGCGTGTGGTAACGGTAGGTAGTTTAAAAACGATAGTAGAATCTACATTAGGTACGGATGTTGCCAAGCCAGCTATCAACATAGATAAATCTTTTATAAAACCAGGAAATGCAACTTGGAGTTGGGCGCTTCTAAAAGATGACTCTATTGTATATAATGTTCAAAAGCGCTTTATAGACTATGCTGCAGATATGAACTGGAGCTACTGCTTAGTTGACGTGAACTGGGACAGAAAAATAGGCTATGATAAAATAAAGGAACTTGCTGACTATGGGAAAAAGAAGAACGTAGGACTACTGCTTTGGTACAATTCTTCAGGTAGCTGGAACAGCACTGAATACTCTCCAAAAAGTGCTTTGCTCACACATGAGGTTCGTGTAAAGGAGTTCAGCAGGCTCCGGGACATGGGGATCAAAGGCGTGAAGATTGACTTCTTTGGCGGCGACGGACAATCCGTTATACAATACTACTTGGATATTCTGAAAGATGCAGCCGATTACCAACTACTGGTAAACTTCCATGGCGCAACTTTACCTAGAG
Source organism: Pontibacter harenae (assembly GCF_020907245.1). Taxonomy (GTDB): domain Bacteria; phylum Bacteroidota; class Bacteroidia; order Cytophagales; family Hymenobacteraceae; genus Pontibacter; species Pontibacter harenae. The sequence continues at coordinate 130,831 of NZ_JAJJWH010000003.1, read as the reverse complement.
GCTGGCAGAGAACGTATCCGCATCTGATGACGGTGGAGGCCGTGAAAGGTTTTGAGATGATTACCTTTGAACAGAATGTAGCAGATGTGGCGCCTGCACACATGGCCATGCTGCCTTATACCCGCAATGCTTTCGACCCAATGGATTTCACTCCCTTGAGCCTACACGAGATTCCCAATATCAAGAGAAGAACCACCACAGGCTACGAAGTGGCACTACCTGTTATCTTTCTATCTGGTGTACAGCATTTTGCCGAAACGCCCAGAGGCATGGCACATGTGCCAACCTATGTAAAAGACTACCTTCGCCAGGTTCCTGCAGCCTGGGACGAAACAATATTTATTGATGGCTACCCAGGAAAGTTGGCTATAATAGCCCGCAGAACAGGCAACCGCTGGTATGTGGCAGGTATAAATGGAGAAAACCAGGAGAAGACAGTACAAGTCGATCTGTCGTTTATCGGGCAGAAGAGCGGCGAGCTGATAACCGATGGAACGGAATGGAATTCTTTTTCGAAAAAGCAGCTAAATTTAGCACAAGGACAGACGCAGCAGCTGGTTATGAAGCCGAACGGTGGTTTTGTAATGGTGTTTTAATTTAGATAAGCTCATAACGGGTACAAAGAGGGGAGTAAAGCTCTCTCTATTAAAAGGATAGAAATCAGAAATAAAGTCTCTCTGACTTGCCATAGCAACTAACTATTATTTAATTATATGAAACAGATTAAGCAAAGTATTTTTCTTATAGCGTGCTTCCTTCTTTGCCTGGTGGTAAGTGCGCAAGCGCAGGAGCTGCGCAAAAACATTAGCGTGCACGATCCTGTAATGATTAAGCAGGGCGATAACTATTATTTATTTAGCACGGGCTTTGGGATATCTATGTGGTCATCTAAAGACATGGAAAACTGGAAGCGTGAGAAACCTGTTTTCGATGCTCCTCCGCAATGGGCTGTTGAGGCTGTTCCTGGTTTTAAAGGACACATCTGGGCTCCAGACATTTGTTATTACGATGGCAAATATTATATCTACTATTCTGTTTCTGCATTCGGGAAAAATACTTCTGCTATAGGTGTGGCCACCACTCCTACACTCGATACAGCCGATCCGAACTATAAGTGGACTGACCACGGCAAAGTAATCCAGTCTTATCCTGGCAAAACCAACTGGAATGCTATTGACCCAAATCTTATCACTGATAAGAAAGGAAACGCATACCTTGCCTTCGGCTCCTTCTGGAATGGCTTACCAATTGTAAAGCTTACGAAAGACAGAACTAAAATTGCTGAGAGCCCTGACAATTTACAGATTATCGCCAGCCGTAAAAGAAATTTATCGGCACCTAATCCTCCTTCAGTAGATGATAACCCTAAAGACGCAGGCGGAAATGCAATTGAGGCGCCGTTTATCTTTAAGAAGGGAAAATATTATTATCTTTTCGCTTCTATAGATTATTGCTGTAAGGGCGTAAACAGCACTTATAAAATGATTGTGGGAAGATCGAAAGATCTAAAAGGACCATACTTAGATAAAGAAGGAAACCGATTAGATAGCGCAGGAGGAACCATTATACTGGCAGGAGATGAGAACTGGCACGGTGTAGGACATAACGCAGTGGAAACTTTTGACGGTAAGGACTATCTTATTTTCCATGGCTATGATGCTAAAGATGAAGGAAAATCGAAGTTGAGAATAGAGCCATTGAGCTGGACGAAAGACGGATGGCCTGTGGTGGCATCGCTTCAGTAGGAACCCTTAAAACATAATTTATTCACTTGATTATTTAACAGACACGATAAACTAAACATGAACATTCGCTCAAAATTAGCACTCATTACCTGTGCTTGTATGGTTACCTTAGGAGCCTGCAATCAAACGTCTAACACCGAAGAAACCACTAGCACAACTGCAAACGCAGTGCAGGCGCAATTGCCGCAAAGGTCGGATTTTCAACAAACGATAGATGGAAAAGAAACCGATCTGTTTATACTGAAGAACAGCAACAATGTACAAGCTGCTATTACAAACTACGGCGGTCGTGTAATAAGTATGTTGGTGCCAGACAAGGACGGTAACATGACAGACGTTATTGTTGGCTTTGACGATGTAGCTTCTTTTACTGAAGGTTCTGATACTTTCTTCGGAGCTACTATCGGACGTTATGGCAACCGTATCGCCAATGGTAAATTCAAATTAGACGGACAGGAGTATACTTTGGCCACCAACAACAATCCAAACCACTTGCATGGTGGCGACAAAGGTTTTTCGCGTGTGGTTTGGGATGCGAACCAGGTAAATGACCAGACGTTGGAGTTAACTTACTTGTCTAAAGACGGCGAAGAAGGATACCCAGGCAACCTAAACGTTAAAGTTACCTACACCCTTACAAACGATAACGAACTGAAAATTGATTATGAAGCTACTACCGATAAGAAAACGGTGGTAAACTTAACCAACCATGCCTTCTTTAACATGAATGGTGTTGGCAGCGGCTCAATTGCAGACCACATTCTGCAGATTAATGCTGATAAGTATACGCCAGTAGACTCTACGCTTATTCCAACTGGTGAGCTCGCTTCTGTGGAAGGTACTCCATTCGATTTCCGTAAGCCAACACCTGTAGGTGAAAGAATAGAAGCCGATGATACACAGCTAAAGTATGGCAAAGGTTATGACCACAACTATGTGCTTAAAACAAACCAAGGTGGTGAAATGACTCATGCTGCAACTGTAGTAGGTACTGAAACTGGTATTAAAATGGATGTTTACACGGAGGAGCCAGGTCTGCAGTTTTACAGCGGGAACTTTATGGCTGGGCAAAACACTGTGAAAGGCGGTAAAGATGAATTCCGTACGGCGCTATGCCTGGAAACACAGCACTTTCCAGATTCACCTAATCAGCCTTCTTTCCCGTCTACTACTTTGAAGCCAGGCGATACTTATAGCACAACCACTACCTATAAGTTTTCTGTTAACAACGGTGAGGTAGCAAAGAAGTAATTTCCAGATTTAATTCTTTTCCAAATAAAAAGCGCCCTGAACCAGCTGGTTCAGGGCGCTTTTTATTTGGAAGTTTACTCGCTCTATTAAGCCTTGAAAAACGTTTCGAACAGCTTGTATTTATAACTTTTATATTCCTTCAGTACTGCTACCAACGCAAAGAAGGCTATACCAATTAGCAAGGGGTAAATCAGGTACAGCAATGGGTGGATGAGTGGCAGAAAAAGCATTCCCATCAAGAGTATAGAAATGAAGTTAAACAGGTAAGATGTTTTTGCACTGAAGCTCATGGCGCCACCCTTTACAACTACTGGGCTCACAATAGAAGCTACAATACTAATTGGCGTAAGAACCAAAATAGCAGTGGCGTACATGAGTAGTATAAACATGGCATGCTCATGGTTGAAGATGGCTACATAGGCAATCATCAATCCTGCATCTATCATCAAAGGAATGCGAAGGGCCAGCAGGCATGTTTTCAAAAAATCTTTGTAGTTGCCTGTAGTTCGCTCTATGGTTAACCACATGTTCTTGTAAAAGCCCCACAGGTTATTAAACACATAAGAATACAGCACTAACGGACCCACAAAAAGCCACATAGACATGTTCTTGTCGAATACATGAAATCCTTTGTTCGTAAAAACAGTAGCATCTACAGCTAGCATAAGCAACTTGAACCCAATCGCGAAGAAAAGGAGTTGTTTTGCTGTTTTGTTGTTTTTAAACAAACGCCATCCTAAACTTCGCCTGGAGTTGCTGGTATGGCTCACAACTTTTAAACGAGGCTCTACTGCGGCTTGCTCAAGCAAAAAGTTAGAAACAACAAAAGACGCTAGAGAGGCAATGTGCACCAATAGCATTGGTAGAGAGTCATTGGGTTCAAACATAGGGGCTTTTGCCTGCAGCGCCAAAAATGCCGCACCCATCACAGCAGCACTTATAAAGGTGCTGTGGCCCCAGCGCATTCTGCGTTCTACAAATAGCTGCAACGAACGGCGTGTAACATGAGCTGCCACCATAACCATAATGCTTTGCATAAAAAATGCGAAGCCATAAATAGGTGATAGCAGGAACAGCATCATCAGGAAGTTGAACAGGATAAAGTAAAAAGGCGAAGCCAACTCCACCACCAGCTCTAGCCAAAAGCGCTTGATCGGTTTTATGGGGTAAAGCCTGCTAATGAACTCAGCCCTGGGAATGTAAGCTGGAAAAAAGCCACGAAGTATAATGACCGCCAACAGGAGCAGATTGGTATAACTTATAGTCTTTTCGACGGTAAGTTCTAAGGCACCTTGTGCTGTTTTTTGAAGTAGCTCTGCAAAAATCCAACTGTACATAGCCGACAAAACAACGCCTATAGCCAACAGGAATAGGCGCAAGGCCTTTTTCTGTCGGAAGTAACTGTTGAGCCTGGCTTTACAAGAAAATAAGATTAAATTCATAGATAGGCTAATTTAGCATCCAATCTATATTGGTGTCTGGGTTATGGTGCGGCAGCAACAGCTGGAAAAGCGCCTGGTCGATGAGGTGATTTCCATTCTTGGTGAATTCTTCTACGGAGCCATTGTACATCAACTGCCCATCATTCAGTACACCAATGTGAGTAGCCACCCGTTCCACGTAGTTTAGGTCATGAGAAGAGATTAACACAACACGGTTTGGGTTTCTGTAGCTTCGTATTAATTGTACCAACAGTTGGGCTGCAATTGGGTCAAGGCCAGTAAAAGGCTCATCCAATAGCAAAATGCTTGGCTTGTGCAAAATAGCGGCGGCAATACCTATTTTCTTTTTCATGCCAGTAGAATAGCCTGCTATGTTCTTATGCAGCGATTCTCTATCGTTGAAAAAGTAATTGGTTAGGCTGGTAATGCGCTCTTCTGTTTCAGTAGGGGAGAGATTGTACAGCCTAGCCACAAAGTTTAAGTATTCTATACCTGTAAACTCCTCAATAAGCGGATTGTCCTCGCATAGGGCACCTAAATTTTGCTTTATCTCTATACTATGCTGTTTGTAATCTTTGCCAAAAAGCGACACAGATCCTGTATCAGGTTGTATAAAATCCAAGATACAATTTAGGAATGTACTTTTGCCAACACCATTTTTCCCCAACAGGCAATAGCATTGACCTTGTTCTATGGTTAGATTAAGCTCCTGCAGCACTGGCTTCTTTCCATAAGCCTTCGATAATCCGCTAATCTCTATACTCATATAAATGAATTGTACACTTTTTATTGAAACGTGCCGCTAACCAAATTTGAGGCTGCACAAGTATAAATTTATACATTAGCCTAACAAAGTCCTAGCCAAAAGAGCATTATTGGATGCAATCTTTGCTTGATTTAGCACCTTTTTATTTTCGATCTGCTAATACAACATCATGCGGAGCAAATAAGGTTTCTGATGTAGTTAGGAATATTTATACTTTTTATTTTCGTGTAACTTGGATGGAATTGTTTTGTAGAGTTTAAGTCGCAATACAAAAAACGGTATGGACATTCTGGAATAGTAAACTTGATATTTTTTCTTTAAAAGAAGGGGCAGGTGTGTGTTGTTTATGTCGATTTGGCTCCTTACTTTTGCCACACTTTACACCTGCGCACGTGGTGAAATTGGTAGACACGCCATCTTGAGGGGGTGGTGCCTTCGGGTGTGGGAGTTCGAATCTCCCCGCGCGCACTTCAAAGCCTTGTCCCTCGACAAGGCTTTTTTTGTTGCCTTTAGCGTAAGTTATCTAAACATGTTCTAAGCAGCGTTGCTTTCTCTTCTTGCGCCTTGAAGATTGTTTCTCTTTCTTCAGAATATTTTAGCTTTAAGTTTAAAATTGCTTTTACAAGTTTTAGAGGTTGAATTAGGCTGCTCAGATATAACTGGATAAAGCATACAATAAAATTTAAAACATTAACTTTATTGTACATCGGGCAAAGCAGCTAGGTGTATTTAAAGCTATAAAGCACCTAATCTGTATTTACTTATTCGATTGACACAATTCAATTGGTGTACTTCGATCCTTGTCTAAGCAGGAAAGCCTCTTTATAAGGCTTAAGCTTAAACATAGTGCATGTAGGGGTACCAACATGCTATAGCACAACTTAGAAAAATAAGAATGAAGAAAAAGCTCTCAATCCGAGACATAGCAAAACAACTGGACATCTCTATCACAACTGTTTCCTTTATAATGAATGGGAAAGCAAAAGAAAAGCGTATAAGTGATGAGCTAACTAACAAGGTGCTGAAACTGGTAGAGGAGGTAAATTACAAACCAAACCAGATTGCGCAGAGTCTTAGAACCGGTAAGTCGAAGATTATTGGGCTAATGGTGGAGGATATCTCTAACCCTTTCTTCGCCAGTGTTGCGCGCCTGATAGAAGGTAATGCCTATGAGAGAGGGTACAAAATTTTATACTGTAGTACAGAAGGCAAAGCTGATAAAGCACGCGAATTAATAAGCATGTTTAAGGATTGGCAAATAGATGGTTCTATCATTACGCCAACAGAAGGTATAGAAGAAGAAATTCAGTCGCTTATAAATGAAGATCGCCCTGTTGTTTTATTTGATAGATACATGCCTGCGATAGATGCTAGCTATGTCGTAATTGATAATTACGACAGTACTTATAAGGGCGTGACCCACCTAATAGAACAGGGTTATAAAAACATTGGTTTTGTGACTCTTGACTCGAGCATGTCTCAGATGATAGATAGGCGTATGGGATATGAGGGCGCATTGGCAGAGCATGGGCTAACACCTTGCATAAAAAAGATATCATTTGATAAGTCAAATGAAAAGATTATAATGCAAATAGCGTCTTTTCTGAAAAAGAATAAGGAATTGGATGCAGTGTTTTTTTCCACCAACTATTTTGCCATTAGAGGACTAGAAGCTATTAACAGGTTAGGCTTAACCATACCTACCGACCTTGGTGTTGTTGCATTCGATGACCACGATACTTTCCAGCTTTACAACCCTTCCATTACCGCCATTGCCCAGCCCATCGAAGAAATATCAAAGCAGGTTATTCAGATTATGCTGGATGGTTTAGATGGAACAAGCACCGATACCGCCAAAAAACAGTTTGTTCTACCCACAAATTTAATTGTGCGTAAATCTTCTGTTCCAAAGAAATAAGTGGAGGTGAAGCTGTTGGTGTCGTAACGTACCCAGTATAAATCAGCTGCCTTTTTATATTAGTCTTTTATGGCTAGTGGCATGCAACAATGTAAACTTCCATTTTTACTTGAAGATTACTGTGCTGATTTCTTATCACCTTTCCAGCGCTTTAGTTTAGTGGCTTGGTCATAAAATTTACATTATACCTAAGGCCCGTTCTTATCTTCAGGTGCAAGCCTTCTCCTTTCCTTCCGAAGCAAAGTCTTTTAAAGCAATAGCATATTGCTTTCACAAATAAATTTTCTGGAATAAACTGTGTCTAATTGTGTAGCATTATGCTACCAAAGAGGTTAAGTAAAATACTCTATTGGTCTTTTATTAAAACCGTTTAGCATCTTGTTCTGTGGCTATAAGTTTGTATTTTTACTTAAAGGTTAACCGTTGGAAGTGCATTAAGTGGTTATTTAAGTTTTAGTTGGCAGTTGATGTGCCTCTGCAATTGTGGTACAAGTTAAAGTTTGTTTAGATCCTTATTATCAAGCATGAAAAGAACATTAATTTATATTCTATCGCTAGTATCTTTCTCTGTATCCGCCCAAGATGTAATGGTAGAAAAGGTGACAGATCCTGTAGAGTGGATAAACCCACTAATGGGAACTGACTCCAAGCCTAGTCTCTCGAACGGTAATACGTACCCAACTATTGCTGTGCCCTGGGGCATGAATTTTTGGACACCTCAGACTGGAAATATGGGAAACGGATGGGCTTATACTTATGCTGCAGATAAAATAAGAGGCTTTAAGCAGACCCACCAACCATCGCCCTGGATGAATGATTACGGGCAGTTTGCCATTATGCCTGTAACAGGTAAAGCAAAGTTTCATGAAGATGAAAGAGCTAGTTGGTTCTCTCATAAATCGGAGGTTGTAAAGCCTTATTATTATAGTGTATATCTTGCCGATACCGATGTTACAGCAGAAATAACACCAACTGAGCGTGCAGCACAATTTCGCTTCACTTTCCCTCAGAACGATAGCTCCTTTATTGTAGTGGATGCCCTGGATAAAGGGTCTTACATAAAAGTTATTCCAGAACAGAACAAGATTATCGGTTACAGCACCAAGTATGCCCGCAGTAACCCTAAGAATTTTAAAAACTACTTTGTTATATACATAGATAAACCTTTTACGGTATCCTTTACAGCGCGCGATAACAAATTTGTGAAAGATGCCTTAGAGATGAAGTCGAACCACTCGGGTGCTGTAGTGGGTTTTAAAACGAAAAAAGGGAAACAGGTAAATCTTAGGGTAGCTTCTTCTTTCATTAGCTTTGATCAGGCGGAACTAAATTTAAAAAGTGAGTTGGCGAATGACAGCTTTGATGTAACGAAGCAAAAGGCCAAAGACATCTGGAACAAAACACTGAATGCAATAGAGGTAGAGGGTGCTACTGCCGAGCAGATGAAGACTTTTTACTCGTGCCTTTACCGCACTCTGTTCTTCCCGCATAAGATGTATGAGATAAATGCAAGCGGTAACATTGTGCACTACAGCCCATACACTGGAGAAACGTTGCCTGGCTACATGTTTGCTGGCACAGGCTTCTGGGATACTTTTAGAGCTTTGTACCCGTTCTTGAACCTTGCATATCCTTCTATAAATAAAGAAATGCAGGAGGGCTTGATAAACGACTACAAAGAAGGAGGCTGGTTACCAGAATGGTCTAGCCCAGGTTATGCCAACATCATGGTTGGTAACAATTCAGCTTCTGTTGTTTCGGATGCCTACATGAAAGGACTTAGAGGCTATGACATTAACACCCTATACGAGGCGCTTGTGCACGGAGCAAACAATGCAGGTCCTATAACCGCTGTTGGTCGTGCTGGTGTGGAGTACTATAACAAATTGGGGTACGTGCCATACGATGTTAAAATTAATGAAAATGCCGCACGCACACTGGAATATGCCTACGATGACTTTGCAATTTACCAATTAGCAAAGGCGCTGAATAGGCCTCAAAGTGAGATTGAGTTGTATAAGAAGCGTAGCCAGAACTACCGCAACCTCTTTGATCCTTCAACTGGCCTGATGCGCGGTAAAAACCAGGACGGTACGTTTCAGTCTCCCTTCAACCCGTTTAAGTGGGGAGATGCTTTTACAGAAGGAAACAGCTGGCACTACACGTGGTCTGTTTTTCATGATGTGCAAGGTTTGGTTGAGCTAATGGGGGGTAGAAAAAACTTTGTGGCCAAACTTGATTCTGTTTTTTCGATGCCGCCTGTTTTTGACGATAGCTACTACGGTGGTGTTATACATGAAATCAGAGAAATGCAGATCGCCAATATGGGGCAGTATGCGCATGGTAACCAACCTATACAGCACATGATTTACCTGTACAACTATGCTGGTGAGCCTTGGAAAGCACAGTACTGGATACGCGAAACTATGGACCGCATGTATAAGCCTACACCCGATGGTTATATTGGAGATGAAGATAACGGCCAGACGTCTGCCTGGTATGTTTTTTCGGCTTTAGGATTTTATCCTGTTACACCAGGTATAGACCAGTATGTAATAGGTACTCCTTTATTTAAAAAAGTAACACTTAACCTGCAGAATGGGAACAAAATAGTGATAAATGCACCTAATAACAGCTCAGAAAACAAATATGTAGATAGTATAAAGCTGAATGGTAAGAAGTATAATAAAAACTGGTTTAGCCACAGCGAGTTAATTAAAGGAGCAAAGATTGGTTTTGATATGTCTTCTACTCCAAACAAACAGCGAGGAACGCAGGAGGAAAGCTTTCCTTATTCAATGTCAAATGAGGAAAAGTAAAAGGAGGTGAAGTTCAATGGATGTAAGAAATCCATTCGAGCCAAATTAAATTTTAGAGTGGAATAATATGAATGATAATATAGTAGTGGGGATTGATATTGGAGGTTCTCATATAGCTGCTGCATTAGTTAACCTAGAAGACAGAATGCTTCTTCCTAATAGCTACACACGTAAAGAGGTAAACTCAAGCGGAACAGCAGAGGAAATAATCGCAGAGTGGAGCCAGGTTGTTAAGGATGTGGTAAAAGATTGTTCCGATTCATCTTTAAGGTTAGGTATTGCTATGCCTGGGCCTTTCAATTATGAAGATGGTATTTCTTTGATTAAGAACCAGAATAAGTTTGATCTGCTATACAAGCTTAACATAAGAGAGCTGCTTGGAAAAGAGCTCCTGATAAAAAACGAAAACATCCGGTTTATGAATGATGCTGGATGCTTCTTACAAGGGGAGGCGTTTTGCGGTGCAGCTAGAACTTACAGTAGTGCCATTGGCCTAACGCTTGGAACAGGCTTGGGTTCCTCAAGATACATGAATGGAGTAGCGCAAGATGCTGACCTGTGGAACACTCCTTTTAAAGATGGAATAGCGGAAGACTACTTGTCGACACGTTGGTTTGTTAATCGCTGCTATGATTTATATGGCCGTATGGTTGAAGGAGTTAAAGAACTTGTCGATTTAGTGGAAAAACTTCCTGTAGCAAAAAGTATTTTTGAAGAGTTTGGCGAAAACTTAGGTCAGTTTTTGGCTTATTTCATTCAATTGGATAAACCAGAGGCAGTCATATTGGGTGGAAACATTGCCAAGTCACATCCTTTGTTTCTTCCTAGCTTAATCAATTACCTTGATAGTTCTGCAGTACAAGTCACAATTAAATTAGCAGAGTTAGGGGAGGAGGCCGCTCTGATAGGGGCAGTAAGTTGCTGGAGTGAAAGCAATGTGACAATTTAAATAAAAGCCTGCTTTGTTTTGCCTGGTTTGATGTTGTCGGGAGTAGTCGGGTTAAGATTGATCGGGTTATACCTTTAGCTGTTTGCTCTTACCTATTTCTGTAGAAGGAAGGCCTAAAGCCGAAATTTTGAAGGTTTTAGCTTTGAAATCATAATCAGGTTCAGGTAGCTTAAGAAGTGGGATATGACAAACATTTGAATTATGCTCCTGTAACCTGATATTTTTCTGGAGGAGTAGAATCTGAATTTTTTGTTTGATGAATTACTTTGCTAAATGCTTTTAGTTAATTGTGTAAATATATGTATTACTAACTGATTCTGTGGTAATTGAGTGTTCAAACATGCTGTAGGCTGTGCAATAAATAAGCTTCCCCTTACTAAAGATTAAGTAAAGTTTTAAATTGACATGAGTAAGATTAGTTTGCTTTAAATTAAAGCATTTCCCTCCTAAGGAGATGCTTTTCTAACTGTTAAGCCTAGATTTAAAGCTTGTAAAAGGAGCAGAAATGACTTTTACCTTATTAAATAAACTTAAAAGATTATAAGGATGAATCGGGTAATAATAGCCTCACTTCTTGCTTTCTTTACGGTATACCCACAGGAAGCAAAGAGATTCAATCCAAACACAGCTAGAAAGGTTACTTTCATTATAGACCCCAACTACAATGGGGTAGCAGCTGCTAGTAATGGCATCATCCGTTATAGCCCGCTTTGGATGCTTAGGAACCCCAACGACATAGATGTAGTGACACACGAAGCTTTTCATATTGTGCAGGCTTATGAAGGCGGAGCAGGGCCAGGTTGGCTAACAGAAGGTATAACAGACTATGTCCGTTACAAGTATGGCGTAGCCAACGCAGCAGGAAACTGGAGTTTACCTGATCTGAAACCAGAACACAGCTACACCAACAGCTACAGGATTACAGGCCGTTTTTTAGCATGGTTAGAGAATAATGTAAATGCTAAGATTGTAGATAGCTTAGATGCTGCTCTGCGCAGTAAGGCTTACACCCCTGAAACGTGGGTGAAACTTACTGGTAAAACAGTAGATGAATTGTGGCAGGATTACACAAAGAACCCTAAGCTATAAGCAAAGTCTGATAAGCACATCTTGCCTGTTTGTAAGAAAGAATAATTAAGTAATTGATGAGATTGCTTTGGATGTTTTGTCTTTATATAAAGTATCAGGAAAATTACCTTTCATTCTATTCATAACTTATGACCGAACTTTTTAAATCGTCAAGAAACTTGATTGTGGCGAGCTTAGCGCTATTGAGCTGTACTGGTTCTGTATTGGCACAGTCAGCGACCAACTTAACTACAACACTTCCTCTTAACGATCTGTCATCCTTCCAAAGCCCTGGCAAGAGTTGGGAAATAGCGGGTGATGTTACGGCCAATCTAAAGAAGGCGAATGCGCTGGTGCTTAGTAACGGAACAGGTATACTTGTAAACCTGCCGAGTAAAAGAAATAAAGGCGCTGACCTGTTAACGAACTTCGAACATGGAGATCTGGACCTGGAGCTGGATTATATGCTGGCAAAAGAGTCTAACTCGGGTATTTACCTGCAGGGTAGGTACGAGGTGCAACTGAATGATAGCTGGGGCACAAAAACAGCGACATCGTCAGATAACGGCGGTATATATGAGCGCTGGGACGAGAAAGGCCGAAAAGGGTTCGAGGGGCATGCACCCAGGCAAAACGTGAGCCGTGCTCCAGGTCTGTGGCAGCGCCTGAAGATATCTTTTCAAGCTCCGTGCTTTGATGCCAATGGACGCAAAATAGAGAATGCGAAGATTTTACGCATGGAGCTTAACGGTGTAACCTTGCACGAGAACCTGGAACTGTTCGGCCCAACCCGTGGTGCCATGGGAAATAACGAGGTTGCCACAGGTCCTCTTCGTATCCAAGGCGATCATGGAGCAATTGCTTTAAAAAACATAAAGGTAACAGATTATAGCAAGCCAAAGCCAGAGCTTAAAAATCTGAAATACACCATTTATAAGGGTAAATTTGATAAAGAGCCTGATCTTAATAACCTTCCACCAGAGGCAGAAGGCACTTCTGTTTTGCTTACTTCAGACATAAACCCATTGCCTAAAAACTTTCTAATCCGCTATACGGGTAATCTGGATGTAAAAGAGGCTGGCAATTATTCCTTCAGTTTGAACACTGCAGGTGGAAGAGGGTTAATGCGTATAAACAATAAAGTACTGATAGCTGGTAACGAAAGAAACCAGCGGGCAAGCATGAGCTTACCAGCTGGCAGTGTGCCTTTCGAACTTCTATATACAAAAGTGGTAGACTGGAGCAAACCTGCAGTGGGTATCGCTGTGGCAGGCCCTGGAATAAGAGAATGCCTTTTAGGCGATCCTGCGGCTTCTACTGATGTTCGTAACAACCAGCCAGCAGGTCCGATTCTGGTCGAAGCCCCAACAAATACTATTCTGCGCAGCTTTATGGATATACCTTCTCAGAATGGCGAAGGCCGTGGCACCAGGGTTGTGCATTCTGTGAACGTAGGCAGCGCCGACCAGGTGCACTATACTTACGACATGGATAACGGGAATATTGTGCAAGTATGGCGTGGTGGTTTCCTGGATGCTACTCCTATGTGGTACAGCAGGGGTAACGGTTCTTCCAGACCAGTTGGTGCGGTACAGTATTTTGGTGATCCAGCGTTTAGTGTAGCAAAACTAGCCTCTGAACAAACAGCTTGGGTAGCTGACTCAGCTGGCACTAGTTTCAGGCCTAAGGGCTATGTGCTGGACGAGCAGGACAGGCCAACTTTTATTTACCAGACGTATGGCTCTACTGTACAGGACCAGATCACGGTTCTTCCAAACGGAGAAGGTATAAACCGCCAGCTTACGGTTCAGAACCCGACAGCCAACCTGTATGCAAGGATGGCGCACGGAAGTTCTATAGAGGCTATTTCAAAAGATACTTACTTGGTTGATGGCAAGTCTTATTATCTGCGCCTGGATGATGCTGGCGGTGCTAAGCCTATTTTACGAGACTCCAACGGACGTAAAGAGCTGCTTGTCCCTGTAAAAGGAAAACTGAGCTACTCTGTTCTTTTCTAACCTAGACTTTTCTATACCATGAAATATACGAGTAAAAGAAAATTTAGAAACTTTGCGCTTCGCCTGTTCCTCTCTGCTACTGCGGTAACCGTGTTGGGTACCACGGCACAAGCGCAGGAATCACCTAAAGAAGAAGACTTTTTCAGGATTACAGGTATAAGTACCCCAGAAGATGTGCTACTGGAGGTAGGAGGGCTAACTGTGCTTCCGAACGGAGACCTTGGTATTTCTACCCGGCGCGGTGAGGTGTTTATTGTGGAAAATCCAACAAGTGCACGACCATATTTCAGAAGGTTTGCATCGGGCTTGCACGAGATACTGGGCTTAGCCTACAAAGACGGTGCATTATATGCTGCGCAGCGGGGCGAACTGACAAAATTGGTGGACAAAAATATGGATGGGAAGGCTGATACTTACGAGACGGTATATAACTGGCCTCTTTCCGGGCACTACCACGAGTATAGCTTTGGCCCTAAAATAGCGCCAGACGGTACTTTCTTCGTTTCGGGTAACGTGGCCTTTGGCGATGAGCAGTGGTACCGCGGAGAGAGCCGGGTACCATGGAGGGGTTGGATTATGAATATCAGCGAGAACGGAAAGATGCAGCCTTGGGCTACAGGTGTTCGCTCTCCTGCTGGTTTGGGCGTTATAGACGGTCAGCTTTTCTACACCGATAACCAAGGAGACTGGATCGGGTCAGGAGGGCTGTGGCACGTAACTAAGGGAGCTTTTATTGGCCATCCCGCAGGATTGCGATGGACGGGCATGCCTAACTCGCCGCTGAAGCTAACTAAAGACCAGCAGAATGCGGTGGTTGATGGTCGTGAGATAAAGAACGCGGAAGGACGCTACATCAAACCAGAGAATGTTGTAGATGAGAATTTTGTAACGCTATTCGAAGCGAAAGAGAAGATTCCTGAACTTAAGTTGCCTGCCGTGTGGCTGCCGCATGGTATTTTAGGCATTTCAAACTCAGAGCCTATAAAAATACCAGAGGGAAACTTTGGCCCTTTTGGTGGGCAGGTACTAGTGGGTGATCAAGGCATGAGCCTTATTTCCCGTGTTTTTCTCGAACAGGTGAACGGTGAGTACCAAGGGGCGTCCTTCCTTTTCAGGACTGGTTTCCAGTCGGGTGTCTTGCGTATGGCCTGGGCGCCTGATGGCTCTTTATTCGTGGGAGAGACAAACCGTGGCTGGGGATCTGCAGGTGACGAAAATCAAGGGTTACAGCGCTTGGTTTGGAACAATGTAGTGCCCTTCGAAATGCGTGCTGTGCGAGCCATGCCAGATGGTTTTGAAATAGAGTTTACACAACCCGTAGATAAAAAGTCTGCCGAGGATATCGCCTCTTACTCCGTTTCCAGCTTTATTTACAAGTACCATCCAGTATATGGCAGCCCGCCTGTTAATACAGAGGAGAACCCAATTAAAGGTGTGAAAGTATCGGCTGACGGTATGAAAGCACGCATTGTGGTAGACAACCTGCGCAGATACTATATACACAACATTACCTTAAACGGTGTACGCTCAGAGGACAATTCCTACTCGTTGATACATCCTACGGCCTACTATACTTTGAACAACATTCCAACAGGGCAGAAGCTTTCGATAAACGAGTTAAGTTCAACGAATTCTGCTACAGCACCTAAGGCTACTGTTGCTAAAGCTAGTCCGAAACCTACTGCGGCAAAGTCTACGGCAAAAACAACCGTTGCTGCAAAGCCCGCCCCTAAAAAGGCACCAGCCAAAGCCACTGCGCATCAAACGGTTTGGTATCGCCTGTTTCTTTCCAGTAAGCATGCGCCAAACGGATAGGGTAGCACAGTGAATCTATTTCCCACTTACGCTCGTGTATGCCAGGCTTCATGTCCGTAATGTCGTCTTTCCAATGCCCTACTTTAGTGTCATGGTCGTAGAATGCGTTGGCGTATGGGTCGCGCAGAATGCAATAGCTTTGGCGATTAATAACTCCTGCAACAATCTGGCGAAGCGGCTCGTCTTTCTTTATAAACTTGAGATAGGGCTATACTTGAGCTGAACTATCGCGCAGCCACATGGCATCGATGTCTCCTGTAATAACATAGGTGTCAGGCTTGCCATTTTTGGTGGTGTGGGTAACGGTGGTATCAAGTGTATTGGGGAAACAGTTTTCGAATAGCCAGGTCAGCTCCTTGTCTTTTACATTCTTTTTAAACGCTGCGATGGCTTTCTCTACGGCTTTGCTCTGGAAATTACGTTTGGCAGCAGGCACACGCACCGTGGGAAAATCGGCAGGGGAGGCCAGGCTACTGAGAGGGCTGAGGTAAACACCGGCACCCAAAAGGGCGGAGCTTTGTATAAAAGATCTTCTGTTCATTTTGTTTAAGGGTACAATAGTTAGCGCTTTTATTCAGGAATTGCTGCGATAAGATCAAAACTGTACTAAATGCAAAAAGCTGGAGAAAGGCTTTTCTCCAGCTTTTATAAAAGGTTATTTCTGGGCGATTGATACCTGCTTTTTGTTAGGCTTAGAGCCCATGAGGAAAGTAATCTTTCCGCCGTTCATAATTTCGGCATGGGTGATGTAGCTGCGGTTTATAGTTTGGCCGTTCAGCTCAATCTTCTGCACATAAACGTTCTTATCCTTCTGATTTTTAACATCCACCACAAAAGTCTTCCCATTATCAAGGTTTAAAGTTGCTGATTTAATGGCAGGGCTACCGATGGCATACTGGTCAGAGGCAGGCGCTACTGGGTAGAAGCCAAGTGAGCTGAAAATATACCAGGCGCTCATCTGGCCGAAATCATCGTTGCCACCAAGGCCGTCTACCGTTGGCTTATACATTGCCTTCAGTACCATGCGGATCTTGTCTTGGGTTTTCCAGGGCTGGTCGGTCCAGTTGTAGAGGTAAGCCACGTGGTGCGAAGGCTCGTTGCCGTGCACATAGTTGCCGATGATGCCATCACGAGAGATATCTTCTGTGTTCTCAAAATACTTGTCTGGCAGGTCCATGGTAAACAACGAATCCAGGTGCGTGGCGAAGCGTGTTTTGCCGCCCATCATGCTGATCATCTGCGCCGGGTCGTGGGGTACGTAGAGGCTATAGTTCCAGGAGTTACCCTCAATAAAGCCTTGCCCGTGCGTATCCAGCGGGTCGAACTCTTTTTTGAAGGTACCGTCGCTCAGCTTTGGACGCATGTAGCCAGAATTGGCATCGAACACATTTTTATAGTTCTCGCTGCGCTTGATGAACTCGTTGTAGATATCCATGCGGTTCAGCTTCTTCGCCATTTGGGCAATGCACCAATCATCGTAGGCATACTCCAGCGTTTTAGAGACAGATGAACCGTTTTTGTCTTCGGGCACATAACCCATTTCCATGTAGTAGTTCAGGCCGTCGTAGTAGTTGTTGCGGGCGGTGGTTACGCAGGCATCCAATGCTCTGTTTACATCGAAATTGGCATTGCCTTTTATAACAGCATCCGCAATAACAGGTACACTGTGGTAACCGATCATGCACCAGTTCTCGTTTGCGTGGTGCGACCAAACAGGCAGCATCTTATGTACGCTCTGGTCGTAATGTGCCAGCATCGATTTTACCATGTTGGCGTTTCGCTCAGGCTGCACAATATTAAAGAGTGGGTGCAGCGTGCGGTACGTATCCCACAAAGAGAAGCTGGTGTAGTTCGTGAAATCCTTTGCCTGGTGTACGTTCATGTCGAGGCCACGGTAAGATCCGTCCACATCCATATAAGTAGTCGGGCCGAGGAAGGCGTGGTACATAGCGGTATAGAAATTCACCATATCGCCTTTGGTGCCAGCGTCTACCACTACTTTGTTCAGTTCCTTGTTCCAGGCCGCCTGGCTTTCACGCTTCACATGTTCAAAATCCCAATGCGGCACTTCGGCTCGCATGTTGGCCAACGCACCTTCAGTACTCACAGGTGACAGCGCAAACTTGATCTTAATTTTCTCCCCTTCCTGCGTGTCAAAATCAAAGTGCATTTTAATTTTCTCGCCAGCTATCTCGGGGAAGTTATGTTCCTGATCAAACTTTCTCCAAAAGCCGTTGTACACTGTTTTCTGGTAATTTTTGCTGCCATAAGTTTTAATTGGTTTGCTGAACGACATGGCAAAGTATACTGTGCGGGTTCTGGCCCAGCCGTTCGTCTGGCGATAGCCCGTTACCAGCGTATCGCTCTCCACCCGTACAAAAGTCCACACGTTTTTCTCATCGTAGTTATAAATCCCAGCCATCAGGTCGAGGATGATGTGCGCGCTATCGGATTTCGGGAAAGTATACTGGTGCATGCCCACACGGTTAGTTGCCGTGAGTTCAGCTGTGATGTTATGGTCGTCGAGTTTTACTTTATAGTAGGCTGCTTCCGCTACTTCATTGTCGTGTGAGAAGGCAGAACGGTAGCCGCTTTGTGGTCTGTCTTCGGTACCAGGGTTCAGCTGAAGTTCACCTGTGGTAGGCGCAATAAGGAAGTCGCCAAGGTCGGAGTGGCCTGTGCCGCTGAAGTGCGTGTGGCTGAAACCTACAATGGTGTTATCGTCGTGCTGATATCCTGCACAGTACTTGTACACGTCTTTGTTATACTTGCCATTGGTGGCATAAGGAATGGTATCCGTATCAGGACTCAGCTGCACCATGCCGAAGGGTACGGTGGCACCAGGGTAGGTGTGGCCCATTTTGGCAGTACCGATCATCGGGTTGACATACTGTACCAGATCCTGTTGAGCACCTTTCTGCGACAAAGCCAGGAAAGGTACTGCTAAGGCTAGCGTGAATAAAAGCGGTCTCTTCATTTTATGTAGGCGGAAAGGATAATCAAACTAAATTTATAAATAATAATTCTTTGTAAACCGTTTTAGCATTAGTAGCTTCTGCTTATGGGCTTATTAAAGTAGGCATAAAAAAGGTTATTACAAAGTGATAGCTTTAGTTTTGGTAGGTTGTAAAGTATAAAGACTAGCTTCATTACAATAAACATTTGCCTGTTTCTTTATCAATAATGTTTAGCCTTGACTGTTATCCCGTAGGGGTTTTGTTTGAAGGGAGGTTAAGTACGCGCTACTGGTGTGGATGTTTAAGTTCGCATATCAAATTATGTGTTTGATTGCAAATGAGCATGTTTTATAGTTTAAGTCTCTGTTCTTTTTGTCTTGATACAAGTAACCACCCCGCCTGCGGCACCCCTCCTTGAAAAAAGGAGGGAAGTCCAAAAAAATCAAGACGCTCCAAATCGTGGGGCCCTGTCCCCACTCGCTGAAGGCTCAAACAGTGGAGCGCCAAATTGTGCACTTGGCAAAGGTTTGATGTTCTGTAAAGCCTATTTTTTTAATGGTGCACAGGAAGTCTTTCAAGGTAGCAGTGTCTGTTATAGAAACACAAAAGTCCTTCGTCTTACGTCTTGATACTAGTGTCCTTTTCCTAAATCTTTCGCTCAAAAGGGTTTTCTGGCTTTACCAGCAGTACTTTCTCGCGCTCTACTACCACGGCTCCAGGCGCTGCGCCTTTTGGTTTGCGCACCCATTTTTTTGGTGTGTAAAGTACGGGGCAAAGAGAGTCGCTTTTGCGTTTGCTGTAGTAAGCTGCTAGCTGTGCAGCTTTTTCTAGTACGGTATTGGGTATGGTTTTGCCTGCCTGCTGTTTTATGACCACATGAGAGCCTGATACATCCTTTGCGTGTAGCCACAGGTCATCCTTAAAGGTGTGGCGCTGGGTGAGCAGGTCGTTGTTATGGGCACTTTTCCCAACCAATATTTTATAACCTTCTGTCTCAAAAACCCTAAAAGGGCTTTCCTGCTGCTGTTGTTGTTTGCTGGTGAGTAGGTGGGCGTATTCCTTCAGAAAACTTTTCAGTTGCTTATAGTCTTTCACCTCCTCCAAAGCCTGTAAAGCATCTTCCAAAATAATGGCCTCTTCCAGTTTCCGCTCCGTTTTTTCCTCCAGTTGCTGCACTTCTACATGTTGGTTTTTTGCTTTGCGGTAAAGGCGCTCGGCAAACTTTTGCGGCGTTTCGTCTTGCTTTAGCTTGTAGGTGCGGTTCTGGTCAGTGTAGAAGTCGTATAGTTCTACCTCCGTGGCGCGGGGCGGAATATTGGTCAGGTTGGCCATGATCACATCGGCTGTCTGGGAGTAGGAGCGGTCGTGGCGGAGTTCGTTTAGCTTGGCTTCGGCCTGTGCCAATACAGTTTGGGTACCGTTGAGTTTCTTCGTCAGTTGCTGCTTTGCCTGCTCATATTGTCGCTCAAAACCCGTTTCGGAGAGGTAGGTGCGGGTGTAGGTGTTGCTGGCTTCCAGCGGATCGGTAATAGTTTGCACTATCTCCCCAATCGGCAGCAGCGACAACCGCAACCTCCCGTCTAGGCGAATGAGGTAGTATGCTTCTGGCGATTCTAAAGTATCGAGCATGTCCTGTACCAGTTCCCACTTCTGGTCGAGAGATGCCGAACTATAGCCGCGCTCTTCCAGGTATAAAGCAGGAATGTCGCCGAAGGTGGGATATAGTTTGCGTAGGTTTCCATTTGCCGCTTCAAAAGCTGCTTTGTTCTGCTCCAACTGCCTGTGCATGTGCAGCGGCTCCAGTTCTAAGTCGTTGCCGAACTTGTTGTGGAACAGCTCCAGCGGTGCCTCGTCCTGGTAAAGTATAAGGTTAGAACGGTTGCCAAAAAGCTTAAACAGCAGGAGCATATTGTTACTCAACCGCAGGTAAAAGCTACGTTCATTCTCATGCTGAATTACTTGTTGCACTGTCTGCCCCAGCATCGGCTCCATCAGTTCTACACTGTTGGCACGCGCTCGTCGGAATTCTGCCGGGAAGGAGAGGGAGGAGAAGTGGGAGGTAAGCAGTGCCCGTAAGTATAGCTCTGAATCGGCAGCGGCAAAGCCAATTACCAATTCGTCTTTGTTTTGGCTAAAAGCAGTATGCACCTGCATGCCCTGTAGCCTTTGCTCCAGTGCTTTGGTTAGCTGGCGTAAAAAGTAGTAGTTCTGGTGCACTTTTTTAGAATTACGAATTACGAATTACGAATTACGAATTACGAATTACGAATTTTCGCCATAAGCAACAGTAAAGAGAATCTTGACCTTAGTATGCTTTTACTCAGACTAAGAACTGAATAATTTATACCTCAATTTGAAGGCCGTCGTAGGCAAGATGCACATTGGGTGGCAACTCCTGCTCAACTTCACGGTGCAATCCCATCAGGTGGCTAATGTGTGTGAGATAAGCTACTTCTGGCTCAAACTCTTGCAGCAAATCCAGGGCTTCTTGCAAAGAAAAGTGGGAAATATGCGGCTCTCTTCTAAGCGCATCCATCACAATGACTTTAGAGCCTTTTATTTTTTCTTTCTCTTCTTCGGCTATAAAATTGGCATCAGTTATATAAGTAAAGTCGCCAATGCGGAAGCCGAAAACAGGCAATTTATAGTGCTTTACCCTAATAGGTATAAACGGCACACCCTCTACCTCGAACGGCTCATTTGTAATCGGGCAGAGCTCTACCTGTGGAATACCTGGGTATTTAAAATCAGCAAAAATGTAAGAAAACTCTTTCTTTAATTGGTTTAGCACCCGCTCTTCGCCATACAGCGGCATGTCTTTTTTCTGAAGAAAGTTATAGGCACGGATATCGTCCAGGCCAGCCGTATGGTCTTTATGCTCGTGTGTAAACACCAAGGCATCCAAAGACTTTATGCGCTCGCGCAGCACCTGCTGCCTGAAATCAGGTCCAGAGTCTATGATAATGCTCTTACCGTTTACCTGCAGGTGCACCGATACACGCAGTCTTTTATCCCGATAGTCTACTGAACGGCAAACCTCGCAGGTGCATCCGATAACTGGTACGCCCTGCGAGGTTCCCGTGCCTAAAAACGTTATTTTCAATTAGCTTTTTCCTGATTACAAATGTCAAGATAGAGTTGCCTGTTTTTTTCGCTGAGGCGGGTTTCGTCTACTGAAATGGTGCGCAGAATATCATAAAGGCAATTAATTTTACCTTCCAGACTATAATACTTGTTTACTACGGCCACTTTCATGTCTTTAAGCAAACAGTAGCCTGCCTTAAAATTCCCCTTTTCGTAGCGCAGCACAAAGTCCGACTCTGCAAAAATATCCTCCAGCTTGTTTAAGAATGGCCGCGTATACTTTAACTCCATTTACTCTGCTGTATACTGCTTTACTGTTTGAACCAACATATCGAAATCTAACGGCTTTGGTAGGTATGCATTAATGCCAGCGTCCTTGAAATCTTCCATAGTATAGTTGTTTGCATTACCTGTAACCGCAATAATAGGAATGCTGGAAATTTCTTTGTTCTCATTCGCACGAATTTCACGCGTGCACTGCATTCCATCTTTTCCAGGAATGTTGAGGTCCATCAGGATAGCATCAATCTTGTTGTTTCCAACTTGCTTGATTACCTCGTTGCCATTTTTAGCGGTAAGAATTTTGTAGCGCTGTAGCTCCAGTATCTTTTTCGTCAGGTTAAGTATCACAGAACTATCTTCTGCAATCAGGATGGTTTTATCTGCCATAAGAATTAATAATTAGATAATTATTTCTTTGTAAGCTTTTCTGTAATGTTCATATTCATCGAGAAGCTTTGAAAAAGTTTTGTCTATATTTTCCAGCTTATCGCTTTTAATATCATGCTCAAGTGTTTTGGCAAGCTCAGCCATTATGTTAATGCCTAATGTAAAGCCAGTACCCTTTAGTTGATGCAATGTACTCAAAATACTTTTGTAATGTTGTGCCTCCAACTCTTTTTTGGCCTCTTCTAAGAGCTCTGCTGCTTCCTGCTCAAACTCCTCGTAAAGTTGCTTTGTAAAGTCGTCGCCACCTATCTGCTTCAGTTGTTCCACTACATTTGTATCTATAATCTCAATATCCGCTGTTGCTTCTGCTTCTTGTTCCTCTAATACCACTTCTGCTATGCCTCGTTCAAGTTGCCACTTAGTAATAACAGTATGTAAGTCAATGCCTTTTATAGGTTTCGATACGTAATCATCCATGCCTTGGCTTATAAATCTGTCGGCATCTTCGCGCATAGAGTAGGCCGTCATGGCCACTATAGGAGGACACTTCTGCTGCAGTTTTTCTTTGATATGCTTTGTTGCTGTAACACCATCCATCTCAGGCATCTGTATGTCCATAAAGATGATGCTGTAGTTATGCGACACGGCATAGTCAATTGCCTCTAGGCCATTTGAAGCAATATCTATACGGCAGCCGAGGCGCTCTAACTGCTTTTGAGCTACTTTCTGGTTTATCTGGTTATCATCAACAAGCAATACATACGGGTTGCCCTCCAACACCTCAATTTCAGTTTTCTGCAAGTTTTCACGCTGTAGCTGTTCCTCCACTTTTCGAGCATCGGCTTGTTTTACTCTAATGTTGAACCAGAAGGTACTGCCAGAACCAGAGTTAGATTCAACACCTATATCGCCACCAAGCAAACTAGTAAGCTGTTTTGAGATAGCCAGACCCAAGCCAGTGCCTCCAAATGTTTTGGTAGAGGAGTTGTCAAGCTGCGTAAAATCGTTGAACAGTAGTTGCTGGTCTTCTGGCGTTATACCAATACCAGAATCTTTTACGCGAACATGTAAAAGATATTCTTCAGTATTTTTTAGCTGCTCTCCGTGTACCCAAATACTCACTTCACCTGCATTTGTAAACTTGATGGCGTTAGAAGTTAAGTTAGAAAGCACTTGTAGCAAGCGCGTTTCATCTGTTGAAATGTAGCGCGGCGTATCAGGCGTAATGGTGTAGGTAAATGTCAAATCCTTTTGCTGCGCCCGATTAGCGAATAAAGAGTGAATCTTGCCAAGAGTGTCGTGTAAATCTATGCCACCTTCGTTTATGGCAAGTTTACCAGCCTGCATTTTAGACAAATCAAGTATGTCGTTTAGTATTGCAAGCAAAGCGTCCGACGATTTACGAAGCGTGTCAATATATTCTCGCTGCTCCTCATCGGTGTTTATCTGGCTTAGCAAATCGATCATACCTATAATGCCATTCATTGGCGTACGAAGCTCATGGCTCATGTTGGCTAGGAACTGTGTTTTCACCTTCAGCAGGTTCTCAGCTTCTTCTTTGGCCTGAAGTAAAGCTTTTTGGGTACGTTTTAACTCCGAAACATCTCTTATCACCCCTTCCAAGGCTACAGGAGTGCCCTCAGTATCATTTACAATCTGTGAGTCAATAATAACGGTTTTATGGCTTCCGTCTTTGCAGACCATCTTTAATTCGTAGTCACGGATGCTGCCTTCTTCAAAAACTTTGTTGACGAGGTGTTCCCTGTCTTCGGGGCTTACATAAAGTTTGCTTGTTTGCAAGCCAGTAATTTCTTCTTCGGTATAACCTAATAAGTTATATACAGATGGGCTGGCTAATTCCACTACTCCCTTTACAGAAGAGCGGTAGTATACATCCTGAAACGATTCGAAAATGTGTCGGAATTTTTCTTCGCTTTCTGCCAGGTCCAACTGAGATTTTTTCTTATCCGTAATGTCTAAAGCAATACCTGAAATTTCCTCAAAGGAGCCGTCTTCTAAGTAAATCGGGTTTAGGTATACCTCACGCCAACCGTCTGTTCCTTCGAAATGTACTTCGAAATGCTGCGGATTACCAGCAAAGGCTTTCTCGTATTTCTCCTTCCAAAAATCAAACGAAAACTCATGTGCCGAAATCAGGCTGGTGTCATCCAGTTTGTTATAAATTTCAAGTGGCTGGCCTGTTCTTCGGACAAAGGTATTGGAGAAATTCCTGTTAAACGATGTTAGCTCGTAGTTGCGGTTTATAGACCACATGTGGTGCGTACCACTTTCGAATATGGCGTTTAACCTAGCATTTTGATTGTTTATCTGCTCCTCATTTAGCTTACGCTCTATGGCTAAGGCTACCTGATTCGATATAAAGTGCAGAATCTCGATATCTGTATGTACATAGGCATCTGGGTTTTGGTAATCCTGGAGCGTAATAACCCCAATTATCCGATCGCCAATGGCCAGCGGTGAACAAAGTATAACCTCTGGTATGGCACCATTAATAACAAAGTTTTCACTTTTGGCAAGCTCTTTAAGCTCTCTCTTCTGCATGTAAAGAGGCTTGCCTGTTTTTATAATATACTCTGAAAGACCTGCTGAGAATTGCCTTCTTATTTGAGTTCGGGAAGTTTTGTCAATGAACTGATCTACCAGATACACAAAATGCAGGAAGTTGTGTTCCCGGTCGCACAGCGCAATATATATGTTTCGCGTCTCGATTATCTTGCTTAGCTCACGATGTATGGCACTGTAAAGCGAGTTTAAGTCTTTACTGCTGATGGCAAGGTTGGCAATACTATAATATACCTTTTGAAGGCGCTCCGCTTTTATACGGTCTGTTATATCGTGCAGAATAACACGGGTGGCCACTGGTTGTCCGTCTTGCCAACTGCAGTTTATACTACCGATTAGGTGTACAGGCTTACCAGCTTTGGTAAGAAACACCGTCTCAATTTTGTTTACATTCTCACCTTTGTACAAGTTGCGAAGCTGGTAAATGAGCTTTGCCTTGTAGTAGGGGTGCACAATATCGTTTAGCGTAAGCGACTCAATATCTTCATCGGTATAGCCGAGACGTTCTTTCCAGGCTCTGTTGACAAAAATGAATTTGTTGTCAACAGAGATATTCATGATAAGGTCGTGCCCATTATCGAAGAGGTCCTGCAGGCGTATTTTGTTATCCTTAAGCGCTTCCATTGCAATTCGCTTATCGGTCATGTCCTTACCGACATTCGTTATGCCTTTCAGTTCTCCTAAAGGACCATAGTCAAACATCGTGTTCCAGCGCAAGGTCCGTGTTTGGCCAGTCTTGGTCAATATATCACGTTCGTAATGGCTGTTAACGTGCTTGGATTCCAGTAACCTGATAAAATCTTGGCGGCGTTGTTCTCTATCCTGTGATGGTACAAGTAGGTCAAAGTAATTCTTGCCTAGAACTTCCTCCTGGCTATACTCAATATACTTTAAAAAATAATTGTTGCAATAAACTACTCTTCCCTTAGTGTCAAGGCTATAGTAAATCAGATTTACCTTATCCATGAAGTTGCGGAACTGCTCCATAGACTCTTGTACTACCTCTTCTCTGCGCTTGGCAGATTGTATCAGCTTGCGCTGCGTAACGTCGCGCTTGAAAGCCTGTATATGATACTTTCCGTCTATCAGCAGGCGGTTTATATTTATCTCAGAGTCAAACAAGGTTCCGTCTTTGCGCCTATTTCGCCACTCAAATGTAAATGATTCACCTGTTTCCAAAACTCTTTCCACGAGTTGGGCAGTTTTTACATCAGAACGCATACCGTCTGGCTGAAACTCAGGAGAGAAATCTGTAGGGGAGTGTCCAATCAAATCTTCTCTTTTGCAGCGGAAAAACTGCAGAGCTTTTTCATTACATTCCACCACGACACCATCTTTAAAGAGCAGAATGGCATCGTAAGAAGCTTCGAACAAAAGCTTGTACTTATCTTGAGTGGTAGATAACTGTAGTAGCAACTCGTGCCGCGCAATGTAGTTGCCCAGCGCGTTACCTATAAAATCAAGCAGCGATAAGAAAGATTGGGATATTTTTGACTTTCTTTCTGGCCAAAGTATAATGAAAGCCTTTACGTCTTGCTCGGTAGTAATGGGTAAGGTAGTTAGTTGGCGACTAACCTTTTTTTCAAAAACGTCACAGATATCTGCCAATGCCCTTCTTCTGTCTATTGTAAGTAAAAGTTGGGCTAGATTGCTGGCGATAGCAATTTCTGTGGGTAGCAAAGTGCCAGAAGTTTCTCCAGCAGAATAGGCCAAAGAGGCTTTGCCATCACCGGTTGTATAGGTATAAACGCTACCACCAACTATGTCACTTTTATCCAGAAGTTCATCCAAGGTGTATTTTAAAATATCCTGCTGGCTTCCGCTTGTAGAGAGGTTGGTGATGAGGTTGTTAACAAACTCTAGCTGATGGTTTCTAAAACGAACATTCTGCTCGTTGCCAATGATTTCGTATAGGTTTCGGGCTGAGCCGAAAATAACTTCTGTGTTATTGAAGAAGCCTTTTTGTAAAGTGATTTCTACTGGCAGAAGGTCCTGATTCTTTTCATGAAGCCACCATTCAAACTTTTGTACAGCGCCTGCCATGGCCTGTTGCAACTGGCCTTTAAGGGCTACACGTTCGAACAGCGTTAAATCAAAGTTCCTGAAAATGGATTTCCCGATCAGCTTTGGCTTTTGCTGTTCAATTAAGCCCAAAGCCGTATGGTTAACATCTATAAAGTTGCCTTCCTGATCGAGTATGAACAAGGCTTCTGTGCTGTTTTCGAAAACATTGTGGTAGCTTTCATCAACATAATGATGCTGCACCTGGGTTAGCTCAACTACAACAAATGTTTCGTTCTGGTACTGTAGCAGCTTACAGGTATAGCTAAAGCCTTTAGAGGCAGGAGCTGGCATATAACCTTTAAGCTTCTTTTTGTCTTGAAGCTCCTCGACAAACCATGTATAATCTTCTTTTGTCTCTGATTTTAGAATAGAGGCGAGCGTGAGCGGTGTGTTACTTTCTGCTGTGGTGGGCAAGAAATTATTAACTTGCTCGCTGTAGGCTAGAACCTGACCATTTGGCAAGGCAACTAATAGCCCGCTTTCAGGATCTGATAATTGTAAAAGAAGTTGCAAAAGAGACAATGCCTGTTGTTGCAAAGAAGAGTCTATCTGCCCGTTAGTAATATGCGGCATTATATTATTTTATGCTAAGGTATTAGAGTATTGACCTGTAACTAACAGGTTTTGGCTCTTTTACAAAGATCAAAATTTAACTAGAAATAAAGAAATAATTAGTGCAATGGCTAATTTCTTTTAATATAACATTGCTACAGTCTAAATAGTGTTGTGGCTGTAGTATTAATAGAGCTACAGTATAAGAATGTAAACCTGTGATAAAACATAATGAGTAAGAACAGGAAGTGTTTAATAGTGATTGCAGGACCTACGGCCGTAGGTAAAACAGAACTGTGTGTAAAGTTTGCAAAGCACTATGGTACCGAAATCATCTCGGCAGATTCGAGGCAGATTTATAAGGAAATGCAAATTGGTACGGCTAAACCTACACTGAAAGAACAGCAGGGGGTACGGCATTTTTTTGTCGACTCGCATAGTATTGCTGAGGAATACAGTGCAGGGGCTTATGAGCAGGATGTACTAAACCTGCTGGAGCAGCAGTTTCAGGAGAAGGATGCAGTGATAATGACGGGTGGTTCTGGTTTGTATATTAGAGCTGTATGCGAGGGAATGGATGAAATGCCAGAAACGGATCCTGCCATAAGAGAAAGCTTGGTTACTAGTTATGAAAAAGATGGTTTAGCTCCCTTGCTCACACAACTTCAAGAACTAGATCCCGCTTATTATGCACAGGTCGATCAGGCTAATCCACAGCGTGTGATCAGGGCTTTGGAAGTGTCTCTTTCAAGCGGCCAACCTTACTCTTCTTTTCGCAAAAGTGCGCAGCAGGAGCGGCCGTTCGATATAATCAAAATCGGGCTAAACAGAGATCGTCAGGAGCTGTACGACAGAATTGATAAGCGCATGGACCAGATGCTGGACCAAGGGCTTTTACAGGAGGCCAAAGATCTCTATCCCTACCGAGATAAAAATGCCCTGCAAACGGTTGGTTACAAAGAGATTTATGATTTCTTGGATGGGAAATACGATTGGGAGGAAGCTGTACGGCTACTGAAACGCAACAGCCGACGCTATGCCAAAAGGCAGCTTACCTGGTTTCACAAATATCCCGATTATACTTGGTTTCACCCTAACCAATGGCAGGAGATAGTACAGTTTATAAACGGTAAAATCAGTGCAGTTAATTAACTGCTGGCTATTGGGAGTTAACCTCTCAACAACCAGCAGTTTAAGACCAATTTATACCGATAGGATAGATACCATTCGGGTGTATGTCGGGTTAATAACCTTTTTCTTGGTGATGGTATCTATGAATGGCGTGAATGTTAGCTCAGAATTAATAATACCCGCCATTTCGTTTGCCCTGCCGTTTATCAAGCCTTCAACACAAGCAATACCTAGTTGGCTAGCTAGCATACGGTCGGAGGCAGTTGGAGAGCCACCACGCTGTACGTGCCCCAGAATAGTAACGCGCATATCCATGTTTGGTAAGGCCTCAGCCACTTTGCGTGCTATAATGGTGGAGTTACCTTCTTTTTCACCTTCTGCAATCACAATTACAAACGATGTTTTAAAGCGGTTACGCCCAACAGAAAGACTTTCTATCACTGATTCTATAGAAGTTAGCTGTTCTGGAATCATGGCTACTTCAGCACCACCGCCAATGGCACAAGGTATAGCTATGTAGCCAGAGTCACGGCCCATCACCTCTACAAAGAAAAGGCGCTCATGGCTGTCGGCTGTGTCACGAATTTTATCAATGGCATCTAGCGCCGTGTTTACGGCTGTATCATAGCCAATGGTATAGTCAGTGCCGTAAAGGTCGTTATCAATGGTGCCTGGTGCGCCAAGAATAGGAATGCCATACTCTTCGTAAAAGATGCTGGCACCCGTAAACGTTCCGTTACCGCCAATAGCTACCAAACCTTCTATGCCATGCTTCTGAAGCTGCTCGTATGCTTTTTTTCTACCTTCTTTTGTTAAGAATTCTTTGCTGCGGGCCGATTTAAGGATGGTTCCGCCCTTCTGGATGATATTGCTAACTGAGGTTGATTCCATCTGGAAGATCTCTCCGTTTATCATGCCGTTGTAACCTCTCTTGATACCAAAAATTTCAACATTATGGTAAATAGAGGCGCGAACAACCGCTCTGATACAAGCGTTCATGCCTGGGGAGTCACCACCAGAAGTAAATACACCAATTCTTTTCATTTATAGTGTGGTTTTGTAAATTAAGCCTAAAGTTACGGTTTTCCTTTGGGAGCCTAACATGAGATGTTGCGTTACATTTACTCTAACAAATATTAAATAAAAAACATAAAACATTATCTCCTTAAATAGGAAAACCCGTATGTACAAACACCGTAATATGCTTCCTAGGTTCAGGGTAATCTGTTGTACCTTTATGTGAACGCAAGAGCATATAAAGATGCCGTTATTGCTGCAAATTTAATGGTTATACCATAAGAATTAAATTATAATTATAAATACAGGCAACTTATGTTTGGTTTTTTTGAAAGTGAAGAAACAAAGAGGTTGAAGAGCCACATTACTAACCTTGGAGCTCTAGCGAAAGTAGATGGTCATGTAGACCAGCAGGAGATGGAGTTTATTGTAGCAATAGGGCAGAAGCATGGAATGAAGAAATCCGATGTGCAAAGTTTACTGGCTAATTCAGAAACGATTGAACCTCAGATGCCTGCAAATGATATGGAGCGTTTCGACCAAATATATGACCTGGTTGAGATGATGCTGGCAGATGGCATTGTGGACGAGAACGAGATGGCGTTTTGTGTCACTATGGCTACAAAACTTGGCTTTGATACGTCTATCGTAGGCGTACTGGTCCGCAAAATTCTGATGGGTGTTAAAGACGGTCTATCGCGGGAGAACATCAGAAAAGAAACACAAACTTTTCTTAATTATTAATTCTGTAAATGAAGAATGTGCGAGTGTTAAATAGAATTGTGATTCTATCCTACACTGGTTTTTTGGTGTTGCTGGCTTGCCTGTTCCTGATGGTAGACACAAGTTTGTTTAACAGGCTGCAGGGCCAGCTACCTAACACCTTTATGGTAAGGTTTGCCTTCTTTTGGTTTCTGAGCTTTATATTAACCCTCTGTGTATTCTTGTGCAACCTTAACTACAACTACATTGGTTTGCCTCTTAACGACAAAATTGTTTCGTTGCGCGTTTGCAAGTTGCTTTTGGCATTAGGTGTGGTAATGGGGGCTACCTTCTCCATTTTATTTTTTACGATGAAGCTATTTTAGATGCGGTTTTACCTACTAATCTTTTAAAGCCACTAATCTGCAAAGTTATAAGCTGAGAAATTTCCGTTTTCATAAGCATAGACTGTCGTGTTTCCTGTGATGCCTACAGCCACTGCATCGTGTTCGGTTTCTATCTGTTGCTGCTCATTCTGGGCAGACAGTTCAGTACCTGGGTCCACGTTATACAGATAATAGAGGCTTTGCAAGTTACCACGACTGTTAAACAAGATGTCTCTTCTTAGCTCATGCATTTGCCAGTTTCCTTCTTCTTGTATAAAACCTAAGATAACCAAATCGTTACCAGCCTGAACCTGAACAGCACAATCTTGTAAACCATCGCCGTTAAAATCTCCGCGTACTATAAACGGGCCTTGTTCATGGTTCTCAGCACGGCGCTCTGCTTCTTCTGTTAAGCTGGGCTGTTCCCAATTTGGATACTTATCCTGAATGATGGCCAAAACTGGCTGAGGAAGTGGTAGTACAACAGGAGGCGTCTGGTAGTCGTCGGTTTCAACAGCATCTTGCCTAACAGTGGTAATAGAATCTTTTATACTTGCAGTGGAAGGTGCTTCAATGTTTTCTTCCTGAATTTCTTCGTTTTTTGGGCCGCAGCCAAAGCTAAGAACAAGTATAGCCAAAAAGCATTTGTGTAAGATCTTTTTCATTTTGATGATAAACAGTCTTATGCTTCTTTACTAGATATTTGCAAATGCAGTTACAAAGGCCAAAACACAGGCACCATTATCAGAATAACCAACACGAGTAGGAGCGTAAGAGGGGCGCCAATTCTGGTAAAGTCCCAGAAGCGGTATTTGCCAGGGCTGTATACTAAGATACAGGCAGGCTCGAAGGGAGTGATCAAAGAAACGGAGGCAGCCACCATGATCGCTATCGCGAAAGATCTAGGATCAGCGTTCATGTCCATGGCACTACGTAGGGCAATAGGTACTACTACAAGTGCAGCTGCAGCATTAGACATAGGTTGGGTTAAAAGAACAGTTAACACCACAAAGCCTGCCAACACAGCAAGTTTGCCAAATGGACCAACAAGGTCCACAATGCCTTCTGCCAAGAAATCAGCTGCGCCAGAGTTTTCCATAGCTGTTCCAAAAGCCGTCATACCTCCAATAAGTATGAGCAGGCGCCAATCTATGGCAGCATAGGCTTTTTCGGAGCTGATGCACCGAAGCAGTATCGTGCTGATGGCAGCCAAGAGAAAGGCGATAGACAGAGGTAGTATACCAATCGTACCCAGCACTATAGCACCAATAAAACAGCCAACAGTTAAAACACCTTTTCTTGTCTTAAACAGGACAGCTTCAAATTGGTCTAACACTGCTACGTTAGAGGAGTTGCGAAGCTGCTCTAAACGTGCTGAGGCACCCTGTACCAAAAGCAGATCACCTAGCTGCAGCGTTATACTTCCTATTTTTGTGCGTAAAGTCTCTCCATAACGCGAGACAGCAATTACAACTAAGCCATAACGCTGCAGAAAATTAACCTCTTTTATAGTTCTGTTTATCAGGTTCGATTGTCGCACAATGAGTAGTTCAGCCAATCGGATATCTTCTGTAACAAGGTCCTTTTCCAGAATAACATCGGCCATAATCTCTATGCCGCCCGTCTCTTTCACCTTTATCAGGTTGTCTAAGTCTCCTTCTACCAATAAAATGTCATTTGCTTTAATTCGGGTGCGGAAATCGGGCAGAAAGTTTTCTTTACCCCTGATAATATTCAGTACACGGAAGTTGAGGCTTGTCAGGTCGGAAGCGAATACGAGCTGATCGACAAGAGGAGAGTCTTCCATCACAACGACTTCTGTCAGATATCTTTGTAACTTATACTCCTCGGCTAGCTGCTGGTCTTCTCTGTTTGGCAGCATATGCTGTCCCACCGTTACCATATAAACTGTCCCGACAAAGAAAATAATCAAACCCAAAGCCGATACTTCGAATAGCCCTATTGGCTCCATACCAGCCTTGGCAATGTAGCCACTTACAGCCACGTTTGTAGAAGTGCCGATAAGGGTACAGGTGCCGCCTAAAATAGCAGCAAAAGCCAGAGGCATTAGCAGTTTAGAAGGGTTTTTGTTGATGCGTTTAGATAGACCTACTAACGGAGTTACAAACATAGCTGTAACGGTGGTGTTATTCATAAAGGCCGATGCAATACCCGTTATCAGCATCACAATAAATAACATCAGGCTGGTGCTGTGCCTTGCCAGCTGGCTAAGACGCACAACAACAAAATCTAAAATGCGCGTTTCTTGCAGGGCCGCACTTAAGATAAAAATAGAAGCGATGATAATGATAAAGTCACTGCTGAAGCCAGCAAACGCTTCTTCAGGAGTGATGATGCGAGCTGATGCCAGGATAATAAGCATCAGCAACGTCACGATTTCAATGGATATTTTTTCGGTGGCAAAAAGAATCACTGCTATCACGAGCAGCGACAGCACCAGGGCTATTTCCATAAAAGTTTTTGTTATGCCTTTTTCTTGGAGGGGTAACGTCGGCTTTTACGTACCTGGTGAATGCCCGTTCGTGCTTTACCTGAATTTTTTATTCTTTTATCCTAATACCTCATCTATAGAACGCAATATAATTTCGCAAGCTTCAAGAATCTGATTTTCTGTAATGGTTAGCGGAGGTGCAATGCGCATGGAGTTGTCACAGAAAAGGAACCAGTCGGTGAGTACGCCATTCAAGATAGCTTTATCGATAACAAGTTTCAAAACATCAAAAGACTCAAACTCGGCTGCCATCATAAGGCCGCAGTTGCGAATGTTTTTTATGCTCGGGTGCACCAGCAATTGTTTAAACAGTTCTGCCTTTTTCTCTACATCGGCCAACAGGTTTTCTTCTAGTATGGTTTGTAAAGTAGCCAAAGATGCGGCACAAGAAACAGGATGGCCTCCAAAGGTGGTGAGGTGGCCCAGGATTGGATCGTTCTTGAAAACACTCATTATCTCTTGTGGTGCTATAAAAGCACCTATGGGCATGCCACCACCCATACCTTTGGCACATAGCAATACATCTGGCTCTATTCCAAATTGTTCGAAAGCCCAGAAAGTACCTGTACGCCCAAAGCCTGTCTGTATCTCGTCTAGCATCAACAAAGCGCCTACCTCAGTGCAGCGGGCACGTAGCTGTTGCATATAGGCTTTATTGGGTACACGTATGCCAGCCTCGCCCTGAACTGTTTCTATTATAACAGCTGCCGTACGGGTAGTTATGTGCTGCAAATCTTCTACAACACCATGATTGATAAGACGCGTGTCAGGCAACAGCGGGCGGAAAGCATTTTTAAAGCTTTCGCTTCCATTTACAGAAAGAGCTCCTTGTGTAGAGCCGTGGTAAGCGTTGCGGCACGAAATAAGCTCAGTCCTGCCTGTATAGCGTTTAGCCAGTTTTAAAGCACCCTCTACTGCCTCTGTGCCAGAGTTTAGCAAATACACATTATTCAGCCTAGCTGGCAAAGTGCTGCAAAGGGCATGGGCGAGCTTTGCCTGTGGCCCCTGCACAAACTCTCCGTACACCATCAGGTGCATATATTTATCCAATTGCTCTTGTATAGCGCGTACCACACGTGGGTGCCTGTGCCCAACGTTGCTAACACCTATTCCTGAAATAAGGTCGAGATAGCGGTGGCCTTCACTACCATACATATAAACTCCTTCTGCCTTCTCTATTTCTATCATCAGCGGGAAGTCTGATGTCTGCGCCTGGTGCTGCAGAAATAATTGCCTTGTCGAAATCATACTGCAAAGGTAGCAAATAGAGCAGAACTAAGCAGGATTAACCCCGTTGAAAGGAGCAAGCCTATAGCTTTAAATTATAAAGGTTAACTTTGTGAATAAGCCATAACATATATTCTCCTATAACGTTAGGGGCATATAGCATTTTTAGGTTTCTTTATAGATAGCTATTTCGGATGAACATAGAGGAAAATTTGATTGGAGGGAATGAAAATTTTTCTAAAACTGAAGATCAGTATAAGTTATTAGTAGATGGTGTGCGGGATTACGCCATTATTATGCTAAGCCCCGAGGGCTATGTGCTAACCTGGAATGCTGGTGCCGAAAGAATGAAAGGATATACAGCCGAAGAGATAAAAGGAAAGCACTTTTCTCTTTTCTATCCTGAAGAAGCACTAAAAATAGATTATCCTGCTTATGAACTGGAGCAGGCAAAATTACACGGGCGGTTCGAAGACGAAGGCTGGCGTATCAAGAAAGATGGCTCTGCCTTCTGGGCCTTTGTCATCATCACAGCTATTTATGATGAATTCCAAAATATAATCGGTTTCTCAAAAGTAACCCGAGACCTGACGGAGCGCAAAAGTCTGGAGGATAGACTCCACAATGCGAGCGGCAGGTTAGTTGAAAGTGAAGAGAAATTTAAGTTATTAATAGAAGGCGTAAAAGATTATGCCATCTTCATGCTCGATACAGAGGGTTATATTCAAACCTGGAACAAAGGCGCTGAGCATATAAAAGGATATAAAGCGGAGGAGATCATCGGTAAGCATTTTTCTATATTTTATCCAGAGGAAGATATTCAACGGGAGTTTCCGCAATATGAATTGGCAAAGGCCGTTAAAGATGGTCGTTTTGAGGACGAGGGTTGGCGAATTAGAAGTGATAAGAAGCGCATATGGGCAAATGTGGTAATTACAGCGCTTTTTAATTCGTATGGCACACATGTTGGGTTTACGAAAGTAACCAGAGACTTATCAGAAAGAAGGCGAAACGAAGAACTAACGTTAAAAAATAAAGAGCTTCAAAAGATAAACGCCGATCTTGACAACTTCATTTACACGGCTTCGCACGATCTTAAATCGCCTATTGCCAACCTTGAGGGGCTTGTGGACATGCTCAAGTTTGAAATGGGATCGGATCAGCAAAAGTACGCAGAGATTCTGCAACGAGTAGATTCGTCCATCTCCAGGTTAGGTACCGTTATTTCCGACCTAACGGAGATATCTAGAACTCAGAACGAAATACTGGAGGCCGAAAACGTAAACTTGCCAACGCTAATTGCAGAAATAAAAAGTGATTTGGCCAACCTGATCACCAGTAAAGATGCGGTGGTGCAAACCGATTTTTCTGGTTTTGATAATTTAAAGTATATCAGAAAGAACCTGCGAAGTATTTTCTTAAACCTGATCTCTAATGCCATCAAATATGCTTCACCAGACAGAAGGCCTGTTGTTTCTATAAAAACAGAAAAATCAGGAGCCGATACTTATATTGTGTCTGTAACCGATAACGGCCTTGGTATAGAGAAACGGCATAAACAAAAGATTTTCGGTATGTTCAAGCGTGCTCATTCTCATGTAGAAGGTTCTGGGCTAGGCTTATACCTTGTTAAAAGAATTTTGGAGAACTCTGGAGACAGTATAAAGGTAGATAGTGAATTAGGTGTAGGATCTACTTTTACAATTACTTTCAAAGTGCCAGCTTATCTAAAGTAGTCTATGTAACAAGGCCTAGGCAGGAAGCAAATCACAAAAC
Source organism: Pontibacter harenae (assembly GCF_020907245.1). GTDB lineage: Bacteria > Bacteroidota > Bacteroidia > Cytophagales > Hymenobacteraceae > Pontibacter > Pontibacter harenae. The sequence continues at coordinate 94,380 of NZ_JAJJWH010000003.1, read as the reverse complement.
CAGAAACCTGTGTCATAGTTTGGCTTTGCTTCTTTATCAAAGCAATTATCGTTTTCATTGGCTGTGGCGCCATAGGTCTTTAGCACACGTTCGCCCAGTTCAAACTTAATAGGCTCTTTAAAAATCGGCCCGTCGTACACAAATGTGTGAAACTCTCCATTTTCTCCGCACGGATCTACATTTTCGGGTAAGTCAAGTATAAACTGCTCATCCAACTCTCGTCCTGTAAAAGAGCTATCTAAAAGCCGCGCGTTAACCGCTACTACTACTGCTTTGTAGCCAAGCTGTATAAACTCCCTTACAAGCTCTGGCGTAGGTTTGCCCCACAACGGAAAAACGGCTTCTATACTTACTTTTTGCAACTCCTTTTCGCGGTACTGTCGTAGGTCCTCCAGGTTAATGTCTCCGAATATGGCGTGTGTTACGCCTTGGGTACGATGCATTTCAAAGGCAGCCTGCATCAGCTGGTTATAAGCCGCCATACTGGCTCCCTCAGGCATATACAGTTTTTGGAGGGGAATACCAATACTCTTCGCCTGTTGCTCGAGTAAATCCTGCCTAACCCCATGCATCGTTATGCGGTGGTGGGTTTGGCTAAGTGTAGTGAGAAGTGTTTCTATTTTATAAGTACCCTCTTGCAATACCTTGTGCAGGCACAGGGCAGAATCCTTACCACCACTCCAGTTAAAGACAGATTTCATTGGCTTAACATTTTTACGACTGAACAAGAGCTTATGCGGCAAATGTAACAAGGATAGTATTAAGTAGAACGCATTATGAGAATGAGACAGGGCAAGAAGTAAGAAAACTTGTACACAAAGCTGCTTTGAATCGTAAAATTAAGAGAGCTTAAAGCTGTTGTAGCTCAGAATAGATGTTCAACTATAAAGTAGAATATAATGTCACAAGGAGATAAATCTGCTTACACAGATAAGCAAAAGCGTAAAGCGCAGCATATAGAAGATAGTTACGAAGACCGCGGCGTTAGCCACGAAGAAGCAGAAAAGCGAGCTTGGGCCACCGTAAACAAACAGGACGGAGGCGGTAATAAAAGCGGCTCTGGCAGATCGAACTACAAGAATGATTAAAAAGAAGAGTTTAAAAAAGAGAGAGGGCAGTAGCGTCAGTTACTGCCCTCTCTCTTTTTATCATGGATAATTATTTGTGTGGGTGTGCGGGTCATCATGGTCAGGGTCTACGGTTGGCGGAAAGCCTGCCATAGGCCTGTTATGAGAGTAACCAGGGCCTCTGTAGTCTTTCTTGTACCTTAGCTTGTCTTTAGGGTTGCTGCGCTTAGACAAAGCCAGTAAGGCGGCTCCTGCTAAGGCTGCGACGCCCACAACAGCCATTACTTTCGGAATAGGAGTTTCAACAGGAGGTGGTACCGCAATCACGCCTTGTTCGTCAGTTACAGCTGGTTCATGTATATACCTGCCAGTAGACGGTACAGCCTCTTTCCAGAAGTTATGCACCAGGTCTTCCAACTGCTCCTTCAGTTCAGGCCCACTCATCGGCAATCCGTGCCCTGTAGCCGCAATCTGTGGGTTTAGGTTATACAGGTTCTCTACGGAGTGGTGTGCGGCGGCCCAGTCTGTTGTGAAATAGCTTGGAGGGCCATGTACTGATTTTTTCTGAGACAGAACTGCCGTGGCAGATTCGCCTTTGCGGGTAATAAAAGCATCGCCAGCTATCAAAGTGCGGTCGCTTTCTCTGAATAGGGAGACGTGCCCTGCTGTATGGCCTGGCGTATGCAGCCATCGCCAGTTTGGCAAACCAGGTACGCTCCCGTCAGGCGGAAGCAGTTCTACATAGTTCGTAATATCTATTGGCTTCTTTGGGTACATAAAAGCCATGTATGACATACCGCCTCCTCCTACAGTAGGATCTGGTGGCGGATAGCTAGATTTGCCTGTTAAGTACGGTAGCTCCAATGGGTGAGCATATACAGGGACATCCCATTCACTTGCCAGCTCCTTTACAGAACCAATATGATCGAAGTGGCCATGTGTAAGAATAATTGCTTTAGGTCGGCTGTCTTCCCCAAATAAATCGGCCGCAGCCTCTTTAATCCTGGACTTGTAGCCATACACACCTGCGTCTACCAAGACCCATGATCCGTCGGGCTCACTTACAAAGAACAGGTTTACGAAAATGGTTTTGATACCCCAGACACCTGGGCCGGCAATAAAAATGTGTTTGTTTTTGGTGTTACTTGTGCTTGCATCCATAGCTTTTGCTATAGTTAGAGTTCGAACTAATTGAATTATTTATTACGGACACCGAGGCATTGTGGCTGAGGCATTAGTGAAAAACATTCTAAAGCAGCAAATTAGGTCTTGTGTGGCTAAGCCTAATACCATAACAGTAGCAGGAGAGAAGAGGAAAGCATTTTTTTGGAGCGTCTTTTTTAGCCATGTAGCACCTGAAATAACTATAACTTTTTCTTTTTGGACACAAAAAAGTGTTCAGGATGTTTTTTCGTTGTCAGGAATTTTTTATATTTAAAAAAACGTTGAATAGCATGGTTAACTTATTTGTACCCCCAAGTTATATGGCTGTGTATGCAAAGTGCATAGACGCTTCTATGCCAGCCTTCAGCCCAGAAGAATGGATTGAGGAAGGCAGAGTATACCCTGTGAAGCATTTTACCGAACCACTTAATCAGGGCGATGGTTTTGCCATAACGATAGTGGATGAAGATGGTGTAGAAATACACCCGTCGTCATCGCATTGGAGTTTTGCCTCCCATCGTTTCGAAATGTATACTTTACACTTGAATTAAAATCTTTAGCAAAGTATTTCCGTTAAACTAAAAAGGCTGCTTCGGCAGCCTTTTTTATAATATGTTGGTTTGCGTAGTACCCGATGAGAATGATTAGTGCTGAGGACTTCAATAATTTACCGCCTAAACTACAGGCCGAACTAGCCTTGAATGAAGGCCATTATCTGCACCATCGGATCAAGGGCTGGTGTAAAATTGACCTCTACTGGCTCCACGACTATTATGTAGAGATCTGGTTTTTGTACGATTTGAAATCTATTGGCCTCATACGCGCCCTTACCTCCTACAATGGGTTAGACCCTTATGCAGAGACAATCAAACTAAAACTGTCTATCAACAAAGAAAAGTAGCGGTACAGGTTTTATTTACCCTTCATCAAAGTTTCTCTTATTTTCTACTAGCTGAAGTATATTTTTACTCTCACGGCTTTATTCTATACTTTTGAGGAAAGAATAAAATTATGAGCAGGAATTTACTTTTAATCAGCACCTCTACTACGCATGGCACAGGCTACCTAGAGCATGCAGCGCAGGAGGTACAGGCGCTATTGCAGGGAAAGACAAGTATTTTATTTATACCATACGCTCGCCCCAGCGGTATTTCGCATGCAGCTTATACAGCCAAGGTAAATGAAGCTTTCGCAAAATGGGGGATTTCTGTAACAGGCGTACACGAAGCTAAAGACGCTGTTGCAGCCGTAAACGATGCCGAAGCAGTGTTTATAGGTGGAGGAAATACTTTTCTGCTGTTAAGGCAGTTGTATGCCAACAAGCTAGTTAAGCCGCTGCAGGAGCGTGTTGAAAAGGGAATGCCTTATATGGGTACCAGTGCTGGTACAAATGTAGCAGGCAAGACCATTGGCACCACCAACGATATGCCCATCGTGTTTCCTAAGACCTTCGATGCACTGCAACTGGTCCCGTTTAACATTAACCCACACTACCAGGACCCTGAACCTAACTCTACGCATATGGGAGAGACCCGTGAAACCAGGATTAATGAGTTTCATATACATAACAGGCAGCCTGTAGTAGGTTTGCGCGAGGGCAGTATGCTGCGTATTACGGGAGATAAAATTTCGTTATTAGGAAGCCTTTCTGCCCGTATCTTTTTGCAGGGGCAAAAGCCGATGGAGTTTAAGGCAGGCGACGATATTGCTTTCCTGATGGAGGCAGTGTAGCTTTTACGAAAGCTGCTAACACAAGAAAGGGACTGCTTATTTTAGCAGTCCCTTTCTTGTTAACGTGTATTAGAACAAAGAGCTATTACTCCTGGGTTGCTCTACCTCTTCTATCATCCAGTCTCTTAAGCAGTAGTTTTGTGAATTCCCTTTCTGCACGGTACAAAGTAATCAACTGCTTGGTGCTGATTACACGCTGATATTTAGTAGCATACTCTTTTTCAAGGCTCAGTTCTTTTTCGCGCATAGCAAACATTTCGTCCACTCTAGCTTTGGCTTGCTGGTCGCTGAGTTCATTTACATTGTGGTGGTAGCCCTTTCGGTACGCCATGTGTAATTCTCTTCGTTTAGCATCGTACTCTTTGTACATAGGCCAAAACTTCTGCGATTGGTCTGGAGTTAACCCCATTTTATCGGTAAGAAAAGCAATTTTCGCTGCCTCCACATTTTCCCTGCGTGAATCCTGGGCCATAGCCGAATTTCCTGCAAAGGTAAATGCGAAAAGAAGCAACAATAATGTTAATTGTTTCATGGGTGAATTAATAAGTAAGATCATCTAGCCTATAATACTCCAACTCTTCCTCGGCAGCAATTGAGCTCACATTTAAAAATTCAGCGGCTAATTCTGGTCCAGCAAAAGAGGTAAGTTCAGCGAAGTCGGCAGTTTCTAACTTAGCATGATCATCAAGGTAGTCCATGATTTCAGCTTCGTGCAAACTTGCGAAGTTGGCAACAGGAGGTTGTGGCTCAGACGCTACATTAAAAAAGTAGACCCCAGCAAAAACCAGCAGTAAAACCAAAGGCGCAAATAATGGGCGCATCATTTTCCATAGGTGCGGCTGTAACACACTTTCGGGAGCCTGTTTAGCAGCAGTACGTTCCATAATGTGCATCGGCAAACGGTCGAAATAACCATCAGGTACCTGATACACATTTTGCCTAGGCATGCCTTCCAACTCAAATTCTTTTTTCATATCTGCCATATTCGTACCTGTTAGATATAAGTTACAAGATAAAGTTTAATCCTGCTTGATAAATTCTTCAATTTTTTTTACAGCTATGTGATAAGAGGCCTTTAAAGCGCCTACAGAGGTGCCTAAAATTTCAGAAATTTCTTCATATTTCAGGTCATCGTAGTATTTCATGTTAAATACGATGCGTTGTTTATCAGGAAGGCGCAGGAGTGCTTTCTGTAGTTTTAATTGTATCTCGTCTCCCGAAATGTCTGGCGAAGTATCAATTTTTTCTGCAAGCTCCGCAGCTACATCATTTATAGGTAAGAAAAATTTTCTTTTTTTACTTGATAAGAAGGAAAGGCATTCGTTGGTGGCAATACGGTAGATCCAGGTATAGAGCTGCGCATCCTTACGGAAGTTCTCCAGGTTTTTCCAAACCTTAACAAAAACTTCCTGCGTAAGGTCATCGGCGTCATCATGGTCAATAACCATCTTGCGGATGTGCCAGTAAATTTTTTGCTGATACTTCCGAACAAGTTGGTTAAAAGCCAGATTCCGACTTTCTGGTTGTGCAAATTTCTCTAAAAGCTCTTTATCTTCCACTTTGTATAATAGCAGCTGGTAGTCAAATTGTAAGCTGGTGTATTGTGCTGCGGCATATTAAAAAATTATGTAACATAGATTTAGATGTGATTAAAGATTTGTTGCTACCTAATTCTAGTTGTAAATAGGTGAAGCACAAGTATGTATTATTCACCCAGATGACTCAATATTGTAATACAGCAACTTGCTGTTGCTGACTTAAAACAGTATGGTTGCTGCCACACTTAGAACTACTTATCTTGATTATAAAGAATGCTATAAACAGTTACCACTGCTGAATATCTACTTAACATTTGCTTCTCTGGAAAGCGGACTGCCTAACTACAAATATGCTAATTAAAGTATAGATAATAGAATCTGTGGTACAACATTTAACTAGCAACGGCTTGTTCAGGAATGGCTATAGTTATGAAAGCAAAAAAGTTGCTTTTTTGGACAGTTTAAATAAAAAAAGAGGCTGCACTAGAGTTAGTGCAGCCTCTTTTGGTAGCTATAGGCTATGAAATAGATTAGGCGTTTTTTCTTGCAATAGCACGTTCAGCTGCAGCAACAATGTCGTTTTCGGTTAAACCGTACTTCTCCATTAGCTCGTCTGGCGTTCCGCTTTCACCGAAAGTATCGTTTACGGCAACATATTCCATAGGCATCGGCGTATTTTTAACCAATACCTGGGCAATGCTGTCTCCTAGGCCACCAAGGCGGTTATGCTCTTCGCAACTTACCACACACTTCGTTTTAGCAACTGAAGCTAGAATAGCCTCTTCATCTAAAGGTTTGATGGTGTGGATATTGATGATTTCTGCGCTGATTCCTTTTTCCTCCAGAATCTTGCCTGCCAATATCGCTTTCCAAACCAAGTGGCCTGTTGCGAAGATACTTACGTCGGTACCTTCATTTAACATAACGGCTTTGCCGATCACAAACTTTTGATCAGCTGGTGTGAAAATTGGAATTACTGGACGGCCAAAACGCAGGTAAACTGGGCCGACGTGTTCAGCAATGGCTATTGTGGCAGCTTTTGTCTGGTTATAATCGCAAGGGTTGATTACTGTCATGTGTGGCAGCATTTTCATCATACCGATGTCTTCCAGTATCTGGTGTGTAGCTCCGTCTTCGCCAAGTGTTAGGCCAGCATGCGAAGCACAGATTTTTACGTTCTTTCCAGAATAGGCAATAGACTGGCGAATCTGATCGTACACACGGCCAGTAGAAAAGTTAGCGAAAGTACCTGTGAAAGGAATTTTGCCACCTATTGTCATGCCTGCCGCCAAGCTCATCATGTTGGCCTCTGCAATACCTACTTGGTAGAAACGCTCAGGATTTTCCTTGATGAAATCTCCCATTTTAAGTGAGCCAACCAAATCAGCGCAAAGGGCAACTACATTTGGGTTAGTTCGGCCAAGTTCCAGTAGACCAGCGCCAAAGCCAGAACGTGTGTCTTTTTTCTCTGAATATGTGTACTCTTTCATCTATCTGTTAAAAATTTTTACGGTTGTAGTTGTGCTCGAGGAAATAGTAAAGTCCTGTACGTCGGTAAACTCACTTCCAAGAGCCGATTTTAAGCGGTAAACTATTCTATACTTACCTGGTTGCATGGCAAGTACCACTCTGCTATTCTGTTCAGGCAGGTTGTAAATCCATTCCTGCGCACCATCTTCATGCAGTAAATATAAACTACCATAGCCTTGTAACTGCGATGAAACATTTAGCTGGCCTGGCGCAGGATATTTAATCGTGCTTGTCTGGCCGTCTATTATGTCAACACCTTTCATTACGATGCGGGGCAGCGTAAGCAGCTCCAGGTCGTATTTTCCCACAAGGTACTTCTGCCTCTCTCCAAACCGCTGCACACAAAGTGTTTGGTCTGAGCCTGCCAACCTTACTATCGTTGCCAGTTGCCCGTAAGGGGAGGTGCTACCATGGCTTAAGAATAACTCGCCTTGTGGAGCAAACACTCTTATCACATTATGCTTTCCTGGCTCAAACGTCACATCCTTTTTTATAACGGGCGGTGTCGTATTGATAACCAGGTTATAACTCACTAGTGCATCTATATTCAGTTGATCAGGCTTTCCTTGGGCATCAAGGTAATGCACAAAGTTATATTCAGCCTTGCCTGTCAAGGAGTTTAGAAAAGTCATGTTCACGTTACTAACCGTGGCTTGCCCTTTCATGTTCTCTAAGGCTACACTTACCGTTGTAGGTGCCAGTGCCAGATTTACTATGTCCGACAGCACATGCTCAAACGTCTCGACATTGGTGGCATCAAAATATTGGCCTATACAACTGAGTTGGTTTTCATACTCTTTAGCAATACCAATCCCAATTATAAACGGCCGCAAAAAAATGCCTTTCTTCTGTAGCGCCAACGATGTTTCACAAGGGTCTCCACCACACGAATCCAACCCGTCTGTAATAAGCATTACAACATTTCGTGCATCTGGGTCGACAGGAAAATCGCCAGCCGTCTGCTGAAGCGAGTACGTAATTGGGGTGTTTCCCCGTGGTATTATCTGCTGCAGTTTCTTTTTAATGGCACCTGCATTTTTAGCTGCAAAGGGTACCTCTAGTTTGGTGTCTTTACAGTTGTTGCTTTCACGCCCAAACTGATGGCCGTACACCCTGAGAGCAATCTCTAGGTTATCATAGCCATTTAAAGAGTCAGCCAGGTTAGCAAGCATCTTTTTTGCAATCTGCATGCGGTCACTGTCTTCCCATTTGGCCAGCATACTGCCAGAGGCATCCAATAAAAAAAGTATGCGTGTTTTGGGTTTAGGCTTTGCAGCCTGCCCGTAAACATTTGCGCTTGTTGCTACTACTATCAGTACAAAAAGCAGCACGAGACTAACAAGCTGCTTTACCAGGGTTGCACCTACTTGTGCCAATTTACTACGCTAATAGCTTAATAATCTGATGATACGTTTACGGCTAACTGCTGTAAGGCAATTTCTAATTGCTCATCGTTAGGAGCTACACCGTGCCACTTATGAGAGCCCATCATAAAGTCTACACCAAAGCCCATTTCAGTATCCATCAAGATCATAACAGGTTTACCTTTGCCTGTAGCGGCCTTAGCTTCGTCAAGGGCAGGTAGCAAGGTTTCAAAGCTATTACCGTTAGCTTCCAGTACATGCCATCCGAAAGCCTCAAACTTGGCGCGCAGGTCTCCTAAAGACATTACTTCTTCGGTAGATCCGTCTATCTGCTGTCCGTTTCTGTCTACGGTGGCAATCAGGTTGTCTACTTTATGGTGAGGCGCATACATAGATGCTTCCCATAGCTGTCCTTCTTCTAACTCGCCGTCACCCATCAATACATAAACAAGGCTAGGGTCGTTGTTCAGCTTTTTAGTTTGAGCAGCGCCAACAGCTACTGACAAACCTTGGCCTAAAGAGCCAGATGCAATACGTATTCCTGGTAAACCTTCTTCTGTGGCAGGGTGACCTTGTAGTCTTGAGTTTAGCTTACGGAAGGTTGTAAGTTCTTTCGGATCGAAGAATCCTGCGCGAGCCAATGTGCTATACCATACAGGAGAAATGTGTCCGTTTGATAGGAAGAACATATCTTCGTTTTTTCCATCCATATCGAAATCGGTGCTATAGTTCATCACTTTGAAATATAGCGAAACCAAATAATCTGTACAGCCTAAGGAGCCGCCTGGGTGACCAGAGCTAACGCCATGCACCATACGTACGATGTCGCGACGCACCTGTGCCGCTACTTGCTTTAACTCGTCGATGCTCTTGTTGTGTGGGTTCACTTCGTAAAATGTTATAGATTAGAAATTCAAAATAATAAGGCAAGAATAATTGTCAAATATACAATTTATCTAAAGTGAGGCGACATTATTTAACTAAAAAATGCTGCCTCCTTCAAATATAGGCAAAAAAAGTAACGGTTACCTAAGTAGTTGCCCTTCTTTTTTCTATTTTAGTAACTGTTCTGCGTGTTCTTTTGTTTTTACTTTCGTGATAATGTCTTGGATAATTCCGTTCTCATCAATTACGAAAGTATAGCGCATGGTGCCCATGTACTTGCGGCCATACATAGATTTTTCTTGCCAAACACCGTACTGCTCCACAATCTGTTTATCTGTATCCGCTATCAGCGTGAATGGCAATTCATACTTGCTGATAAAGTTCTGATGCGATTTTTCGCTGTCTGTGCTTACGCCAATTACTTCATAGCCCTCTTTTTGCAAGTGGCTGTAATTGTCGCGCAGGTTGCAAGCTTGGGCAGTGCAGCCAGAGGTATTGTCTTTCGGGTAAAAATAAAGAATTACCTTTTTGCCCTGGTAATCGCTTAGCTTAATAGTATTTCCGTTTTGGTCTTTGCCCTCAAAGAGTGGAGCCTTGTCGCCTGTTTTAAGTTCCATAAGTTGTTAAATGGTTGTGGTGAAAGTCGCTTCGTTTCCAGCAACATCTTTCACCTTCAAAACTACTTTACCAGACAAAGGTATGCTTTTATCTAGCTTTTCGGAGTAAATGGTAGCGGTTTTATGCTCATACTTCATCAGAAGCCACTCTCCGTTCAGCTCCGCTCTAAAGGAGTTAATACCCGAAAGATCGTCGGCAATTTTAAACCTAATCTGCACAGGAGTTTTACTTAAAAGCTTTATGCTTGGTGGGCGCACATCTTCCAATACTTTAAACTTGCCCATATTGCGCGTAGAGAAAGTAATGGAGTTGCCATCCCATTTGCCGCCAGTAAAGCCTCTGCCACGCCCTAAACCCAAAAAGTAAACCGCAGCTTTTGATTTGTCAGTTATAGGTGTCTCAGGGGTAATGGTTACTTTGATGGCTTGATGTAGAGGTGTGAAATAGTCGCCTATCGTATACACATCACCCTCTTTCTGGGTTTGCAGATAGAGTGTGTCGTACAAAGATTCCTTTCCAAATTCAACTTTGAGATAATCATTTTTTACCGTTACTTCTTGCTGAGGAGGAACCGCCTGCTGCAGGTTCAGGCTCTGCAATATGCCACAGAAAAGTATAGAATCTGGTAAACCAGCACGCAGATCATAAAGGCTTACGGACGTAGAGTTTTTAGTATAGCTCGGGATGAGCATAAACTGTTTGTCTCCCATAAATAGCTCTACGTTTAGCGGCGTACTAGAAGTGTCTGTTGCACTTATCTTTAGTACGTTACCAACAATCTGATAATCTACGCTAGGCTTTTTTACCTGTTTAGAAAGTGTTTTGGTAAAGCTTGGTGCTTGCCCCTTTACCACAAAGCTTAACGTAGAGGAATTGTTGTAAGAGTCTTTGGCTACAATCTTTACTTGGTAAACTGAGTCTGGCTGCACCATCAATCTGCCTTGTCGGGCATCGGCTTTGTAAAGCGGAAGATCGTTGCCATAATCTATAAAAGATTTTTGGAAAGTGCGGCCGTGGCGTTTGTAAAGGTCGTAGTTAATATGCTGCGACACTTGCCTCGACAACTCAAACGGCACCTGGTCTATGTAATGGTTATAAATAGGTTTGTTGTTTACAAAGAGTGTTACCTCCTGTGTGCCATTCTTGTTAGCAGCACCATCCAGTCGGTCATTCGTTTGAAGTTCTAATCCCAGCAGGCCGTGTGCATAAACCGTATCAGCTATAACATAGTTGTTGCCTTTTTTTACTGGGTTGAATTCGGCTCGACCAAACTCCTGGTTTACCCTGGAGTAGATGTTAAGCGTGTGAATGCCCAGGTTGTAAATTTCAGGAGGCGTTGTATCGAGTACTTCCGAAAACTTATACAACAGCGGGTTGTATAAACGGTCTTTGTCGTCGCGTATCTCGAAATGCAGGTGCGGACCACCAGAACCACCTGTATTTCCTGAAAGCCCGATTACGTCGCCCTTCTTAACAGGAAACTGACCTTGCTGGGGAAAAAGCTCTATCTCAAAAGTTTGCTTGGCATACTGCTGCTGTAGCACATAATCGCCTAGTGGCTTGTAATAAGACTGCAGGTGCGCATAAGTGGTGGTAAGGCCATTTGGGTGAGTAATGTAAATAATGTTGCCGTACCCATAAGTCGACATTTTAATCCGCGAAATGTATCCGTCTGCAGCAGCGTGTACCTCTAAGCCTTCCCGCTGATCGGTTTTGATATCCAAGCCACCATGAAAGTGGTTTGAACGTATTTCGCCCATTGTGCCCGACAGATAATTCCTTACGCCAGGCTTTATCGGGAAAAGAAAATAACCTGGTTGGGCTGAGTGTTGCGCAATTGCCGCCCAGGAATAAAATAATATAAATGTTAGTAACGAAAGTTTCTTATTTAACTTCAAAGTCCAAAAGTTTTTTATCCTCAACATACCCTTCTAATCTGTCTCCTATCTGTACTGGACCAACTCCTTCTGGCGTGCCTGTAAAAATAATGTCTCCTGTTTTTAGTGTTATAAAGCGTGATATATAAGCGATGATGTCATCAAAGGTGTTCATCATCATTTTTGAGTTGCCTTTTTGCTTGGTCTCGCCATTTACATCCAACCTAAAATTTATGTTGTGCAGGTCAGGAAACTGGTCTAACGGCAGAAACTCTGAAATAGGGGCAGAGCCATTGAAACCCTTGGCGAGCGTCCAAGGTAGGCCTTTTGCCTTGGCTTTAGATTGAATGTCCCGGGCGGTAAAATCTATGCCTAAGCCAATGGAGTCGTAATATTTTTGGGCAAATTTCTTGTCGATATTCTTGCCTTCTCTGCTGATGCGCAAAATAAGTTCTACCTCATGGTGAATATCCTGGCTGTATTCTGGGTAGTAGAATGGCTCGTTGTTGCGAAGTACGGCTGTGTCTGGTTTAAAAAAGATTACTGGTTCATCGGGTACTTCGTTTTTAAGCTCTGCAATGTGCTCCGCATAGTTGCGGCCAATGGCTAATATTTTCATGTGTGGTTAGGTTGTTCTTTCTGTTTTTCAAAAATAGGCTTTCTATCGTTTTGTACATTAAAAAGTGCGCATTTTTAACAGAATAAATTTAAACAGGCAGTTTTGCCTCTCATTTATAAAACTGCTACTATACCCAATGCAGCAAGCCAATGTGTTGTGTTGTTAATTATAACATTTTTTAGAGTTCCTGACGTATAATTAGTCCAAACGTTTGGTAATGCTGTACCGATTTATTTAGATAATATGGGTGCAGTTGGCCATGTTTTTATATTTGTGTTTTTTAATATTCTTTTTCATGAATGTTGGGTTTTTGGAAAAATGGTCCAAAATTTGAACCACTTAATCCATACCCTTAAAATTAACAAACTATGTACAAGAAGATAATTGCATTTACAATAGCCGTCGTAATGATGGTAGCCTGTACCACTGTACCAATTACGGGAAGGCGCCAGTTGAATCTTGTTTCTGATGCTGCGATGCAGCAACAGAGTTATGCTGCTTATAACCAAGTAATAGCCGAGAGCAAAATATCGAGAGATGCACAGGCCACAGCAATGGTAAAACGGGCAGGGCAGCGCATACAGCGTGCCGTGGAACAGTATATGGCTCAAAATAACCTTTCTAGTGAGTTAGAGGGCTATGCTTGGGAATTTAACCTGATAGATGATGAGCAGATAAACGCTTGGGCAATGGCTGGTGGTAAAACAGCTGTTTATACGGGTATATTGCCTGTTGCTCAAAATGAAACAGGCCTTGCTGTAGTGATGGGGCACGAAATAGCGCATGCTATCGCCAAGCACAGCAACGAACGTGCTAGCCAGCAACTGGCTCAGCAGTTTGGTGGCGCATCATTGCAAGCCTTGGCAGGTTCTCAGCCTGGCACTGCCCAAAACCTTATGATGACTGTTTACGGTGTAGGTTCACAGTTGGGCCTTTTGAAGTATGGCCGGAACCAGGAGTCGGAGGCGGATAAGCTAGGGCTTATTTTTATGGCAATGGCTGGCTATAACCCGCAGGAAGCTGTATCTTTTTGGAAGCGAATGGAAGAGCAGGCAGGAGGAGCAGGTACGCCAGAGTTTCTTTCAACGCACCCTAGTGCAGGAACCCGCCAAAGCAATCTGCAGAAGTGGATGCCAGAAGCCATGCAGTATTATAGAGCAAATAACTAAAGCTTACATCTTTATATGACCAGATTCACCCTTTTTAACCAGCAGAAAAACTACTTGGTTAGCTTAGTGCTTTTGCTGATGCTTCTCTGGAGTTCATCCTGTACCCGCCGTGAGTCTTTACCAGAAGAGAGTTACAACCCAGCTTCTGAGGAAAGAATGCCAGGCGAGGAATCTTACCCTGGCCGATTATTGGCACAAGTAGTATTCGACAGCGTGGATTATATAGTGCCGAGGCAGGAGCTACTACAGCCGTTCATAAGTGAGTTTGGCGATGGCACTGTGGTAGATAAGGTCATGATAAGAAAGGTGCAGGAAACAAAGGATGATAAGCCTGGTTATTACCTGGTGGGCATGGGTATACGAAACGGCGCTTACAGAGCCATGGCTTTAGAGCTAGATGTTGCGTCTGATAACAGCTTGTTTCTGAGCAGTAATTCGGCAAAGCATATCTGTAACGCTGCATCAGGCTGTGATTTCTGTTACTTTACCTATTCAGGAAATAAAATAACTGGCTGTGAGTGTTCTACTAGAGCCCCTGGGTATAATTGCCAGCACAAGTTCAGCCAGACAAACGGACTGCTGAAAGGGGTGCAGCTGAGCAATACCAGGAGGGATTAGGGCTGCGTCAATTATAAGATTAGAAATAGCTGAATCAAATTGAGTTAATAAAACAAGAAAGGCGGGTAATTTTACCCGCCTTTCTTGTTTAAAAGTCTTTGTCGTTTCTTAAGAAACGCTGCTTTGCATGTTTCGCAGCCTGATGCGTGTCAGAATTTTTTTCGTGTAAAGCGGAAAGTCTCCCTTCATCATCCAGTCGTAGTAAGAAGGCTCTTTTGTAAGAATCTCCTCTACCGAAACATTCTTATACTTGCCGAAGTTGAAAACCTCTTGGCCAGCGTTGTTGTAGGCGATGCGCCCAGCCAGGTCTGCGGTTTTTTGGAAGGTGAATTTGTGCAGCAGCGACATGTCGTTCTGAACTGGAATTTCTTCTATACCTTCCGTAATCTCAACTGGTGTGCTTTGGTAGCGGTCTAGCTGTGCCATTAGTATGTGATAGGTTGCCAAGGTATCTGCCTCAGCGCTGTGGGCATTTTCCAGTTTTTTATCGCAATAAAATTTATAGGCAGCCGATAAAGTACGTTGCTCCATCATATGGAACAAACGGCATACATCCACCACGTGGCGGTTATCGATGTCGAAGTCTATACCTGCACGCAAAAATTCTTCGGCCAGTACAGGAATATCAAACCTCACTAAGTTGTAGCCGCCCAGGTCGCAGCCTTTCAGGAACTGGTCCAGGTCTTTGGCTATCTGCTGGAAAGTAGGGCAATCCACCACATCCTCATCATAAATCTTATGAATCAGGCTCGACTCCAACGGTATAGGTATAGTAGGATTGATGCGGCGAGTTTTTAGAATCTCTTCCCCGTCAGGTTTTATCTTCAGCACGCTTATCTCCACCACACGGTCTTTGCAGATGTCGGTGCCTGTGGTTTCCAAGTCGAAAAATACGATGGGGCGTTTTAGGTTCAATTTCATAAAAGTAGGGTATGGGTTAAAGAACCGCCTGTTTTAGCGCCTCCAGGTTCATGTTATTGTAAGTGCCAGAGCTCATGAGCAGCAGGCTGCTGTTTTGCCAGCTGCGGCTGGTTAAATGCTGTTGCAATGCTTCTGAATCGGTGAAGACTTGCAGGTGCGGATTTTTGAAAGCAGCTTTCAGTTCCTCTTCTGTCAGCATCTCCATGCGCTTGTGCTCTATGGTTTTAGGGCTGAAGTATACAATCGGTTCATCGGCCAAATCAAGTGCGCCAGCATACTGGGGTATAAAACTCTTGTTTAGGCTGCTGAAAGTATGCAGCTCCAGCACCGCCACCAGTTGTCGCTGCGGAAACTGCTTTTTCACGGCTTCTGTCGTAGCCTTTACTTTAGATGGGGCATGGGCAAAGTCGCGGAAAAGAGAAGTGTTGCCGTTCTCACCAAGTTTCTCGAGCCGCTTGGCTGCGCCTTTAAACGTTCTCAGGGCTTCATAAAAATCGTGCGCCTTCACGCCAATCTTCTTACATACTTCTTTTGCTGCGCTTATATTGCGCAGGTTGTGCTCTCCGAATAATTGTATTTCCACATCACCGTCTTTCTTGGTGTGCAGTATGGTTTTGCCGTTTTTGATGGAATGTTCGTGCACCGAATAACCGATGTAAGCAATGTCGGCTGGGTTACGTGGTACGCTTACCAACTGCACCTGCTCATCATCTTGATCATAAATAAGCGTTCCAGCTTTTGGCGTCATTTCAGCAAAAAGGCGGAACTGGTCGCGGTACATCTTCGGGTCTGGGAATACGTTGATATGATCCCAGTTGATACCACTGATTACCCCGATGTGGTGGTGGTACAGGTGGAATTTAGGGACGCGCTTGATAGGGTCGGAGAGGTACTCGTCGCCTTCAATGATGATAACAGGGGCGTCATCGGTCAGCATTACCATACGGTCGAAACCTTCAAGCTGTGCACCAACGGCATAATCGAACTTGCGGCCCAGGTGCTGGAGCACGTGCAGGATGATAGACGTGATGGTGGTTTTGCCGTGGCTGCCGCCAATTACGATGCGCTGTTTGTCTTTGCTTTGTTCGTAGATAAACTCAGGGAATGAGTAAATCGGTATATTCAGCTCCTGTGCACGCTGCAGCTCTGGGTTGTCAGGACGTGCATGCATACCCAATATAACGGCATCAGGTTTAGAGTCGAGCTTCTTGGGGAACCAGCCTTCTTGCTCTGGCAGTAAGCCTGCGGCGGCGAGTCTGCTCTTGGCAGGTTCAAAAATCTCGTCGTCAGAGCCTGTTACTTTCAGGCCTTTATCGTGCAGTGCCAAGGCCATGTTGTGCATAATGCTCCCGCCTACGGCAATTAAATGTATGTGCTGAAAATCCTTCTTGTCCATTGGCCAATTGTTTGCAATACGAGCAAAGTTATAATTCCTTCCCTAAAATAAAATAGCTATACCCTAATATGTGGATACTTTGTAGGATAACTATGTTGTTATGTGGATAACTTGTTTGTATCTGTAAGACAGCCTGTTGATAGCTGGGTTAGAAACTTTTGGGGTAAAATACGGAAAGCGCATGTATTAGAGTTTATATTTGTACCTATGGAGGAGATGAAAATGAACGTGCGGCCAGCGACAAACCGTAACGGGTGGAGCAAAAAAGCTCCCGCTGTTTCGGAGTTAGGCAAAAAGCCACCGCAGGCACTGGATCTGGAGGAAGCTGTGCTAGGAGCATTGATGTTGGAAAAAGATGCCCTGACAACTGTGATCGATATTTTAAGGCCACAAAGCTTTTACAAGGAGGCGCATCAGCGCATTTTCAAAGCCATACTGGCCCTCTTCGATAAGTCTGAACCAATTGATATTCTGACAGTAACGCATGAGCTGCGGGAGCAGGGAGAGCTGGAACTGGCAGGAGGCGCTTACTATGTAACACAGCTGACTACCCGTGTGAACTCGGCCGCCAACATCGAGTACCACGCCCGTATCATCACGGAAAACTCGATTAAGCGCGACTTGATCTCTATTTCTTCAGAGGTACTAACCAGAGCTTTCGAGGATACCACCGACGTGTTTGACCTACTAGATAGCACCGAGGCCAAACTATACGAGGTGTCGGAATCGAACATTCGTAAGAACTTCGACGACATGCGTTCGCTCATGCACCAGGCTATTAAGGAGCTGGAGGAGAAGCGAAAGCAAACCGACGGTCTGACAGGTGTGCCAAGTGGCATGACGGCGCTAGACCGTGTAACTTCAGGCTGGCAGCCATCCGACTTAATTATTCTTGCTGCCCGTCCTGCGATGGGTAAAACGGCCTTCGTACTTTCCTGCCTGCGTAACGCGGCAGTGGATTTTAAAAAAGGAGTTGCTATCTTCTCACTCGAGATGTCGTCGCTGCAGTTGGTAAACCGTCTTATTTCTTCGGAAGCTGAACTAGATTCTGAGAAGATAAAGAAAGGTAGTTTGGAAGATTACGAGTGGGCACAGCTAAACCATAAAATCTCAAAACTGACCGAAGCGCCTATTTTTATTGATGATACGCCAGGTCTGTCGATTCGTGAGTTGCGTACAAAGTGTCGCCGTTTAAAGGCGCAGTACGACATACAGATGGTCATTATTGACTACCTGCAGCTAATGAGCGGTAACGCAGATGGCAAGGGTGGTGGTAACCGTGAACAGGAAATTGCGTCTATTTCCAGAGCCATGAAAATGCTGGCGAAGGAACTGAACGTGCCTGTAATTGCGCTGTCGCAGCTAAGCCGTGCCGTGGAAACACGTGGTGGCGATAAGCGTCCGCAGCTTTCCGACCTTCGCGAATCTGGTTCCATAGAGCAGGATGCCGATATGGTGCTTTTCCTGTACCGCCCAGAATATTATGGTATCACCGAAGATGAAATGGGCAACCCGACAGCTGGAGTAGGAGAGGTAATTATTGCTAAACACCGTAACGGTTCCCTGGAAAACGTGCAGCTGAAATTTATCGGTAAGTACACTAAATTTACGAACCTGGATAACGACTTCGGCGGAGACGGTATGGCTGGATTTAATGCTTTGCCGAATAGTACGTTTGATGCAGAAACACCTGGATCTATACGTTTGGGCAGCCGCATGAACGATGGCGGTAACGGTGGGGGAGGTTTCCCAACATCAAACTTTGACGAAGAACCTCCGTTTTAAGTAAACAATAGATACTAGGTTTTAAACGTTAGACAAGAAACCAAAAGATATGCCCCTGAGGCTAAAGATAAGCCAAAGGTAGATTAGCCGCTGAGCCGAAAGCCAGCGGCTTTTCTTTTTTATCCCTTTTGTGGTTAGGTTTATTAGAGGCATTATTGTTTTATAGCTAAAAGAAAAAGGAGAAGATGATACTTCACCTTCTCCCATTCATAATTCTTCATTCATAATTAACTAAGCGTGCCACTCAACTTTCTCTTCCAGCGGCACGATTCTTTTTCCTGCAGGAACTTCTTTATCGGTGTAACCCAGGTATAAAATCCCGAGTACCACATCTTCTTCGCGCAGCTGCAGCATTTCTTTCATAGCTGGGTGGTATGCCATGCCGCCAGAGCCCCAGTAACTAGCGATACCAAGGGCCGTAGCGCCTAACAGTAGATTCTGAATAGCGCAGGAAGTAGCAGCAATTTCTTCCAACGGTGGTATTTTAGGTAAATCGCCACGGCGCATGTAGGTAACAATAAGGTGGGAGGCGCTGTCGCCCATGTGCAGTAGCTTTTCGTAGTTGAACTCCAAATACTTTTCAGTATCCGTTTGCTGCTTGTATAGTTTAGCGTGGGAGAGGCAGAATTCCTGCACCTTGTCGCCTGCGTATACTTTAAAGCGCCAAGGCTCGGTGTTGGCATGTGTCGGAGCCCAGTCAGCCAGAGCCAACAGCTGTTGCACTTGCTCGTCGGGAACGCGCTGACCGTTCATCTGTGGCGGTTTTACTGTTCTTCTTTTCTGAATTATATCTTGTATGGTTGCGAATTGCTCGTTCATGGTTTTAGTGTGGGGGATTTTATATTTCCGATGCAGTTGCAAAAATAGAAATCAATGGGGTATATAACAGCACACCTGCTTATTTCTGACTTAGCAAACTGTACTAATGCCAGCACAAACAGAAAGTGAACGGTGCCGTTGTGTATCTACAATTGGAAGCTGTACCTTTACACGTTCTTTAGCTTCAACACCTGGGCTCATCATATAATGGATATAAATAGACTTTTTAATAGCGTTCCTGGGGCAATAGTGGTTGTCTCCCGAGACTATAAGATTATTGCAGCAACAGATGCCTATCAGAAAGTGAGCTTGCGTAAGCGGGAGCAAATACTGGGACAACATCTGCTTCTAGAGGCATTTCCTGATAAAACTCTTCCTTACGAAGAAAACCCCGTCAAGCTTGGTTTTGACAAAGCGGTAGAAACAAAGGAAGAAGTAAATCTTGGCATTGTACGCTACGATATTACCATACCTGAGCAGGAGGAAAGAGGCTACGATGTGCGCTATTGGGAAATAGCTTGTATACCAGTGTTAGACGAGGCAGGTGAAGTAGATTACCTGATGCAAACTGCTATAGATGTAACGGAGCGTGAATTAGCAAAATTAGCTGTGACTGAGGGCGAAGAAAAATTCAGGTTTATAGCAGATGCTATGCCACAACTTATCTTTACGACAGATTCAGCTGGAAAAGTTACCTACTTCAACAAAAGGTGGGAAAACTATACTGGCTTAACTTTAGAAGAACTGCTACAAGACAACTGGCACGAAGTTGTCCACCCAGAGGATGTAGAAAATACAAAAGCCAAGTGGGAGCAGGCATTTAGCTCGGGCACCGAAATGCAGGTAAAACTGCGCAAAAGAGATAAGGACGGTGATTACCGTTGGCATATCTGTCGTTCGCTTCCGATGAAGGACGAAAGCGGAAATATTACCATGTGGGTGGGGTCCTCTACTGATATACACGATACCCGCAAAATGGTGCAGGAACTGCTAGAAACAAATGAGCAGATGGCACTACTGTCGGACCAGGTGCAGCAGGCTTATGAGAAAGCGGAGTCGGAGCGTAAAAACATGGAGATACTGATGATGAAGGCCCCCGCCATGTTTGTTGTACTTAGCGGGCCAGACCACAGGTTTAAGTTGCTAAATGATAAATACCAGCAACTTTACCCTGGCCGAAATCTGATTGGCCAGCCTTTGGGCGAGGCGCTACCCGACATAAAAGCACAAGGGTTTATAAAGCTGCTTGACAATGTGTACAACACTGGTGAAACCTATGTTGCCGAGGAAGTATTAATAATGCTGCCTAAGGATGGCATAGGCCCGTTAGAGGAACATTATTTTAATTTCTCTTACCAGCCTACTTACGAAGCTGATAAAATTACAGGCATTCTTGCCTTCGGTTATGATATCACAAACGAGGTGCTGTTCAAGAAAAAGCTGCAGGAACTAAGCAGGTCCTAATCAACTTAAAATTCTAAAAGCAGCAGTTAGTACATACAGCGTGTTGTGCTCGGTAGATGGATATAACCCAAATAGATTTTCAGCAGCTCAGGATAAAGCATATCCTGTACAAATCGAAAGTTCGCTCTTTCTTGTATGGCGGTACTTTTGATAGTACTTTCTTCTCTGATGCTGGGCCTGTAGATGTATGGTTCAGTACGGTGGGGATGGTGCGCTATGCTGCTGAAATGGAGCTAATAGCACTTGCTGCACTGCACCAGGAACTTAATAAATATACCAAGCAGCTCTATCAGCTCTACAGCAGCGGAAAGATAGACCAGGCACATGATGGGCTGAAAGAGGTAGAAAGAAGATCAGAGCAGTTCTTGGACCTACTCGGGAAGTTAGATAAAAAGATAGGAGTGGGCTAGCTCTCCAATTCAAACTTGAAGCAAATAAGAAAGCCTGAAATGAGAATCTCACTTCAGGCTTTCTTATTTAAGAAGCAAGCTGTACTATTTCAGCTTCAAATCTTTCTGAATCTGCTCAATCTTCTGGTTTAATTTCTGTTCCGTTGCATCGAAATCTGCTGCAGAGGCCAAAGGCTCATTTACACTGAAGTAAAATTTAATCTTCGGCTCAGTACCAGACGGACGGGCAGAGATCTTGCTGCCGTCTTCGGTCAGGTACTGCAGCACATTAGAGCTTTCAAACGTCAATTTTTGTTCTTCGCCAGTTGCCACTGTTTTGCGGGTGCCCAGTTTATAGTCGCTAATTGCTGCTATTTTGGAACCAGCCAAGGTCTGAGGCGGATTGTTGCGCATATCGGCCATCATCTGCTGAATCTCTTCGGCACCGCGCATACCCTTTTTGGTGATGGAAATTAGTTCTTCTTTGTAGAAGCCGTATTTGGTATACATTTCCACCATCATCTCGAACAGGCTCTGTCCGTTATCTTTAGCAACTGCGGCCATTTCAGCAATAAGGGCGCAGGAAGAGATAGCATCTTTATCGCGTACGAAATCGCCAGCCAGGTAGCCGTAGCTTTCTTCGCCGCCACCAATGTAGGTTTCCTTGCCTTCCAGTTCACGAATAACTTCGGCAATGTACTTGAAGCCTGTCAGGGTTTCGTACATGGTTACGTTATAGCTGTCGGCAATTTTCTTGATTAAGTCTGTGGTAACAATGGTTTTCACCACAAACTCTTTGCCCGCTAGCTTATCCGCTTTTTGCCAAGCCTGCAGTAGGTAGTTGATTAATAAAGAACCTGTTTGGTTGCCGTTTAGCAGCACAAATTCACCTTTTAGGTTTTTCACGGCTATACCTACACGGTCAGCGTCAGGGTCAGTAGCCAGTACTAAATCTGCATCTATTTCGGCAGCTTTTTGCATGGCCAACGTCATCGCTTCTTTCTCCTCAGGGTTCGGGTAAACAACTGTCGGGAAGTTACCGTTGCCGTTTGGTTCTGCCTGCTCTTCTACTACGTGCACGTTCGTAAAACCGAAACGCTCCAGTATGGTCGGTACCAAGGTGATGCCTGTGCCGTGAATAGGCGTATAAACTATTTTTAAGTCGTGCTGGCGCTTAATGGCCTCCTGCGAGATAGAAAGGCCTAGTACACGCTCGATGTAAGCCTCATCCACGTCAGCGCCAATCATTTCAATATTCTCAGGCTTGCCTTCAAACTTGATATCATCTACAGAAGTGATTTTATTTACCTCTGCTATAATGTTCTTGTCATGCGGAGCCACTACCTGGCCGCCGTCGTTCCAGTAGGCTTTGTAGCCGTTATACTCTTTCGGGTTGTGAGATGCTGTAATTACGACACCGCTGTGGCACTGCAGATGACGGATAGCAAACGATAGTTCTGGCGTTGGACGTAGTGCCTCGAACAGGTACACTTTGATGTCGTTGGCAGAGAATATGTCTGCTATAATGCGGGCAAACTTATCAGAGTTGTTGCGGCTGTCGTGGGCTATGGCCACCTTTATCTGTTCTCCAGGAAAGTTCTGCTTCAGGTAATTGCTTAGGCCCTGTGTTGCCATGCCTAGCGTGTAGCGGTTCATGCGGTTGCTGCCCACACCCATTATGCCACGCAGACCACCCGTTCCGAACTCCAGGTCTTTGTAGAAAGCATCAGCTAAGGCATCGTTTTCGTTGCGCTGCTGTAAATCTTTAATCTCTGCTTTGGTGGCCTCGTCGTAGTTGCCAGAAAGCCACTGGTCAATCTTTTGCTGTATAGCGGGTTCAATCATGTTCAAAAAGGTTATGTTTTAGTGATACAAGTATCAATGTTCTCTTACAGTGTAATTGTTTTTAAAGCTGCTCAACGCATACTCTCTGCGGTTTATACTACCTTGGCAGCTTAGCATAAAAAATCACACCAGTTCTAGCCGCACTATGACGCAAGGTAAGAACTGGTGTGAAATATAGGAATAACTAGATAAATTAATTTAACCAACAAACACACGCCGCTATACTTATTTTAGAGCTCAAAGGTTGCGTCTACCCTTCTTATTTTGTACTTATAGATGTAAAATATGCCTTTTACTTACGTGCTATACTGTTCAAGAAATTGCTAACATGCTCCCGCTGCTGCCTTATAAAATTTGGAATCGAAACCTTCTTAGCTTTTTGCCAGCCTAAGTATGTGGTTCTCATGATATAATTGCCTGCTTTGTTTATCCTGTGTATGGTTCTTTAGGTAAATTATCACGGGATTACTTGCAATTGCTGGGGCATGTTTTCAAATTTGTAAAAAATTAGAGACGCTATGAACGTAAATGCCCTGAACAATTCTATAGTTGCCATACTGGAGAAGAAGCAGCAACTAAACGCCATGGACTATAACGATGAGCGTTATGACGACCTGGAAGAGGAGTTGCACGACTTGGAGGACGACTTTAACGAAGAGTTTGGAGATGAACTAGAGGATGTGCTGGAAGATGTGCACGAGAAGATAAAGTCTGACGCAGACATTCTGCTACCAACCGCTTACCTGGCTAGCACACTAGACCCAGCTGCTTTAGAACAAAGCGAAGAGTTGGAAGGGGTGTGGGTAGAGTCTGATTCTTTCCCAGGGGTAGAGATGCGCCTGGTGCTGGTAGCTAACCCGCCGCGTATTCTGCTTATCCTTTCAGATCAGGAGCGCGTACTCTGGACGGCTGAATAATGACTGAAGTATAAGTACTGCTATATCTGAAGCACCTGCCAAATTTTTGGCAGGTGCTTTTTTTGTGCACGCAGCACAGCCTGTATACTAGAGTAGTACACTTACATAGCCTTAGATCTGAACATCAAATTAAGCTTTTTGTAAACTGCTTGTTCAGTTGCGTCTTGTACCTGCTTCTCTATTTATTTTATTTCTCCTCAGGTAGCTCCAGCACCATATGGTAAGTAGAAGGCGTAAAGCCCAGCGCTTCCCAAAATTTTATACCAGCCGCATTTTTTACCGATACCTGTAGTTCCACGTGGTCGGCACCTTTGTCTTGTAGCCATTTTTTTGCCGCCTCAAAAAGCTCCTTACCTACGCCTGTGCCACGATACTTTTTCTTCACAATGGTTTCGCCGATATAGCCTTTTCGGGAGAGTTTAAAGCCTGGTGATGCCTTCCGCATGAAAACCACAATCATGCCCTGCCATTCGTTGCCACTTACAAAGCCGAGGAACTTTGTGTCCTTGTCCTTTAGACGGCTGAGGAGTTCTACTTTTAAAATTTGCTCGGCAGTTGGCTTATATTTAAAAACAGTATGGTGGCCCTGGTGAAAACGCATTAGTTCCTGCCACAGCTCAAACAGGTCATCAATATCTTCTGGCTCCGCTTCCTGGATCATAGTATCTCTTAAAGGACGTAGTACATAAGGCACAGGATGTAAGACTTTTTAAAAACCGTAGTAAAGTTCTGGTTTTACTCAAGCTCAAGCACTACACACTGTAGCGCAGCTAAAGAGTGTATAAAAAAGAGAAAGTCCTGCATCTTGTGTCTTATGTCCTGTGTCTATTTTTACTGAGGAGAAATAAAAGTTACCTCATAAATCAGGTTATCCTTAATGCGGTAAATGGCGATGGCTTCGCGACGAGAGTTATTTTTGCTGAACTGCACCCGCTCATGGTCAATCACTACATTGCCTGAAATTATCCTGTTCACCAGTTCACAATGCAAATCTGGTGTGTTGGCGAACATGCTGGCGTATCTTTTTCGCATCTCATTTTTGCCCTGGTACGCGAACTGCCCTGGCTGGTTGTATACTTTAACAGTATCGCTGTAAGCTTTTAAAAAAGTCTCTATATCGCGGTTATTGTAGCCTCGTAATTGCAGCACAGCAGGAGCCTCAATGCCTGCTGCTGGTACAGGCTTTAGCTGTGCCCAAGCTGTTTGGCAGAACAGCAACGTGAGTACTGTAAGAACAGACAATTTTAATTTCATAACCAGAAGTTTTAGAAGTGAAGGATTCGCAAATTTAAAGACTTACGTCTGTTATAAAATTTTAGGAGGTAGAATTTAATGATAAGCATCCCCTGCAAAAGGATAGCGTATAAGCCTGCTATGATAGAAGAACTGATCATCCGCACCTTATGCGATACTTTGCCTTCGTCGGCAGATGGTGTTTTCCTTTTCGGCCAGACCGCTGATAACCAGGAGGCGGTTTTTGAGATGGCAAAGGAGCTGGTGGAGCAGAAGCTGACAGATAAAGTTATGTTTTTGGGCACAAAGCCTATGAGCGGCTACCCTGGCTTCGAGAACTGGAAACGTGCTTTAAAAGGAGCTGGTTTAAAAGAAACGGCTATAACTGCCATACCACCTGTGCCATCAGATACAGACCTTCTGCACACCCGCATAGAGGCAGAGTCGGTAGTGAGTTTTGCCAAAGCTGAAGGTTATAGAAAGCTTATTGTAGTGGCATCACCTTTCCAACAGACACGTGCTTTTATGGCAGCAGTAACGGCAACCCAGAAACTATACCCACAGCTACAGCTTTATAGCTTGGCAGGCAAAGCAATGTCGTGGAGTGAAGAGGTAAAGCATTCACAGGGGAAAGTTCAGGGCACCAGAGCAGGACTGATTGCAGGAGAAATGGAGCGCATCAAAAAATATCATGCTAAAGGCGACTTGGCCTCTGTAGCAGAAGTGCTCGAATACCTAAACAAGCGCGACAGAGGTGAACTTTAAGATGAGGGCTTGATTCTTAATTTATAGGTTGCTGCAGAACTAACTTGGCACAAATACTCACAGTATCTTTCTAACTTGTGAGTATCTGTGCCATAAGCCTTAGCCATGCTGGCTAGCATTAGTTTCCCTCATAAAAATCAATCAAAGCAGCGAAGTATGCTTCGTTCCAGCCTTCCACTATGTCGTCATAATCTTCGTCAGGTATATTTAAATGCCTTAGCTCTGCCGAGGTGCCATACTTGTGCGGGTGCAGTTTAATGGTAACAACAGACATTTCTGCCTGCTCGCCGAAATACCATTGCTGTACTATTTTCTTTCCCTCTTCAAACTCAAGGTTTTTGCCCACAATGCTGCCTTCCCAAAGCGAGAACTCAGAGCCTGGCTCTGTCGACATTTCGGCTGCCTCACCTGTCCAAAGTTGTAAGGTATTGGGGTTGGTAAGTGCTACATACACTTCTTCAGGCTCCGCAGGTATAATGTAGTATTTCTTGAAGTCTTTCATGTTGCTTATTTGTTCTTATAAAAAGTATGGATGTAGAGATCTTCTACTTTCTGCCGTGCCCAGGGCGTTTTGCGCAGAAACTTAAGGCTGGAATTTATACTAGGGTTATTGTTAAAACTGTTGATGTTAATTTTGTAGCCCAAGTGCTCCCAACCGTAATAGTCCACTAATTCTACCAGAATACGCTCCAGTGTTTTGCCGTGTAAAGGGTTATTCTTTTGTTCTTCCATCAGAAAATATAATTGCCGCCAGTGCCGTTACATCTGGCTAAGAAAATACACCTCAAAAGTAAGTATAAAATAATTGTACGTTCACCGTTATATTCGTGTATACCCAAAAGGAGTTCACTATTTCTGTTGTATTTTGTCAATCCCTTAGGGGCTAGTAAAGGGTAAGACGCAACAAAATGTTGGTTCAAATACTAAAAATACAATGACTACACCAGAGAAACTAGAAGTATGGCTTCGGGGACCTTTGCCTGATATGCCTCCTTTGCTGCAACCCGTGGCGCATGCCTTGCTGCAGGTCCGAGAAGAAATAAATGTATATATGGCAGATTTCCCCGATGGGTTACTTTGGGAGAGGCCTGCTGGCGTGGCCACTGTGGCTTTCCACTTGCAGCACCTGCAAGGCGTGCTGGATAGGCTGCTAACGTACGCCAGGGGAGAGGCGCTTACCGAGTCGCAACTACAGGCACTTGCTGCCGAAGGCAAGAAGCAGGATGGCGTAACAGTAGAGCAACTGGTAGAAAAATTTAACCAGCAGGTAGAACTGGCGCTGGAACAACTCAGTGCAACTGATGAAAACACTCTAACAGAAGTACGAGGCGTAGGAAGGTCGCAAATTCCATCAACAGTAATAGGCTTGTTAACTCATGCCGCCGAACATACCACACGCCACGTGGGGCAACTGCTGGTGACGGCGCGTGTGCTGCAAAGTTATGGAAGAAAGAGTTAATATGAACTGTTGTGCTATCTTCAGGAATAAGTGCTGCTCCAGATTACTTCTAATGTTCCAATTGAAAAGAATTAATTAGAGACAGCTATTTGTTTGTCTGCATCGAAATATGTTTCTAACATGATAGCAACATGTTTTTGAGGATAGTTTAAGTGAATCGGATCTATATATTCGGCATCTGGCAAAAACAACATGTCTTTAAAATAGTTATCGAACAGTTGGGAGAATCTTTCTGTTGTTTTTTCAGCCATCGCAACCCTATATAGGTGTTCTACCTCTTTCTTTCGCGATGTTCTGATGGGAGGAGATATTACTTTGAACTCAATGCCTTTAGAGCTTGTAAGATTAATCATTTTCTGAAGATATTCTGAGGATATCTGAGACATAAAAACCTGTGTTTCTGTTTCTTTTTTTATTTCGGGAGTCCAGAAAGTGATGGCAACAGGCGGTAAGTTCGAAAACTTGTGAAAGGGAACACTTTCAATTTGCTTTAATGTATTTGGAGTAAAGAGATTTCTGTATTCAGGGATATTGAATGGTTTTAAAAAGTAGTTATAGGTGAACTCATGGTCTAGGTTGTTCCTAAACGAAAAAGGGTTATAAACAAAGTATACCTTCTCTATCTGTTCATTTTCTTGCAGAGAATTTGCTAATAATATATAGTGGCCAAC
This sequence comes from Pontibacter harenae, assembly GCF_020907245.1. Lineage (GTDB taxonomy): Bacteria > Bacteroidota > Bacteroidia > Cytophagales > Hymenobacteraceae > Pontibacter > Pontibacter harenae. The sequence continues at coordinate 66,536 of NZ_JAJJWH010000003.1, read as the reverse complement.
CAAGTCAATGGCTTGGTTGCAGGCTAATGACACCACTGAACTGGAGTCATTATTCATCGGGTCGAACAACTGACCACCTACACTGTCACCAATGATCAAGGCTCTTGCCTTATTATTCTTTTTTTTACTGTCTGTAAGAGCCTTGTACACTCCTCTGTTAGGGAGCAAGTAAGTATACAGGTTGCTGTAATAAACAAGGCATATCATAAAAAAGAAGCTCATCAGGCAGGCGCTGAATTTTACCAGAAATGTTTTCATAGTAGACTAGGTTAGAATTGGAAGTAAATGAATTGTTGTTGCAGGCCACCAAGCCAGAATATCATAAAAGCAATTGTATAATACATAACCCACCGTACTGGTCTGGGAATGGAAATATGGGATAGTTGCAACGCATGTTCTTTGTCCCGCTGCAGCCACTCTACTAGTAAGAATAGTATGAGCAGCAATAAAATCTTTTTGGGTAAAACATCGGGTATGCTGAAGAGCGAGGAAGAGAACATGTGGTTTAAGTAAGAAAAAGCATGCTGAATGTTCTCAGCCCGAAAAAAAATCCAGGCAATAACCGTCATAAAGAAGGTAACACTTACTTGGACCAACTCTCTTACTGTTGGAATTAGCTTGCCCTGAGCAATTATATCCACGTTATTCCTGTTCTGCTTCAGAAGCAAGAGTGGCAGAAAATAGCAGACATTTATTAAACCCCACACCAGAAAGGTCCAGTTGGCGCCATGCCAGAAGCCGCTTAGTAAAAATATTATAAAAGTATTTCGAACCTTGAACCATTGATTCCCTTTGCTTCCACCTAGCGGAATGTACACATAGTCTCTGAACCAGGTGCTGAGGGAAATGTGCCAACGTCGCCAAAATTCAGCAATATCGCGGGAGAAGTAAGGAAAAGCGAAGTTACGCATAAGCTTTATGCCAAAAAGCCTTGAGGTACCTATTGCCACATCAGAATAGCCAGAAAAGTCTCCATAGATTTGAAAGGCAAACAAAACGCCTCCAAGCAGCAGCGTAGAACCATGGTAACTAGCATAATTTGTGAAAATATCATTAGCAAATTGGGCACAGTTGTCTGCAATGACAATCTTCTTGAAAAGCCCCCACAAAATCTGCTGCAAGCCATTTACAGCTTCGATATATTGAAACTTTCTCTTTTGGTGGAACTGTGGCAGCAAGTTAGCGGCTCTTTCTATAGGGCCTGCTACTAATTGAGGAAAGTAAGTTACAAAAGATAGAAACGCTATTAAGTTTGGAGTAGGCTCTAGTTTTCTGTTGTAAACATCTATAGAATAGCTAAGTGTTTGAAAAGTATAAAAGCTTATACCTACTGGTAGAATGATGTTTATGGTTGATGCCTGTAATGGTTGGCCCAACAGGGTAAAAGCATTGATGAAGGAGGTAATAAAAAAGTTGCAATATTTAAAATAGCCCAGCAGACCAAGGTTGGTTACCAGGCTAATTAACATAAGCAGTTTCCGCTTTAGCTTATCTTGTTGTGAAGCAACTGCCAAGCTAACAAAATAGTCAACAAAAGAACTAAATACGATCAGAATTAGAAACCGCCAGTCCCACCAACCATAGAATATATAGCTTATGACGAGCAAAAACAGATTCTGTACACGCAATGATTTACCTATAACAAACCAGTATATGATAAAAGCTATAGGTAAGAATACAGCAAATTCAATAGAGTTAAACAACATTCTAACCTCCTTTTTTTGGTACTGGCCTGCTCTTTATTTAAATATTTTGATAAGGGAGTGTTTTTGCGTCTATATTTCTATATACTAGGTGAATTATGATATTGTTATATAAAACGTTTAAATTTTTATTAGAATTATATACTTTAAAGTTTGTGTTGCTTTTAAAGATGTGCAGTTCGGAACAGATCACTGTAAGGGGGCAGATTAACTTATGTATAACGAACAGTACAGGATAAGAAAGCACGTTAGAGCGCCACGACAAGTATAGGTAAGTTTAACATCCTCCTTTATGCTACCATTCAGCGATGTAGGCAACAATTGGGTGCTGCTGCTGGGTGGTGTTACAAAGAGTTACAAAACTTTAACTAGAAAGTTCTGATTAGCAAAATGTCAAAATCTAAGTCTTTGTTTTAACATGTAAGTTAATCTTATAGCCAAAGTTTTGTGAAATTAGCTTAACTTTAAGATTGTGATGCCTGCTGGCATACAAACGAATTTTGTTTCAACCTCTTAAAGTTTAAGTAAGTAGCCAATGCCAAAACTTTACAAGGCCATGAGTTTGCTTTTGCTCGTGGCACTCACCCAAACATCCTGTTCAACTTCAAAAGCCTCAAAAAGCGCTCCTACAGCAGCAGCAGCAGCAGCAGCAGCCAAAACAGAGAATGCTGAAAGGCCGAAACCTGCTGCCAGAGGCGGAATTAAAAGCTATAACGAAGTAATTACCCGCGATGCTGTTTCTGATGCTGGTGTTTTCACCATTCATAAAGTAGGAGACAAGTATTTTTACGAGATTCCAGATTCGCTTCTGAACCGTGACTTCTTATGGATTAGCCGTTTTGCTGGCCTGCCTTCTGGTCTTGGAGGCGGTTATGTAAACGCGGGTTCTTCGGTGAACGAGCAGATGGTGGTTTGGCAGAAATTCGACAACAAGATTCTGCTCAAAACAAAGTCTTATGATGCCGTAGCAGACGAATCGCTGCCAATCAACTTATCGGTACAGGTAAATAATTACCAGCCTACAATCTATGCTTTCGACATTGCAGCGATGGTCAGAGATTCTGCTGGTTATGTAATTGATGTAACCAAGTTTCTGCAAAGCGATGTGAAAACGTTTAGCGGCCTTAGCTCCAGCATGCGCCAGACTTACAAGGTAAATCGCCTCGACGAAAGCCGCAGCTTTATCTATAGCGCCAAAAGTTTTCCGCTAAACATTGAGGTGAAGCAGGATTTTACCTACGATGCTGGTAACCCTCCATCTAACTCTGCAACTGGTGCTATTAGCTTGCTGATGAACCAGTCGATGGTGCTGCTGCCGAAAGAACCGATGCAGCCCCGCCTGAATGATTACCGTGTGGGGTATTTTAATGTGAACCAGATTGACTACGGTTCTGAAGCTTTGAAAGCAGACGAAAAATCGTACATCCGCAGATGGCGATTAGAGCCTAAAGATGTAGAAGCTTATAAGCGAGGTGAACTGGTAGAGCCAGTAAAACCAATTGTATACTACCTTGACCCTGCTACACCAGACAAGCTGCGCCCTTACATTAAAGCGGGTGTTGAGCAGTGGCAGAAAGCTTTCGAAACAGCTGGTTTTAAAAATGCTATTATTGCCAAAGACCCGCCTTCTCCAGAAGAAGACCCCGACTTCAGCCCAGAAGATGCTCGTTACTCCGTTATCCGTTATGTAGCCAGCACTACCCGTAATGCTGTTGGGCCAAGTGTTTCTGACCCTCGTTCAGGAGAAATTATAGAAAGTGATATCATTTGGTACCACAATCACCTGCGCTCTTACAGAAACAGGTATTTGCTGGAGACTGGTGCCGCTAACCCAAGTGCCCGTACGCTTACTACGCCTATGGACGACCTGGGAGAGATGATGCTGGAGGTAATTACGCATGAAGTAGGCCATGCGCTTGGATTGCCACACAACATGAAAGCCAGTGCTGCTTACCCAACAGATTCGTTGCGTTCTGGTAAATTTACACAAGAGTACGGTATTGCCGCCACTATCATGGATTATGCCCGCTATAACTATGTGGCGCAGCCAGGCGATAAAGATATCCGCTTTGTACGCCAGTTAGGGCCATACGATCACTATGTCATCAACTGGGGCTATCGGTACATACCTGAAGCCGACAGCCCTGAAGAAGAGGTTCCAACCTTAAATAAATTGATAGAAGAGAAAACAGGTAACCCCATGTTCCGCTTCGGAAGCGGTAGCGGTGGCTACGATCCCGAAAGTCAGACGGAGGGTATAGGTAACGATGTCATCAAGTCGAGCACATTCGGTTTGAGAAACCTGAAAAAGGTGGCACCGCAGCTTTATGATTGGACCGCAGCTCAAACAAATGATTACAACGACCTAGAAGAGCTATATGGTGAGTTGTTAGGTGTTTGGAGCCGCTACATTGGCCATGTAGTTACAAATGTAGGTGGTGTTCATGAAGAGCGTTTGAAGCCTAATCAGGAAGGCGATATTTATACAGCCGTAAGTGCTAAAGAACAAGCCGCTTCTTTGGATTGGGTGCTTAAAAATGCATTGTCGTCACCTGAGTGGCTGCATCAGTCTAAAATCAGCAAAAATATACATCACGCTAACCATGTAGATAATATCCGTAGCCTACAAGCACGCCACCTCAATAGCCTGCTGTCTGCTGATAGATTGGCCCGCCTGATGGAGAATGAGGTCAACGGTGTGAAGTACAATGCATTGGATATGGTGCGTCAGCTACAGCGCGGTGTGTGGAGCGAAGTTTACAGCGGTTCTAAAATTGATATCTACCGCAGAAACTTACAGAAAGCCTACCTTGATAGAATGGGTTTCTTGCTAAATGAAGAACAGAGCAGATCCTCTCGTTTCGGTACGCCTGTAGATCTGAGCCAGTCTGATATCCGATCTATTGTAAGAGGAGAACTGGTGAGCCTGCAGCGCCAATTAAGAAGCGCCAGGAGCCGTCACTCCAACGATCTTACAAGGTATCATATAGATGATGCGATTGTAAGAATAGATAAAATTCTGAATCCAGAGAAAAGCTAAGTATAAAAGAGAAGGCCCTGCACTTGCAGGGCCTTCTCTTTTATACTTAGCTTTAACTTTTTCAAAACATTACGCGAGCGGTGGTGGCTTCAGCTTGAAGATATCTTTCAAGGCTCGGCTTGCAGCATGATAACCGCACATGCCGTGTACGCCGCCACCTGGAGGGGTAGAGGAAGAGCAAATGTAAATACCTTTTGTAGAGGTGCGATAAGGGGAGAGGCGTAGAACTGGTCTTGTAAAAAGCTGCCCAATATCGATGATGCCACCATTGATGTCGCCACCAATATAGTTAGGATTATAGGCTTCCATTTGTGAAGTATGCATGGTGTGCCTGCCCAGAATAAGGTCTCGAAAGCCTGGAGCGAAGCGCTCTACCTGATTTTCTATGGCAGCAGTCATGTCTACCTCTGAACCATTGGGTACATGGCAATAAGCCCAAGCAGTGTGCTTTCCCTCAGGTGCCCTTGTACCATCAACAAGGCTTTGCTGGGCCAGCAGTACAAATGGCCGTTCTGGATGTTTACCCTGCGAAGTTAGAAGCTCATTTTGGATTATCTCTTCTAGCGTGTTACCGAGATGTACCGTGCCTGCTTGTCTGCATTCGGCTGCTGTAAAAGGGATAGGGCCATCCAAAGCCCAATCGATCTTAAAAACACCCATGCCATAACGGTACCGTTCCAGCTGCCATTTATATAAAGGAGAAAACGTGTGTCCTGCAATCTGTAGCAGTTGCTTAGGTGTAACATCTAAAAGCACGGCGTGTGCAGAAGGAAGCTGTTTAAGTGAGCTGACGTGAAAGCCTGTTTCTATTTTTCCGCCTAAAGAAACAAAATAGGAAGCAAGTGCATTTGCTATGCTATGCGAGCCTCCTTTGGGCACTGGCCATCCGTTTATGTGGCCCATCGCCATCAGCACCAGGCCAATGGCAGAAGTTGCCATGTTAGACAAAGGCTGGATAGAGTGTGCCGCCATACCTGCCCATAATCCTCGTGCCTCTGTCGACTTTAAATGCAGGTTAGCCAATGTGGTGGCTGGCAATAAAGCACTCATACCAAAACGGCCCATGGCAATTGGGTTGCTGGGTATAGTTAAAGGCCCTAGTGCATCTGGTGCTAGCTGTTCCCAATGGTGCACCAGCGGCTTAATTAGTTTTTTGTAAGAAGATTCATCTGCACCGAGTAACTTGGCTGTTTCTTCTATTGATATGCTCAGCTTGGCAGCTGTTCCATTGTCAAAAGGATGAGCGGCTGCAACTTTGGGAGCAAGAAACTCTAAGCCGTGCTGATGCAGAGGGAGCGTCTTAAAGAATGGAGAATCTGCGGCTAAGGGGTGAATAGCGGAGCAAATGTCATGTATAAAGCCAGGTAGCGTTAATTCTGCAGATCGTAGACCTCCGCCAACAGTATCTTTAGACTCCAGAAGCAATACCGAAAGCCCTACTTGCTGCATGGCAATGGCAGCCGCCAAACCATTCGGCCCCGAACCTACAACAACCGCATCAAAGTCTCTTTTCTCCAATTTTACCAATATTATCCTTTTTTGCTTCTTTCGAAGTTTCTGAATTTAGAATCTATGAAGAAAAACTGCTTGATATAAGCTTGTGTATTCTGAGAGGTTAGCTACCCCAAAATTTCATTCAGCAATCCTGCTAAACGTACACCGCCTTTTAGCAGTTGCGCATTTAGCGTTTGTACATGATCGAAATTATACTTGTAGCTTAACTTGGCATCAGTTCCTTCTATTTCATTGTAAAGCTTCTCGCTAATCTGGTAAGACTCGTACAGCCAATCGCTTACAGGCTGCTGTTGCCACCCTTTTATTTGGTCTTTTGATACAAAATTTAAAGCGGTAGCATACTCTGTATAGCTAAGTTGCTGATACTCTATAAGCTGTTCGTCCCATAAGCGGTGTAGGTTAGACGGCTGGTTAAACCAGGTCACCCTGATTCTGTTGCCTCCCAAATCTTCTGGGCGACCCGTGTGCATCGGCTGGTGCATATCCCCCACAATGTGAACGATCAGGCGCAGGTACAGTTGTTTCTGGTCCTGCGACAGGTTTCCTGTTTTCAACTCGTTGGCCATCATGTTCAGTTTGGTGTAAGAGTCTGTTACAGTGTCCTGCATCAGGTAAGCACCAAAAGCATCGTAAGTAAGACCTGCATCAAAGTTAATGTAGTGCCACGGGCCAAGGTAATCATAAGATGGATCAGATTTAATAAAATCGGCCCAGTTACTCGCAATCGCTAATGATTCTGTGCCAAGTATAGCCTGTACTCGCTTTTTGGCTTTCTTGCTGAGGTGTCGTTCTGCTATTTCGCCCACAATGCGGTGGCCCAACATTCCCCAAGCCATAGACTGAAAAGGGAGGTAAAGAAACAGGCCGAGAAGCAGTAGTTTTTTCAAAGATTTAAAAGTCATGCGTATGGATATCATAAATCAGCGATGGAAATGTAAAGGTCGAAAATTTTGATTAAAAATTCTTCGTTACTTCTAAATAGTGCTGTTTGGGTTCCGCGCAAGGTTAACCTCAAACAGAAGAGAGAGGTGCCCGTAAAGTAGGTGATAACATACTTTTCAAGAACTATGAAAAAGAACATCGGTTTTATTTTTTCGGGTGCTTTACTTGCATCTTGCCTTATGCTTAGCTCCTGCGGAGATAGTACTGATGCAGGTGAAGACAGAGAAGACACCACAACAGGTGGTACCGATATGCAATCTACGGCAGGCGATACCATCGGCACAACAACGGGCACTATAAACCCAGGTACAACAACAGGCACCACAGGTGTAACCACATCCAGCAGTGGCACAACAGGTATTTCTAACCCAGCCCCTTCTAGAGATTAGGCAAGGTAATTTATGTATCGTTTAGCCATACATTAAGCGGAAGCAACTTTTTGCACGTAACTTTCAATTAGTTTCTAATCTCAAACTATAGCCTTTTAGTGTGCTGGTGGTGCGTGTAGGTTTTGCATATTCTTAAGTTATCATAACTTTTTAAACTGAGCTAAGTTTTATAACAGTATTAGAAATGTATGTAAAGATTTAAATTCGATATGAAAGCAATAATATTACCTGAACCAGGACCTGCTGAGAACTTCCAGCTAAAAGACATAGAAAAACCAACACCTCAGAAAGGGGAGGTGCTTGTAAAAGTGAAGGCCATCAGCATAAATCCTGTTGATACAAAAACCCGTGATGGAAAAGCCTTCTACAATTCAATAAAAGAAAGCGAACATGTACTTGTTGGTTGGGACATTGCTGGAGAAGTAGCAGCAGTAGGCGAAGGTGTTGAGTACTTTAAAGAAGGAGACGCGGTATTCGGAATGGTTAATTTTCCTGGCAATGGAAAAGCTTACGCAGAATATGTGGCGGCACCAGAAGGGCATTTAGCACATAAGCCAGCTGATGTGACTTATGAAGAGGCTGCAGCCACTACCTTGGCTGCTCTAACTGCCTGGCAGGTATTAGTGCACCAAGCGGATATACAGCCTGGACAGCGTGTGTTAGTACATGCTGCGGCTGGAGGAGTAGGGCATTATGCTGTGCAAATCGCGAAATATTTTCAGGCGTATGTTATAGGTACTGCATCTGCCGAAAATGCTGATTTCCTAAAAGAACTTGGTGTGGATGAACACATCGACTACAAAAGCCAAAAAGTAGAGGAGGTAGTAAAAGATGTAGATATCGTGCTAGATTCGTTAGGTGAAGAAAATACGCTTAAGTCGTTAGCTACGCTGAAAGACGGAGGCCAAATTGTTTCTATACTTGGTGGAGCCACCGAAGCCGTTCAGGAGCAAGCGAAAAAGCGTAACATCAAAGCTCTAACTTATTTGGTACATTCCAGTGGAGAGGATCAGGCAAAAATAGCAGACTTAATGGAAGCAGGAGAACTGAAGGCACATATTGAGCACGTTTTTCCTTTCGAAGAAATGGCAAAGGCGCATAAGCAGGTTGAAACCAGAAAAACGCGAGGCAAAGTGGTGTTAACAGTTGATTAAAGCCCTCTGTTTTTGTTGAAATATGTAAGGGAGTAAGAGCACCATTTTTTGTGCTCTTACTCCCTTACTCTTTGTAATGGGAAGCGGTGGCCGACTTAAGTTTTGCTTTCTTCATGATAAGTGGCGTCAGCAGTAAACTTAAAAGCCCGCCCGAGATGGGTACCACAATCATGTTTGGAAGATGACTGAAGTTTATGCCAGTTATAAGTCGGACAATGGTAAGCAACGCAGTGATGGCAGTTATGAGCATCCAGTAAGATAGGTTGGTATTGCTCACTTTCACATTTTTATCTGGGGGAAGTTGCAGAATAGCATAAAGTATAAGAAGTGCACCCAAGACTGAGAAAGCCAACTGCAACAAAGTATACACAGGAATTACTTTTCCTGCTATTAATACCTCAGCAGCTAAAACAGGAAACCATTTTATAAAGATGCCATACGCGTGTGTAAAACTATCCCAGAAGATATGTGATGCTGCGCCAACTAGTATAGATAAAATAACAGTAATGTAATTCTCTCTGAAGTAGCTTGGCCAGTTAAAGTTTGTGAAGGTGTGAAGCCGCTGCTTTAAAAAAAGTGGCAGGTGGTGTAATAAAGGGTTTCGGACAAGAAGGTGGAAAAGAAAAGCAAGTAGAATGGCTACAGGAAGGTTAAGCCAAAATATACTGTGCCAGCTATGTGTGTAGGACATATGCGCTTTCATTCTGAAAAACATTTCGAAGTCTGGCGCAACGCTCCCTATAATAAGACCCGTAAGTGAACGCCACCTCTTGGGGAAGTAGTACCCAGGTAATACGATAGCTGGATGAGAAAAAGTAAATGGCATGTTTAAATCTTGTTGATAGCTAGACCTGCAGTATGAGTTTAGATTGTACCTTTACTGAAAGCTTAAAACAAAATTTCCTGCTACTTTTCAGCAGCAGGAAACTTCGGTAAGATATCGTACTTATATGTAATTAGTAATCGTCACGTTCTATAGCAGCTACTCCAGGAAGTGTTTTGCCTTCCATGTACTCCAGCAGCGCACCACCACCTGTCGATACGTAAGACACACGATCAGCGTAGCCTAATTGGTTAACGGCTGCAGCAGAATCACCACCACCGATAAGTGAATAGCCTCCCATGCGTGTTGCATCAACTACGGCCTCAGCCACAGCTTCTGTACCAACTGAGAAGTTAGACATTTCGAATACCCCCATTGGGCCATTCCAAAGAATCGTTTTTGATCCACGTATTACATCGGCATAAGTTTCACGTGCGTTAGGGCCTATATCCAATCCCATCCACATTGGTGGAATATGGTGGCTCAGGCAGGTATCAACATTGGCGTCGTTGCTGAAAGCATCTGCAATCACAGAGTCTACAGGTATCATCAACTGAACACCTTTTTCGCGGGCCATGCCAATCAACCTAGCTGCCAAGTCCAGTTTATCCATCTCTACTAAAGAAGAACCGATTTCGCCGCCGTCAGCTTTCACAAAAGTATAAGACATACCGCCACCTATAATCAGGTTGTCTACCTTATCCATCAGGCGCTCTATAATAAGAATCTTGTCAGATATTTTGGCTCCACCCATTATAGCTGTATAAGGACGCTCCACGTTCTCCAACACACGACGAGCATTCGTCAACTCTGACTGCATGACATAACCCATCATTTTATCGTTAGGGAAGTAACGTGCCACTACTGCTGTAGATGCGTGCTCGCGGTGCGCTGTACCAAATGCATCGTTTACATAAACATCTGCTATGGCTGCCAAATCTTTGGCAAAGTCAGGATCACCTTTTTCCTCTGCTTTGTGGAAACGCAGGTTCTCAAGTAATAATATTTGGCCAGGCTGTAGGTCTTGCGCCAATTTGGCAGCTTCTACGCCTACGCAATCATTAGCAAAAAGTACAGTTGTACCAAATTCCTCTGATAAGCGAGGCACCAGGTGCTTTAATGAGAATTTTTCTTCTGGTCCGTTTTTGGGTCGTCCCAGGTGCGACATCAGGATAACAGCGCCACCGTCAGACAATATTTTGTTGATAGTAGGTACGGCTGCACGAATGCGGTTATCGTCGGTGATGTTGTAGTTCTCATCGAGCGGTACGTTAAAATCTACCCGTACTAAGGCTTTTTTGCCTGCGAAGTTATACTCGTCTATGTTTCTCATGAAGCAATTATTGTTTCGTTATTCGTTTATCGTTGTTCGTTATTTGGAAGATTTTGTTGCTCCTTTTTTGCAATAGTAGCAACAGTTATGGGCAAATATAGCAAATTAAGGATTTAGAAGTGAAGCAGGAGAAGAGAACTTATCGGAGTAGGGATAAAAGGTGGTGTAGCTAGCAGTGTTAGGACCAACATAGGCTATAAAACGCGAAAAGGCAGCTATCAATAGCTGCCTTTTCGCGTTTTTAAATATCTTTTTCTATACGGAGAAGCTATCGCCGCAGCCGCAGGTGCGGGATGCATTAGGGTTGTTGAAGAAAAAGCCTTTACCATTCAGGCCATCCGAAAAATCAAGTTCGGTGCCAGCTAAGTATAAAAAGCTTTTCATGTCAACAACTACTTTTACGCCTTTATCTTCAAACTCCTGGTCCATTGGCTTTACTTCATCATCGAAGTCGAGGTTGTAGGAGAGGCCAGAGCAACCGCCGCCTGCAACAGAAGCGCGCAAACGGAAGGAGTCGTCTAACTGAGCGTCCTGCTTCAGCTTCACAACTTTTTCTTTTGCTTTGTCTGATACTGTTATCATAATGCTTATAGTTAAGAGACTATCACAAACACTAAAGCAATAACTATGCTAGCGTTCAAGCCTCATCCATAAATTATTTAAGAGCAATCTCTTCCTTACCTGCTAAGTCTGTACTTATTAGAAGTTGAGGTTGCTTTTGTGCCTGAATTCAAAAAGCAGACTGCTACCGCTTAAGGTTAAGTGGTGCACAATCTGCTTTCGAATTGTGCACTTCTAACCATGCACATTATTCTCAGGCCCATTAGAGCCTAAGTTTTAGTGATGTGTTTTAGGCAGCTCTAGTGCTGGCAAGCCATTCTTAACTCTGTAGTCGTTGATGGCAGACTTGATAGCGTCTTCAGCCAAAACAGAGCAGTGAATTTTTACTGGAGGCAAAGCCAACTCTTCTACAATAGCCATGTTGTCGATAGCCAAAGCCTCGTCAACTGACTTGCCTTTCAACCACTCAGTAGCAAGCGAAGAAGAAGCGATAGCAGAACCACAACCGAAAGTTTTGAACTTTGCATCTGTGATGATTTGGTTCTCATCAACTTCAATCTGCAGACGCATAACGTCGCCGCACTCAGGAGCACCCACAAGGCCGGTACCTACAGTGTTTTTTGCTTTGTCAAGCGTACCTACGTTCCGTGGGTTGTTATAATGATCGATTACTTTATCTGAATAAGCCATAGCTTTTGTTTAATTAGAAATTAAAAATTATGAATTAGAAATTAATTTTAGAATTTAAGAATTAGAGAAAGAGACTTCAAGCACCACTTCTAATTCCTAATTTCTAATTTTTAATTTAGATTTTTAGTGTTCTGCCCACTCAATTGAGTTAAGGTCTATACCTTCCTTGAACATTTCCCACAGTGGAGAGAGTTCACGAAGTTTGGCAACGGCCTCTTTTACGTGGTTGATGGCATAATCAACTTCTTCATCTGTTGTAAAACGGCTGAAACCGAAACGTAGCGAAGAGTGAGCCAGGTCATCACTAAGACCTAATGCTTTTAATACGTAAGATGGCTCCAAAGAGGCTGAAGTACAGGCAGATCCAGAAGAAACTGCAATATCTTTCACACCCATCATCAGGCCTTCACCTTCAACATATTTAAAGGAGATGTTTGTAACGTGTGGTAGGCGGTGCTCACGTGAACCGTTCACATAAGATTCTTCTATCGTTAGAAGTTCTTTCTCTAAACGGTCGCGCATAGCGGCAATACGAGCAGTGTCTTGTTCCATATCCTGCTTTGCAATTTCGCAAGCCTTACCAAGGCCAACAATGCCAGGTACGTTTAGTGTGCCAGAACGCATGCCACGCTCGTGTCCTCCGCCATCTAACTGAGCAGTAACTTTAACACGTGGGTTCTTACGACGAACATAAAGTGCGCCTATACCCTTAGGGCCATACATTTTGTGCCCAGAGAAAGCCATCAGGTCAATACCGTCAGCTTCTACGTCCACAGGAATTTTACCTACTGCTTGTGTACCATCTGTAAAGAACAGCACGCCATGCTTCTTGGCAATAGCAGAGATTTCACGGATTGGCTGAATAACACCAACTTCGTTGTTGGCATACATAATCGAAATAAGGATTGTCTTATCGGTGATGGCTTCTTCCAATTCTTTCAAATCGATAAGACCTTCTTCGTTTACAGAAAGGTATGTAACCTTACCACCGATTTTTTCGATATGCTTGCAAGTGTCTAAAACCGCTTTGTGCTCTGTAGTAGCCGTAATGATATGGTTACCTTTAGAGGCATACATTTCATAAACACCCTTTATGGCCAAGTTATCAGACTCTGTAGCACCAGAAGTAAAGATAATTTCTTTTGGAGAGCAGTTAATTAATGAAGCGATTTGCTCGCGTGCATAATCAACGGCTTCCTCAGCTTGCCAGCCGAAGGCATGATTACGAGATGCCGCATTACCGAACATGTTTGTCAGGTAAGGCATCATGGTATCCAATACGCGCGGATCTAGTGGCGTAGTGGCATTGTTATCTAAGTATATAGGGAAATTCAGCATAGCTTTTTTTATCTCTTTCGTTCTTGTTTATAAACAAACAGATGAAATTATTAGTTTTGAATTGTCGCAAAATTAATAAAAAAAGGTTACTTAGACTAATTACAAATTCAAAATGCTGAACGTAGAACATATAGGTATAGCTGTAAAGGATTTTAGTGCGGCCAACAGACTTTATTTTAAGTTACTAGGCGTAGAGCCTTACAAATCTGAATATATTGAATCGGAGCGTGTGAACACTTCTTTCTTCAAAGTAGGAGATACTAAAATAGAGCTTTTGGAGGGTACAACACCTGACAGCGCCATCAGTAAATTTATTGAGAAGAAAGGTGAAGGCATACACCACATTGCCTTTGAAGTAGACGATATACTGGCAGAAATGGAGCGCCTGAAAAGCGAAGGCTTTGTACTGCTGAATGAAACACCTAAAAAAGGAGCCGACAATAAATTGGTTTGCTTTGTGCATCCCAAAAGCGCCAATGGTGTGCTGATAGAACTGACTCAGGAGATAAAATAACTGCCAAAGTTTGATAATTGATAGACAAAGACTAACATCAATAACCTAAGAAATGAGTGAACTGGTAAAAGCAGTGCAGGCCGCAGAAGAGGAGCTGCTTTATGGTAATATAATTCTTTACCCTACCGACACTGTGTGGGGCATTGGCTGTGATGCTATTAATATAGCTGCTGTTCGTAAGATCTTCAAGATAAAAGAGCGGGAGGAGTCGAAAGCGATGATTTTGCTTGTGGCAGATTTAGAGATGCTTAAGCGGTATGTAAAGCAGTTGCCCACTGGTTTTGAGGAATTGCAGGCGAAGGCTGAACGACCTACGACCTACGTTTTCAGCGATACCCAAAAATTATCCAAAGAGGTATTGGCAGCAGATGGTACAGTAGGCATCAGAATCGTAAACGATGCTTTTTGCCATCGCCTGATCAGGCAAATCGACAGGCCTTTGGTTTCTACCTCAGCCAACATCAGCGGCGAGCCATCTCCTAAAACCTTTGCTGACGTTTCAGAAACTATAAAAAAGCGAGTAGATTATATCGTGCCGTTGCGACAGGACGATGCCATGACTTCAACACCTTCGCGCATCATCAAATTTGAAGCCAATGGAGAGCAAACAGTGCTGAGGGGCTAAGGCTTATATTATTGACAAAGGACTTTTTGACAAAGGACTACGCAGCGTGCGCAGTTTTTGGGAGCGTCAGGAGCCAAAAGCTGTTCAGATAACACTCACAGGTTTGAAAGACACTGTGAGATCAAATCTGACGCAGCCTATCTGTTTCTGATTTATAAATTAATCATCTTCAATTACCAAATCTCTACATTGCTCCATCCCCGAATCCGCATTTCTCCTGCACTTTAAATATATCTCCTTATTTTTGTGCTTCAGGCAAAGTGAAGTATGGCAGTTTGTAACCTTATCATGCTGCACAACTATACTTTAGAAAGTCTTGTGTCTTAATTCTTGATGCTTGTGTCTCTGAAAGGCCTGGAGTTTATTTTGAATGATGGAGAAAGTACAACTACCCGAGCACCCCGTTTTTGAAGTAGTGGCCGCAGCTGCGGCCGAACTAGGCGTTGATGCCTACGTAATTGGTGGTTTTGTGCGTGATTTGGTGTTGAATCGACCTTCCAAAGATATTGATGTAGTATGTGTAGGGGATGGCATTGTGCTGGCTGCCTTGGTAGCCGAGAAGCTGCCGCATAAGCCAAAAGTGACTGTTTTCAAGAATTTTGGAACGGCCATGCTACGGGCAGATGAGTGGGAGGTAGAGTTTGTGGGGGCACGCAAGGAATCGTACCGAGAGCACTCCCGCAAGCCAGATGTGGAGCAAGGGACGCTGGATGATGACCTGAAACGCCGCGACTTTACCATCAACGCCTTAGGTATAAGCTTGAACAAAGGCAGCTACGGAGAGTTGATTGATGCTTTTGATGGCATAAAGGATATGAAGCGCAAGGTGCTGAAAACGCCTTTGGAGCCTGGTATAACTTTTTCTGACGACCCGCTGCGTATGATGCGCGCTATCCGTTTTGCCTCGCAACTCGGCTTTGATATTGATCCTGATACGTTTGATGCTATCATGGACAATAAAGAGCGGATTAAAATTGTATCGCAGGAGCGAATAACAGACGAGCTGAATAAGATTGTATTGTCGCCAACGCCATCGTATGGTTTTAAGCTGCTGTTTGCCTCTGGTTTGCTGCATCTTATCTTCCCGAAAATGACAGAGCTGCACGGAGTGGAAACGATAAACGGCAACTCGCATAAAGATAATTTTTACCACACGCTGCAGGTGCTGGATAATGTGGCCGAAGTGTCAGATGATTTATGGCTGCGCTGGGCTGCCATAATGCACGACATTGCCAAGCCAGACACCAAGCGTTATTCCCCTAAAGTGGGCTGGACCTTTCACGGTCACGAAGACCGCGGTGCCCGCATGGTACCAAAGCTGTTTAAAGATTTAAAGCTGCCCCTGAACGAGCATATGAAGTTTGTGCAGAAGCTGGTGAAGCTCCATCTGCGCCCGATAGCACTGGTAAAAGACACTGTAACCGATTCAGCCATCCGCAGGCTATTGTTCGAGTCTGGCGACGACATTGACGCGCTGATGAAACTCTGCCGCGCCGACATCACCTCTAAAAACGATAACAAAGTAAAACGCTACTTACAGAACTTTGATAAGGTGGAGAAGCGCCTGGTAGAGGTAGAGGAAAGCGACAAACTACGCCATTTCCAGCCAGTAATTACAGGTGAGGTGATTATGGAAACTTTCGATTTGAAACCGTCTAAGATGGTGGGCGACCTGAAGCACATCCTGACTGAGGCAATATTGGAAGGCAAAGTGAAGAATGAGTTTGACGAAGCCTTCGCCTTTCTGCTGGAGAGAGGAAAGGAGAAAGGGCTTCGCCAGGTAAACTCAACTAACAACTAAACTTAAATCGATATTTTAAACGCCAGTATTTTAGATGTAGTATAGGAACGCCATCTATTAGTTGTCCTAAAAGTATTCAGGTGTGGCTATTACCACTTACTTAACTCTCTTCGCTTCAGGCGAAGCGGTTGTGGGAAAAGGTGTAGTTTTATTTTGTACTAGTAGCAGGAGGGAGGCAGGTTGAAGGGTAATTTTACTCATCAACCTGCCTGAATTTTTAGTAGAAGTTTAAGCCTTAGAGCCTAGTAATTTTGCTAGGGCCAGATGTGTCTACGGTTACGTTATCTGGCGAACCTTTGTATTTTATACTGCTAGCACCAGCAGCATCGGCACGCAGGGTAGAGGTGGCATAAATACTTGCCGATGTAAAACCAGCTACTTCAATGTCTACTGTTTTTGCTTTTAGGTTATCTGCATTAATGTTGCAAGCACCAGCAGCATCCAGTTCAAAGCTATCGGAGGTGCCAGCAAAGAAACAGGAGGAGGCACCTGCGATGTCTACTTTAAAAGTTCGTGTTCTTACATTAACGGAGGTGTTTGTTGCACCTGAAAGATCTAATTCCAGCTCGTCTCCAGCGATAGTTCCTAAATCGGCTTTGACGGCTCCGCTTAATTCAATCTTGCTAATGTCTGGTGCTGTAATTTCTATTAGGACAGGAGTGTTGTTATCCATCAAGTTGAATTTACTTCTTTTGGTGATGAAAGAGATTTCCTGTCCGTCTTGCTCTGTGCGTATGTTTCTAATGTCTCTGCTTTCTCCTCTAACTCGTACACTGTAACTATTACCCTGTCTCAGCTGAACATGGTACGGCCCACGGACAATAACCTGATTGAAATTAGTGTAGTCGAAGGTTTGACTGTTACTGCTATAGTCGCTCTTATCTAAAACTACGCTGCCGCCTTGGTTTATAAATTCTATGTTAGGATCATCGCTATCGTCTTTATTCCTGTTGACAGTATTTCGCTCCTCTTCGCTATTAAGGGTATCAGAAGCACAGGTAATGCATTCCAGCATATCGCCCTTTACTTGCCAGGTATTACGCACAATTGTACCCGTGCTATAGTCGCGGTCGAAGGTTGCGCTAGGTAGCATGTAAACAAAACTTCTTGTCAGGCGAAGCTTTTTGTCTCTTGGCAGTAGTAGCGTTACTTTCAGTTCTTGGTTTCTGAACGCGGCTCCTTCTTTGAACTGATAATTGCTATCGAATCGTAAGACTGAATCACGTTGTATAACTCTGTAACTTACCATTTGTGCATTACGCTGTGCATCTGCCTCATTTCTGCCCCTGGCTTCGACACGTTTGATAACTTGGATGTTGGCGCCGCTGTGGTCTTGTACATCTATGTAAATACGGTCGTAGTCGAGGTTAACATTATAAGTATCTAGAGTAACTGTTTCGTAAGCAGCCACATCAAATGAACTGATTGCCTCATATTCACCAGTCTGCCTGTAGTTCTGAGCATAGCTGGCTGCTACTGCTATAACAGTAAATAAACTCACCAACCATACAGCAAACATAGACCAGCCTACCATTGGGGATAAGGAAAATCTATTTCTGATAAGCGAAACTCCTAGTACAAACAGAAGTAGAAGCGGGATAAGGCCTACAATAAAGCCTGCAGCCAGGCCAGGCCAGGGAAAGCCCTCCATAAGAATGGAGGCCGGATAATCACCTAAAACAATGTACTCTGTATTGATAACACCCAACGATGCCAGAAAGGCACCAACTAAAGCTATGATAGAGGAGACTGAAACAACTATCAGGATTACACCTGCGGCAACTCTTATAAGCGTAATTAAAAAGGTGAGCAGTGGACCTACCGTTCTGCCTAGCCAACCAAACAACTGGGCAAAAAGGCGTATTGGTAGCAGAATGAGCTTTGCGAATGTGCTTTCCTGGCCATTGCTATCCTTCATGTTCAGGTTATCTTTCAGGGTGCGCTCTATGCCTGCCAACGTTACTGGGTCACCTTGCATCTGCATCCGTTCTGTAAGTGTTACAGCTTCAGGTACAGCAATCCAGAGTATGATGTAAGTGATAATTCCGAAGCCGCCAAGAAATACAGAAACCAGAAACAAGATACGGATTGCGGTTACATCAGTGCCGAAGTACTTTGCTATGCCGCTTGCCACACCGCCCAGTTTTTTATCCTCTGGGTCGCGGAACAGCTTTTTAACAGTAGTCTCAGGTAGCAATGCGCTTTGGGGCATGGCTATCCATAGTATAACATATAGCCCTATGCCAGTTGCTGTGGAGAAACCCGCCGAAAGAATGCCCAGCACTACCAGAAATACAAAAAACAACCTTATCCAGAGAGCATCAATGTTTAAGTAGTTGGCGATTCCTGCACAAACACCTGCTATTACTTTGCGATATATGTCGCGGTACAGCTTTTTAGGGCCAGCATGTGCTGTAAAAGCACCTGTTCCCGTGCCTGTTCCTGCATTTGCACCAGCGCTTGCTGTTTCAGGCCCTCCTGTGCTATAGCTATAGTGCGGTATCTCTTCCTCCATCGGTTCCAGTATCTCAAAGTCTGTAACATCGCCCATCTGCGTAATCAAGGCCACTACATCTTCTTGCGAAATAACTTGTTTAGAAGGGGAAAGGCGCGTGGAAAAGATTTCAGCAATGCGGGATTCGATATCGGCTATAATCTCCTCATGCCCCTCGTAATGGGAGAAGTACTTGCGGATGGAAGCCAAATACCGACTCAGTTGCTCATATCCATCTTCTTCAACATGGAAGATAATGCCCTGTAGGTTAATGCTTATATTCTTTTTCATAGTTACTGAGCTTTCTTGTTTTGGATAATGTGTTCTGTGGAGTCTACAAGTTCCCTCCAGGTTGCACGAAGCTGTTCTAAGAATTCGCGGCCTGTATCAGTAAGTGTGTAATATTTTCGTGGGGGGCCAGAGGTGGATTCTACCCAGCTATAGTCCAGAAGCGCTGCGTTCTTGAGGCGGGTGAGCAAAGGATATAAAGTGCCTTCCACAACGATCATTTTAGCCGCTGTTAACTCCTCCAACATATCTGACGCATATACTTCACCACGAGAGATAATCTCCAGAATGCAGAATTCCAGAATACCCTTCCGCATCTGCACTTGTGTGTTTTCTACTTTCATGATGATTTGCTTTAAGAATAAGACAAATATAATAGAAGGTACTATGTAAAGCAAGGTACTGTAAGGAAAATATTTGAGGATAATTTTTTGCAATGAAACAGCCGTTAAAGAAATTGTATTGTTTATTATGTATTTTCGCGTTGAGATAAAACTTGTGCTAAGTCAACTAATCTGCCTCTGAGGATGTTAGTGCTCCAAAAATGTTGTTCAGGAGAGGTTTTTTTGTAGTAGAAGTACCTTCTTTAGTTTAAAATATTCTTTTATATCTTCAAATGATGGTAAAATTTACCCTGAGGTGTACCTTGGTAGTCGTGCTCCTGTTAAGTGGACTTACCGCCACTGCGCAGGTTTCTACGCCAAAGTATAGCAACGAATTTCTGAACATAGGCGTGGGTGCCAGGGCTCTAGGTATGGGCAATGTGCAGTCGGCGATAGCTGACGATGCTATGGCAGGCTACTGGAACCCTGCTGGCTTATTGAGGCTGCCAAACAAATATAATGTGGCACTTATGCACTCAGAACTATTTGCAGGTATCGCCAAGAGCGACTTTGGTAGTTTTGCCATGCCCCTAGATTCATCGAGTGCGTTGGCAGTTTCTGTTATGAGGCTTGGGGTAGACGACATAGCCGATACACGCCGCTTGCAGAACGAGTACGGTTACATTCAGTACGACAGCATCCGCTTCTTTTCTGTAGCTGACTATGCCATGCTGCTATCATACGCCCGCAAAAGTAACCTAGTTGAGGGTTTGACTTTAGGCGCTAGCGCAAAAGTGATTTACAGAAATGTAGGTGCGTTTGCCAATGCCTGGGGCTTTGGCATTGATGCAGGTACACAATTGCAGCGCGGCACCTGGCAGTTTGGTTTGATGGCAAAAGACATCACCACCACCTTTACCGCCTGGACACATAATGTAGAAGAATTAGAGGAAGCCTATCTGCAGACGGGGAATGACATCCCCGAGAATACTGCCGAACTCACTCTGCCCCGTGTGGTGCTTGGAGTAGGCAAAAGTTTCAACTTCAGCGAAAAGTTCACGGCCCTTCTGGCTACAGATATCGACTTTACCTTCGACGGCAGACGCAATGTATTTCTACAATCTGATGTTGTGTCTGTTGACCCGCACGTAGGTTTGGAACTGGCCTATGCTAAAACTGTTTTTATTCGCGGAGGCATCAACAACTATCAGGAGACAAGGAATTTTGATGGAAGTATGGCGAAAAGGTTTCAGCCAAACTTTGGCATCGGTTTCCTCACGAATGGCTTTAACCTTGATTTAGCGCTATCGCGCATAAATGATCAGGAGAGCAATGCTATCTCTAATGGAAACACCTCCTCTGTAATTGTGTCTTTAGGATACTCTTTTAATTAAGCAAAGCATCCATGCGTAAAATTATTTTAGGGAAGTGGGCTATATCTCTTCTCGTGTTGCTATCAGTTTTCTTTTCAGCTCAAAACCTGCGCGCGCAGGAGGTATACGGCAACGAGTGGATCAATTATAAACAAGTATACTACAAGTTAAAGGTTGTAAACACAGGTCTTCACCGTCTGAGCTATGGCTATTTGGATAGCTTAGGACTTGCTGCTGTTAACCCTAAGCATTTCCAATTATTTAGACGAGGTAAGGAAGTTCCTCTTTATGTGGCAGGAGAGCAGGACAGTCGCTTAGATGTTACTGACTATATTGAGTTTATTGGAGAGAAGAACGATGGCGCACTGGACAGGGAACTGTATAAAGACCCTGCTGACCAAGTGCATCAGCTTTATAGTTTATATACTGATACAGCAGCATATTTTCTTACCTACTCGCCTGCTGGCGGCAAGCGTATGCGTGAGCAGAATCCAGCTGTGAACGGTAAAACCCCAGAACCTTATCATTTGCAGAAGGTGCAACTTGTGATGACCGAACGGTACTATCTTGGACGTAGGTATGGAGAGAATGGCATGCCCTGGCTAGATTTGGGGGAAGGGTATTTTTCTCATTCTTCCAGAAATGCTAAAGCCTACGACCTTACAGGTATAACGAATGTGGTGACTACTGGCCCAAAGCCACAGTTGGAGTTTGCTGTTGGTACGCAAAACCTTATTCAGCATCTTTTTGCGGTTAATCTAAAGTTACCACCTACAGGTGGTACAAGGAGGCCTATCTCTCGTTATGAACTTTATGGCAATAACGCCATCAAGGGAAAGACGGAGGTGGAGTTTTCGGAAATCTATACTTCTAATAAAATCACTTTAGAGACTGATCCAGGAGGTTTAGATGCCAATCAGGTAAGTCTAGCTTATGCAAGGCTTACATTTCCTCAAAGGACGATATTTCCTTCTGGTTCTAACCAACTTGTCTTCTACACTGACTCGTTACGCGGCGCAGCACCCTACTATGAGTATGCAGGTGTTCCTGCAACAGCAGTTGCATATGATGTGACTAACCCTGATGCGATACTAAGAGTAGAGGGCTACATAAATGGGAACAATAAAGGTTTTATCATTCAAAATTCTGGACATTCTCATAAGGTGCTCATCGCTAATACAGCCAAGCCTTTTAAACCTGTAGCTAAAGCAGAACAGTTGACCTTTAGGCAGATAAACCCAGCTGCACATGACTATATAGTTCTGACAAATAAGCGGCTAATGAAAAAAGTAGGTAGCTCGAATCTTGCGGCGCCGATGGAATATGCTGCATATAGAGCCTCTGAGGAAGGTGGTGGTTATGATACCCTGTTGATAACTACAGATCAGGTAATTAATCTGTTTCATTATGGTGAGTTTTCAGCGAATGCCATCAGACGGATGATGAAGTTCATGATGACTTCAGAGAGACCTAAACAGTTATTCATCATAGGTAAGGGATCTAAATATGCTGGGGATGATATGCCTAATTATTTAGGCAGGAATATTTTTAGTTACTATCAGGTTGGTAATCGCGATAAAAGAGCACAAGAGATAGATTTAGTGCCTACGGGCCTTGCTCCATCATCCGATTTCTTTTTTACGATAGATTTTAAAAACGGCTCTCATGTTCCTAAAGTGCCTACTGGTCGGTTAGCAGTTTCTACACCTCTGGAAGTGATGAATTACCTGAATAAGGTGAAAGAATATGAAAAGCTGCCTGCAAATGCACCCTGGAGAAAAAATATTCTGCAATTAGGAGGAGGTAAAACGACGAGTGAGATAAACCAAATTGCTGCTTATTTATCAAACTATAAATCTATAGCGGAAGGCCCCTATCTGGGTGCGAATGTAATTGAGAAATACAGGCAAAACGTAAGCGAAGTAGTAGAGGCGGTAAATGTGTCTGATGAGGTAAATACGGGAGTGTCTTTAATTACTTTCTTCGGGCACAGTTCACGTGGCACTACTGATTTAGACATCGGAACCGCTTCTGATCCAATAAATGGTTATCGAAATGCTGGTAAATACCCTGTCATGTTAATGAATGGCTGTAGTGCAGGAGATGCTTTTATTCCAAACAACAATTCTTTTGGCGAGGATTGGTTGAAAACACCAGATAAGGGAGCCATAGCCATGATTGCGCATGTCGAGAGTGGTTACCCAAACTTCTTGAACCTGTATTCAGCTAACTTCTATACTGTCGCCTTTCAGGATGAAAACTTTTATGGGAAGAGCATAGGTGTAATTCAGCAGGAGACTATAAGAAGGGTCATGGGAGCTACTTCCAGCGATTTGGCTGTGGCCATGGTTACTCAAATGGTGCTGCAAGGTGATCCTGGTTTAAAAATGTATTCACCTGACAAGCCAGATTATGCATTTGTAAATAATGAACTGAATGTGAGGAGTGAGAGTGGAGAGGTGGTGACTGCCACTTCCAACAATTTCTTACTTTCGGTTCGAGTGAATAATTTGGGCAAAGCAATTCCCGATTCTATTTATGTTTCTGTGAAACGCACTTTGCCTGATAACAGCATTGTTGTTACTGACTCTATCAAAGTAAAGCCTATCCTACGGCCGTCTGAGTTATTGCTGCCTCTTGATAACAGAGGCTTAGAAGCCTTGGGTATGAACTCCTTCGAAATATTCCTAGACCATACTCAGAGCTTTGCGGAACTTTCGGAAGACAATAACATAGGCCGCTTTCAACATTATTTTCCCGCAAGTGGACTTGTGGCTATCAGTCCTTCTGAGTATGGAATAGTTAGTTCCAAGGATGTAAAGCTGTTGGCACAGGCAACGCAGGTGTTGACAAACAAGCAAGGTTTTTACTTTGAAATAGATACCACGTTGGCATTTAACAGCACGCTTAAGAGAACATTTACGGCTGAGAATGCAACTGTACCCATGTGGGAATTAACGCTTCCGCAGGTAAATAACGGGAACGATAGTACAGTTTACTATTGGCGGGCACGTTTCCAGAACTATGCTGCAGGCGAGGATACTGTGTGGGCAAACAGTTCGTTCAGGTATATTCCTGGAAGTAGCCAGGGATGGTCTCAAAGCCACTATGGGCAGTTCGATAAAGCGCAGACAGTTGGTATAACGAAGGCATCGGATGAAAATTCAAAATGGGAGTTTATACCAACTAAACAGTTTATTGATATTAAAACAGTAGGTGGAGCAGTAAGATACGCTGAACCGACTTATGGGATGTATATAAATGAGATGCAACAGGGCAGCTTCAACTGTGGCAACCCAACAGGTTCTACTCTTTCTCGAATCTTCGTTATTGTGTTTGACAACATCAGATTGGAAAAGGTTACAAATATTCCTGGTCAGGTGGCTTGTAGCTCTAGTCCTCATTTGTACACGTTTACAGATATGACGAAACCTGCCACACGAAATCAACTAGAGGCTTTTCTGAATGCGGTGCCTCAAGGATATCACGTGGCGGTTATGACAGTAAACAATGTGCCTTTCAATGATTTCTCACCTACCTTGAAAGCTGCCTTTAACAACATAGGTTCTGAATTGATAAATGATTTGCAAAATGGCTATCCCTTTGCCATTGTAGGTCAGAAGGGTGCAGCGCCAGGAACAGCGCAGGAATTAACTGCTTCGTTGGCAGGAGCTGAGCCAGCAACTTCGCAAAGTGTTGTGCTGCGTGCCAGTATACAAACAGGTAGGCCATCTGGTACTATAACTTCATCAGTTATCGGGCCTGCTTTAAATTGGGATTCGCTGCACCATAATATTGAGCGTGCTGGTGGTGGAGATGATAAATATACCTTATCTGTAACGGGTGTAAAACGAACAGGGGAAGAGCAGGTACTGCAGGAAAATGTGGAGGCAAAATCCTTTGACTTGTCTTTTATTGATGCGGCAGAATACCCTAACCTACGCCTTTCCGCTTATGTAGAAGATGAGACTGCACGTACAGCTCCACAGCTAAAACAGTGGCTTGTGTATTATGATGTGGCACCAGAAGGCATCATCAGACCTGATTTAGTGGAGGTGAATGAACAAATATTGTCTGCTCAGGCTAACGAAGGAAGCTTAAAAGTGCCGATGGCTTTTCAGAATGTTACATCATCAGCATTCGGCGATTCTCTGCTGGTTGAGGTGACATTAACTGGAGATGGTATACAACCAACTGTTTCGCGTTTTAAGATTGAGAAATTAGAAGGCAATAAAACAGCTTTCTTTGATTTCAGGATGTCTACGTTGACGCTGGATGGTAACTACAAGCTGAGCATGTATGTAAATCCACGCCATCAACTAGAGCAGCACTACTTCAATAATATTTATGAGGTATCCTTCAAAGTAAAGGCCAAGTTGCATCCAATTCTGGATGTGGCTTTCGATGGTAGGCATTTATTAGATGGAGAACTTGTCTCGCCAAGCCCTCTGATCAGTGTTACACTGAAAGATGAAAATAAGCATAACTTCCTTCAAAACCCTTCAGGAATGTCTATAATTCTGGTAACCGAAAACGGACAACAGGAAGTGGACCTTATAAACAATGCACAGGAAGTACAGTTTTTTCCAGCCGATGAAAAGAATGACTTCAGGCTCGAGTATAAGCCGCTGAAGCTTGATGATGGTAAGTATACGTTAGAAGTGCGTGGCAAAGATGTGGCTGGTAAGGCATCTGGTATAGCACCTTATAGAATAGGGTTTGAGGTGGAAGGCGATGCAACAGTTACGAATTTCTACCCATTCCCGAATCCATTCTCTACCAAAACCAACTTCATCTTTACGCTGACGGGTAGTAAAGTGCCTGACGAGATCAAGATTCAAGTCTTAACGGTAACTGGAAAGGTTGTGAAGGAGATTATGAAAGAAGAACTGGGGCCGCTACGCATTGGCAACAATAAGACCGAATATGCTTGGGATGGGACCGATACCTACGGCGACAGACTAGCTAATGGTGTGTACCTCTATCGTGTGGTGATGAGCAATGAACTGGATATGAAGCACAAGTATAAAAACGGTGACAAATCCTTCAAAAATGGCTACGGAAAGATTTATATTCTAAGGTAAAGCTGAGATAAAAAACTTCCCGATCACATAAACAAAGAAGGAGCACTACACGGTGCTCCTTCTTTGTTTTCTATTATGATGCTTCTCTATTTCCTCTTTAGTTCGATAAAACTATAGCTATACTTGTTCTTCTCGTTTGGGGCAAAGTCTTCGCGACTTACCTCTTCCCATTCCTGCTCATTTAGCTCAGGAAAAAACGTATCACCCTCGAAAGTATGATGGATGCGGGTAAGGTAAACAGTATCTATCTGCGGGAGGATTTCTTTGTAAATCTGCGCACCGCCTACCACCGTTATGGTTTCATCAAGCTTTTTGGCCTGCTCAATCGCTTCCTGTACTGAGTGCGTTACGATGCAACCTTCCTGCTGGTAATCCTGCTGATGTGTGATGATGATGGTAGTGCGGCCTGGCAAAGGCTTACCTATAGATTCAAAGGTCTTGCGACCCATCAGCATCGGGTGGCTCATCGTGAGCTGCTTAAAATGACGAAGGTCGGCGGGCAGGTGCCAAATGAGTTGGTTATTTTTGCCGATAACGTTGTTGTCGGCTACGGCTACAACTATAGCTAACATAGGCTTAAGCGTTAAAAGTATATCCTCTGAGCAAATCCTGCACAGGCATTCGCTTTTTGCCTTCCATCTGTAAGTCGAGTACTGCAATAGCGCCCACTGCTGTCTGGATGTGGAGGTACGTTTTATTATCGGAGTGCACGGTGCCTGGCTCTGAGGAGTAACCTGAATCCTCTACTACATCAACTTTGAAAAACTTAAACATTTTGTTATTGATTTTTGCCCAGGCGGCAGGGTAGGGGCTGAGGCCGCGAATAAAATTACGCACCTGCTGAGCTGGCTGATTCCAGTTTATCTCGCAGGTTTCTTTGAAGATTTTAGGCGCGTGTTTAGTTTCTGATGTGGGCTGTTGTGGCTGTGGCTGTACCTCATCACGCTCTATGGCCTGAACAGTTTTTACAGCTAGTTCAGCTCCTGTATACTTCAGCTTTTCATACATGCTACCAAAATCGTCATCATCCAGTACAGGCACACGCTCCTGGAAAATCAGGTCGCCTGTATCAATCTCGTGCTTCAAGAAGAAAGAGGTAACGCCTGTTTCTTTTTCACCGTTGATGATAGCCCAGTTGATTGGAGCGGCTCCGCGGTACTGGGGCAATAAAGAACCGTGAATATTAAAAGAGCCCAGTTCAGGCATACTCCAAACCACTTCGGGCAGCATTCTGAAAGCAACAATAATTTGCAGGTTTGCCTGATAGCTTCGCAGCTCCTCCAGGAAAGCTTCAGCTTTTAAATTAGTAGGCTGCAGCACAGGTATATTTTGCGCTACGGCATATTCTTTTACAGGCGACTGCTGAATTTTCTGTCCGCGGCCAGCTGGTTTGTCTGGTGCCGTGATAACAGCTACTACGTTATAATTGTGTTCTACAAGTGCTTGTAAAGTTGGTACGGCAAAATCGGGCGTACCCATAAATACAATGCGAAGGTCTTTTGGCATAGTTTATTCTGAATCAGGGTAAAGCAAATATTGCTTACGCAGTTGTTTATAGTTTGATAAGGCAGGTTCCCAACTGGCACGTATCTCAGTCTCTGTTTTACCTGCTATAATCTGCTGCCTCAGTTTTGCGGTGCCCGCCAGCTTTTCGAAGAAGTTGTTGAAAAACTTATCTTTCTGAGTAGAGTTCTGGTAAAAATCAAGCAGGTAAATCAGTGTGAAAGGCTGTGCATCGGCAGGGTTGGTTAAATCTAAACCGTAGCAGGTCTGTCCTTTATATGGAGGCTCCATAGCACCAGGCATGGGCTTCGGCACAAAAGAAAAGCTTTTATCTTGGTAGTAAGGGCTGCCGATGACCTGGAAAGGCGTAGGTGTGCCTCGGCCCACACTTACGTTTGTTCCCTCAAAAAAACAAAGTGAAGGGTAAAGTGTAATGGCTTGTGTGTTGGGTAAGTTTGGCGAAGGTTTCACTGGTAAGGTATAAGCCGTTTGGTGGGTATAGTTTTCCATCGGGATAACTGTAAGCTCTGCCTGTTGCTTTCCTTTTAGCCATCCTTCACCGTTTATCATGTGGGCCAGTTCGCCTACGGTTAAGCCATGTACGATAGGTATAGGGTGCATACCTACAAACGACTGTTGCTCCATTTCCAGCACAGGACCGTCTACATAGTGCCCGTTGGGGTTGGGGCGGTCCAGCACTAGCACCTGCTTGTTGTTTTCGGCTGCGGCCTCCATTACGTAGTGCATCGTGCTGATGTACGTATAAAAGCGGGTGCCTACATCTTGGATATCAAAAACAAGTACATCCAGTTCTTTGATTTGGTCTGGCAGCGGCTTTTTGTTCGCGCCATATAAAGAGATGATAGGAAGCCCAGTCTTTACATCTTTCGCATCTTTTACATGGGCACCAGCATCTGCCTCGCCACGGAAGCCGTGTTCGGGGGCAAAAATGGTGGAAACTTTTACGCCTAGGCTCAACAAAGAGTCCACTAAGTGCGTTTGGCCGATAACGGAAGTTTGGTTTACCACCAGGCCCACCCTTTTGCCCTGTAGCAGCGGTAAGTACTTGTCTGTTTGGGCAGCTCCTAACTGCAAGGCATCTGTGGCGGCAGGCTGTTTCGTTACCTCAGCAGTAGTAGCGACTTCTGTAGATTTTGTTGCGGCAGTTTTCGAAGAGCAGTTAGTAAGCCCTAGCATCAGCGCTGTGTAAAGTATGAAATGTGGGTGTGTCATCGTAATAGAGTAGAAATCAAAATTCATACCTATCTTTAAGGCAGATTAGAAATTAGGCGAGTGAACATCTCCAAATATATATCCGATAAAATATCAGAAGTACAGGCTGGCTCATTTACCTCGTCGGTCACAAAAATAGCAATTATAAGTATAGCCACAGGCATTGCTATCATGATTGTGTCTTTTGCTATACTAGAAGGCTTCCGAAACGAGATCAGGTCAAAGATCTTTAGCTTTGGGGCACACCTCCAGATTAGCAAGTACGATACAAACAACTCGTTTGAGGGAGCACCCATCAGCAGTGCTACAGGTGTGAACAGTACCGAGGCAATTCCTGGTATAGCACATATACAGTCGTTTGCCCGAAAAACTGCCATCATTAAAACAGATGATGAAGTGCTGGGTGTGGTGCTAAAAGGCGTTGATGAAAATTACGACTTGGGTACCATGTCTCAGAACCTGGATGCGGGGGAGCTGATCTCTTTCCCAGATTCAAGTTCATCTAAAGAGGTGATGGTAAGCCGCAGCATTGCCGATAAGCTGAAGTTAGATGTTGGCGACGAAGCTATTTTCTACTTTATTCAGAATCCTCCAAGAGCACGCAAATTAAAGGTGTCTGGCATATACAGCACAGGTTTAGATGAGTTTGACGAGGTGTTCGTAATCGGTGATTTGCAACTGATACGGGACCTGAACAACTGGCCCGACACCATTGTGGGCGGTGTAGAAATTGTGCTGAAAGATTTTGAGCAGATAGATCAGGTAGCGGAGCAGGTGTTTGACCAGATGAACTATGATCTGCAATTGGAAAAGATTACAGACCGCCATGCACAGTTATTCGATTGGCTGCAGCTGCTGCGCAAGAACGTGATCATATTCCTGATCCTGATTATTTTCGTGGCCACTTTCAACATGGTATCCACGGTGTTTATCATGATCATTGAACGCATCAACATGATTGGGGTATTAAAGGCCGTGGGTGCAACAGATGCGCAGATACGAACGGTATTTTACTTTAGAGGCTTAAATCTGACCTTGAAGGGCATGCTTTGGGGCAACCTAATTGGGATTGGCTTCTGTGCTATACAATACTATTTTGAGCTTATTCCCCTGGACCCTGAAAACTATTACATGGATACAGTTCCTATTAGCTGGAACATTGGTGTAATTGTGGTGCTGAATGTAATTACGCTACTGCTTACCATGCTGGCTATACTTATACCAGCAGCCATGATTGCCCGCATCAAACCAGTGAAGGCAATAAAGTTTGATTAAAGTATTACTGCTGTAAGCTTTCTATTACTTTGGAAGTATGTTAAGCTTTGATAGATAAAAGTCCCTCAATGTAATCTCATGGTGTTATAAGTATAAGACTCCTTGAGGGGCTTAGCTTTTTTGTTGATTTATCTGAGGTTAAACCTGCTGCATAATCTCCCGCTTCTGTATTGGGGCAGGCATTTTAACACCTTTTTGCTCAAATACAGTTTTCACACGCTCATTCATGTCCCAGTTCAGTGGCCAGAACTCTTCTTTTTTTGCCCAAAGGCGCATGCTGATAGTGATGGAGTATTCTGTAAAGGCCGTAACACCTATAAAAGGTGCTGGATTGGGGAGGATGCGTAGGTCAGCGTCTACAAGTTCCTGTAGCATCTGCTTTACGGCAGCAAAGTCGTTCTGCGTGCTGATAACAAGGTTTAGCTCCATACGCCGCGTTGGCTCTACCGAATAGTTTACCACGACACTGGAGGCCAAAGGTCCGTTTGGCATATAGATGACTTGGTTGTTGCCTGTCTTTATAACAGTGTTGAAAATATTGATGATATACACTGTTCCCATCTGGCCTTGTGCTTCTATAAAATCGCCTACTCTAAAGGGTTTGATAGTAAGTATAAGCACTC
Source organism: Pontibacter harenae (assembly GCF_020907245.1). Lineage (GTDB taxonomy): Bacteria > Bacteroidota > Bacteroidia > Cytophagales > Hymenobacteraceae > Pontibacter > Pontibacter harenae. Next base: position 35,912 of record NZ_JAJJWH010000003.1, on the reverse strand, counting down.
CGCCAGCAAAGTTGGAAAGGCTGCCTTGTAGGGCTAAACCTATGGCTAAACCTGCAGAACCAAGTACAGCGATAAAGGAAGTCATTTCCACACCCAATTGAGAGATGATAAGCACGCTTAATAAAATCCAAAACGTTACGTTTAGTATACTGCCCAAAAAAGGCCGCAGCGATTCGTCAACATGTTTGCGAAGCAACATGCGCTGTATCAGCCTATTCAGGCGCTTGATCAGCCATGTTCCAATAATTAGCATCAGGATAGCGACAACTAGCCGCATACCATATACTAGGGTAAAGTTTACCACCAATTCGCGGACGGAATCAATGTTCAGATTCATTTATAAATTGTTATTGGTGCCAAAATAAAGGCGCTGCCTGTGGGTACAGCGCCAAAAGTGGCATCTTAACTAAAAAATAGCGCTTTTGCAACTAAAGCGGCAGGTGCCTGCTCTGTAAAATCAGGTTAGGGTTAGGGCAGAGTTGCTCATATAAATCTCTTTCAGCCAATGTGGCCACACCAGGAAAATCGCCTGTTCGGCCTTCCATAGAGCTCATTACCTGAAAATGCAAGTGCGGGGGCCAATCACCATTTTCGGGGTAAGGGCCTACTTCGGCAATCTTTTCTCCTTTGGCAAAAGGCTTGCCTATAGCTAGTCCTTTTAAAGAGGTTCTGGTTAGGTGGCCGTATAAGGTATAAAAGGGAATATCCTCCAGCTCGTGTTGTAGAATAATAGTGGGGCCATAGTCGCCGAAGTTTGCATTTTCCTGGAAACTATGCACTGTGCCATCTAAGGGTGCAAACACGGCAGTACCAGCATCTAGCCATACATCAACTCCTAAATGTAAGTTTCTGCTTTGCTCGGAGGTGTCGAAGTGGGCACTGCGGCTGTAAATAAAGCGGTTCTCTAGGTAGCCTCCAACACCAATGCTAGCTTGTTGTGCGTGTAGCATTTCCTGAACCGCTCTGTTAAAACTTGCTGTGTTGCGCAGGTCTGTCTTTTGCAGCACTTGGTTTGCCACTGTAAAGTCAAGCCTGCACACATTATCCGCATTAAGGTCAGCATCAAGTACTCGGGAAAAGGCAAGACTGTTTCTACTTAGCACTTCGCTAAGTTTGCTGGGTTTACTCATAAAAAATGAAAGGGTATGGTACTGAAGCCTTGGTGCAAGTGTAAGTAGAGTTAGCTTAGCTCTTCTACGTACTTGTTCAAGGTTTTTAGGCTTCTGGTTTTGCCAAACAGTTCCTCAGACTTCTGGCTATAGGCTAAGGCTGCTTCCTGCAAGGTTTCAAAAGTGCCCAGGTTTATACGTTGCTTGTTATAGTGTATAATAGCCCTGTATTTCTGTGCTTCTTTGTGCACACCTCGCACACCAAGTTTGTTTTCCGTTTTTGTAGTGTTACGCACAATTTTGCAAAGCGGAGCCCACTCCAGGTTATCGCGGCGGCAGTCTAGCTTATTGCCGTTTTTAAAATGAACATAAAGCTTAATGTTACTCTCGGGCTTTTCTAGTAACTGCTCCCCAATCATCTTGTGCAGATAAATGGTCTCGTTGCGGTATTTGCCGTTTTTAAGTGGCCAGTTCTTTTGGAAAAAAGCATAGCCGTTGGAGTGGATACGCAGATGCTTCAGAAACTCAATCTGTTGCAGGTAAGCATTATTCTGGATGTACTCGTAGGTAAAATCATCTACCATTACGGTTTTTTCACAGTTCTTTAGTGTTAGTTTGTATAACATCAATAGTTTTATTGTGGTTTTGTAATAAGAACAGAAGCTATGTGTAAATGCAATATCACCTATAACGCAGGTATTGCATAACATGGTGTAAAGTTGCAGTTTTTTTAATATCTTTGATAACTAATATTTATATTTTTAGAATAATACGGCTAAATAATTTTAATAGATTAATTTTTACCTAATATTTTCTAAGAGATTTTCAGTTAGTCGTAACTTTCGGCTCTCGTACATGTTTACAACAACGTCTTTTAGATACATATATAGAACATGAGTAGCCTATACTTTGATCTGCAAGTAGCGGAAATAACCCGTGAAACAGCAGACGCCATAACCATACATTTAGAACACCCCGAAAAAAAAGTAACCCCCTATAAATCAGGCCAGTTTCTGACGCTGATACTTCCGATAAACGGTCAGGAGGTGCGTCGGTCATACTCTTTAAGCAGTACACCAGAAGAAGGCTCGAGACTGTCTGTAACGGTAAAACGAGTAGCTGGCGGCCTGGCTTCTTCGTTTCTGATAGAGAAGTTGAAAGTGGGAGATACGCTGAAAGTGATGGAGCCGCTTGGTAACTTTTGCCTTACCTGCGACCCAGCAGAAAAACGTCATATTATTCTATTTGGGGCAGGCAGTGGTATCACACCACTAATGTCCATTCTTAAATCGGTGTTGACGGAGGAGCCAGCTAGCCAAGTAACGTTACTGTACGGCAACCGCGATGAGAGCAGTGTTATCTTTAAGGAGCAGTTGCGGCAGCTACAGAAGAAGTTCTCAGGGCGTTTGCACATAGAATATATTTACAGCCAATCGTCCAACGCACCTAAACCAAAAAGTGCTGGGTTAGGCTTTCTAAATAAATTGTTTGGCAGTAAGCAGCAAGATCAATCCCAGAGTTCAGGCCCAGAAAACGTGCACTATGGTCGTATGAACCAAAGTACGGTCATTAAGATTTTGGAGCGACTGAACTTAACAAAACCAGCCAATGCGCTGTATTTTGTATGTGGTCCGCAGGGCATGATGGAGGAAGTGCTCCATGCGCTAAATGTGCTGCATGTACCCAAAGATCGTATCTACAAAGAGAGCTTTATTACCATCAAGCCTGCGAACGAGCAAGAAAAGCAAGGTACTGTATCAGCAGGAGAGGATGGTAAAATACAGCCCCAAGCAGTTACATTGCTTTACGAGGGAGCAGAGTATAGTTTGAAGGTGCAGCCAAGCCAGACTATTCTGGAGGCGGCGTTAAAAGAAGGCATTGATTTGCCTTATTCCTGCCAGGCAGGGCTTTGTACCGCCTGCCGTGGCAAGTGCCTAAGCGGTAAAGTGCACCTCGATGAAAGTGATGGACTATCTGAAGCGGAACTGGAAGAAGGATATGTGCTAAACTGCGTGGGCCACCCGCTTACAGACGATGTAATTATTCAAATCGGATAGTAAGTTCTTACGTAATATATAAGCGGAGCTACACCATAAACGGTATGGCTCCGTTTATTTTTTGCACTTTCGTAAGAAGTAGTTATATTGCATTTTGTGAATATTAATTAGATAGAATGACCATACAAGCGAATAATATCTCTATACCGAAGCGTAAACCACGCATATATTTAGCCGAAAATTTTAAAGTTGAAAGCTGGGAAAGCATTCAGCCTTACTTTGAAGAACTGAAGTCCCACGCCATAAACAGTGCAGACGAACTGGAAAAATGGATGGCTGATCGCAGCGAATTAGAGAGTGTTTTGTCCGAGGATTTGGGCTGGCGCTACATCCGCATGACCTGCGATACACAGAACGAAGAAGTGACTAACGCTTTCCAGTATTTTGTGTCTGAAATTGAACCTAAGGTAGCACCATACGATCATGAGCTTAACCAAAAGCTGATGGACTCGCCTTATCTGAAGGAGCTCGATCAGGATAAATACAGAATCTATTTACGCGGTGTAGCTAGGGCTTTAGAAATTTTTCGCGAGAAGAACATTCCGCTAAGTACCGAGATTAGCACCAAGCAGCAGCAGTTTGCAGCCATATCTGGCTCTATGACTGTAACGTTAGATGGCGAGGAAGTTACATTGCAACGTGCCGCAGATCGGTTGAAGAGAACCGATCGCCAAGTACGTGAGGAGGCATGGCATGCCATACAGGAACGCCGTTTTCAAGATCGACAGAAGCTGGACGACCTGTTTGATGAACTGCTGAAGTTGCGTAACGAAGTAGCACAGAACGCTGATTTCGCTAACTTCCGCGACTATATGTTTGCCGCCATGGGCCGCTTCGACTATACGCCTCAGGATTGCTTCGACTTTCACCAGTCTATAGAAGAAACCATTGTGCCGCTGCTGACTAAAATAGATGCGGAGCGCAAAGAGAAACTAGGTGTAGAAGAGTTGAAACCTTGGGACCTGGATGTAGACCCTAGTGGCAAAGCACCGCTGGAGCCTTTTAAATCTGGTGAAGAGCTATTGGAGAAAACGGTGCAGGTATTCTACAAACTTGATACCTATTTAGGCGATTGCCTGGCGACTATGCGTGAAATGGGGCACCTGGATTTGGAGTCCAGGAAAGGTAAAGCGCCAGGAGGTTATAATTATCCGCTGGATGAAATAGGCGTGCCGTTCATTTTCATGAACGCCACTTCTAGCCTACGTGATGTCATCACCATGTTGCACGAAGGCGGCCATGCTGTACACTCGTTCCTGACGCGAGAGATGAGGCTTAATGCCTTCAAGCATCCACCGTCAGAAGTGGCAGAGCTAGCCTCTATGTCTATGGAGCTAATCTCGATGGACTACTGGGATACTTTTTTTGAGGATGAGGACAAACTCCGTCGTGCTAAGAAAACGCATTTAGAGAGTGTGCTGGAAACCTTCCCGTGGGTAGCCACTGTCGATAAGTTTCAGCACTGGCTCTACGAGCATCCACAGCAAAGCCAGGAGGAACGCCACAGCGAATGGATAAGTATTTTTGAAACCTTCAACCATAAACTGGTAAATTGGAGTGGGTTGGAGAAATATAAGCCGTTTATATGGCAGAAGCAGCTGCATATTTATGAGGTGCCATTTTACTACATAGAGTATGCCATGGCCCAACTTGGTGCTATAGCTGTCTGGAAGAACTACAGAGACAACCCTGCCGAAGGGTTGGCGGCCTACAAACGCGCGCTAAGTCTTGGCTACACTGTCTCGATAGGTGAAGTATATGAAGCGGCTGGTATTAAGTTCGACTTCAGCACAGACTATATCAAGAGCTTGGTAGATTTTGTGCAGGAAGAGATGGAAAAGCTCTAGTCTCTACTCATCAATGCAAAACAGCCCCTGCCGTAACTGCGGTAGGGGCTGTTTTGCAATTATAGCTACTCGACTTTCAGAATTATACAGGTGTAGTTAAAACAGGTACTAAACAAAACAAGCAGGTCTGTTTCCAGTCCCGCTTGTTTCTGCGTTAGATTAGTATAAAGAAGTGTTTGGTTCTATTTAGTGGTCTTAAGCCCATTTAAGAGCATAGCAGACAGATTTGTAGCAATTTCGTTAGGCGACATTTTTCCGTTTGGCTTGTACCAGGTATGCAGCCAGTTTAAGCCAGATAAAATGGTTAAAGCAGCAAATTTCTCGTCTGGCACTTCGAACTCTCGATTCTTTACGCCAAACCTAATAATTTCCCGAAACCGTTCTTCGTATTGGTCTCTCAGTTTCAAAAACTCTGAATGAGAAGGCTCGCTTAGGTGCCGCCATTCGTTAAGAAACACGGCCGAAGCCTCTGTGTTTTTTGTCAGAACAAGCACATGTGCCCTGATTGCCTCTACAAGCCTCTCTGTGGCAGAAGTACCAGCAGCCTCTGCAGCATCTAGAGCTTGAAAAAACTCATCTGCCATTCGGAAGCAGATCTTATGAAGGATTTCTTCTTTAGAACGGATATGCGAATAAATACTGGCTGCCTCTATGCCGAGCACAGTGGCCAAATCGCGCATGGAAGTTGCCGCAAAACCTTTTTCTTTGAATAAGGCAGTGGCTTTCTTCTCTATCTGCTCTTTCCTTGTAAGTGCTTTCATCATTCTCTTTAGCAAATATAAAAAACTAACATTTGTTAGCAAATGAATTTTATACGAGTTGTTGTTTATTTCTGCTGATACTGCATCTGTACGTGTGGTATTATCAAGATGAATTGTTTTAAAACTAATTTGCGTGATAAATGCAAATCATGGTGGGTGATGCTGCGTATATTAATGAAGTGATTAGGGAAAAGTACTATAACTGAATTGATATACCATGACGGATACTATAAATACAATCGAAAACGAAGCGCTGGAGTATGTCAGCTACAAAGTAAAGGACCGTATAGGTTACATCACGTTGGCTCGACCAGAAAAGCGTAATGCTTTAAACTTTGAAATGGTAACGGAGCTGATTCAGGCCTTTGTGGCGGCTGAAGATGATGAGTCTTGTAAGGTGATTGTTTTACGTGCAGAAGGCGGGATGTTCTGTACTGGCGCAGATCTAGAGTTCTTGCAGCAACTGCAAGACTACAACTACCAGGATAATTTAGTTGATTCTACACACCTGATGCAGCTGTTCCGCTTAATTTATACCCTGAAAAAAGTGGTAATAGCCCAGGTGCAAGGCCATGCTATATCTGGTGGGTGCGGTTTGGCAGCTATCTGCGATTTTTCTTTTGCCGCTCCTGAAGCCAAGTTTGGCTATGCTGAAGTAAAGATCGGTTTTGTGCCTGCCATTGTGAATGTGTTTCTGCTTCGTAAAGTAGGTGAGGCTCGAGCAAAGGAGCTACTGCTGACAGGAGATCTGATATCAGCTGAAGATGCCAGAGCTTACGGCATTATAAATTACGTAGTACCTGCCGACGAGCTGGAAGATAAAGTGCAGGCTTTTGCCCGAAAACTGTGCACCGAAAACTCTCGCCAAGCGATGGAAGTGACGAAAGAGCTGGTGGCTCGTGTGCAGGAAATGAGCCTGGAGGAGAGCTTGCAACATGCTGCAGAAGTAAATGCAGTGGTACGCAACTCAGAAGATTTTCAGAAAGGAGTGCAGGCATTCTTAAACAAAGAGTCTATTACCTGGTAAAAACTGTTTAAAATTCATAAACCTTTTGTTAAACTTGCTGTTTCGTTTGTATGCTAACAGGCATTGGAATCATGATATTGACTTTTGTAGCAATGGAAGGCGTGGCCTGGGCCATGCACAAATATGTGTTACATGGTTTTATGTGGTTCCTGCATAAGTCGCACCATACACGCCACAACCACGCTTTTGAGTGGAACGACCTGTTTTTTGCCTACTATGGCACATTGGCGATGCTGTTTTTTATATTTGGCAGCGACCCGATAGACTACAGGTTTTGGGTAGGGGCTGGTATCACGCTATATGGTGTGGCTTATTTTCTGATTCATGATGTGTTTATTCACAGGCGCATGAAGCTTTTTGGGAAAACGTCTAATGTTTATCTTAAAGCTTTAAACATAGCGCATAAGGTGCATCATAGTAAAGAAGAAAAGCACGGCGCAGCTTCTTATGGAATGCTGTGGGTGTCGCCGAAATATTTTCGGTTAGCATATAAGGGCATCAAGAAACAGCAGGGTACAAATCGTGGGTCATTACACTATTAAAGAACTAGAGCATCTGTCGGGCATTAAAGCGCACACCATACGGGTTTGGGAGCAACGTTATAACCTGCTCTGCCCACAACGTACCGACACCAATATTCGCTATTACAACGATGCAGATTTAAAGACGCTCTTAAATGTGTCTGTCCTGAATGAGCAGGGGTACAAGATATCCAAAATAGCGCGAATGGATAATGGGCAGATTCTGAATGCGGTGCAGCAGCTAAGCGAGAATGTTTCAGTTTCCTCGCACCGCATAAGTGCGCTCGTAAATGCCATGCTCGATATGGATGAAGACAAGTTCGAGAAAGTCTTATCCACGGCAACGTTACAGCTTGGCCTGCAAGAGGCTATGCTACAGGTGGTATATCCTTTCCTGCACAAGATTGGTATTTTGTGGCAAACAAATAACATAAGCCCTGCACATGAGCATTTTATAAGCAACCTAATCAGGCAAAAGCTTATTGTCGCTATTGATGGACAGGTGGTAAGGCGGCAGCAAGGTGATTCTGCTTACCTTTTATACTTGCCGGAAGGGGAGTTGCATGAACTGGCTCTTTTGTTTATGAACTATGTCATCAGGTCTTATCATAAGCATGTAATTTACCTGGGACAAAATCTACCTTTTAGAGACCTGGAAATTACCTATGAGCAGTGCAAACCGAAATACCTTTGCACGGTGCTAACCTCTATGCCTGAGCGAGACAAGGTGCAGGCATATCTTGATAAGTTGTCGCAGCGGTTCAGCGAGTGCACAATCTATGTCTATGGTATGCTGGTGAAGCAGGATAACCTTGTTTTTCCTGCTAATGTGCATGTGTTGCGCAACATGAACGACTTTATAGCTCTGTTTAGCTAAGAGATAATTATTTCATACAATTTAAAGCGGCTCTGGCTGTGTTTTTTAACACGTAGCCAGAGCCGCTTTTTGTTTTTGCAATGCTATAGATAGTTTGTTGTTTATATATTATAAATAAATATTAAACAAAAATGACTGTAATTTATTTATAAGCGTATATTTGTTTATGTTTTAATATAATAAGTATAAACAATGACAGCTCTTGAATATACTAACACAGTGCAGGGTGTAGCGCAGTCGCTTCGGCCAATCGCTTTTAACCTGACGCGCGACATGGATGATGCTAAAGATTTGGTGCAGGAAACGCTTCTGAAGGCTTTGGCGAACCATGATAAGTTTAAGGTGGGTACTAACCTGAAGGCATGGTTATACACTATTATGCGTAACACTTTTATCAATAACTACAACAAAGTGATTAAGCGTAGTAGTAATATAGATAGCACTGAGTATCTGAAGTATTCTATTTCAGATGAAAACTTTGTGACACAAAACAAAGGGACGGGTTCTTTCGTCTTGAACGATATACAGGTAGCCATAGAGAAACTTCATGAGGAATACCGAACGCCTTTTATGATGTACTACACGGGGTTTAAGTATTATGAGATAGCCGAAAAGCTGGATATTCCGTTAGGCACTGTAAAGAACAGGATTCACATTGCCCGCAAAGAGCTTAAGGCCATGCTAAAAGTGTATGAGCAATATGATTAACAAATAACACCGTTGCCTTCCATGGTAGATAAAAGTAAAGTTATTGTAATAGGTTCTGGCTTTTCTGGCCTCTCTGCCGCTACCTGCCTGGCTGACCAGGGATATGAGGTAACGGTGCTGGAAAAGAACAGCAGCCCAGGCGGACGTGCCCGAAGTTTTCAGGCTAAAGGCTTTACTTTTGACATGGGGCCAAGTTGGTATTGGATGCCTGATGTATTTGAGTCTTACTTTAGCAAGTTCGGGAAAAGCACATCAGATTACTACAGCCTAAAGCGTTTAGACCCATCGTATGCCGTTATTTTTGGTGAAGATGATTTTGTAGAAGTACCTGCTTCTATGGATCAGATGCGAGCCCTTTTTGAACAATGGGAAAAAGGAAGTGGCCAAAAGCTAGATGAGTTTCTGGAGCAGGCAGCTTACAAATATGAGGTAGGCATAAACCAGTTGGTGTACAAGCCTAGTCGTTCCATGTCCGAGTTCGTGAGCTTGAAGCTGTTATTGGATGTGCTGCGGATGGATGTATTTCAGTCTATACACAAACACATTCGGAAGTTCTTTCAGCACGAAAGGATTATCAAGCTCATGGAGTTCCCGATTCTTTTTCTTGGCGCGCTACCTGAAAACACGCCAGCCCTTTACAGCTTAATGAATTATGCCGATATAAGCCTAGGCACCTGGTACCCGATGGGCGGTATGTACAAGATTGTGGAGGGGATGGTGCAGTTGGCTGAAGAGAAAGGGGTTAAGTTTCTGTATAACCAGAATGTGCAGCATATAGAAGTAGCGCAGGGTGTTGCGACTGGTGTTAAGACAGACGCTGCTTTTTATGAAGCTGATGTGGTGGTGGCAAGTGCCGATTATCGCCATGTTGAAAAAGCGTTGCTTCCAAAGTCTTTCCAAAGCTACTCTGACGATTATTGGGATAAGCGGGTTATGGCGCCGTCTTCATTGCTGTTTTATCTGGGAGTAAACAAGAAACTCCTAAACCTGCAACATCATAATTTGTTTTTCGATGAAGATTTTGGCCCGCATGCCCACGAAATTTACACCGACCCTAAGTGGCCTGAAAAGCCGCTTTTTTATGTTTCCGCACCCTCTGTAACCGATGTGTCTGTAGCTCCCGAAGGTTGTGAAAACCTGTTTGTGCTGATGCCAGTGGCTCCAGGCCTGCAGGATACAGACGACATGCGTGAGTATTACTACAACCTGTTGATGGAAAGGTTGGAAAAACTTACAAAACAGGAAATCCGCAGTGCTGTGGTGTACAAGCGTAGCTATGCCCACAGAGATTTTATACATGATTATAATGCTTTTAAGGGCAATGCCTATGGCTTGGCAAATACATTGATGCAAACAGCCATTCTAAAGCCTAGCCTTAAAAGCAGAAAAGTAAATAACCTTTTTTACACCGGCCAGTTAACAGTACCTGGTCCAGGAGTGCCTCCTTCTTTAATTTCGGGACAGGTAGTAGCGATAGAGATAGCAAAAGAATTTGCGGTGCCAGCTTTGGTGTAACTTAACCTTCCACATCATGGAGCTATTCAAACAAACATGCCTTAAGTGCAGCAAAATTATTACAGAGGCATACAGCACGTCTTTTACGCTCGGTATCAAAACCTTGGATCGGAAGTTTCATGCACCTATTTATGCCATTTATGGGTTTGTGCGCTGTGCCGATGAAATTGTGGATACCTTCCACGACTTTGACAAGCGTAAGCTACTGGCCGATTTTAAGAAACAGACCTACGAAGCCATCGAGACAGGTATAAGCTTAAACCCCGTTCTTCATGCTTTTCAGGCTGTAGTGCAGGAGTATAAAATAGACACCGAATACATAGATGCCTTTCTGAAAAGTATGGAAATGGACTTGGATGATCATGTATACGACCGTGGTTTATACAAAGAGTACATCTACGGTTCTGCTGAAGTGGTTGGCTTAATGTGTCTGAAGGTGTTTTGCGAGGGAGATGCCGAAATGTTTGAGCGACTAAAGAAACCAGCCTGCAGTCTTGGGGCAGCTTTTCAGAAGGTGAATTTCCTGCGCGATATGCAGAGCGACTATCAGGAACGAGGCAGGGTATATTTCCCGAAAGTTGACTACTTGAACTTTAGTAACAACTGCAAGGTTGAAATAGAAGCCGATATACTTCAGGATTTCGATGAGGCGTACAAAGGCATACTTGCTTTGCCTAGTGGTGCCCGCATGGGAGTATATTTGGCTTATGTTTATTATTTAAAGCTTTTCAGAAAGATTCAGGGCTTGCCAGCAACCCGAATACTGATGGAGCGCGTAAGAGTACCTGATAATGCGAAACTTGCTATATTGTTAAGTTCATATGTCAAGTACAGATTTAATGTTATTTAACGTGAGAAAAACCACGATTCTATTTTTTGCCATTTTGCTAACAGCCATGCAGGCCTTTGCCGACGGTGCTGCTTATAACCTTAATAAACTGCGGGTGCAGTATCTGGAGGCTTCTAAGGACAGTGAGGTGGGCAAAAAATTCAATAAACTAATGCACGACTACAAGGGGCAAGACCCTGTAGTAATGGCTTATAGAGCAGCCTCAGATGCAACTATGGCCAAATATGTATGGAATCCATATTCAAAATTAAAGCATTTAAAAACCTCTGCAGCGGGCTTTAAAGAGGCTGTTGCAATGAGCCCAAATAATGCTGAGATCAGATTTTTGCGTTTTACAGTAGAGCACTATGTGCCGCGTTACCTCGATATGAGCGGCCATCTGGATGAGGACAAAAAGATCATAATCAGCAGTCTCAGAAACCATAGGAAAGCAGGTTTGGATCCTGATTTTGCACGCACCATGCGCGATTTCCTTCTTACAAAAGATCATTTAAATGAGGAAGAGAAGGTGCAATTAAAGCAAGTGGTTATTTAAGCACCAAATTTTTAGGGCGTTACTACTTAGCCTGCCTTGTTCATCTGGTGCCTTTTCTGCTCGTAAACGATGTGCTTACATATTTGCCAATTGTTTGGTACGACAACGACTTTAACTTGGGTCTTATAACCCTATCTGTACCCGTTGAAGATAGCGTATACTCGATTTTGATGCTGTTGCTTATTATTTCTGTGTATGAAGGGCTTAGGCAGCGAAGCATTGTTAAACAATATCGACAGTTAGCGGTATAATAGATATGCAGCGCTTAGATGTAACAATAGATCATAATTCAGGTTTTTGCTTTGGAGTAGTGTATGCTATCCAAATGGCCGAGGATTTGCTTCAGGAGCAGGGATATCTTTATTGCCTGGGTGATATTGTGCATAACGATGAGGAAGTTGAACGGCTGCAAAAGCAGGGGCTCCAAATAATAAATCACCAGCAGCTAAGAGAGTTAAAAGGCGAGGCTGTGCTGATTCGGGCACATGGTGAGCCGCCTGAAACTTACCAGACTGCACTTCAAAATAACCTTACGCTTATCGACGCTTCCTGCCCAGTGGTGCTTAAACTACAGAACCGCATCAAAACATCATTCGATAAAAAAGAGAGGATCTTTATTTATGGAAAACATGGGCATGCGGAGGTGTTAGGCTTATTGGGGCAAACAAATAATGAGGCTGTTGTTTTCGAGAATCTTGATGAGTTGTTGCAGCACGAACTACCACCAGAAATCACGCTTTATAGCCAGACAACGAAAAGTACAGACAGTTTTTATACCATTAAATCCGCGCTCGAAAATCGTGGTTTTATGGTGAATGCGAATGATACCATTTGTAGGCAAGTTTCTAATCGAGATAAAGATTTGCGTAAGTTTGCCAGTAAATTCAATAAGATTGTGTTTGTCTCAGGTACCAAGTCATCTAACGGAAAGGTGCTTTACCAGGTGTGTAAAAACACGAATGAGCATACGTACTTCATCTCTAAAGTAGAAGAACTGCAGCATGCGTGGTTTAAGCCAGGCGATACTGTTGGTATTTGCGGTGCGACCTCTACGCCCATGTGGCTAATGGAGCAAGTGCGTGATGCATTACTGGCTTATGAACTGTAGATGCGGGTTATGTTGAAATATTAAGTAGTGTGATGGGTGAGGTTAAATTGATAGTAAAACCGCAAAAGTATACAGGTACTTTGATAGCTACCACCGTTGTTTTTTGTTGGGCGGCATTGCTAGTGTATCTTTTAGCTTTCTTTCAAGTTGATTTTACTTCCCCGTTTACCTATCTTTTCCTGTTGCTGCAAACACACCTGTATACAGGCCTTTTTATTACAGCGCACGATGCCATGCATGGCGTAGCGGCACCTGGGCAACCACGTCTAAACAGAGCTATTGGCACCCTAACAGCTTTGCTTTTTGCTTACAACTGGTATCCGCGCCTCTTGCCCAGGCACCATCAGCATCACCGGCATGTTGCTACGGAGCAAGATCCCGATTATTATGGTGGTAGTTTTTGGGTTTGGTATTTCAGCTTTCTGAAAAATTATATCACTTGGTGGCAGATTGTGCTAATGGCTATAACCTACAATGTGCTACAGCTATTTTTCCCGCTCGAAAACGTAGTGCTGTTCTGGATGGTGCCTGCTATTCTGGCTACTTTCCAGCTTTTTTACTTTGGAACATACCAGCCGCATCGCGGCGAACACAGTCACGAAAATCCACATAAATCTTCTACCCAACCTAAAAATCATCTTTGGGCTTTTGTTAGCTGTTATTTCTTCGGTTATCACTACGAGCACCACGATAAGCCTTACCTGCCATGGTGGCAGCTTTACAAATCCAAAAGTTAAAAATATACTATTCTATATGTTTATTGGAATTCAAGTGCTTGCTGTACTTATATTGTCTGATTTATTTATGTGAGGTAAATATGTTAAGGATTTGGGGTTGTTTTTGTAACTATATCCATAAAAGTGGGTATGTATTACCTGTAGCCTAAGCAGATAGAAAGCAAGAATCGAGAGTGATTGGTTACAAAATGTTCTATTTGTTTAGCCACCTTTTTCACTCTTATGAAACCCTTTAGTTATGCAATTACTATTATTTTTTTCGTCTCTATGGCGTTGGCTAAGCCTGTAAATGCTGCTGGCAACGATTCAAATATATTTAAAGCTGGTGTTAGTTATACATGGTTGCCTGAGAACGACAGCCAAGGCTTTCTTTTCTACAACAAATACGGCCGCTACCTTACTGACCATATAGTGCTAGGGTTCAACCTTGGAGCTTTAAATGCTTCTCGTTACGACAATGTGATGGGGATTTACACGGTCAAAAATAAATTTTTTACCGCTACACTCGTTGCTACTGTTGATATAGTTAATAACAAATGATGACGCTTCGCTTGGGAGCGGGGCCCTCTGTAAGGCATCGTGCATAAGATAATTCTAACTCCGAGGAAGCAGGCACCGTGGATGGATCTGTAAAGCACATAAAAGCTTCTGATTTTGGAGGAAGTGCTTATTTCGAGAATGACTTTGGCTTTGGTAAAAACGGTGTGATAGGCGGTCGTGTAGAATACCAGCACTTTTTAGATGGTTCGCCAGTGCTTGCCGTTGGTTTACACTTAGGTTTTACTTTCTAATTTAACTGTAGAAAATTTCATAAGGCAGGAGGCTTTTTAAAGCTTCCTGCCTTATTTATTTAAGCAGTTTAAGTAATTGTTAATCTGCTTTATATAGTTCTCTATTCTTGTGTGTGATGCCTAATGTTTTCAGGTTTTAAGTTATAAATTTTTACTCTCCAAAAAGGCTCTGCACTAAAGCTTCAGAATTGCACACCTGGAAGGGTTGATAGCGCATTTCTCCTCGGGCTTTTACCCCACTTCTACTTTCAATTCTTTCCACTTTGTCCCACAATCTCCATTTTGCCCCACTTTTGCTGTGGATATGTATAAAGTATAGGTTATTTTCTATTTACTACCATTAAGTTATTGATAATCAGTTGATTGATTTATTGTATCCTCGTATTATATCTAAAAGAAAGATACGAAGCAAATAAACTTATACCCAAAGTGGGGGCATGTGAATGTGGATAATGTGGATAAGTGGGGTGGATAACCATAATTTATCCACAAAGTGGTAAAAAGTGGTAGATTGTGGTTGCTGTGTTTTGCTGATTCGTTACATTTGTATACTCCGAAATCTACTCGGGCAAAGCTGTCATAACTATGAACTTTCTCTCTGGCGAATATGAATGCAAGATTGACCCAAAGGGAAGGTTGGTTTTACCTGCAAAGATAAAATCGAACCTGCCAGAGGAGTCAGGTAATCATGTGGTGCTGATGAGGGGGTTTGAGCCATGCCTGGTGCTTTATCCGAAGGCGGAGTGGAAGGTGATTTATGATAAGGTGGCTGGCCTTAATGAGTTTAATGAAGAGTACCGTCATTTTCAGCGTAACTTCTTTCGTGGCAACACAGAGATTGAGTTGGATGGCACTGGCCGCTTTATTGTTCCTAGAACGATGGCACGTTTCGCAGAGCTTGAGAAAGAGGCGATTGTGGTGGGGTTGGGGAACAGAGTAGAGATTTGGAATCCTGATAAGTATGATGAGTTCCTGATTAAGGACCAGCAGAATTTTTCACAGCTTGCCCAGAAGTTTTTGGGTGACAAACCAGAGGGAGAGCCTTTAGTTTAATGGAGTATCATCGCCCTGTATTGTTAGAAGAATCTATTGATGCCATGGCTATAAAGCCAGATGGTGTTTATGTAGATGTTACCTTTGGTGGTGGCGGGCATTCAGACCTTATAGCTAGCAAGCTTACAGAAGGTAAGCTTTATTCGTTTGACCAGGATGGTGATGCGCAGGAGCAGTCGAAGAAGATCGATAGTCCCGTGTTTACGTTTGTGCGAGCCAATTTCAGGGATTTGAAAAAGTATCTGCGTTTGCACCGTGTAAAGCAAGTAGACGCTATACTGGCTGATTTAGGAGTTTCTTCACATCAGTTTAATGTGGCAGAGCGTGGTTTTTCGACACGGTTTGATGGCCCTTTGGACATGCGCATGAACCCAGAGACAGGAATGTCTGCTGCTGATGTGGTAAATGAATACTCGGAGGAGCAACTGCATCGCATCTTTGGTATTTATGGTGAGGTGAAGAACGCTAAAACACTGGCCAAGCTTATTGTAAGCCAGCGGGGACGAAAGGCCATAGAAACGATAGGGGAATTTAAGCAGGCAATTGCTTCCTGTACTCCTAAAGGGAAAGAGAATAAATACCTGGCGCAGGTTTTTCAAGCCTTGCGCATAGAGGTGAACGACGAGCTAAAAGCGCTAGAGGAGATGTTGGAGCAGGCAGCGGAAGTGCTGAAACCTGGAGGAAGGCTGGTAGTGATATCGTATCATTCGCTGGAAGACCGGTTAGTGAAGAACTTTATCGCCAAAGGGAAGTTTTTCGGGGAAGTGGAAAAGGATCTTTTTGGCAACGAGATAAAGCCGCTGGAGGCAGTAAATAGAAAACCCATAACGCCAACTGAACAAGAGCTTTTAGAAAATAGTCGCTCAAGAAGTGCCAAACTGCGTGTAGCAGAAAAAAGAGAAGTGAATGATTAAATAATAACCTACTGCTGTTAAAAAGCAGACTTAATGAAGAGTAAAACTATGGCTTCTAACCTTATTACAGAAAGACCTAGCACGCCCAAAGGAAATAAGGCGCGTGTGAAGCCTAAGGAGAAGGCGCCAAAAACTAAATCCAAAGGTTTTAGTTTATTTCATTACCTCGATAAGTATACCAACCTTGACTCTTTGTTCGAAGAGGGGGTGCCACTTAAGTACCTGCCACATATCCTATTCCTGACAGGTATTACGCTTTTCTATATCGGCAATACCCATTACGCCGAAAAAACAATCCGCAGAATAGATAAGGTTAAAGTTGAAACCGAAGATCTGCGTGCAGATTATACTACGCTTGCGTCTGAGTACATGGAGGCAAGCAAGCAATCTGAGGTAGCGCGAAATGTCGCTCCGCTTGGCCTTGTAGAAAGTTCATCTCCGCCTTATCAAGTTATAGTACCTGCAGATGAATATTAAGAAATCCATAGTAGTCAGGGTACGGGTAGCCTTTTTGGTTGTCTGTGTTTTGGCGTGCGCTATTTTTTATAAGCTCACGCGCATACAGTTCTCCGATGGCGAAAAGTGGAAGAAAATTTCAAAAGAGCGAAGAATTCATTACCAGCCAGTTTTTGCCACGCGCGGAAATATCTTTTCTGACAACGAAAGCATCATGGCTACCTCTTTGCCATTCTATAGAGTCGCCTTCGATCCGACCATTGCTAAAGCTGAAAGTTTTAATGCAGGTATAGACTCGCTGGCGATGTTGCTTTCCCGCTTTTATAAAGATCGTTCTGAAGATTACTACAGGCGCAGGATTAAAAACGCACGTCATGCTGGAAGGCGTTACATCAGACTGCACGGTCGTCAGATCAACTACCAGGATAAAAAGATGATGTCGCAGTGGCCCATTTTCAGAGAAGGCAAAAACCGCGGTGGAGTTATCTTCGAGAAGGTAGAGAAGCGTTTCAAACCATTCGGAATTTTGGCAGAGCGTACCATTGGGTTTATAAACGAAGACAAAAACGGAGCGGGTCTTGAGTTTAGCTTTAACAACGACTTGGCTGGTACAGACGGCGAAGCGCTTTTTGAGCGTATTGCAGGAGGTAATAAGCCTGTGTATGATGGTACGGAAGTTAAGCCGCTTCATGGTTATGATATCAAGACTACTATAGATATAAACCTGCAGGACGTAGCTGAGAATGCGCTTTATAAGCAGTTGATGGCAACAAATGCCGAGTATGGCTGCGTGATTATGATGGAGGTGAAGACAGGCGAGATAAAAGCCATTGCTAACCTCGGCAAAGTTAAAGGTGGTTACATAGAGGATTATAACTATGCTGTTGGTAACCAAGGGCGTACGGAACCTGGTTCAACCTTTAAGCTTGCTTCTATGATGGCCATGCTGGAGCATAACCCTACTATCAGTCTTGCAGATTCTATAGACACAGGTAATGGCCGTTACCGCATCAAGAACACCTATATGAGCGATTCGCATCATGGAGGTTTTGGTAAGATAACGGTGCAGCAGGTGTTTGAGAAGTCTTCTAACATTGGTGTGGCTAAATTGATGGAGCAGACTTTCTCTACAAACCCGCAGGCCTATGTAGATTATCTGAATAAATTCGGTTTGGGTAGTACACTTGGGTTTCAGATGGAAGGGGAGGCGCGGCCATATATTAAGAACCCGCAAGATAGAAACTGGTATGGGACTACGCTTACCTCTATGGGTATAGGCTACGAAACAAAGATATCTCCACTACAGACGCTGGCGTTCTACAATGCTGTGGCAAACAACGGTGTAAAAATTCAGCCGATTATAGTAAAAGAGATACGTAAAGCGGACCAAGTAATTCAATCTTTCCACACGCGTGTGCTAAATGAAAAAGTTTGCTCGGATGAGACACTAAAAAAGCTGCGAGCAATGCTAGAAGGAGTGGTAGAACAGGGTACTGCCAGAAACATCCGCAACAAAGATTACAAGATTGCTGGTAAAACTGGTACGGCTCGTAAAGTGAAGAACGGACGCTACGTTCGTGAATATTCAACTTCTTTTGCAGGTTATTTCCCAGCAGACAATCCGAAGTACAGCTGCATCGTGATTATTGATAGCCCCAAAGGTGTAAACGTTTACGGTGGTGATGTGGCGGCTCCTGTGTTTAAAGAGCTGGCTGATAAGGCCTATGCCCGTGACCTGGCTATGCACCAGCCGCTTCAGGCAAGGGTAATTCCTGAAAGAAACAGTATCCCTAACCCAGAAGCAGGAAGTTTAGATGACTTGACACTTATCCTGAACAAGATTGGCATTAGCAACCATACTGCAGGGGTAGACGAAGAGTGGGTGCAAGTAAAGCCAATGCAACGTTCTCTAAAGTTTGAGAGCAACGCTATGTTGAAAGGGCAGGTGCCCGATGTAAAAGGAATGACACTGCGCGATGCGTTATTTATACTTGGAAATGAGCATTTGCAGGTAGAGGTTCAGGGCGTCGGAAAGCGTGTGCAGAAGCAGTCGCTGGAGCCAGGTACTGTAATAAATGAAGAAAAAAGAATAACGATTGTTTTAAGCTAATGCAATTGCTACAAACCATACTACAAGAGGTAAAAGTACTCGACAGCAGAGGCTCTTTGGAGGTGCCTGTTGCTGCCATTACCTTCGATTCGCGCCAGGTGCGCGAGGGAGTTGCTTTTGTGGCTGTGCGTGGCGTGCAATCGGATGGGCATGCTTATATAGCTAAAGCCGTTGAGGCAAATGCAGCCGTTATAGTTTGCGAGCAGTTGCCAGAATCGCTGGAGCCAACTATCACTTATGTAGTAGTGACTGATTCTGCATTAGCCTTAGGGCAAATGGCTTCGGTTTTTTATGGGTTTCCATCTAAAAAGTTAAAACTGGTTGGGGTAACAGGTACAAACGGAAAAACCACTTCGGTTACTCTACTGCATAAGCTGTTCCGTGAATTGGGGTATAATGTTGGTTTGATATCTACGGTACAAAACCAGATAGATGAGGAAGTAATTCCTGCCACCCATACCACGCCAGACGCGGTTACGCTAAACGAGTTGCTGGCTAAAATGGTGAAGGCTGGCTGTGCTTACTGTTTTATGGAGGTAAGTTCACATGCCATGGTACAACAGCGAGTAGCGGGACTAAAGTTTGCAGGTGGTGTTTTCACCAATATCACCCACGACCATTTAGATTACCATAAGACGTTTGATGAGTACATCAAAGCCAAAAAGCTTTTCTTCGACGGAATGCCGAAAGGTGCTTTTACGCTGATAAATGCCGACGATAAGCGTGGTCCTGTGATGGTGCAGAACACAAAGGCAGATGTGCATTACTATGCTTTGCGAAAGGCTGTGGAGTTCAAAGCCCGTATCCTCGATAATACAATCCAAGGCTTACACTTAGAGATAGATGGTCATGAGATATGGTGCAAGCTTATTGGGGCATTCAATGCTTATAATTTGCTCAGCGCATATGGTGTAGCGGTACTTTTAGGCGAAGATCCTGTGGAGACGTTAACTGTGCTTTCCAGCCTGAATTCTGCTGCTGGCCGTTTCGATTATGTGGTATCGGATACGCAGATTACAGGTATAGTAGATTATGCGCATACGCCTGACGCCTTAGAAAATGTGCTGAATACGATCCAGCAGATCAGAACGCCGCTGCAGAAAGTTATTACAATAGTGGGCTGCGGTGGAAACCGAGATGCAGCTAAGCGGCCTGTAATGGCAGACATTGCCTGCCGCTTGAGCGACAAAGTTATACTTACTTCTGATAACCCGCGCTTTGAAGAGCCGCAGGCGATACTAGAGGACATGCAGAAAGGTGTGAAGCCGCTTGATTATAAGAAAACACTGTCGGTGCTGGACCGTAGGGAGGCAATCAAAACGGCCTGTATGCTGGCAGATACTAACGATATTATACTGGTGGCTGGCAAAGGCCATGAAACATACCAGGAAGTAAAGGGCGTAAAAGCCCCTTTTGACGATAAGCAGGTGTTGCGCGAGGCGTTCGAACAGTTACAGAAATAATAAAATTAAATAATTATAACCCTTTTAGCCAAAGGTTACAGAAGTACTAAATGTTATACTACCTTTTTACATACTTAGACCGCGAGTTCGATATTTTTGGAGCTGGCGTGTTCCAATACATTTCGTTCCGGGCAGGTATGGCTACACTCGTGTCGTTGCTTATTGCAATGATTTTTGGCGGTAAGCTGATAAAAGTGCTGCAGCGCAAGCAGGTAGGGGAGAGCATCCGCGATCTTGGTCTGGAAGGACAAATGGCTAAAAAAGGCACGCCAACAATGGGTGGTCTAATAATTTTATTAGCAATTCTTGTTCCGACTTTACTTTTTGCGCGCCTCGATAACATATACATCTTGTTGATGCTGGTTTCTACAGTATGGTTAGGCTTAATCGGATTCCTGGATGACTATATTAAAGTATTCAAAAAGAATAAGGAAGGTCTGGCAGGCAGATTTAAAGTGCTGGGTCAGATAGGACTGGGGTTGATAGTAGGATGCACGTTATACTTCAGTGATGATGTGGTAGTGCGTCAGTATATTTTTTCTGATGGTACCACTTCAGCTGTAAACGCTTCTGGTAGTTTTACAGACATCAAGTCGATGATTACAACTATTCCGTTCCGAAAGAATAATGAGTTGGATTACTGTAACCTGTTTGCCTTTGCTGGGCCTATTTTTCAGGACTGGTCTTGCTACCTCTACATTCCATTCGTGATTTTGGTAATTACGGCAGTTTCAAACGGCGCTAACATTACCGACGGTATAGACGGTTTAGCGGCAGGTACCTCGGCTATTATTGGAATGACGTTAGCGATTTTTACCTACGTTTCAGGTAATACCATTTTCGCCGATTACCTGGATATCATGTTTATTCCAAACTCAGGTGAGTTGGCTATATTCTGTCTGGCCTTTGTGGGAGCGTGTGTAGGCTTTCTGTGGTATAACTCTTACCCGGCACAGGTGTTTATGGGCGACACAGGCAGTTTGGCCATAGGCGGAATAATAGCGGTACTGGCCCTGATTGTAAGAAAAGAACTGTTGATTCCAATGCTTTGTGGCATCTTCCTGATAGAGAACCTGTCGGTGATGTTGCAGGTGAGCTATTTTAAGTATACGAAAAGAAAGTATGGCGAAGGCCGACGCATCTTTAAGATGGCGCCGCTGCACCATCACTACCAGAAGCTTGGCTATCACGAAGCAAAGATTGTTTCCAGGTTCTGGATTGTAGGTATCATGCTAGCCATTTTAACGCTGGCTACGCTGAAACTTAGGTAGAACTGGTATTTCGCTTTGAGTCTGTCTCATAGGAGAAGACTAAGGAAAGCAATATGTTCATAGCGAAACGCTGGAAAACAAAATGTCAGAAATTGCCATATGGAAGCCGAAGTTAAGTGACTTTGTTAATTATTATCAGAGTTAGTACACGACACGTAAAGCACGAAATAACAAACTATGAAATTAGCAATACTAGGAGCGGGAGAGAGTGGTGTAGGGGCCGCTTTGCTGGCAAAGGCAAAGGGGCTAGAGGTGTTTGTATCGGATCAGGGGCAGGTAAAGGAGCAGTATAAAGCTAAACTCAACAATGCCAATATTCCTTTTGAAGAAGGAGAACATACATTCAACCAAATCCTAGAAGCTGATGAAATCATTAAAAGTCCTGGCATTCCTGATAAAGCTGCAATTATACAAGAAGCAGCCAAAAGAGAGATACCTGTAATCTCGGAAATAGAGTTTGCAGGCCGTTATACTAATGCAAAGTTTATCTGCATTACAGGCACAAACGGTAAGACTACCACCACACTGCTCACTTACCACTTGCTAAAATCGGCAGGTATAAATGTAGCACTGGCAGGAAATGTAGGGGAGAGCCTGGCGGAGAAGGTAATTGAGAACAAGTACGATTACTATGTGGTGGAGCTAAGCAGTTTTCAGCTCGACAACATGTACCAGTTTAAGGCGCACATTGGCGTATTGCTGAACATTACGCCCGACCACCTTGACCGCTATGAGTATAGCATGGAGAAGTATGCTGCCTCTAAACTGCGCATTGCACAGAACATGGCAGGTGCCGATTTTTTTGTGTACAACACCGATGATGAAAACATTGCGAAGGCTTTCGACCACGCAACATTTGGCGGTACAGTAGTGCCGTTTTCGCTTCAGGGTGCTGAGGATGCGAAGGTAAAGTTTGAGAATGGAAGGGTTGAGGTTGAGGTGAAATTTTACGAAGGGAAGGTGGATGTTTCAAAATCTCCGCTCATCGGAAAGCACAACCAGTACAACACAATGGCTGCCGTGGCGGTGGCAAAGCTGATGAAGGTAAGCGACGAGGAAATTTCTAAAGCGCTGGAGACATTCCAGAATGCCGAGCACCGTCTGCAGAAGGTAGGAGTGGCAAAAGAAGTAACCTATGTAAACGACTCAAAAGCTACCAATGTGGAGGCGGTTTATTATGCGCTGGAAGGCATCAAACAGCCAATTATTTGGATTGCCGGAGGTGTGGATAAGGGGAATGACTATAGTGTACTGGAAGATTTAGCCCGTGAAAAAGTAAAGGTGCTGATCTGCTTAGGCAAAGATAATAAAAAGCTGCAGCAGGCTTTCAATAGAATTGTGCCGATTGTGGCAGAAACAACCTCTATTGAATATGCCGTGCGTTTAGGCCGTTCACTGGCAGAGGCAGGAGATGTGGTTTTATTGTCTCCAGCATGTGCCAGTTTCGACTTGTTCAATAATTATGAGCATCGTGGGCAGCGTTTTAAAGAAGCTGTAGAGAAGATAGTTTTAAAGAAATAGCATAAACATTAGCCAGAGGTTTATGATCAGAAATTGGTTACAGCAGAATCTGAAGGGAGATGCAGTACTTTGGGGTATTGTTCTTGCCTTTTCGCTTTTAAGTGTTGCAGTGGTATACTCTGCAACAGGAACACTTGCGTACAAAAAAATGGAGGGCAATACAGAGTATTTCCTCTTTAAGCACTCCTTCCTTATTTTGGTGGGGCTCGCCTTTATGTGGGCCGCTCACAAAATAGATTACCGCTATTACTCAAAGCTTTCTTTGTTAGCCCTAGTTATATCGGCTCCATTGCTCATAATTACCTATATCTATGGCTCTAACATAAACGAAGCTTCCCGTTGGATAACAATTCCAGTTATCAACCAAACCTTCCAGCCTTCCGACTTAGCTAAACTGGCCTTGATTTCTTACTTAGCAAGCATGCTTTCTAAGAGACAGGATAAGATGGGGAAGAACCAGGATATTAAGAATGATATCAAGCAGATTCTACTGCCGATCTTCGGATGGACCGTTGTTATCTGTTCGCTTATCTTCTTAACAAACACATCCACTGCTGTGTTGCTGTTTGCTACTTGCCTGTTGCTCATGTTTATAGGCAGGGTTCCTGCCAAATATTTGTTAGCAGTAATAGTTGCAGGGGGAGTGTTTGGAGGTATTGCACTAGCGGCAGGGCAACGTTTAGATACGGCAATCAGTCGTGTAGAAGACTTTATGGATCCTAACGCGACACCATTCCAGTTGGAGCAGTCTTACATTGCTATTGCTACGGGTGGTGTAATAGGCAAGGGGCCAGGAAATAGCGATCAACGTGATATTTTGCCGCACCCTTACTCAGATTTTATTTACTCCATCATTATTGAAGAGTATGGTTTGCTGGGAGGAGCAGTAGTGTTGTTCCTGTACCTGGCGCTACTCTACCGCGGCATGGTGACCGTTTTGAATAGTAGAGGGGCTTTCGGAGGATTACTTTCAGCAGGATTAAGTTTCAGCCTCGTGTTGCAGGGTATGGTGAACATGGCTGTGGCTGTGGGATTAGGGCCTATTACTGGTCTACCGTTGCCACTGCTGAGCATGGGTGGTACATCGCTGATTTTTACAGGTATATCGTTGGGTATTATTCTTAGCGTGAGCCGAAATGATAGAGAAGCTCAACAAGCAGCCGTAAGCGAGCCAATTTTAAATAAACCAGTTAATGCTTAATAGCCAAAGACCATATCGCATCATCATCAGTGGAGGTGGCACAGGTGGGCATATCTATCCTGCGGTGGCTATCGCAAACCAAATCAAGGCAATTAGTCCTGCCTCTGATATTTTGTTTGTAGGTGCCAAAGGCAGAATGGAAATGACACGTGTGCCTGAGGCTGGTTATAAGATTGTAGGTTTATGGATCAGCGGTTTGCAGCGCCGCCTTACGCTGGACAACCTTTCGTTTCCGCTAAAGGTGTTTTCAAGTGTACGTGCGTCTCATAAGATAATAAAAGAATTTAAACCCGATGCAGTTGTAGGAGTAGGAGGCTATGCAAGCGGACCGTTGTTATATGCCGCTACCGCGCGTAATGTGCCTGCCCTAGTTCAAGAGCAGAATTCTTATGCAGGTATTACAAACAAGCTGTTGGCAAAACGTGTGAATAAAGTTTGTGTGGCTTATGATAATATGTCGCAGTTTTTTCCTGCTGAAAAGTTGGTGCTAACAGGAAATCCTGTGCGCCAGGATATCATGGATATTAAGGAGAAGAAGCGGGAGGCCTTGCTACATTTTGGACTGACGTCTGAAAAGAAGACCATTCTGGTGATAGGTGGTAGCTTGGGGGCCAGAACCATAAACCAAAGTATAGCAGCTGGATTAGAAAGATTAGCGGGAGCTGGTTATCAGTTAATCTGGCAAACAGGTAAAACTTATTATCCGCAGGCACAGGAACTGGAGCAGCCATACGCTGCCGCTGGTGTAAGAGCCTTCGATTTTATAAAACGAATGGATTTAGCCTATGCCGCTGCAGATGTAGTTATTTCCAGAGCGGGTGCACTCTCTATTTCGGAGCTGTGTTTGGCAGGTAAGCCTGCTATTCTGGTGCCTTCGCCAAATGTAGCTGAGGACCATCAGACAAAGAACGCAATGGCTTTGGTACAAAAAGATGCCGCTGTGTTAGTAAAAGACAAAAATTCCCAACAGCAGTTGGTGCAGGCTGTTCTCGATTTGCTGCAGAACGAGCAGGAACAGAAGCGCCTGTCGCAGCAAATACTAACC
This sequence comes from Pontibacter harenae, assembly GCF_020907245.1. Classification (GTDB taxonomy): domain Bacteria; phylum Bacteroidota; class Bacteroidia; order Cytophagales; family Hymenobacteraceae; genus Pontibacter; species Pontibacter harenae. Next base: position 10,435 of record NZ_JAJJWH010000003.1, on the reverse strand, counting down.
ATGGCGCGTCCAAATGCGGCAGTTGATATTGTTAACGAGTTAATCAAACTGATCAAGTGAAACTGGAGGATTATAAGTATATCTACTTCTTAGGCATCGGCGGCATTGGCATGAGTGCTATCGCCCGTTGGTTTAAAGCCAAAGGCTTTCCAGTTTGGGGCTACGATAAAACGCGTACTCTCCTTACTGAGGCACTGGAGCAGGAAGGCGTTGTGGTGCACTATGGGGATAACCTGGTGCATTTGCCTAAGGAAATACTCCAGCACAAGGCAGAAACGCTGGTGGTATTAACGCCAGCTATACCGCATGAGCACCAGGAGTGGGCATATCTGAAAGAGCAGAACTATACGATCATGAAACGTTCAGAGGTTCTGGGTATCATTACAGCATCTGCCTATACCGTAGCAGTAGCTGGTACGCATGGTAAAACTACAACTTCTACCATGGTTACGCACCTACTACACCAGGCAGGGGTGAATACTTCAGCTTTTCTTGGAGGTATCAGTACTAACCTTAATTCTAACCTGCTGATAGGAAGTGGCGGAACAGGTGGAGATATAGTAGTGGTGGAGGCAGATGAATATGATCGTTCTTTTTTAACCTTACATCCTGATATTGCAATAGTTACGTCAGCAGACCCTGATCACCTGGATATTTATGGTGATAAAGAGGAACTGATTAGAACTTTTCAGCAGTTCATTAGTCAAATTAAGCCAGGCGGCTGCCTTATTTTGCAGCAGGATACTGACCCACGCCTCACGCAAAGAATTCAAGATGGTGTTAGAGTAATCAGGTATAGTTTGAAGGCAGGGGAGGCACACGTTGAAAGCATGCATATAAAAGGCCGCTGGTTTGAGTTCGAAGCTGCTTCGCCACTCGGTAACATAGCTTCCATGCGCTTGGGAGTACCTGGTTTTCATAACGTTGAAAATGTTTTGGCGGCTACTTTGGCTGCACAAGTATTAAGTGTTGAGCCCGAAAAGATTAAAGCTGGCGTAGAGAGTTTCGCAGGGGTAAAAAGGCGATTTGAGTTTATATATGAAGGCGAGGGAAAAGTGTATATCGATGACTATGCGCATCATCCAAAAGAGATAGAAGCGTTTATGTCTTCGCTGCGCGCTATGTATCCAAACAAGAAAATTAAAGTGATATTTCAGCCGCACCTTTATACCCGCACACGCGACTTTGCAAATGAGTTTGCGGAGAGTTTAAGCCTAGCTGATGAACTTGTACTGTTAGACATTTATCCAGCACGTGAAAAACCTATAGAAGGAGTAACTTCAGACATTATTTTAGAGCAGGTTTCTGTTGCAAAAAAGACTCTTATTTCGAAAGAAGAAGTACTGGAAAATCTGCGCCAGAATGAAGATTTTGACGTTTTAGCAACGGTTGGCGCTGGAGATATCGATACGCTTGTAAAGCCAATAAGAAAATTTTTAGTAAATAATGGCTATGGGCTTGAATAGTAAATTAAAATCTTTAATTTTTGCAGGTTGTAGCTTGGTTACAATTGGTGCACTCGCAGGTTTTGCTTCATCTAGACAGGATGAAAAAAAATGTGAGAAAGTGTCCATAAATATTGATAATGAGTACAACAATTACTTTATTGGGGATAAGGAAGTAACAGCCCTTCTAATCCAAAATGGAGAGCGAAATTTGGAAGGGGTTCCGAATCAGGAAATCGATCTTAGAAGCCTCGAAGCACGTGTTGAAGCACATAAGTTTGTAAAAGAGGCGGAGGTTTTCAGAGGGTTAGATGGCAACATTCATGTGAATGTTAAACAGAACCGACCAATAGCTAGAATTATACGATCAAATCAGGATGTATACATCGATAAGGAAGGAAATACCTTGCCCCTTTCCGACAGATACACAGCTCGTGTAATACCCATTACTCATTCGGCTCTGATAGAGCCACTAAATGAAGGATTTTTTAAGGATACGACAGGTTTAGCCTATCTATCTTTGTTGGATTATATTGAAAATGATGCATTTTGGAAAGCTCAGCTAGCCCAGATGCATATAGATGGCAAGGGTAAAGTTTCTTTTCTTCCACAGGTGGGCGAACACACAATAGAGTTCGGCAGGCCAGAGAATATGGAGGATAAATTTAAGAAATTAATGATCTTTTATAAAGAAGTGTTACCTTACATGGGGTGGGACAAATATAAGAGAGTTAATGTAGAGTACGAAGATCAGATTATTTGTGAATAACCTATACAAAGTATGCAGAACGACAAAATAGTAGTAGGCTTGGACATTGGCACAACCAAAGTTTGCGCACTTGTTGGTCGGAAGAACGAATTCGGGAAACTGGAGATCTTAGGCATGGGCAAGGCACCTTCTGAGGGTGTAGTTCGTGGTATCGTAAGCAACATTGATAAAACGGTAGATGCCATCAAAAGAGCAATCCGCCAGGCCGAAGAACAATCAGGCATCAATATCGGCGTTGTGAATGTAGGTATTGCAGGACAGCATATAAAGAGCCTGCAGCACAATGGCAGCATTACGCGCCAAGTGACAGACCATGAGATTACAGTAGACGATGTGAATCGCCTCACCAATGATATGTACCGACTGGTAACGCCTCCAGGTAGTGAGATTATCCATGTGATGCCACAGGAGTACAAAGTTGATTACGAGGAAGGTATCGTAGACCCTGTAGGTATGTCAGGAGTACGCTTGGAAGGAAATTTCCATATCATTACTGCGCAATCGAATGCCATTAACAACATAAACAAATGCGTTAACCGCGCAGGCTTAGAAATAGATAATCTGATCCTGGAGCCTTTGGCTTCGTGTATGTCTGTGCTGAGCGACGAGGAAAAAGAAGCAGGTGTTGCGTTAGTGGATATTGGTGGTGGAACGACTGACTTAGCGATCTTTAAAGATAATATCATTCGTCATACGGCTGTACTTCCTTTTGGGGGTAACATCATAACTTCAGACATCAAGCAAGGCTGCATGGTAATGCAAAACCAGGCAGAGCAGCTTAAGGTGAAGTTTGGGAAAGCTATTGCCGATGAAGCATCTGAAAACGAGATTGTGTCTATCCCTGGTTTAAGAGACCGTACTCCCAAAGAGATCTCTCTTAAGAATCTGGCTTTTATTATTGAAGCCAGAATGGAAGAGATTGTGGAGTTGGTCTATGCCGAGATTGTGCGTTCTGGTTATGCCAATAGCTTAGCTGCTGGTATCGTTATTACAGGCGGTGGTGCACAACTACAGAACTTGGTGCAGTTGGTAGAATATATCACTGGTTTAGATACGCGTATCGGTTATCCGAACGAGCATTTGGGTAAGTCTAAGATCGACGCGGTAAAGAGCCCAATGTATGCTACGACGGTAGGATTAGTACTGGCAGGATATCAACCTATAGATCGTATTCCATCTACAACTTATGTTGAGGTGCCTCAGCAGCAAGAAGAGCAGTACAACAATAGAGTGGTGCAGAAGCCAGCCTCTAGTACCACAAGTGGAACGGGTACAAACCTATTCCAGAAGCTGAAAGGCTTTTTATCTGACGACATAGACAACAAACAAAGTTATTAACCCATAAGAGCAGGAGAAATTAGCATGACTTCAATGTACACTTTTGACTTACCATCCAGCAGTAAGTCCATCATTAAGGTGATTGGTGTCGGGGGCGGTGGAAGCAACGCTGTTAACCACATGTACAATCAAGGCATCAAAGATGTTGAGTTTATTATATGTAATACCGATGCACAAGCCCTGAAGAGCAGTGGCGTACCTAATAAACTTGCCATTGGCCAAAACCTTACTGAGGGACTTGGAGCAGGTGCTAACCCTGAAAAAGGTAAACACGCTGCTTTAGAGAGCAAAGAGGAAATCAGAGAGATGCTGAGCTCCGATACCAAAATGGTATTCATTACCGCTGGTATGGGTGGAGGCACAGGTACAGGTGCTGCACCAGTTATTGCTAAAGTTGCCAAAGAACTTGGTATTCTTACTGTGGGTATCGTTACAGCGCCTTTCGCTTTCGAAGGAAAGAAGAAGAAGGTAGCAGCCGAAAACGGTGTAAAGGAACTCAGCGAAAACTGCGATACTATTCTGGTAATCCTGAATGACAAACTTCGTGAAATGTTTGGTAACCTTACCATTCGCGAGGCTTTTGCGAAAGCTGATAACGTGTTGACAACGGCAGCAAAATCCATTGCTGAAATTATTACAGTTACAGCTGAAGTAAACGTTGACTTTGAAGACGTGAAGACGGTAATGAAAGACTCTGGTGCCGCAGTGATGGGTTCTGCGACTACTGAGGGCGAAGGTCGTGCTTTACGTGCAGCTGAAGAAGCACTTTCTTCTCCATTGCTCAACAACACTGATATTCACGGTGCTCAGAAAATACTCCTTTCTATTATGTCTGGTGAGCAGGCTGAATTGGAAATGGATGAGTTAACTGAAATCACAGAGTATATCCAGGACAAAGCTGGTCAGGAGGCTGAAGTTATCTTCGGACATGGTATTGACTCTTCCCTTGGGCAGAGCATCCGTGTTACTGTTATTGCAACTGGTTTTGCAAGCAGTGCAGAAGATATCATGGAGCCAAAAAAAACAGTTTTCGACCTTGAGAGTCAGAAGAAAATTCAGGTTAACGAGCCTGCAAAAGTAGAGACTCCAGATGTTGCAGCCTTTGTATCTAAGCCTGTAGTAGCACCAGTTTCTGCTCCACAGCAACCAACTGCTCCACAGCAGCAGGCAGAGTCTCGTAGACCAGTTGAGGATGTAAGGCCACAGCGTGTTGTTTTTGAGCTTGACGGACAAGTAAATAATAATTCATTTGCGCAAGCTTCAACACCTTCTCCTGAAGAAGTTGCGGCTACTCGTCAGGCAGAGGAACGTGCATTGATGCACCGTAGGGCTGAGGAGAGAAGAGAGCGTCTGCGCATGTTGAGCACAAATACAGAAGTTACGTCTGAGTCTATTAAAGAAAAATTAGATGTGCCTGCATATCTACGCCGCAATGTAGCTTTAGATTCTGTAGCGCATTCTTCGGAGCGTAACATATCTCGCTTCAATTTGAATGATGATAATGAGATATTAGGAGACAATCGTTTCCTACATGATAACGTGGACTAAGTAAGTATAGCCCACCAAACAAAAAAGCCTGCAGTAATGCGGGCTTTTTTGTTTTCTGTACTATAGAGTTGAAATTCTGATAAAAGAGAACTGCTGCTATGAAAGCACAGCTAGAGCATCATATTTAAAGCCTTTAAATATGCTCTAGCACCTTTCTTAGAACTTAATGAAGCTCTCTGCTTGCTGTTCTAGCAGTTCATTATACAGTTGGTTCGTTAGCAATTTGCCGTCGAAGTTCTTGCTAATAAAGGCGAGCTTCACTTTTTGTGCCAGCACATGCATACCAAGGTAGTTGAAAATATCAGTAAGATGGCTGAGAGCTAGCAATCCACCCTGCATGCCAGAAGAAACACCCACTAAAGCAGCTTTTTTATCTTTAAAGGTATAAGGGTAGTCTAAGCCATCTATAAAGGTTTTCAAAACACCAGGGAAAGAGCCGTTGTACTCAGGTACTATAAATACAAACTTATCAGAGTTACGGATCAAGGCGCTTAGCTTATTAAACTCTTCATGCTTACCTGTATAGTCATAGAGCGCTTTTATAGTAAAATCCTCTGGGAGATACACCAGATCTAGTATCTGATACGCTACTCCTTTTGCTTTAAGCAAATCAACGTAAAGCCCAACAATGGCCCTGGTCTTTGAGTCTTGCCTGTTGGTGCCTGAAATAACAGTAATCATAGTTAGTCTTGTTTGTAAGTGTAACTGGCGCTTTACTAAAATGTTCCATCAAATGGAGGAGAGGGTACTACTAATTTTCGGAATGCCTATAGAAAGAAAAAGGCGAGCTCATTACTGCCTCGCCTTTTCCTTATAAATAATTTCGTTGAATCTACGCAAGGTTCTCCGAAGTGGCTTTGGCCGCAATAAACTCTCTTCTGAGAATGTTGATGTTCTCTAAAGAAATTCCAACAGGACACTCTGCTGCACAAGCTCCAGTGTTGGTGCAGGCACCAAATCCTTCTATGTCCATTTGAGCTACCATGTTCTCCACACGTGTTTTACGCTCAGTTTTACCTTGTGGCAACATAGCTAACTGAGAAACCTTAGCACTCACAAATAACATAGCAGAAGCGTTTTTACAAGCCGCTACGCAAGCACCGCACTGTATACATGTGGCTGCATCAAACGCCTTATCTGCCACTGTTTTAGGTATCGGAATAGCATTTGCGTCTGGTACACCACCTGTGTTTACAGAAACGTAGCCACCTGCCTGCTGAATACGATCCAGAGCAGAACGATCTACTACAAGGTCTTTATGAACAGGGAAGGCAGCCGCTCTCCAAGGCTCGATCGTAATAGTATCACCATCTTTGAAGTGACGCATGTGTAACTGGCATGTTGTTGTACCACGCTCAGGACCGTGTGCACGGCCGTTGATGAACAAGCTACACATACCGCAGATACCTTCGCGACAGTCATGGTCAAAAGCGATAGGCTCTTCACCTCTGATCAGAAGGTCTTCGTTCAGTACATCCAGCATTTCCAGGAAAGACATATCTGGTGAAATGCCCTTAACAGGATAAGTAACTAACTGACCTGCTGTATCTCTATTTTTTTGGCGCCAAACCTTTAGCGTAAGGTCCATTGGTTTAGCATTTGGATTACTTCCAGCCATTTCTTTTTTAATTAGAAATTATAAATTATGAATTAGAAATTATCAGAATTGATGCCCTTTAAGAACAATTTGTAGAGGCTTTTCATTTCTAATTTTGAATTTCTAACTTTTAATTATCCTTATTATTTATAGCTACGCTGCGTCAGTTTCACATTTTCGAACTTCAGCTCTTCTTTGTGTAGCACAGGCTGGTTGCCTTCTCCTGTATATTCCCAGGCTGCTACATAAGCAAAATTCTCATCGTCACGTAAAGCCTCGTTTTCAGGCGTTTGGTGCTCTTCTCTAAAGTGGCCACCACAAGATTCCTCTCTGTGCAACGCATCGTCAACCATTAGCTCACCTAATTCCAGGAAGTCTGCCACACGGTGTGCTCTTTCTAGTGTCTGGTTTAATTCTTCGTTTACACCAGTCACTTTCACATCGCGCCAGAATTCGTCACGAAGCTTACGAATTTCTTGTTTAGCAAACTTAAGTCCTTCTGCGTTACGAGCCATACCACAGTATTCCCACATAAGCAAGCCTAAGGCTTTATGGAACTCGTCAACAGTACGCGTACCCTTTATAGAAAGAAGCTTATTTGTGATCGCTTTTACATTCTGCTCTGCTTCAATAAAGGCAGGATGATCAACAGGAACTCTGTCGTAAGGCATCTTAGCGAGGTAGTCACCAATAGTGTAAGGTAACACAAAATAACCGTCAGCTAAACCTTGCATAAGCGCAGATGCTCCCAGGCGGTTAGCACCATGGTCAGAGAAGTTACACTCACCAGCTGCGTACAAACCAGGAACGTTTGTCATAAGGTTATAATCAACCCAAAGGCCGCCCATGGTATAGTGCACGGCAGGGTAGATACGCATTGGTATTTCGTACGGGTTCTCGTCTGTGATCTTAGCATACATCTCAAACAAGTTACCATACTTAGCAGCGATTGCAGGCTGTCCTTCACGTTTGATAGCATCTGCGAAGTCAAGATATACTGCCAATCCAGATGAACCTACACCACGGCCTTCGTCACAAACTAATTTAGCGTTACGAGAGGCCACGTCACGAGGCACCAGGTTACCAAAAGCAGGGTACTTACGCTCTAAGTAATAATCTCTGTCAGCTTCTGCGATATCGGCAACTCTGATTTCACCTTTTCTCAGCCTTTCTGCAATCTCTACAGTTTTAGGTACCCACACACGGCCGTCGTTACGAAGTGACTCAGACATAAGCGTAAGCTTAGACTGGTAGCCACCTGAAACGGGTATACAGGTCGGGTGAATCTGAGTATAGCAAGGGTTAGCGAATAATGCTCCTTTTTTGTGTGCTCTCCAGGCAGCTGTGGCGTTAGAGCCCATTGCGTTGGTTGAAAGGAAGAATACGTTACCGTATCCACCTGTTGCCAACACAACAGCATGTGCACTGTGAGACTCAATTTTACCTGTAATCAGGTTACGCGTTACAATACCTCTAGCTTTACCATCTACCATTACAAGGTCAAGCATCTCAGTACGAGGATATACTTTTACCTTACCGTAGGCTATCTGGCGGTTAAGAGCTGAGTAAGCTCCAAGCAATAGCTGCTGTCCTGTCTGGCCACGTGCGTAGAATGTACGCGACACCTGAGCACCACCAAAAGACCGGTTTGCCAACAGCCCACCATAATCACGTGCAAAGGGTACGCCTTGCGCCACACACTGGTCAATGATGTTAACTGATACCTCTGCCAGACGGTAAACATTCGCCTCACGGGCACGGTAGTCACCACCTTTTATAGTATCATAAAAAAGACGGAAAACTGAGTCACCGTCGTTCTGATAGTTTTTAGCTGCGTTAATACCACCTTGTGCCGCAATAGAGTGTGCACGGCGAGGAGAATCTTGAAAACAAAAAGCCTTCACGTTATAACCTAGTTCGCCAAAAGTAGCAGCAGCAGAGGCACCAGCTAAGCCAGTACCTACTACAATAATATCGTATTTACGCTTGTTAGCTGGGTTTACCAGCTTAACACCAAATTTATGACTGTTCCACTTCTCGGCTAACGGGCCTTCAGGGATTTTTGAATCTAATATCATAGCAACGCTAACAGTTTGTTGTTATCTAAAGAAAAAGAAGAAGTAGATTGGTATAATGGCAAACCCAAGGCATACTAGCACAGAGAACGCATAACCAAATTTCTGGATAAACGGAGTATACTTCTTATGGTCTAAACCAAGTGTTTGGAAGGCACTTTGGAAACCATGGATAAGGTGATACGCCAAGGCAATCATTGAAATCACATAGATCAGAACATACCACCAGATCTGGAATGACTCAACAACCCTAATGTACAGGTTTTCATATTCTACGTCATCAATCACAACGCCTTCTAACCCGCCAAATCTTGCTGGTACAAAGAAGTTCCAGAGGTGAATAATCAGGAAAACCAAAATGACAGTGCCAAGTAAACCCATGTTTCTGGATGACCAGGTACTGTTATCCTGTGGTCTTTGCTCAGCATAGTCAATAGGGCGTGCTGCTTTGTTTTTCCTTGTCAGGACGATGGCATCATAAATGTGGAAAACAAAACCAGCAACAAGTACAATCTCCATTATACGGATAACAATGTTGTTAGCCATAAAATAAGAGTACAGGTTAAATGCTGCACCTCCGTCGTCTTTAAATAACTGGAGGTTACCTATTAGGTGTACCACCAGAAAAGAGCACAGAAACAGGCCCGTAATCGACATAATGATCTTTCGGCCAATAGTACTGGAAAACGTCTTAGTAAACCAACTCATCTGTATTTGTTAAAGGTTTTAATGTAAAGCATATCTAATTGCCAAAGGTAGTAGCGGGGCTTTTACGAAACAATTTTAATAACATATTTTGAATCAATCTAAATTGTAATGCGTAGGACATTGAACCATATAAACCAGTTTTGCTATATTTTGTTAAAAATAATAGCGATATTTTTTTGTTAGCATTATAGCTTAACTCATCCCTAATACTTCCTATATGCCACACGGTTTACGCATGAGGTACCTGCTGCACATTGGTTTGCTTTGCTTTCTGATAACCCTGATGGGAATTTTAAACAAGGTGCAGGCATCGCACATACGTGCGGGCGACATTACTGCAAGGCGGGACACGACAGCTAACCCAAATCCACGCCGATTTTTCTTTACAATGGTCATTTATATGAACACTGCTTCCACGGCAGATCATCCGACTGTTCGTGTATCTATGGGTAATGGCGACGTTGTTTTGGTGAACAGGGTAACTGGCCAGAGCAGAGGCCCTAATATAGGTAATCAAACGGACATGAACGTCTATAACTGGGAATATACTTACGGTGCCGATGGCACCTATATTATTTCCTGGAATGGCGAAGTGCGTAATGCAGGAATTCTTAACATGGCTGCTCCATCAGATCAGCACTCTTTTTATATCTCGACCACCATCAACATCAACTCTTTCAGGGGCTTCAACAGCACCCCTGTGTTGACGGTTGCCCCTATAGACCTTGCCGCTGTGGGCAGGCGCTTCGTGCACAACCCAGGCGCCTACGACGCCGACGGCGACAGCCTCTCCTTTAAGCTGAGGGTGCCGCAACGAATGGGAGTAGGTGGTGCCGAGCCAGTACCAGGGTACACCTTGCCTAGCAACACGTTTGCTGGCTGTCGGAACGCCGACGACACAGGCCCCGCCTTCCTGACGCTGGACCCCAACAACGGGCAGCTCGTCTGGGACTCC
>NZ_JAJJWH010000036.1 GCF_020907245.1 Pontibacter harenae | reverse complement strand
AAACAAAAATGCAAACATCATACATTGTGAACCACAACTTTATTTTTTAAGCTGCGCATCATGCGGGTGCTAAAAAAATCTCCCAGAGGGGCTACTAATGCAACAAAATGCGCTGTAGGCAGTAATAAGCCCTATATAATTATATAGAAATAAGTCAGCTGCAACGAGATACACTTTGTGGCAGGTATAAAAAGTAAATTATTTTTTCAGTTGCCGCAGCCAAAGCTCTTGCACAGTTTAAAAGCTTTGCATATATTTGATATACACTTCAAAAAACATTTGTTCTAAATAGTAAACGCAACAATATGATTTAAAGCTCTACGTTAACCTAATGTAGCTTTACGATGAATACAACTACCCAGCTGAACGACTCTGCTTTAGTGTCGCTCTATATCGCAGGTAATGAGAATGCGTTTGAACAGCTTGTAAACAGGCACAAGAACAAAGTCTACACAACGATCTTTTTAATTGTAAAAGACTCCTATACAGCCGAGGATTTATTGCAGGACACGTTTATCAAAGCGGTTCATACAATGAAGAGCGGCCGCTATAACGAGGAAGGCAAGTTTTCTTCCTGGATATGCCGTATTGCCCATAACCTGGCAATCGACTTTTTCCGTAAAGAGAAACGAAGCCCGATGGTCACGCTAGAAGATGGCAGCTATGTGTTTAACAACCTATCTTTTGCCGAGGACTCCGCTGAGTCCCGACAAATACAGGAGGACACGCATGCCCGTCTGCGCGAGCTAATCCAGACGCTGCCGCAAACGCAGCGCGAAGTGCTTATGATGCGCCACTACGCCGACATGAGTTTTCAGGAGATAGCCGATGCTACTGGTGTGAGCATCAACACCGCCTTAGGTCGTATGCGCTATGCGCTAATCAACCTTCGGAAGAAGATGCTAAACAGTAATATTGCTTATGATAAAAACCTCTACTCAGAATGAGCTGATACAGTATGTTTATAACGAACTGGCAGATGATGCCCGTGAACAACTGGAGACAGCATTTATGCACGACGAAGAGTTAGCTGAAACCTGCTCAGAACTCCTGCTGATCCAAAACCTGTTAAACGGCGCTATCAGAAGCCCTAAAGATCGCCCGATAGAGAATATCTTAAATTATTCAAAAAGCTTAAGTTTGCAGTCTTAACGACTGCAAACTTTTTTTATGCGCAAGAAAGAACGCTACAGGCTCCTGATCGACTACTTCACGAATAATTTTCCTGAGCCTGAAACCGAACTCGCTTATTCTAACCCGTATGAACTGATACTGGCTGTGGTACTGAGTGCCCAATGTACCGATAAGCGTGTGAACATGGTAACGCCTGCCCTTTTTGAGGCTTATCCTTCGCCAGAACATTTGGCTGCTGCTACGCCAGAAGAAATATTTCCCTACATTAAAAGCATATCGTACCCGAACAACAAGGCCAAGCACTTGGCTGGCTTGGGCAAAATGCTGGTAGAGCAGTTTAACTCCGAAGTACCCAGCACAGTGGCTGAGTTGGTAAAGTTGCCAGGCGTAGGCCGCAAAACCGCCAACGTTATTGTATCTGTTATCTGGAACCAGCCTGCCATGGCCGTAGATACGCACGTGTTCAGGGTTAGCAAACGTTTAGGCTTGGTAGCCAAAGCAGCCAAAACGCCACTAGAGGTAGAAAAAGAATTAATAGCAAACCTGCCCCAGGAGCTTATTTCGAAAGCACACCATTGGCTTATACTACATGGCCGCTACATCTGTATTGCCCGTAGGCCCAAGTGTGAAGAATGCCCCCTCACCCACTTCTGTCAGTTCTTCGAAAAAAATTTCCCGAACATACCTGACGATCCTGAGAACAAATTGGGAGGGTAAAGTGTAACTGTAACGGTGATAACAAATAAGAAAACCTGCTGTGGTGCAAAACTGCGGCAGGTTTTGTTTTTGAACGCTACCAGCTTCTTGTTCAGGGGCTTGCGAAACTACTGCTATCTGCTATATTTGGTAGGCTAAACGTAGGTTATTACGTTTAACTGGAAGTTGTGCGCCATTTCAAAAGATATGCGAATCGATAAGAAAGATATTAAGCCAATTACTGATATTTTAGGTTATGCAGTTCTAGACTCACAAAAACTGGAATATTCGATTGCATATATGATGTTGCTGGCAGATAATGAATTTGATTTGACAGACAAGCAACAAGATGAAAAGATAGACGATTATATGCTTAATCTCTCCAAGAAAACTTTGGGTGGTTTGATAAGTCAACTTAAAAAATTGATTGAAGTAAATGACAGATTTGCAGAAAGACTTGAAGAGGCTCTTGATGCAAGAAATTACTTAATTCACAGATTTATAAATCAGGAAGGCGAAAAGTTTTTAACAATCAAAGGAAGAGAGGAAGCATTACAGATAGTTAAAGAAAAAAGAGAGATTCTCTACCAATGTTATTTTTTCCTAGACCCATTTATTCAAAAGTTAATGGAATTGAGAGGGTTTTCACATGGTGCAATCACAAAAGAATTGCTTGAAAAGTATGAGCGTGGTGATAAATAAAAAACGAACGCACAACCACAAAAAACATCAACGGCTGGTTTACTGGAGTAGCAAGCGAAGCAGCTATTCACTATCTTATCATCGGCGGACAATATTCTGGCCCTAAAATTCAGCCGCTGTTGTTTTTAACTACGTTATGCACATTATACATATTTAAGCTATATTAGAAGCATAGTATTTATTCAGCAAGCATAACCATTGCAGCCACACAACAAAACTCTTAACCGTCTCCTGGTTATTCTTATTTAAGCACGGCTGCTTTGCTCAAAACAGAAACGAAGCATGAAATTATTTGCCAAAGGTGCAGCTGCCCTTGCCCTCTTCTGTGCCGCTCATTCGGCCAATGCACAGAACTACCAAAAAATCCATCAGAAAGCTATTTTAGTTGACACTCATAACGATGTGCTCATCAATGTGCTGGAAGGGCTAAGGCTGGAAGATGACCTGAGAGGGAAAACGCACTCCGATCTAGCACGCTTCAAAAAAGGTGGCGTGGATGTGCAGTTCTTTTCGGTGTGGAGCGACGAGACCTATGGCAAGGGAAAGGGCTTTGCTTATGCAAACAGGCAGATAGACTCTTTACAGGCCATTGCCGCGCGTAATCCTGATAAAATGGTGATGGTGGGCAACTATCAGGAGCTAATGGACGCGGTAAAGCAAGGGAAACTGGCTGGGCTTGTTGGTGTAGAAGGCGGCCACATGATAGAAGACAGTATTCCGTACCTCGATAGCCTGTACAACAGAGGAGCACGTTACCTTACCCTTACCTGGAACAACTCCACCTCCTGGGCATCTTCGGCCAAAGACGAAACAGCAGGCACGGTACCTAACGCTAAAAGCGGCCTAAACGAGCACGGAAAGCAAATTGTGAGGCGTATGAACGAACTGGGCATGATGGTAGACATAAGCCATGTGGGCGACCAGACTTTCTGGGATGTGATCAACACCAGCACCAAGCCTGTTATAGCTTCCCATAGTAGCGTGCACAATTTCTGTTCTCATTTCCGAAACCTTAAAGACGATCAGATAAAAGCCATTGCTAAAAATGGCGGCGTGGTTCAGCTAAACTTTGCTGCCGATTTCCTGGACTGCGGTGTGCCTGAGCGCCAGCAACAGTTTATGGCAAAGTATAAAACAGAAATAGACTCTTTAAAAAACCGTGGCTGGTCTAACAGCAGAATCAGGAAATGGCTTGTGAACAAATATCCGAAAGAGGCTACCGCTGTACAACCTCCACTTTCGGTATTGCTCGACCACATTGATTATATCGTAAAGCTGGTGGGCGTGGATTATGTAGGCCTCGGCTCTGACTTTGACGGTATTTCTATGGCTCCACAGCAACTAGATGGCGTAGAAGATTATCCGCTCATCACAAAAGGTTTATTGACAAGAGGCTACAGCCAGCAGGATATAAACAAGATATTGGGCGGAAACTTGCTGCGGGTATTCCAGGCAAATTCACCTAGATAACAGCTACTCCGATACAGATTTATTCAAATCAATGTGTCGCAGTAAAGCAGGGTCTGGAAGCCGTACATTTAACTCATTGGCATAATCTATTTCTATGTCCAGCTGATCTGCCACAAAATCCTTTACATGCCCTCCTGTAGTTCTGTTCTGGTCTACAAAATGGAAATGGTAAACTGGGCTGTTAAGTACCTCTGCCGATTGTGGGGTGAAAAAGCCTGCCATCGTACCTTGTATGTCGCTGCGGTTATAAACAACCTCTGGTACATCATCGGTCGGGCGGAACGGCTTGTCCTGCGGATTAAACGTACGGTAGGTAATGGAAGAAAACTTGCCTCGTACTCTAATGGCAGCAAAGGTATTCTTCGTGATAACAGAATCCAGGTAAGCCTCCAATTCTTTCAGCGTTAAACGCCTGTCAATACTCAGTTGATCGTCTGGCTCAAAGTTTTTAATAGCCGCAAAGGCTACTTTCGTACTGTCAGGCAACTCACGCGCATTTCCGTTTGCTGGTATACCGTAAGCCACACCCTTTATTATCACCAACTCCTCTACCAGCCTGGCCGTGCTGCCCACGCCTAAGCTGCCATGCTGTTTCAGTTCTTTTACCGTGAGCACTCCATTGTATTGGCCAAGGTGTATAGCTTGGTTCAGCGAAGCATAAAAAATGGCATCGTTTTCAGAAGCTTGTGTAGATGTAGAGGTCTTTTCTGCCTCTTTCTCTGTACAGGCACTCACAAGTAAAAGCAACAGTAGCCAGGTGTAAAATCGCTGCATAGCTATCGTATAGGTCCTATAGGTATAGCGAAAGTGGGCTAGGCAAGGTTATCGGGCACAGCAGGTCTCTGTGCAACTCGTACTAAACAAAAAAGGCAAGCGCTATCGCTTGCCTTTTGCCAGTTGTACTAACTAACGCCTTAGCTTCTTTGCGGACGCTGAGCACTTCTTCCTTTAAAATCTTTGCCTTGGTGGTCTCTCCTGCTTTCCATACGAGCTCTCATCTCTTTCTGATCGGCCTCATATTTAGCATATTGCTTTTTAGTAAGGATGTCTTTTAGTTCATCATTCCATTTCGCGCGGCGGGTCTGCATCTCGCTACGTATTTGGCCACGGTCGCTGGCATTGCTTCTTTTGCCACGCATTGCTTCCATTTCCTTTTCATGCTTCAGGTTAAGGGCCTGTAGCTTTTTAGTCTGCGATTTATTCAGCTCCAGCTTTTGGCTCAGCCTGTCTGTTTTTAGCTGCGCTCTTTCTTCTGGGCTTTTCTTGTCTTTAGACTTATATTTTCTGGCACCTTTATCAGCTCTTTGCTCGGTACGGGCTTTTATTTCTTTTTGTGGGGCGTTTTGTGCAAAAGAACTTCCTGCAACCATAACACCCAGGGCTAGCATTACAATAACCTTTTTCATCTTCTTTCTCTTATTAAAGTTGTGGTCAACACTTCCAAAGCAATTGTCCAGGCCTGGTTCTATGCTCTTCTTGATGACCTAATACCAAAGCTCATGCCAGAAATTAAAGTTATCACATCAAGTAGCTTTCACAGCTAAAAAAAATATGCTTCCCTCGGCAGCTATCAGACATAAAAAGTGTAGCGATACAAATGCAAAAACGCTATCTTTCATTTTGTTAACACTATAAAACTGTTTCTCTCATCCATGAAAAAACTTTTCCTACTTCCGCTATTCTTCCTGTTGATGATAAGCGCTCATGCTCAAAAGCAATCTGAAAATATAAAGAGGCAGGCACAAGCCATGTCTGATGCCGTTTTTCAGAAGAACTATGAGCTAATGGCTGACTATACTTACCCGTGGGTAGTGGCGCAGATGGGCGGCAAGGAAAAGATGATTAGCATGATATCGTCGGCTATGGAAGAAATGGCTGCACAGGGAGCCACGATACAGGAAGTAACACTAGGGGAGCCAAGCCAGGTAGTAAAAGCAGGAAACGAACTGCACTGCATTCTGCCTCAGAAAACTGTACTTAAACTTCCCAACGGCACGGTTTCGAATACCAGCAGCTTACTCTGCATCTCGAAAGACAATGGCACCAAATGGTCCTTTCTAGATCTTGCCCAAGTAGACGAAGTCACCTTAAAAACCATTTTCCCTGATTTTAACACTGCCCTTGTAATTCCAGCTAAGCAGCAACCTGTTTTCTTGCCCAATGGGAAGTAAGCATGCTACAAAAAATCTCAGCTCTAATATCTTTATTAGGCAGGTGTGTTTGTCTATAAGTAAAACATTATGAACAAACATCTGCACTACGCTTTGCTACCACCGCTACTCTTTTGCAACCCATAGCACCTTCAATCAGCATGATTGAAACACGACAGCAAACTGATAAAATATGCCACCTCTTACGAAAATTTCTAACCTTTAAAATAACAGCCAAGATGAAACAATACATGCTTTTTCTGAAGGAAGATTTACAGGCAGCACAGCAACTTACTCCCGAGCAAATGGAAGCCGACATGCAACAATACATGCAGTGGGTAGAGGAGCTAACGCAAGCCGACCAGTTCGTAGCCGGCGATCCACTGGGCTTCGGAGGCTATCATATTACCAAAGATGCACTTTTAACGGATGGTCCCTTCGTGGAAAGTAAAGAAGCTATCAGCGGCTATTTTATCATCAAAGCCACCTCAGACGAACAGGCTATAGAAATTGCCCGCCAATGCCCTATCTTTAAAACTGGTGGAAGTGTGGAGCTAAGGCCAGTTATGCAGAACTAAACAATCCTGCATTTACAACAGATGTTGAGCCTTTGCTATAGCTCCCTTACAAAGAGGCTAGGGCAGATGAAGGCTCAAAGCTTTGGCACTGGCAAAATAGAGTAGAGCAGCAGTACCGACAAGAGAAATTAGTGGCACTTTCTCCGCCACAAATAGGTTAAGAAACTATACAGTTTAAACCACAGCTAAGCTGGCATATAAATCCAGGTTAGCATGCATTTCGTTAGTACTGCACTTAAAATCATAAAATGGAGCGACTCTTTTTATCCTTTATCCTGGTTACCTTCTCTTTGTTTGGCTGCCAACCCACAACAGAAAATACTACTGCCGCTGAACTTCAGGTAAGCGAAGCAGCGCAAAATCTTAAGAACCCCTATTACTCCCGTACCGATACCACAAAACTGAACCTCCCCGATGCAACCTGGCGAAAAGTGTTGTCGGCAGATGTGTATAGAATAGCACGCGGAAAGGCTACTGAAAGGGCTTATACTGGCAAGTTCTGGGACCATCATGGAGTAGGTACCTATTACTGCGCAGCGTGTGGCAATGCACTTTTTAAATCAGATACCAAATACGACAGCCAGTGCGGTTGGCCAAGTTTCTATCAGGAACTGCGTGCAACAAGCGTCGCTTATGAGCAAGACAACTCACTTGGAATGGTCAGGATTGAAGTACTGTGTGGCCGCTGCGATGCACACTTAGGTCATATTTTTGATGATGGTCCGCCGCCAACAGGCAAGCGTTTCTGCATGAATTCGGCTGTGCTCGATTTCGAACCAGACGTAAATCCTGCCTTCAGATAAGATCTAAACTTTTGACTTTCTACTTTACCTGTGCCACCGCTTTTTAGCAGTGTTACAGGCTACTCCTATGCCAATAACTTCTCATAACTTATCCATCAGAAAAGCTAATCTTGATGACCTGCTAGCCATCCGAAAGATTGATAAGCATTTATTTAACTATGAAAGCTATCCTGTATTTGTGCTGCGCCAGTTTTTGGACATTACAAACGGTTTAGTAAAAGTAGCTGCCCTGGCAGAAGAAACTGTAGGCTATACCATCGGCCACTATAACCAGGAAACCGCCGAAGCCTGGGTTCTTTCTCTTGGCGTGATGCCAGGCCATAGAGGGAAACAAATCGGACAGAAACTACAACAGGAGCTGCTAAATGACATAGCAGCGAAGGGAGCCAGCAAAATTACGCTTACCGTACATCCTGAAAACGCTTCTGCCATAAGAATTTACGAGAAATCTGGCTTCGTTAAAACAGAGGCACAACAAGATTATTATCTAGATGGCACTCCCCGTTTGCTGATGGTGAAACAGCTAAATGAAGTTAAAAAGGTAGAAGGTTAGAAAGGGAGAGGGTGCCTCATGTGTGAAACAAGCATAGAACAGTCTAATAATTCATCCATAAGAAACCAACATTCATTTGTAAAGGAAGACACAACTGTAGCTTGTATATTTCTCCTGCACTTTGTATCATTAGGGAAAATAAACCTAATTAATATGCCTGCTTATATTATTGTTGAGATAGACGTTACCGACCCAGCCACTTACGAAGATTATAAAAAACTGACACCAGCCTCGCTTGCACCTTATGAGGGCAAGTTTGTAGTTAGAGGTGGCACCACCGAAAGCTTAGAGGGCGGTTGGCAACCGCAGCGCCTTGTGGTGCTGGAATTTCCTAGTGTAGAGCGGGCAAAAACCTGGTGGAACTCACCTGAATATTCGAAAGCAAAAGCTATTAGGCAGAGCGCCTCCAACACTAAAATGCTGGTAGTAGAGGGCTTTGAAGGATAGTAGCAGCTTATGAAAAAAAGGTGGAACAGGTAATGAAACAGAAGTTTTTACGATTGTTGCTGTGCTCTTTGTAAAACCTGTTCCACCTTTGTTACGAGCATTTGTCTGTCAAATATTTCCTTGGCTATAATAGCTCCGTTCGCTCCTTTTTTCTGAAGGATCGCTGCATCTGCAAGTGCGCTTTTTATTGTCTGTGCCAGAAGCTCATGCTGCTCGGCTGGTGTGTACCACCCCACATTATACTTTTGGACAAAGCTATTAGTCCAGCCAGGGTTGGTAACGATAACAGGCGTACCACAGCCCAGACTATCGTAGAACTTTGCGGGTGAATTAGCGGCCAAAACTGGTAAATTGCTGAAAGTTACTAAGGACAGATCGGCTAGCTTAAACAGCTCAAAAGTGTCCTGACGGTTCTGCGGTGGCAAAAGCAGCAGGTTAGGCATTCGCGCTGCCAGCTCCTGAAGTTGTGGCTCATAGTATCCGCTACCCGTAAAAACAAATTTTATCTCTGGCTCCGAGGCTAGTACCTCAATAGCCTTCATCAAGGTAGGGATGTCATTTGCGCGGCCATAGGTGCCTGCATACAGCACTACCCGTTTACCTTCTAACTGGTACCTCTCCCGAAGCAGTTCAACCGCGGCAGGCTTTACAGCCGCTATCATGTTTAAATCAGTACCGTTGTAATTTGTTGTAATCTTGTCCCTGCTGATGCCAAGGCTTGCTACATAATCTGTCATATTAGGCGATAGCGTGATTATGTGAGCCGCACTTTTGTAGAGACTTTTCTCTAATACATAAAGCCGCTGCTGTAGCCATTTGTTTTTTACGGCTCCCATTTCAATCGGAAACTTTGGCCACAAATCCTGTACTTCAAAAACCCATGGCACACCTCGTAACTTTGCTACCTGTGCTGCCACCCAGGGTGTTGAAAGCGGTGTAGATACTGCCCAAATTATGTCTGGTTTAGGAAGCTCCATTGCTTTCTTGAAGCTAAATGCAGCAAAGCCTGCAAAGGATTTCAGGCGCTGCACCACGCCCATTTTGTTTGCATAAGGCACCGTGCTCTCATGTAATTCAACCCCTTCTGGCACCCAGCTATAGTTGTTTGTAATGCGTGCAGATCTCCAGCCATCAGTAGTCACTAAAGTCACCTTATGCCTTTTCGTCAACTGCTCCAAAAAAGAATAATGGCGGCTGGTGGCGGGGCAATCAGGATTGGTATGGTGCTGGTTTAGTATCGTAATCTGCATGAGAATGGTAAGGCCTGTGTAGCAACTACTGCAGGTAACAAATTAAAATACCTACCTCCTCTCTGGCCTGTACTTCGATTCGTTAAAGATTTTTGATGCGTCTGTTTCAGCCATCAGTTCAGGAAGAGTTACCTCTGGGTGACGTTCCATATACTTTTTAACGATCTGCCAGCCTACCCAAGCTCCTACTCTGCCAGGAGCTTTTGCGTCTATTTCTGGCACATTTGGCCGTTCGCCAATGTATCTGTTAAGTACTACAGGACTCTTCTCGTACAACAGGCTCTTTTCAATGAAATGTGCCCAAACACGGCCTTCGTTATAGTTTACATCAGCTATCTGCTGCCCCGTAAACCCAATAATGGCTGAATCAGCGACACAAGGCATAGCACTTTTAACAAAATAATACGCTTTGCCTACGTTTATCATTTCAGCTAATAAAGTTCTGTCGGCGAAGTTAGTTTTATTAAACCTGTTTGAAAGTAATAGCATAGCAGATGGCACCATGTTCTCCCGCTTGTAGCGCTGCAGAATGTAATCATATGCCTGTGGCCTGTATGTAGCTCCTTCGCCAATAAAATAATCAAGGCCAAAAACTATCAGGCTATCTGACACAAACAAGTCGGCACCCATACTCCCTAATCCCGTCACGAACGTTTTCACCTCTGGAACTTCAAACTCTGGGTAATGGTACTTTATCACCTTAAATGCAGTCTCTAGTTTCTGCCGCTCTTCTCCCATATCGCCAAAGGTTTGAGTAGCCTCCTGGTAGAGTGTATCCAGCGCCTCATTCTGCGATAACGCATACAGAGGATTTAGCAGCAACGAGTCAGAAGGGTACTGATTCCGTTGCAAATATTTAGCAGCAAATAAATTGTTTTGGCTAAGAAACTGTGCAATGTCCTGCTTGGATTCAGCTGAAAAAAAAGGTTTTTCCAAACGCTCAATATTCACATCCACAGCCACTTCCGCGATTTCATCTGGAAGTTCACAACCCTTCTCCTTACATCCGTAAGCAAAAAGAAGAAGGGCAAATACTAGAATTCGATAATACATTATAGTTTATATTTGTACAAAAATAGAAGGTTGTTACGTATTTAAGGTAACACAATTACTTATTTAACTACACACATGAAGAAATTTACACTCTTAATGCTGTTTCTTTGCTTTGGCCTTACAGCTATGGCTCAAATAGAAATTGGTTTGCAGGTATCACCCACTATAGCAAGCAACCGTTTTATTGCGGAAGACGTCTATCAGTTTAACAAAGAAAGTAACAAGTTACGCCTTGGTGTTGGTGTGATAGCCGATTACTTCTTTGCCCAAAATTATGCCTTCAGCACGGGTGTGATGTACCGCAGTAAAGGTAGCGAGATTTCTTACCGCTATACGCGCCAAGATGGCGGCGGCACCACTACTACTTCTGGCCAGGATGACATCTCCCTGCAGTATGTAGAACTACCTCTTTCCCTGAAGCTATTTACAAACGAAGTTGCCCCTGGTACTATTATATATTTTCAGGTGGGAGGCTCTTTAAATACTAAAGTAGCAGCGCAGGTAAACGATAGAAAAGTGATTGATGGTGAAAAGGTAATCAAACGCTTCAATATTTTTGAAGTAGACGCTCTTTTAGGTACGGGTGTAGAATTTCAGCTGGGCGAAAGCACAAAATTATTAGCTGGTCTTACTTATCACCGCGGTCTTACCAACATCGACGATTACTATAAAGATCTTTTAGGAGATAAAAACATAGCTGTTAAGAACAACAGCGTTTCCATTGACTTTGGTATTAAGTTCTAACTTATTGTCACTTGATTGTTACTCGGTGCAAATAAAGTAAAAGAGGATGCCTCTCTGTTTCCTCTTGCATCTTGAGCCTGTACCAACTATAAGTAAAAAGCCGCTGCTAAAGTTTTAGCAGCGGCTTTTTATATTATTATGCTTCGTTTTCTTTTGGTACTTCCACCGCTACAGCTGCGAGGGCAGTACGTAATTCGATTTCTTCACCTCTATCGTCCATCACTGTAAAATCAGTAAGTCCGAGCGAGGTATCCTTAACCAAATTAACCCTTTTAAAATATTTGAAAAACCATCTCATCTGTTTCGATACTACTCCTTTGGTATAATAAGCATACACAAACGGATGTACATATATCGTCAGGCTCTTATGGTTGTGGCTCGTCAGCAGGTCGTCTACCGCTGCGTCAATTTCGTCTGTAACCAGTATACTGGCTGTAATTTTTCCAGTGCCGTTGCAGGTTGGGCAAACCTCTCCAGTCACTATGTTTTGTTCTGGCCTTACACGCTGGCGTGTAATCTGCATCAGGCCGAATTTTGAGATTGGAAGCACCGTGGACTTAGACCTGTCCTTGCGCATCTCCTCTTTTACCACCTCAAAAACTTTCTGGCGGTTTTCTATCGACTTCATATCAATGAAGTCTACTACTATTATACCACCTATATCCCGAAGGCGAAGCTGTCTCACCACTTCTCTGGCAGCCATCATGTTTACATGTACTGCTGTCCCCTCCTGATCGGTTTCGGTATTAGATTTGTTTCCACTGTTAACATCAATAACGTGTAGGGCTTCTGTATGCTCTATTACCAGGTAACCGCCACCTGGTATCGTTACTGTTTTTCCGAACGCAGCTTTTAGCTGTTTCTCAATGTTAAAGTGTTCAAAGGTTTTTGTCTTGCCAGAGTAGTGCTTCAATATTTTTAATTTATCTGGAGCAATACTTCCAATGTATGTCTTGATCTCGTCATAGAGCAGCGGATCGTCCACTACTATGTTGTCAAAACTCTCGTTTAGCAAATCCCTCAAAATGGAAGAAGAACGGCCTAGCTCTCCGATTACTTTTTCAGATGGTTTAGCCGACCTAAGTGTTTTAAAACCTTCTTCCCAGTTATCGAGCATGTTGCGCAGGTCTCTGTCGAGTTCTGCCACATCACGCCCTTCGGCCACAGTTCTGATAATCACGCCAAAGTTCTCTGGTTTGATAGATGTTATCAAACGCTTAAGGCGTGTTCGCTCTTCTTTGCTGACAATTTTCTTGGATACACTTACCGTGTTTGAAAACGGTACGAGCACCAGGTAACGGCCAGCCAGCGAAATCTCACAGGACAATCGTGGGCCTTTTGTAGAGATAGGTTCTTTTACAATCTGGACTAAGATCTGCTGTCCCTTTTTAAGGACATCAGCCATCTTGCCCAGTTTGTCTATCTCTGGCTCAAATTTTAACTGGTTAAGCTTCGGTGAAGCGTTCTTCTGTGTCTGTGCCGCCTTTACATACTTGTTTAAAGTTTTGACATTGGCTCCCAGATCATGATAATGCAAAAATGCATCTTTCTGGTAGCCAATGTCAATAAAGGCAGCATTAAGGCCTGGCATCACTTTTTTTACAGTACCCAGAAAAATATCACCTACGATGTAATTGGTATCTTTACGTTCGAAGTGATACTCTACTAGTCTTTTATCCTGTAAAAGCGCAATACGTTCTCCATCTTGAGTAGAATTGATGATTAGTTCATTACTCAATTTCTCTCAAAGATTAGTTGGATGTATAGACCAAAGCCCACTATTGCTGAGCAATGTGGGCCTTATACTACTTAGAAGAAATTACTTCTTCTTATGTCTGTTCTTTCTTAGACGCTTCTTTCTTTTGTGTGTAGCGATCTTATGTCTTTTTCTTTTCTTTCCGCAAGGCATAGTCTTGTTTTTTTATGTTTCAGTAATCTTTTTAATTCAATTTCGCCAGGTATTCATCAACTGAAGCAGCCAGTGCAGGATCGTTACTCATTCCCTTCACTTTGTTGAACAAGCGCTTTGCCTCTTCGTTCTGCCCCGTTTCAGCTAATGAAACTGCAAGGTAGAAAGTTCCCTCTACATGTTCTGGGTTAACAGATACAAGCTTTTGAAAACGTTCTGCGGCTTTGTCGTACTGGTTAGACTGTATAGACAGAATCCCCAGGTTAAACAACGCCTTCTCGTGATTTGGGTTTGTAACAATAACCTCGCGCAGCAAAGTAATTCCCTGCATTGGGTTCGATGTAGCTA
Organism: Pontibacter harenae; assembly: GCF_020907245.1. Classification (GTDB taxonomy): domain Bacteria; phylum Bacteroidota; class Bacteroidia; order Cytophagales; family Hymenobacteraceae; genus Pontibacter; species Pontibacter harenae. Next base: position 30,180 of record NZ_JAJJWH010000036.1, on the reverse strand, counting down.
TATACGTCATAGCTATATTCGTCTTTGCATCAAGGTCGGAAGGATTGTTACTTAAAACACGCTCATACATGCTGCGTGCTTTTCCTCCCAACTCATTTGCGCGTTCCTGTGTAGGTGCAAACGTAAAGGCTTCATAATAGGCATTACCCGCTTTCTTAAAGCTCTGCTCTCCTGGACGGGCATTGGCGGCCACTTCGTAAAAGTAGCCAGCACTATCATATTTATTAGCGTTTGCAAAAGCCTCAGCCAACTCTACGGCTAAACGGCCTCTGGTTTGCTCATCAGAAGCCTTATTATACTTAGCGCGGGCTGTTGTTAAAGCCATTACCTGCTCAGGAGTGGCAGCCATATGAGCTGTTGTCTCTTCGGCTGCATGGTTATGCCCATCGTCTTCAGAGTGGCCTTCGGCCTCACTACCTGCCGCATTGGCCTGGGCCATGCTGCCTTTATCTTCTTTGTTTACAACCACTTTAGGCAAGAAGAATATGGCGGCCACCAACGCGATGGCTGCAACAACTATCAGTATTTGGGACCGTGACATTCTTCTTTCCTAAATGGTTGATTTAAAGTATTAAACTTTGCTAAAGAGGACAAAGATACAAAAAATTAAGAATGTGCTAATTCTTTGATTTTCTTACTGTTCTTGATCTTCTGGATAAATGTTTTTGACGGCTTAAAGCTAGGGATAAAATGCTCGTCAATGATGATAGAGGTGTTCTTCGAGATATTACGAGCAACTTTCTTCGCGCGCTTCTTATTCACAAAGCTTCCAAAACCTCTAACGTAGATATTATTACCTTCTGCCATAGAGTCTTTAACTACTTTGAAAAATGCCTCGATGGTAGATTGCACGTCCGCTTTATCAATCCCTGTTTTATCAGCAATCTCTGATATTACTTCTGCTTTAGTCACTTTCTTAGATTTATAAATTAATAATAGATAAATTAACTTTCGATCTCTTTAAATCAGGAAAAGCCTATCCATTCCCTGATTTTCGGGGCACAAAGGTAGTTTTACTTTTCGATAAGTAAAAGCTTTAGCCCTAAATTATTACGGGCTATAACAAGCGTATTTTGCCCTTAAAACGCTGCTCCAGCAAAGGCTACAATACCTTAATCAAGGTTCAAACGAAGGTAGAATAGGTATATTTCAATAACTCCTTTAAACTTACATACAAAACAAAGCTATACCTTTGTCTGTTTCACTTTGTGGCCCTAGTCATAAACCTGCCACATTTTATGCATGGACAACTCTTTTTATTCAGGTACACTTATAGATTGGTATGAGCGGCACAAGCGGTCGTTACCTTGGCGCGAAACAACAAACCCTTACCATATATGGCTGTCGGAGGTAATTTTACAGCAAACGCGTGTAGCGCAAGGTATGCCTTATTACCTTAAGTTTGTAGAAGCCTACCCAACGGTGCAAGACTTGGCAGCAGCTCCAGAAGACGAAGTAATGCGTTTATGGCAAGGCTTAGGCTACTACTCCAGGGCTCGCAACATGCACTTTACAGCTAAGCAGGTAGTAAATGAGCACAGAGGCAGCTTCCCAGAAACCGCACAGGAACTATTGAAACTGAAAGGGATTGGAAGTTACACCGCAGCAGCAATTGCCTCCTTTGCTTTTAAAGAGAAAGTGGCTGTGCTGGATGGAAATGTATTTAGAGTGTTGGCCCGTGTCTTCGGTGTTACAGAAGACACGGCCGCACCTGCTTCCCGCAAAGTTTTCCAGTCTTTAGCAAACACGTTAGTGCCTGCAACCTCTCCAGATACCTTCAACCAGGCAATTATGGAGTTTGGCGCCATACAGTGCACGCCTCTTATGCCTGACTGCATGTTCTGCCCGCTACAACAGACCTGCTTTGCCTTTAACAACGGCATGGTACAGGAACTGCCTGTAAAGTCGAAAGCAAAGGCGGCCAAGCCACGCTTTTTCCACTATTTTGTATTTAAGTGGCAAGACCAATATTACCTGCGCAAGCGCTTGGCGGGCGACATCTGGCAAGGCCTTTATGACTTTTACCTGTACGAGAGCAACAGCAAAAGCCTAAACGAAGATGGACTGCTGCAGGAGTTACAGCAAGCAGGCATTCCTGTTTCGGAAGCACAGATACAGACACCCACGAAGGAGTATAAACATGTGCTCAGCCATCAAAAAATCATGGCTAAATTTTACCTGATCAAGCTTAAAAATCGTTTAAAAGACGAAGTAGCCCAGGAGGCCAGGCTCGGACTTTATAGCAAAGAAGAAGTAGAGAATTTGCCTAAATCTATTCTGATAAATAGCTATTTGAAAGATGCCAGAATTTTAGTAAATTTATAGACTGAACTAATACAAGAAATTTAGCATTTGTATAGTTTAGTAGCCATAATTGCCTCCTGCTTGGTTGCAGGAGTAGCCCAAATAACTCAATATAAAACAAAAGAAGACATGGCAAGTGTAAACAAAGTGATTCTGGTAGGAAACTTAGGTAAAGACCCAGAAGTAAGGCACCTCGAAGGTGGTGTAGCCGTGGCGCGTTTCCCAATCGCGACATCGGAGTCTTTTAAAGACAAAACAGGACAGCGCCAGGAAAGAACAGAATGGCACAACATTGTGCTTTGGAGAGGCCTAGCCGAAGTAGCAGAAAAATACCTCCGCAAAGGACAGTCTGTGTACATTGAAGGCAAAATACGTACAAACCAATACCAAGACAAAGAAGGCGTGCAGCGTTATAGCACCGAGATTGTGGCCGATAACATGACCATGCTTGGCGGGCGCAGCGATAACGGTGGCGGCCAGGGCAACTACCAGGAAGCTGCTTCCTCATCAGGTGGTGGCTATGGCGGTGGCGGAAGCACAACTGCCGCAGCTGGCAACAACAACAGCTCATCCTTCCAGAACGACGAGCCAGACGACTTGCCGTTCTAACCAATGTTTAATCTAATTAAAGTATTTTGGAAAGTTTAGATTCAGGAGACCCCTTTAGTTATAGTTTACTAAAGCTATTGCATAGCTCCTCCGCTTTACTTAGTATAGAATACATAGCGGCTATAGTAGCCTGCTTTTTATTATTGCTGCTTTCTGCCCTTACCTCTGGGGCAGAGGCAGCTTTTTTTTCTCTCTCAGAGCAAGACCTCGACAGCTATAAAACAAGCGAGCAGCCTGCCAAGCGAACAGCCTATAATTTATTACAGTACCCGCGTAAGCTACAAACAACCTTTCTTATTGTAAACAGTGGCATTAATGTCGGTATCATTACCCTGTTTGCTTATATAACCTGGAAAATGTTTGGCTCCACGCAGTTATCAGCATGGGCAGTGGCGGGTTGTGTGTTATCGGCAACCTTCTTCATCGTTTTTTTTGGTGAGGTAATACCTAAGGTGTATGCTCAGAAAGAACGTGCTAACATCGCCTCTGCGTTGGCTCCAAAGGTTAACGCAGCACAAAAGCTGGCAAGCCCCTTGAGGTGGATACTTTATACCATTGGCAATTTTATAGAAAAGCGCTACCGGGTAAACAGCTATAACCAGACGATTGAAGAGTTGCATAACAGCCTCGACAAAGCTTTAACTAACGAAGAAACATCACCAGAGGAGCGCAAGATTTTACGCGGCGTCGTGAATTTCGGGTCTATATCGGTAAAACAGATTATGCGCCCCCGAGTTGATGTTATAGCTTTTAGCACCAGCATGACGTTGCCTGAGCTCTTTCCAGAAATTGCGAAATGGAACTACTCCCGTGTGCCCGTTTACACAGAGAGCAAGGATAAGATAGAAGGGATACTTTATATAAAAGACCTACTGCCGCACCTAAACGAAGGGTCCGACTTCAATTGGCAACAACTTATTAAACCCGCTTTTTGTGTACCAGAGTCGAAGCGTATAGCTGACCTGTTCAAAGATTTCCAGGAAATGCACGTGCACATGGCCATCGTTATAAATGAGTATGGCGGTACCTCTGGCTTGCTGACACTTGAAGATATTGTGGAGGAAATTGTTGGAGAGATAAACGATGAGTACGACGATGACGAACTTATATACTCTCAATTAGATGAAAATACTTTTATCTTTGATGGCAAGACCTCTTTGCACGATTTTTGTAAAATAGCAGAAATCCCCTTTGATGCATTTAACGAAGTAAAGGGCGACAACGAAACTGTTGCTGGGCTTATGACAGCTCTCTTTTCGCGCATACCGCATGTTGGAGAAGACATAGCATATGGGCGATATTCCTTTACAGTAGAGTCGGCGGACTTTAAGCGTGTAAAACGAATCAAGATTAATGTCGCAAGAAAGAAAGAACAATACCACAAAGTTAGCTAAGCTTAAGGTACTTTTATACGTAGGCTTAGCTTCTGCTATGGTAGCCTGCGGTGCTGAATTTACTCCAAAACCTAAAGGGTATAACCGTATCGATTTGCCCTCACAAACATACCAGCAGCTAGCCGAAGAGCACCCTTATACCTTTGAGTATTCGGAACATGCCAAAATTCGCCCTGATTCTTCTGGAATTGCACAGCCGCATTGGATTAACATTATCTATCCAAGCCTTGGAGCCAACGTACAGCTAACCTACAAAGACCTTAACACTAGCAATGAGGATCTTAATAAGTTAGTGGAAGATGCACGAAAACTCACCTCTAAACACCAAGCCAAAGCTTACGCTATCGAGGAATCTGAAATCAAGACTACGCAGGGGCACATTGCCTCTGTTTTTGAATTAGAAGGCGAGGTTCCAAGCCAATTCCAATTCTACGTAACCGACTCTACCGATAATTTCCTGCGCGGTGCCCTATACTTCCGCACCGCTACCCAGAACGATTCGCTGGCTCCTATAATTGATTTTGTAAAAAAAGATATCATCCACCTGCTCAATACGCTGGAGTGGAAGGAGAATTAATTATTGATTGTTGATTTTCAGGAAGAATATGTATTGAAGGGCAAAGGTAAAAGTACCTTTGCCCTTTGCTTTTTTATAGTGCTGCCTGAGTCTGCTTCCTACTGTATTAACTCTCATCTCTTTTTCCCTCTAAAGCTATTTCCGCCGTTGTTGGTGTTCTCACCAACAACCAAACCTAAACTAAAAGCTATGACAATGGCTCCTTTACATAAGCCCACAACGCAAATATTGAGGAAGTAGCGTTAGTAATCCCAAAGAGGTTGTTAGTAAAAACACACAACAATGGCAGGCGCAAAAAACGATTTTCGATGAGTATCAAAGTAACTGCCCCTTTCCAGCCAGCCCCTCCTCTACTTTCAAACAATACTCTAAAGCGGCCGATTCTGCTACTCCTATACCTTAGAATCTTTTATCTTTGTGTATTCATCATCCTTCATTCGTAATCGCGAAGCGTGAACAACTTCTTCAACACAAAAATTGAGTTTCTGAAAGGCGTGGGACCGATGCGGGCGGAGCTGTTGCAGAAGGAGCTGCAGATCTTCACTTACGGCGACCTCATTCAGCACTACCCCTTCCGTTACCTCGACCGCACGCAGTTTTACCAAATTCGGGACCTGGACGAGAGCATGCCTTACGTGCAGGTGCGCGGGCGTGTGCGAGGCAAGGAGCTACTGGGCGAAGGCAGAAAGCAACGTTTGGCGGCTACGTTGGTAGACGAGAACGGTGACGAAATGGACCTGGTGTGGTTCAAGGGCGTAAAGTGGATGCAGAAAACGCTGAAAAACCACACCGACTATATTGTGTTCGGAAAGCCAACTTCCTTTAACGGGAAGTTTAATATGGCGCACCCCGAGCTGGAAGAGCTGGCCGAGGAAAAGCAAACAACTGCTTTTATGCAGCCCGTGTACCACACCACCGAGAAGCTGAAAGCCCACCGCATCGATAGCAAAGTAATCAGCAAGATGATGGAGGCATTGCTGAAGGTGGCTTTCCCGAACATACAGGAGTCGCTGTCGCCAGAACTGATTGAGCACTACCGCCTGATGGACAAGCGCAACGCGCTGCTGAATATCCACTTCCCCGAAACGGTAGACAAGTATAACAAGGCCAAGTTCAGGCTGAAGTTTGAGGAACTGTTTTACATACAGCTGCGCCTGTTCCGCCAGAAAGTGGTGCGCAAAGCCGACCTGAAAGGGCAGGTTTTTAAGCAGGTGCCCATGCTTACTGAGTTCTACAAAAACCACCTCACTTTTGATCTGACTAACGCACAGAAGCGGGTGGTAAAGGAAATTTATGCTGATTTAACTTCGGGTAAGCAGATGAACCGCCTGTTGCAGGGCGATGTAGGCTCAGGCAAAACAATAGTCGCTTTTATTACTATGTTGATTGCCGCCGATAACGGGGCGCAGTCGGTGCTGATGGCACCAACCGAAATTCTGGCCGACCAGCACTATGTGGGCCTGAAGCAATACGCCGATAGCCTGGGCATTAACATTGGCAAACTAACTGGCTCATCCAAAACAAAAGAACGCAGAATTTTGCACGAGCAACTGCAGTCGGGTGAAATGAAGATGATTGTAGGTACGCATGCACTGCTGGAGGATGTGGTGCAGTTCCAGAACCTGGGCCTTTGCATAGTGGATGAGCAGCACCGTTTCGGGGTGGAGCAGCGGTCTAAACTATGGCGCAAGAACCCGCGCGTTATCCCGCACGTGCTCGTGATGACGGCCACACCGATACCTCGTACGCTGGCCATGACGCTCTACGGCGACCTGGATGTTTCGGTAATAGACGAGTTGCCAGCGGGCCGTAAAGAAATCATCACTACCCACCGCTTCGATAGCCACAGGTTGCGGGTGTTCCAGTTTGTGCGCGACCAGATAATGTTGGGCCGCCAAGTGTACATTGTATACCCGCTCATAGAAGAGTCGGAGCAGATGGAGAACTATAAAGACCTGATGGACGGCTACGAGAGCGTGAAACGTGCCTTCCCTGAGTTTAAGATCAGCATGGTGCACGGAAAAATGAAGGCGCAGGACAAAGACTACGAGATGCAGCGATTTGTGAAGAACGAGACGCAGATAATGGTAGCCACCACCGTAATTGAAGTGGGTGTAAACGTGCCGAATGCCTCTGTGATGATTATTGAAAGTGCTGAGCGTTTCGGGCTGTCGCAGTTGCACCAGTTGCGGGGCCGTGTAGGCCGAGGGGCCGACCAGAGCTACTGCATACTGATGACGGGCTACAAGCTGAGCAAAGACAGCAAAACAAGACTGGAGACGATGGTACGCACCAACAACGGCTTCGAGATTGCTGATATAGACCTGAAGCTACGCGGGCCTGGAGATTTGATGGGTACGCAGCAGAGCGGCGTGCTCGATTTACTTATTTCGGACCTTGCCAAAGATGCGCCTATACTACAGGAAGCGCGTGCAGCAGCACAAAACATTCTGAACGAGGACCCACAGCTGGAACAGCCGCAAAACCAGAATATTCGCAGGCATATTCAGTCTTTAAGCGTCAACTCAGTTAACTGGAGCCGGATTAGTTAAGATTTCTAGCGTATAATTTTAATCAATCAAAGTTATAGTTTGATTGTTAACCTCTTCTAATTCATCTAAACCTCTCAAAGCATCAGCTTTATGATTGTAGTTGTAATCAGGCACAGCAGGAGCTTTTAGAGGCATTGCCTCTGCCGTTTTCACATCATTCTCCTTCGCTAATTTACCTGTTACAATGAGAGCTATAAAAAGGAAAATCTTGAGTAAAAATTTCATAGTTTAGTGTACCAATCTTTCTGGAGCAGGTTACGGAACAGCCAATATTTTTATGTAAACTTGTTAAAAACTATAACTTATTCCATTATTAAAATAGGCTCTGCTATATTTATATATACCTCCGAACAGTTACAAAAATAGCACAAAGAGCGAAGGGTTTGGTTCCACGAGAAACAATAGTATAAGCTCTATACCCGATACGCATCAAAGGCTACAGAATTTTACTACACCAAAATATTTCGAATTTACACGCGTGAAAAAACTATTCGTTACAGCTATATTATTTTTAAGTGTCCTTTGCAGCGCTACTGTTATACAGGCACAGTCCAGAACCAAGGCCTCAGTAGATTTTAGCTATTTACCAGATGCTGGTGAAGATCGCTACAACCAGCGCATCGCTCATAAAACTATTCCTGTTGGTCAAGATGATTTTTTGATACTTAGCCGAAAGGCAGCGGACACTTACACCGTAGAGAAGTATAGCGCTAATTTAAAAAAAACATGGGAAGAGGCTATTCCGTTACAACCTTCCGAAACCGTTGAAGCGTTTTTCACAAACAAAGATGCTGCTATTGTTATCACACGCCGCGATAATGGCCAAGGCTCTCAACAGCTATTTGGGCACCGCATAAACCTTGCAACTGGTAAAAAGCAACAAAACACTTTGCTCTTAGAGGCCCCTGCCAAAGCAAGAAGAGCGGGTATAGCAAGCTCAGCCGACGGTAGCAAACTTCTTGTTTTCCGCTACCAAACCACAGCGAATCAGCAAATACAAAAAATAAGCGGCACCCTGTACGATGGCAACCTCTCCAAACTGAGCGACACCAACTATGATCTTAGCGACACACCAGCTATACTTTCGGCAGACGTACAGGTAAACAACAGCGGCGATCAATTTATCAGTCTTATTTCTGATAACATGAACCGACTAACGGTACGCCTGTATAAGCTAAACGCAAAGGAAGCAAAAGTTATGTCGGTGTTGGTAGGCGGTGTGTTTGATGGGCAAAAGGTGTACATCATCGATTCAAAATTCAACCTAATGCCCCAGGGCTCGCTTTACGGAGCGGTGCTTACTGCAAACCAACAAACAAGCAAGTACTACAGCTTAAAAGCCGTTAAATTCGATTTTGAGGCAGAAGACATGGTTTTTGCAGAGGAATTTAAGTTCACACCCGATTATCTGGCCAAGATTAACACGCTAGATAAAAGCAGCGGCCCCAAGCCACAGCGCCTGGAAGACATTTACCTGTCCGACTTATACCTTACGCCAGAACAAAAACTGGTGGTGTTAGCGGAGAAAAAGTATGTGGCGGGCGGAAAAGACTCGCCGTATTTTGCCAAGGAACTACATCTCTTTGCCTACGACGAATACATGAACAGTGCCTGGAATTCTGTGTTGATGAAAAACCAGGAGGCTCCTGCAGAAGAAGCTTTTTCGGGAATTTCTTACGCTGCTACCCTACAGGGGAAAACACTACACCTACTCACGCTGGAAAACCTGAACGGCAAGCACGACTTATACCTACGCCAAATTGATACCAGCACAGGCACTACCACAGCGCCTAAAGCAGTAGGTTTAAAAGTAGCTAACGATACAAATTTGGCTTATGTAAAAGACTTCACCAGCTGGCTTTCAGAAAAAGATATTATTACGGTTGTGAGGCCAAACAGGAAAGCAGACGGATTACGATTGAGCCATATACAGTTAAAATAGCCTGTAACGTAACTTTGATTTAAGCTCGTATCTGAAGCCTTTGCTTTCGCTGTAGGTGGATACGGGCTTAGTGAATGAAGCCAGCTGCAGCATCATGTGCGAGAGACCGACATAATTTACAATATCTACATACATCAGAAACTCGCGCACCGAACCATCCCAAACACCAAGTTTATCGACTTTATAAGTGTTAAGCGCCGACCAAGGCACCCACCGCACCTGCTTCTTATGCCGCAGCATATAGCGGTTGATGGCAACCTCTAATTGGTACGGCTTTAAGGACTGCGCAAGTATCTCTCTCAGGTCGGCTGTGCGTAAAATGCGCTCACCCGATAAGAGCACGTCGCTCCGGTACCATTTCACAAACCAAGGCGAATTAACTCGCCGTAAAATCACCATATCAATAGCGTCATATTCTGTATAAGCTTTTATGGCATCTTCTATTTCTTCTTTCTTCAGTCCTTGCAAATCTGCGTCCATCATCAGCACGTGCTCATTTTTCACATGTTGAAGTCCGTAACGTATAGCAGCCGTTTTTCCTCCGTTTTTCGGAAGCTTCACGAGCTGCACCTTTGGCCACTTCGACTTTATGATTTTTGATGTACCATCTGTTGATCCGTCATCCACACAAAGTACCTGGGTAACACTTTTTATCTTTGTTACCACTTCTAACACACATCCTATTCTTTCCTTTTCATTAAAAAAGGGAATCAGACAAGTAATACTCATAGTTTCATTTATGGTCAAGTTAAGGTGCTTACTCACCTTACGGAAAAACTGGTTGAACTTCCGATTTTAAGCCGAAAATTTATACAATATCTAGAATACTAAAAAACAAAAAAGCCACTGTATATAAACAGTAGCCTTAATAACAATATTATAATTTGTCAGAAATTAATAAACGTACCCGTTGGCCTCAATCAGCTTGCTTGCTATGCGGCGGCGAGCTTCTTTTGTATTGAAAAGATCTTTTTTTGTGAAGCGTTTTAAGCCCATAAACAACAGGCGCTGCTCATCACCTTCAGTCATGGCGGCAATAGCCTCTTTACCAGCTTTGAAGGCCGCATCTACCGCATCATTCACAACCACACGCACAATGTCAATCTCTTTAGCCACAGCTTCTTCACCGTTCTGACCTACCAGCTTATCTACACGTAGCAGCGTAGACTCTGCTACATAGGTTTTGATAGCCATATCAGCTACGTTCATCAATATCTCCTGCTCTTTTGCTAGCGAATTCATGTACTTCTGAACAGCTGTGCCAGCCACCATCAGTATAGCTTTCTTCAGGTTTCTGATAGCCTTGTATTCTGCCGTAAACAAACCTTCTTCTTCGGCCCCAAAATCAGGAATAGCCATTAGTTCTTCTTGCACTGACTGTGCTGGTCCCATCAAGTCTAACTCACCCTTCATCGCTTTCTTCAGAATCATATCCACCGTCAGCATGCGGTTAATCTCATTTGTTCCTTCGAAAATGCGATTGATACGGGCATCGCGGTAAGCACGATCCATCGGGTAGTCGGCAGAGAAACCGTAACCACCGTAAATCTGCACTCCTTCATCCACTACATAATCCAGCACTTCAGAGCCTTCTACCTTTAATATGGCACATTCTACGGCAAACTCACGCGCTGCACCAAGCAGTGCCTCGTTTTCGTCTTTGCCCTGCGCCATAAGCTCCTGCTCCATGCGGTAGATATCCATACCAGCACGATACATCGCCGATTCTACGGCATAAATACGAATGGCCTGCTCTGCCAGCTTGTAGCGAATAGCACCGAACTTTGAGATTGGCAAGTTGAACTGCTGACGCTCATTTGTATACTTCACCGATAGGTCTGCTACCTTTTTGCAAGCACCCAGCGTAGCAGCAGCCAGCTTAATGCGGCCAATATTCAGGATGTTAAACGCGATTAGGTGTCCTTTCCCGATCTCGCCCAGTACGTTCTCTACTGGCACCTGGCAATCTTCGAAAAACACTTGGCGGGTAGAAGACCCTTTGATACCCATTTTGTGCTCCTCATTGCCTAGGCTAAGACCAGGAAAGTCTTTCTCTACAATAAAGCCTGTAAACTTGTCGCCGTCTACCTGCGCAAATACCACAAATACGTCGGCAAAGCCAGCGTTAGTGATCCACATTTTCTGACCGTTCAGGATATAATGTGTTCCAGCCTCGTTCAGCACTGCCTTAGATTTTGCAGCCAGGGCATCAGAACCTGAACCTGGCTCTGTTAAGCAGTAAGCCGACATCCACTCGCCGCTTACCAGCTTCGGAACATACTTCTGCTTCTGCTCATCTGTACCGAAGTATAAGATGGGCAACGTACCTATACCTGTGTGTGCCGCAAAGGCCACCGGGAAGGAATGTCCGCCACCTACTGCCTCCGTTACCAGCAGAGCAGTATTGAAGTCCATATTCAGGCCGCCATACTGCTCTGGAACAGACACAGCAAAAAGCCCCAGTTCTCCTGCCTTTTTCATCAGGCTCTCCATCAGGCCTTCCTCATGGGCATCCAGCCGATCCAGCAGCGGGTATACTTCATCCCGTACAAAATCGCGGCATGTCTGCGCCATCATCTGTTGTTCTTCATTAAATTCTGCAGGCGTAAATACATCCTGCGGGCTAGTTTCCTTTATCAGGAACTCGCCTCCTTTTATGGTTGCTGTTTGGTTTGCCATATTTTTTTAGATTTTAGATGCTAGACTTTAGATATTAGATTTTTTTATTATTGAACTCCTAAAACTGTGAATCATCTTTTGTATCTGCTCTAGTTGACCCAGCAGAGGATAAAGTGAAGCCTCTTTTATAAGCCCAATTGAGCTTGCTAAAAGAAGCTGTGTTTCTAGTTCAAAAGCTGAGCCTAATGCTATACTTAGAAACTGCGCAAATTCTTTGGTTGAGTTTCTACCTGCCCCTTCAGCAATGTTTGATGGGACAGAAACAGCCGCTCGATTGATTTGAGATGTTAAACCATACTTCTCGTTTGATGGAAAGCTAGCTGTAGTTTCATACACTAACTTTGCTAACTCCATTGAACGTTGCCAAATCTTTAAATTCTTAAAGCTGTGCATGAAGAAAGTCTAACATCTAAGATCTAGTATCTAGCGCCTATTTTAAAAGTTCATACACTCCTGCCACGCCTTGTCCGCCGCCAACGCAGGCTGTTACCAAACCGTATTTCTTGCCGAGGCGACGTAGCTCTGAAAACTGCTGCACGCTTAGCTTGGCGCCTGAGCAGCCCAGCGGGTGTCCTAAAGCGATGGCTCCGCCACTTATGTTTAGCTTGGCTGGATCAAAGTCTAGGTGGCGCATCACAGCGATAGACTGAGCCGCAAAAGCTTCGTTCATCTCAATCAAGTCGATATCATCCAGCTTCATACCTACTTGCTTCAGCACTTTTGGTACAGCAGCAATTGGCCCCATGCCCATAATGCGTGGATCTATACCTCCTGTGGCATAGCCTAACATGCGGGCAATCGGCTCCAGGTTCAGCTCCTTCACCATGCGCTCGCTCATCACAATCACAAAGGCGGCACCGTCTGAAGTCTGGGAAGAGTTACCAGCGGTTACCGTACCGCCTGCTGCAAACACAGGCTTCAGCCTGGCCAGCGCCTCCATAGAGGTATCGGCACGAGGCCCTTCATCAGTATCTACCACGTAAGAACGGGTTTTCTTTTTGCCGTTCTCGTCCACGTAAGTTTCCTCCACAGTAATCGGCACAATCTGGTCTTTGAACACGCCGTCGGCAATTGCTTTCAGCGCTTTCTGATGCGACTGGTAAGCAAACTCATCCTGGTCTTCACGTGAAACATCGTAATCTTTGGCCACAGCCTCGGCTGTAAGGCCCATGCTCAGGTACCAGTCTGGATTTTCTTTGGCGATTTTATAGTTGGGCGCTGTTTTCCAGCCAGCCGTAGGCACCATCGACATCGACTCAGTACCACCTGCTATAATACAGTCGGCCATACCTGCCTGTATGCGGTTAGCGGCCATGGCAATGGTTTCCAGACCTGAGCCGCAGTAGCGGTTCACCGTCATACCAGAAACTGACATGGGCAGCGACAACAGCGAGATCATTCGGCCAATCTGCAGGCCCTGCTCTGCCTCTGGCACTGCGTTGCCCACAATCAGGTCGTCTACCCGCTCAGGATCCAGGGCTGGCACTGATTTAACTAAATGTTTGATTACTTCAGCGGCCAAATCGTCGGGCCTGGTGAACCGAAAGCCGCCACGCCCAGCTTTACCCACGGCGCTACGAAATCCAGCTACGATATATGCATTGTTCATTTTGATGCTTTTTTATAGTTAAAACTATCGGCTATACTCTATAACTTCTCTTTATCCTGTAAGAATCTTTGTTGACAGAAGTATCTGCTTTTTGCTCCTGCTTAACCTCCCTTCTACCAAGTTTCTTTCAGAATGACAGAGAGGGGACTTTTCTTTTCCCAGATGCTTTGCACATTCATCGGGGCTTCCCATCATTTACTAACCTTCCCTTTTGTCATCTTGTAAAGATCTTGGTAGAAGGGAGGTTAAGCGCTTGTTTAGTCATCAACCTTCAGAAACCGCAGGTATGGATTTTCACTTTTGATGAGATCCATCTTCTGCTCATGCCCAAGAAGTTTCAGCTCTTTCTCCCGCTCAATGGCATGCCGCACATACGTATAACGCTCGTAGTACAGCAGCTTATAGCAGCAGTAGCGGCCAGCAAAGCTTTCAGGCTTTCCCCGATTCGCCCTGTGCTGTTACAGCCTCGTAACCAAGTCATTTGTCACACCAACATAAAGCACATTCTTACCTGGGTTGGTAATGATGTAAACAAAGTAGTTGTGGCTTTTCATAGCAAAGGCTTTAACTCCCTTCTAACAAGATCCTTACAGGATGACAAAGAACGATTGTATGTGGTTGTAAGGACAGGTCGCGACCTGCCCTTACGGTTCGGCTTAATTCCTCAGCGGTTTGCCTGTGGTCAGGATGCTTTGGATACGCTCAAGCGTCTTACGCTCGCCTGTCAGCGACAGGAAGGCTTCACGCTCCAGGTCCAGCAGGTATTGCTCGCTTACCTCGGTTGGGTAAGACAAATCGCCACCGCACATTACGTAAGCCAGCTTATGCGAAATCTTCAGGTCGTGCTCCGACATGTAGCGGCCCGTATACATGGCATTCGCACCTGTCAGGAACATACCCATAGCGCCTCTGCCCTGCACCTTGATATTCGTGCGCTGCACAGGCTTGGTATAGCCCGCTTCCGCCAACAGTATAGCCTGCGCTTTGGCATCGGCAATCAGTCGGTTGTTGTTGATGGTAATACAATCCTTTGCACGGATATAGCCCAAGTCAATAGCCTCTTTAGCCGAGGTAGACACTTTGGCCATACCGATGTTGAGGTACACGTTTTTCAGGTCGTTATACTCAATATCGCCATCAGCATAAGCATCCGCGGCACGTAAGGTCATTTCTTTTGTACCGCCACCGCCAGGTATCAAACCAACACCAAACTCTACCAAGCCCATGTAAGTCTCGGCAGCCGCCTGTATGTGGTCGCAATGCAAATTCAGTTCGCAGCCACCACCCAGCGTAAGGCCGTGGGGCGCGCCCACCACAGGAATAGCTGAGTAGCGCATGCGCATCATGGTGTTCTGGAACTGCCTGATGATCATGTTCAGTTCGTCATAATCCTGATCCAGGGCATACATATAAATCAGGCCCACATTGGCACCAGCTGAGAAGTTTGCAGCGTCGCTGCCCACTACCATACCACGGAAATCCTTCTCGGCAATGTCTATACCTTTGTTCAGCGCCTGGATTACATCGCCGCCCATGGCGTTCATTTTCGTGTGAAACTCCACGTTCAGGATGCCATCGCCTAAATCTATAAGAGAGGCGCCGCTGTTTTTCCACACCAAACTGCTGCCACGCAGGTTATTCAGGATTATAAAGTTCTCGGCACCAGGTATAGCTTTGTATTCCTTGCTTTCGAGGTCGTAGTAGCGGCGTTTGCCGTTCTCTACAATGTAGAAGGACTCTTTGCCACTGTTTAGCATTTCCTCTACCCAAGCCGCAGGCTCATAGCCTGACTCGATCATGCGCTGCACACCTTCACGGGCGCCAATGGCATCCCAATACTCAAAAGGACCTAGCTCCCAACCGAAGCCAGCACGCAGGGCATCGTCGATGCGGTATAGTTCGTCGGAGATTTCAGGGATACGGTTGCTCACATACTGGAAAAGCCCGAACAGCGTCTCGTTGAAGAACTGAGCGGCTTTGTCTGTTTGGCGGGAAAATACCTGGATGCGTTTGCGCAGGTCCTCCACAGGCTTCAGGGCTTCCAAGCTCTGGAATTTCACCTTCTGCTTCGGCCCGTACTCCATCGTGTTTAGGTCCAGTGTCAGGATTTCGGTTTTGCCTTTGGCATCTTTTGTTTTCTTATAAAAACCCTGACCTGTTTTGTCGCCCAGCCACTTGTTCTCAGCCATCTGCTGCACGTAGCCAGGTATCTGAAACAAGTCGCGCGACTCATCCTTCTCCCCTGCCTGGTACAGTCCGTTGGCCACGTTGATAGTAGTGTCCAAACCAACCACATCCAGCGTGCGGAAAGTAGCAGACTTCGGACGGCCCACGATTGGGCCTGTTATTTTATCAACCTCATCAATCGTTAAACCTGTTTTCTCCATGGCTTTCAGCGTTTGCATAATGCCATAGATGCCCACACGGTTTGCGATGAAGGCAGGTGTGTCTTTTGCCAGCACCGTGGTCTTTCCTAAGTATAGATCGCCGTAGTGCATCAGGAAGTCTACTACATCCTTGTCTGTTTCGGGCGTAGGTATAATTTCCAGTAACTTGAGGTAGCGCGGCGGGTTAAAGAAGTGCGTACCGCAGAAGTGCTTTTTAAAGTCGTCGGAGCGGCCCTCCAGCATCAGGTGGATTGGGATACCCGAAGTGTTCGAGGAGATGAGGGTGCCAGGTTTGCGGAACTGCTCTACCTGGTCGTAGACAATTTTCTTGATTTTCAGGTTCTCTACCACCACCTCAATAGTCCAATCGGCTGTGGCTATGTCCTTCATGTCGTCGTCGAAGTTACCTGTTTTAATTAGGCGGGCATCAGACTTACGATACAGCGGCGAGGGGTTTGAGTTAATAGCTGCCTGCAGGTGCCCGTCTACCAGGCGGTTACGTACAGTTTTATTTTCCAGCGACAGTCCTTTTTTCTCTTCCTCTGGCGTCAGTTCTTTCGGAACAATGTCCAGCAGCAGCACCTGCACGCCAATGTTGGCGAAGTGACAGGCAATGCGAGAACCCATTACGCCTGAGCCCAGAACGGCTACTTTTTTAATGGTTCTTTTCATATGGTATGAATGGTTACCTATAGTTTTAGAATACGTCTTTATTTTCTATCATGTCCTGTATGCGGGCACACACACGAAAGAACACCTCCAGATCTTCCTGCGACAGCTCCTCCCGTACTTTATGATTAAATCGCTTTACCGTCTGTCGGGCAAATTCTTTTTTCTCCAACCCCTTCTCCGTTAAAAAGATGCGCACCAGGCGCTTGTCTTTGTCGTCAGACACCTTATAGATTAGGCCCTGCTCTTCCATGCTTTTCAGGATGCGGGTAAGGCTGCGGGCCTCCAAGCCAAGCAAGGGAGCTATTTTGGTGGCGGGTGTTCCTGCTTCCTGGTTGATGTTCAGCAAAACAAACCCTACAGATGTGGTTATATCGCTTTTGGCAGCTTCTGTATTGTACATCCGTGCAATGGCATGCCAACAGACTTTGAAGTTATAATCTACTGTTTCTTCAGGCTTCATGCATTAAAATTGATGTATACCAAATATAACGAAATATGTTATGCTTGCATACTAATTTAACAAAAATTTTAACTCGCTTACACCTAAGCCAATCAGCCATTTTACTTCTTCGACTTAAGTGCTTCTTTTGTTTATGCAGAAAAAGCTGAAATGGTTATAAAAAAAGCAGCCCCTTCCGCTATGGAAGAGGCTGCTTTTATAAACTGTGGCTGTTGATTTAAAGCACTAACTATACATAGCTTCAATCAGGTGGCCATACTTTGTAGTAATAACTCTGCGCTTCACGCTAAGCTTTGGTGTCAGTTCACCGCTTT
Organism: Pontibacter harenae; assembly: GCF_020907245.1. GTDB lineage: Bacteria > Bacteroidota > Bacteroidia > Cytophagales > Hymenobacteraceae > Pontibacter > Pontibacter harenae. Next base: position 12,681 of record NZ_JAJJWH010000036.1, on the reverse strand, counting down.
CTATCGTCCATAGCTTCGGTAGCAACTTGAACTTTTTAATTGTTTCGTACTGTGCCAGCCCTTCGTTCGTTTTGTTAACTTCGCGCTTAAACTTGTCTATTACCTCAGGCCTTGTAATCATTTCTTCATCCGAAGTATAAGGTATGCCTTTAAACTGACACCAGTCCTGTAGCCCCAGGAACGAAGGCACGATAAGGGCTGACGCATACTTCTGCCCTTCCCCTACTACCATCACCTGCTCAATTACCACAGATTCCTTCAGCTTATTTTCTATAATTTGAGGCGCGATGTACTTGCCGCCCGAAGTCTTGAACATTTCCTTCTTGCGATCTGTAATTTTCAGAAACTTTCCCTCCAGCAACTCACCGATATCTCCTGTATGGAACCAACCTTCAGCATCGATGGCTTCGGCGGTTTGGTCAGGCTTTTTATAGTAGCCTTTCATAATATGCGGCCCACGCGACAATACCTCACCGTCCTCCGCTATTTTTATCTCTACCCCGTCTATAGCCATGCCCACCGTACCAATCATATTGTTTTCAGGTTCCCAGCGGTTCACGGAAATCACAGGCGATGTCTCGGTTAAGCCATAGCCTTCCATTACCCGAATATTAGCAGACCAGAACACGCGTGCCAGACGAGGTTGCAATGCCGCGCCGCCCGACACAACAGCTCTTATGTTCCCACCTAGGGCCTCTCGCCATTTATTAAAGATTAGCTTATTTGCTAGTTCTAACTGTTTATTGTACCACCAACCTTGGTTTTCGCGAGTATCATACTTTAAACCAAGCTCAAGGGCCCAGAAAAATAATTTGCGTTTGATACCTGTCAGCTCCAAGCCTTTGGCCACGATTTTATCATATACTTTTTCCAGCAGGCGTGGTACAGTAGTAAACACATGTGGCTGCACCTCCTTCAGGTTATCAGCAACTTTCTCTATGCTTTCTGCATAGTAGATCGACACACCAATGCGCATATATAGATACAGCAGCATGCGCTCAAAAATATGCGACAACGGTAAAAAGCTAAGAGCACGGTGGCGATAATCTACAGGCACATAAGGCTCTGTTCCCATCACGTTGCTCATCAGGTTATTGTGTGTGAGCATTACACCCTTAGGGCTGCCTGTTGTTCCAGAAGTATAAATCAGGGTAAGTATATCCTCTGGGCTTACAGCTGCTTTCAAAGGCAACAGTTTAGCAGGATCGTCTCTTTTACCCAACTCTACCACCTCAGACCAGTGCTTAGCTCCCTGCACCGTATCAAAAGTGTAAATCTCTCTAACACTGTCCATGCCCGCCGTAGCAGCAGCCACTTTGTTGTATAGCTCCTGGTCTGCAACAAACACAACCTTTACTTCTGCATCGTTAAAGATATAGCGATAATCTTCAACGGTTATTGTGGGGTACATTGGTACACTAATGCCACCTATCTGCTGAATACCAAAATCTGCCAATACCCACTCTGGGCGGTTCATTGATATAATGGCTACCTTATCTCCCTTTCCAACACCTAATTTTAGAAGACCCAGGCTTATCTGGTCCGCTTTATCCTGCACATCCTGCGTGCTATACTTCACCCATTCCCCGTTTACTTTTGCAGCTAGACAATCTGGCTGCGGAAACTTCTGAAGCTGATGCGGAAGGAGATCGAGTATACGGGTAGTATTCATGTTTTTTTCTAGTGTAACAGGGGATTATGCGAAACAAAACAAAAAGTTAGTATTTACTCACTTTTAACTTTTCATTAATGCGATTTAAGTATTTTTTCTGAAATCTGCCACTTATGCATCTAAAATATTGAGCAGGGCCAATATTTATAAGTAATTCTATACCTAAGGTTACATATGAGCTTTAGCACAGCTCTACAACTTGGTTTTTTTGCTATATTTGATTCTCTCAGTAAAGCTTTATGAACCTTTCTATCTTTTTCGAGCCACTTAACGAGGATGTGTTTGTTAGCCTTGACAAACCACGAACGCTAGGGGCTTACATTAATCGCTTTGTAAGCAAGTTTCCTGACTGGCGAAACGCAGATATCGCCTTGCTTGGCATAAACGAAAGCAGAGGCAGCTCCAACACTGACGAACAAAACAGTGCCGTAGCTCCAGCCCGTGCTGTACGCCTGAAACTGTACGACCTAAACAAAGGGTCGGGCCGCTGTAAGGTTGTTGACCTCGGAAACCTGAGGCCTGGCATTACGCTAGAGGATACTTACCTGCGCCTGAAAGAGATTGTTGAGGTACTAATTTCGCATAATACCTTGCCTGTTATTATAGGCGGCTCTCACGATTTGGAGTACGGGCAATACCTTGGGTATGAGCACATGGAGCGTGCGGTAAACATGGTAACCGTAGATAGCAGCGTAGACATGACTGAACTGGTAGAAGCTTCTCCAAACCGAAAGCAACTACGCAGAATTCTGATGCACGAGCCAAACTACCTCTTTAGCTTAGGGCAGATCGGCTACCAGTCGTACTTGGTTGAAACGGAGGTGATGGCTACTTTGGAAAAGCTGCATTTTGAGGCTTACCGTTTAGGCGAGGTACACCGAAGCCTGCAGGAAATGGAACCAGTAGTACGCATGGCAGACCTGTTAACCTTCGATATCAAGGCTATCCGTTACCAGGACGCCCCCTGCTACGAGCCATCTAACCCATTCGGTCTGACAGGCGAGGAAGCATGCCAGCTTTGTTGGTACGCAGGCCTTAACGACAACTTAACGTCTATCGGCATTTATGAGTACGACCCTGAGCAGGACGAGAAGCAACTAACAGCTATGACGATTGCCACCATGATCTGGTACTTTATTGAAGGCTTCTACCATCGGAAGCAAGAAGTAGGCTTTAGAAGCAAACAATTCACGAAGTATGCCGTTGCCTTTGATGAGAACCCAGACAGAATGGTTTTTTATAAGAGCAAGCAAAGCGAAAAATGGTGGCTGGAGGTGGAGGCACTTGCCAGCGACAAAGGCTCCAGAATAGTACCTTGCAGCTACGAAGATTACTTGCAGGCAAGCAAAGGCGAAGTACCAAACCGATGGATTTTGACCCAAGCCCGCATAGGCTAATCATTTTACTTGAAAATGAGGAGATGCGGAAATTTGATGTTGTAGAAACATGACTATTAATGTTTGATGTATATTTTTACCATCATGCACTTTACTTTCTGCCTAATTTACCATCTCCAAATCTCCAAATTTAAAACATGGACTTACCAGTATATACACTGCAGCAGTTAGCATCAAGAAATGGCCAGGACCGTGATGAAATTTGGGTTGCCTACAAAGGCGTTATCTACGATGTGAAGAAATCGAGACTATGGCGAGATGGTAAGCACTACGAGCACTGGGCAGGACAAGACCTTACAGCAGAAATGAAAGACGCACCTCATGAAGAATTCGTTTTTGATAAGTTTCAGGCAGTAGGGCTAGTTAAAAAGGCATAAAAAATAACACTCTTAAGAGAACGACTAATAATTATTATCCTAAAACGATATTTATGATACTAATTGCTGATAGCGGTTCCACGAAAACAGATTGGCGTATGATAGACGCTGATAGTATGCTGGAGCAGGTTTATACATTAGGTTTCAACCCTATGTACCAGGAGGCCGATGAGATACAGAATGTTTTAGAAACAACGCTGCTACCGCAGCTGATAAATAAAACTCCTTCCGAAATACATTTCTATGGTGCAGGATGTAGCTCACCAGACCGCAACAAGCGTGTAGAAGATGCCCTGTCTCACCTTTTCCCGAGCGCTGTTATTTATGTAGACCATGACTTGTTAGCTGCTGCTCGTGCGGCTTGTGGCCAAGAGACAGGCATTGCCTGTATTGCAGGCACTGGCTCCAATACCTGCCTATACAATGGTAAAGATGTAGTAGATAATGTTCCATCTCTTGGCTTTTTGTTAGGCGACGAAGGCAGCGGTGCCTACATGGGCAAATTGCTCATTAGTGCTTACCTATATCGTGAACTTCCTGAGGAGTTGGCCAGAACGTTGCAGAACCGCTACAATCTCACAAAAAATGGCATTCTGGAAGAGCTTTACGGCTCGAGTATGCCAAGCCGCTACATGGCTTCCTTTGCGAAGTTCATGCACGAGAAGCGCAAAAACCCAGTTATACATGCCATGATATATGAGAACTTTACTCTCTTATTCGAAAGGCACATCAGCAAGTATGATGGTTTTCCTGATTTACCAGTAAACTTTGTAGGTTCTGTTGCTCATTATTTCTCTGAAGAGCTAAAGCAGGTAGCAAAGAAGTATGGCGTCAACATCAACAGAATTATTGGTAGCCCAAGCGAAGGCTTAGTAGAATACCACCAGCAGTTACTTTCTAAAGCTGGCACCGTATAACGAACTTGTAAAGGCTGAGCAAAACTCAGCTAACGTAGTTCAATTGTTACTTCGGAAGGCTTTTTCCTTCTATAATTTTCACTTTAAACGATCAACGTGTCAACCACCGAATCTGCCTCTAACTATAATCACCTGGAACGGATGTCTGTACAGGAATTATTGGAGAATATCAATCGTGAAGATAAAACTGTTCCTTTAGCAGTAGAAAAAGCGATACCGCAACTTGAAAAACTAGTGACTGCCACTGTAGAGCTACTACAGAAAGGTGGTCGTTTATTTTATATAGGAGCAGGCACCAGTGGCCGCTTAGGTATAATAGATGCTTCGGAATGCCCCCCTACATTTGGTGTTCAGCAGGGCATGGTGGTAGGCTTGATAGCTGGAGGTGACAGCGCTATTCGGGAAGCGGTTGAATTTGCGGAAGATGACCAGCACCAGGCATGGAAAGATCTACAGAAATACCGTATCACAGAAAATGACATTGTGGTAGGAATTGCGGCATCTGGCAGAACACCTTACGTGATAGGTGGCTTGGAAACGTGCCGCAAGCATGGCATCGCCACTGGCTGTATCGTCTGTAATACAGAAAGTGCGATTGCTGCTGTCTCAGACTACCCCGTAGAGGTAATTACGGGGCCTGAGTTTGTTACGGGCAGCACCCGCATGAAAGCTGGCACAGCACAAAAGCTTGCGTTAAACATGCTCACAACCTCCACCATGATTCGGTTAGGCCGCGTGCAAGGAAATAAGATGGTTGACATGCAGTTGTCTAACGAGAAGTTGGTAGGCAGAGGCAACCGCATGCTAATGGAAGAATTACAACTTGCCAAACCAGAAGCCGCCGCCCTGCTTCAAAAATATGGCAGCGTTCGGGCAGCTATCGAAGCTTTCAGGAAGAGCGATAGCGTCTAACCAAAATCAAAAGCCCTGACAAAGTTCTTTTGTCAGGGCTTTTGATTTAAAAGTACTTACCTCTTACTAAGTGTGTTGCGGAGTATTACATTGCTTTAAACCGACACCTACTCCGCCTCAACCAAGCCTTCCATAATCACATCGACAGCCTCTCTACTCGGTACATAGTAGTTTGCTACAGACCAACCATAGCTCAACTTGAACCTATCATCCTGAAGGTTATACCGCACTTTTTTTCTATAATCTGCCAAAGGTTCTAAACCTAACTTGGAGCGCCTCTCGTTAACTTCACTTAGCTCACCTGCACTTAACTTCTCTACAAGATAACCTTGCGTTTTCTCAAGCTTTTTGTCTTGTGCACAGTCCTCAGGGTTATTGCAATTTACTTTTATAAAGGCCCTGCTGCTATAAATATGTTTGCCTGCCTGTTGGTCCATGAGGTAAGCAGCTGCCTGCGGCGCAAGCTTACCCTCATGCACTGCCTGCGTTAGTATGCTTGTAAAGTCGAAGCCCCCTTTTAATTTTGTCTGCCGCTGAATTACAATGCTATAGCGCGGCAATTCCTCCAGTGTATCAGCTACTCCAACCAAGGCTTCTCCAGGGTAACCGTACTGCGAAATCCAGTTCAGCAGCATCTTTACGTTAGCAGATTCTATTTCGCGCAGCGTATCACGATACACCCGCAGCCCTCCTTCTGCTTGCCTGAAATACTGGTCCCGCGCGTAAAGCTCATCCAGGTCGGCACGCAAATCCAAATTTGCTGTGCTTTCAAATGTACGGCGGTACTTTCGGGATTTGCGCCTAAACTTTCGCCATTGCCTGGTAGTATGCAACTCTTCAAAAACAGGTTGACTCTCTAAATAAGAGAAGGCCACTCCTTTCAGCACAAGCTGCTCTAAATATTCCACCGTCTGCTTTTGGTTAGCGGTAAGCATAGCACACACTGCTGCATTGTAATAATCTCTTGCAAGCGGAGCCGACACCGTCGTAAAAGCCTGCTGATAATACACAAGCGCAGAGTCGTACTGTTGAGACACAACTTTCAGTTCTGCCTCGTTTATCAGCGGGTAGTATGCTTTAACATAATCTGGATTGGCTTTAGCTGTTTGAGCAGCAGTTATTAACAGGAATAACAACAAGCACAACTTATAACAAGGTTGCCAGCTGAGCCTATAATTGTTGTTCTGGAGAAAAAATAGATTCATGCAGTGGTATAATTTCAATTTATTATTTGAACGCTAATTTCTTTTATATCGCACATAAAGCTAAAACAGTTCCAGTTGTACAGCACTTTGTATCTTTGCCGTAGCAACCTCAAACTAATCCAGAAACAATAAATTCTTAATAAAACATGCGGAACTCTTAACTCCGAATGAGCCTTAGGAGTAAATAAGGCATGATTTGATCGCGGTAGCGGCAGCTATATTTAGACTATGCATACAATAGAACCTTTTTACAATTGGATTGACAATTATTATGCGTCAGAGGACCCACGCTCTCCTCTTTATGGTGCAGAGAACAGTCTATCCCAGTATACCAATACTATTTACGGATACTATATCCATCCGCAGTGGGACGATATCGACTCTGAAACACTCTTTCTTAAGATACTTTATGCTGATTACGAATTAGGCTTCACTGTTATCGAATTTATCGGAGAGTGGAATGATACACTGCATAATGATATCATGAAGCTGAAGCGTAATATCATAGACCCGCTGGTACACGAAGGCATCAGTCACTTTATCATAATTGGCGAAAATGTTTTCAACTTTCATGGCTCCGACGATTCTTATTACGAAGAATGGTTCGAGGATATTGAAGAAGGATGGATTGCAGCGCTTGGTTTTCAGGATTTTGTAATAGACGAGATGAAGAACTACAACCTAGATTACTATATTAACTATGGCGGCTCTCTTGAACAAGTTCCATGGCGTACTTTCGCCCCTAAGCGACTGTTCGAACTGGTGAATAGCCTTATTCAAAAAAGGCTTGGACCATAATTACTTGTAGACCAACTGCAAAAAGGGGCTGCCTGATAAATCAGGCAGCCCCTTTCAGTTTTCACATAGCCTCTAGAGCAGAGAAAATCTTAATCCACAGCGTTGACACATGCTTTTCCAGCGATACCGCTTTGGCTGTTGCATTGCTTCAGATTATCTATCGATTTCGTCCTCTACCTCATCTGCTGCGTCTTCTACTTCATCGCCTACTTCTTCGGCAGTATCTTCAACGCTGTTTTCGGTTGAGGCACAAGAGGCAAAACTAAGCACTCCCACTGCCAGGAACATAAATAATACTTTTTTCATAGTTATCAAAGTTAAAAGTAAATAATGCACAAAGGCTTTGAAGTGCCCTCTAGCGCAGTTAATACTCCTGCTAGCGCTAGAGTTTCTCCTATCTTTTGCTCTTATAATTTTACATAAAAAAGCGAGGGCGAATCATGTTGATGATCCGTCATCGCTTTTTATACTTGTTTAGGTATCTAGTCTCTGATCTCGCCTGCAGCTTCTTCTCCTCCCTCTTCTATATCCTCAGCAGTTTGCTCTGCTTCATCTTCCATTTCTTCAGAACCTTCCTCAATATTTTGCTCGGTTTCCTCTGTTCTACTCTCAGTAGATTCACAAGAAGCAAATGTAAAAAGCCCAGCTAGTGCGAATAAATATAATGTCTTTTTCATGATCTTCTGGTTTTTATAATTTAGGTATTGCTACAGCTTTCTGCAATACCCAAACGCTTACGCACCAACCAAAGAGTAAGTTACAAAAACAGAAAAGGCACCCTTTTGAGGTGCCTTTTCTGTTTCCTGGCCATGCGCCAGGTGGTTTTTTTGCTGCTAATTACTGTACAACAGTTGTATCAGCTTCAAGAGAGTCAGCTGCAGGAGCTTCCTCAACAACTGGAGCCTCCTCAACAGGAGCTTCTTCAACTACAGTTTCTTCAGTAGCTTCAGACTCAGTAGTAGCCTCAGAGTTGCAAGATGCAAAAGCGAAAAGGCCAGCAACGAAAAGTAAACCAAATACTTTTTTCATGATGTTTTTGATGATTTTTATAAATTGAGGAGCAAATATACTACTATATTTGAATCTCTTAATTATCGCAAATTATTTTTTCCTAAACACCAACTTAATCGGAACGCCTTCGAACCCAAAGTGCTTGCGGATACTGTTTTCCAGGTAGCGCACATACGGGTCTTTAATGTACTGCGGCAGGTTACAGAAGAAAGCAAACGTAGGATTGTGTGTTGGTAACTGCGTGATATACTTTATCTTCACAAACTTTCCTTTAATTGCTGGCGGTCCATATCGCTCAATCTCTGGCAAGATCAGGTCGTTCAGTTTAGAGGTAGAAATCTTCTGAGTTTTATTATCATACACCTCCATCGCCTTCTCTACAGCCTTGTGCACACGCTGCTTTGTTACCACCGAAGTAAATATAACGGGCACATACTTAATTGGGGCAATGCGCTCCAGAATCTCCTCCTCAAACTCTTTGGTAGAATTGGTGTCTTTCTCAACCAAATCCCACTTGTTTACCAGTATAACAATGCCTTTTCGGTTTTTCTCGGCCAGGGTAATAATATTAACGTCCTGCGCCTCTATACCACGCGTAGCATCCAGCATCACGATACAAACATCAGCATCTTCCAGGGCGCGCACCGAGCGCATTACGGAGTAGAACTCAATGTCCTCGCTCACTTTGCTCTTGCGGCGAAGACCAGCTGTATCTACTATAATAAACTCTTTGCCAAAGGCATTGTAACGAGAATGGATAGCATCGCGGGTAGTACCAGCAATATCAGTTACGATGTTTCGGTCCTCACCCAACAACAGGTTTACAAAAGAAGACTTGCCAACGTTCGGGCGACCAAGTACGGCCAGCCTCGGAATACCAGCATCAGGATCTTCTACACCTTCGTCTTTAAAGTGCTTCACCACCTCATCTAAAAGGTCGCCAGTTCCAGAACCGTTCTGTGAAGAGATCGGGAAAACATCTACTCCGATGCCTAAAGCATAGAATTCACCCATTTGGTGCGCACGTGCATGGGTATCGGCTTTGTTAGCTACAATGTAAATAGGTTTGTTGGTACGGCGAAGTACATTAGCAAACTCCTCATCCAAGCTGGTAAGGCCTGCATCTACATCCACCATAAACAGAATTACGTCGGCTTCTTTTATAGCCAACTCTACCTGCTTGTTTATTTCTCCTTCAAAAATATCGTCGGAACCGTGTACGTAGCCACCTGTGTCTATCACAGTAAAAAATTTACCTATCCAGTCGCCGTGGCCGTAGCTTCTGTCGCGGGTCACGCCGCTCTCGTTGTCCATAATGGCCATACGTTGACCAATCAGGCGGTTAAATAAAGTAGACTTGCCCACGTTGGGGCGGCCTACAATTGCAATGACATTTGATGACATCGAATAAAAATAAAATAGTTAAAGTGCCCTCGGAGCGCCTTGCCCCGAAGCTTTATGCAATGCGCCTACTTACTCGCTGTAGCCAAAGCGCCGTAGCAGCTTTTGGTCAGTTCGCCAGTTTTCGTTCACGCGCACATACAAATCAAGAAATATCTTCTTCTGGAAAAACTCTTCCATATCCACACGGGCTTGCATACCCACTTTTTTAAGTGCCTCGCCTTTGTGCCCAATCACGATGCCTTTCTGGCTTTTGCGCTCTACACTTATCTCAGCGCGGATACGGATAATCTCCTCTTCTTCTTTAAATTCCTCAATGACAACTTCGCAGCTGTAAGGAATTTCCTTTTTATAGTTGAGCAGAATCTTCTCCCGAATAATCTCCGACACAAAGAAACGCTCAGGCTTGTCAGTCAGTTCATCTTTCGGATAAAAAGCAGGATGTTCGGGCAAATAATGCAGCAGGCGACCAAATAAGTGCTCTAAACCGAAATTATGAAGCGCAGAAATGGGCAGTATTTCCGTCGGATTCATTTTCTCCTGCCAGTACGCCACCTTCTCGGTCAGCTCCTCTTCTGTGGCTTGGTCAATTTTATTTACCAGTAGCAGAATAGGCACCTCCGCATGCTGCAGGCGCTTAATCACATCGTCCTCGTCGTGCTTCTCATAAATATCGGTCACGAACAGAATCACGTCGGCATCTTCCAGCGAAGTGCGTACAAAACCCATCATGGATTCGTGCAGCGCATACTGCGGCTTTATAATACCAGGCGTGTCAGAATATACAATTTGGAAATCATCTCCGTTAAGTATACCCATAATGCGGTGGCGGGTAGTTTGTGCTTTGGACGTGATAATGGAAAGCTTCTCCCCTACCAAAGCATTCATCAGCGTAGATTTACCAACGTTTGGTTTACCTACTATACTTACAAAACCAGCTTTATGAGGTGTTTCGGCCATGCTCTTAAATTTAAGGATGCAAAAGTACTTCTTTTTTACGAGATGCCGTACGAATGTTTTAATTATTGATTTTCAGACAGGTAGAATTGTGATAATGTGCTAATATGGACGATACACGAAGGAGTTGGCGTACTGTAGCAGCGACGACACGTGCAGCCGTTACTTTTATAGCGCTTCATTTACAAAACTTTAGTGTTCTAGCGTCGGTTTTAGCTCAGTTAATACTTTGTTTATCGGAACCAAGAACTCGGAACTACTAAAACTTTCTCTATTGTTTCTGCTTTAGCAATAGACACTTCTCTATCTCCCATAGAAATTTTCGATGGGCAACAAACAGTTTATACTTCGTATCTTTGTATCAGAAAAGCATTTGTAAGTAAATGAGCAAAAAGAACACTGGTAAAATTGGCGTGCTACTGGTAAACCTTGGTACCCCAGATACACCTAATACCCCTGACGTAAGAAAATACCTGCGTGAGTTTCTGCTGGACAAGCGTGTGATAGATATACCCGCCATTGCGCGTTATGCTCTGATTAATGGTGTGATTGCTCCGTTCAGGGCACCAAAATCGGCCAAGATTTATAAAGAACTGTGGACGGAAAGAGGCTCGCCGCTGCTTTACCATGGCCTGGACCTGAAAGAGAAGCTGCAAACAGCGCTTGGCAATGGCTATTATGTAGCCTTTGGTATGCGTTACCAGAGCCCAAGTATAAAAAGCGCACTGGAAGAATTGCGCGAGCAGAGTGTGGATAGAATTATAGTTCTGCCGCTGTTTCCGCAATATGCTTCTGCCTCTACAGGTTCTGTACAGGATAAAATTATGGAGATTGTAAAAGACTGGTGGGTTATTCCAAACATCAGCTTCATCTCCAGCTTCTGCGACGACCCTGGCTTTATAAAAGCTTTTGCAGAACTTGGCAAACAGCACATGGCCAAAGACAACTACGATTTTGTAGTTTTCAGTTACCACGGAGTGCCAGAGCGACATGTACTAAAAGGTAGCGACAAAGGTTATTGCCAGTTAGGTGCCTGCTGCAACACCTATAATAAACGAAACAAGTATTGCTACCGCGCCTCTTGCTATGCCACGTCCAGGTTGCTGGCTGCTGAGCTTGGTCTGCGCGAAGACCAATATACCGTAGCCTTTCAGTCACGCTTAGGTAAAGACCCTTGGCTGAAGCCCTATACCGATGTCATTCTGCAGGACTTACCTGCTAAAGGCATCAAGAAAGTACTGGCCTACAGTCCCGCCTTTGTAGCAGACTGTCTGGAAACAACTATAGAAGTAGGCGAAGAATTTAAGGAGATGTTTTTAGAAGCTGGTGGTGAGAAATGGCAACTGGTAGAAAGCCTGAATTCTGAACCGATGTGGGTAGATGCAGTAAAGGACATGATTCTTCAGAATTAGAAAAGACTTAAGACGAAGGACATAAGACAAAAAACTTTTGCACTCTCGCGAATCTCCAGATTAATGACTTAAGGATAAGGTGGAGTCTTTGACTACACGGGTTCGCAGAGCACAAAGAAGGCCCTTCGGCTTGTGACCTTTTTCACAGAAGCCGAGTTTTATAGTCTTATATATAACTGAGTTTTACTCAAACCCCTCATATCACGAGATAGTTCTTGAGACATAAAGACAAGAGCCGCTGAAATATTTCAGCGGCTCTTGTCTTCAAAAAGAATCCTGTGTCTTGTGTCTTACGTCCTGTGTCTTTATAACCTAATCCCAGTCCCAATCAAGGTAGTCCTACAGAAGTAATGATGGCATAACAAAAAAGACCGCAGTAGTGGTAAAAAGGAGTGCGAACAACTTTTACACCATCATGAACAGGTCATGCTACTACTGCGGCAGTGTGAATATAGTCAAAAATGGCAAAACCTACTATGGTAAGGCCAGAGGCAAGTGCAAGGACTGCAGAAGGCAGTTTGTCTTTCACCGGCAAAACTGTAGTCTGAGTCCAGAGCAGAAGAGGCTCATTGAGCTTCTTCTGCTTGAACGGCTCTCCCTGGAGGGGATTTGTAGAGTGCTG
>NZ_JAJJWH010000035.1 GCF_020907245.1 Pontibacter harenae | reverse complement strand
TCTTTTTTGTTATGCCATCATTACTTCTGTAGGACTACCTTTTTTTGTATAAACTACTGACTTCCTTTTTAGTAGAAGCTCTTATTTAAAAAGATGCTTCTATAAGTTAACATGACTTTTTTGACTAAAATAGTTTAAGAGCAGCTTTGTTGCTGTGGCTTTGCTCCTGATAACAGTCTCCTCAAGTACTGATAATAGTCATCTTTTGCGGCTGGTAGGCAAGTTACTTTAGTAATGAACTAAAAGGATAATTGAGATGGAAGCCGCACTCCAAACCAATATTCAAACGTGCTACCACTGCGGGGACACCTGTGAAAAAGATAAGATTGTAGCGCATGAGAAAGCATTCTGCTGTACAGGATGCAAGAATGTATTTGAACTGTTTGAGGAAAATAACCTCTATACCTACTATAACCTGGAGCAAAGTCCAGGCATTACGGGCAATCAGCCTGTGGCTGAATCTCGTTTTGCTTATTTAGACGATGCTGGCATAGAGGCTCAGTTGATCAACTTCCTTACGCTGGCGGCGACAAGTGGGAGAGAGCCTCGAATTGAAGTAGTAAAAGAAATTTCGCAGGGTCAACTGAAACAGCTTTGGAACGAAAGTGTTCTCTCTTAAAACGAAGAGCGATTTGTTGGTACCTATGCCAACGTAGCGGGTAATCGGTTTGTCATCGTAATGCTTTTTGTAGCTGCTGGTGCCTCGTGATATGGACATGGCTATGAAAGCGTTAACATCGGTATTGATTATTGCTTGTCCTTGTGTCTTTTCGCTGGCTACGCCTTTTGTGCACGATCATATCTTATGGGTATTCGGTAGAAATAAATTTACCTGAAAAACACACAGGTAGTCAGTAGTTGCGGCTTTTTACATTTTATACCAACTATAAAGGTGCGTGCCAAGTAATAGTAACAGTTGTTCATTCCATATATACGGAACATACACTTGCACCAATACATGAAGAGGATTTTCAACAAAGTAAAGTTTGCCTACTTATATATAGTTGGAAGCATTGGTTTCTTCCCAACTGTTATGAGCCTTCTGTTTCTGGCACTGGCTATTTTGATGATCTATTTGGAGACGCAGGGGATAAGCGAAAGTTTAAAAGAAAACCTGCCATTTCTGATCATTACAAACGGTGAAACAGCACAAACTGTACTTAGCTCCATTACGACAGGGATCATATCACTAATGGTATTCAGCTTTACAATGGTCATGCTGATGCTAAACCAGGCAGGTTCTAACTTCTCTCCCCGCGTTATCCCAGGTCTGATCACCCATAAGTCTAATCAAAAAATAATGGGGCTTTACTTGGGCACCCTTGTTTATACGCTGGTGGTAATGGTAAATATTCGCTCTGATAGTTATTATGAATCATTGCCTGGTTTGGCTGTTTTTTTGGCAATGGCTTTTACTATTCTGAGCCTTAGCTTTTTTCTGTATTTTATTCATTCCATTTCCCAGTCTATTCAGATAGGCAACATATTAGAGAGCATCCATAACGTTACCAGGAGTAACCTGGAAAAGCTAGTAAAGAGCGATAAAAAACTCGCAGAACCTAGTGTTTTTAAAGATGCTGACTGGCAGGACCTGGTAAGTCCGCGGTCTGGATATGTGCAAAGTATACATGGAGAAGCTGTGGCAGAACTTTGTCAAAAACAACAAGTTATACTTGACTTTTTGCAGCCACAAGGCAGTTTTATAGTTAAAGGAACTCCCTTTGCCAGAATAAACAGACCACTTGAGGACAAGAAAAAATTTTCAGATGAATTGCTCGACAACGTTAACTTTAATAATTCAGAGCTTGCCGACGTAAATTACCTACATGGATTTAAGCAGATAACAGAAAGTGCAGTAAAAGCCCTTAGCCCAGGTATAAACGATCCAGGTACAGCGGTAAAGGCCATAGACTATCTTACAGACCTGTTTGCTATTAGAATGCAGCTCACAGATAGTAACTTACTCGAAGATAAGGAAGGGGTAGTGCGGGTTCGGTTTTCGCAGGAAACATTTGATTACCTGTATCTGCTGTGCTTTGGCTCCATCAGGCAATATGGTAAAGGCGATACTTTGGTGGTACTGCGTATGCTTTATGCCTTCAAAAATTTGCTGCATCTTACAAAAGATCACCCAAACAGATTAGGTGCTTTGGTAGAAGAGGCAAAAATGTTGCTATACGATGCCGCTGAGCAAATTAGTAACCCTGGAGACAGGAAAAAAATAAATAAAGACTTACAAGAGATAAACCAGAATAAAATGCTCAGAAACCCATTGCCTCTACTAGATATCGTTGATTAAGTTGATATAGTCAAAATTGGCTACTTTTGCAGCAGGTTTTATTTTTTAATACTGCTCATGCTACTTATTGCCTTAAAGAAGACTCTTGCCAACGTTTTAGATATTTTTCATCAAACGGATGAAGCGGGTACTATTCGAGAGATTTACGAAAAGATACCTGTTAGAGGAAATAATACCTGGATGCTCATTTGCTCCGCCATTCTGGCTTCCATCGGGCTAGATACAGGCTCAGGAGCAGTTATTATCGGAGCCATGCTTGTATCTCCGCTCATGTCTCCAATTTTGGGTGTTGGCTTAGCGGTAGGTATAAACGACCGCGAAATGCTTACAGATTCAGTTAAAAATCTTGGCATAGCGGCTGTGGCTGGTTTGTTTTTCAGTTTTTTGTACTTTAAAGTTACCCCACTAGGCGAGCCTACAAACGAATTGCTTGCTCGCACAACACCTACCTTGCTCGATGTGATGGTCGCCTTTTTCGGTGGTGTGGCTGGTATCATCTCTATTTCCAGATCAGATAAATCGAATGCCATTCCTGGGGTGGCTATTGCAACTGCTTTAATGCCGCCTCTTTGTACTGCTGGTTATGGCCTGGCGTTGGGCAGGTATGATTTTTTTTTAGGAGGCTTTTACCTTTTCTTCATCAACGCTGTTTTCATCAGCTTGGCAACTTTCCTGATCGTAAAGTATCTGAAGTTTCACACCAAGACCTACATCAACAAAGAAACAGAACGTAAAGTAGCCCGTATCATGGCTGTGATGCTTTTTATCGTAGTGTCGCCCAGTGTTTACTTTCTTTACAACGTATACCAGCGGCAGCAGACCCTTAAGAAGATTGATACCCTTATTGTTAGCGACCTTTCCAACCATAACAATGAAATTATAAAGTGGGAGGTAGCCGAAACCGATACCATCAATACGATAAAAATTTATAGTGTAGGTAAAGCAGACCAGGACCTGACAGATTATTATAATAATGTACTGCAGCGAAATGAGCTAAAAAATTACCGCGTAAAGCTAATACAGTTAGATGTTTCGCCTGAGCAGGTGCGGCAAATGGCATCGGAAGTCACTAACAATTTAACAAAGGATTTCCTTAAGACGATAGAGATACAAAACATGCAGCAGGGCCGTATGGACAGTTTGCGCAGGCAATCTCAGGCCGTTTATAATACAAACCAGGCCACAGCCGATTTGCAGTTGCTTTTCCAGAACATTCAAAAGGTGCAGGTAGGAGAGATGATTTCAGCAAGTGTTAATGCCAGACAAGATACAGTGATGATGGTGCTGATTGACTGGCAGCAGCCTTCTCAAAATAACAGCAATAGAAGAGCAGGTACAAGGTTAGATGCTGCCAGGGTGCGAGAATATGAGGGGCAGATCAGAAGATACCTGGCAGCCAAACTTAATCGTGATTCTGTGCAGGTGGTATCTACTTATTAAGGAATTTTTTTTCTGGTTTTACAGATGTACTGCTAAAGCAGCATTTAGTTGTGAGGACATAACCATTTAGATGACAAAGCAAAAGAGATCAAGTTTACAACAAAAGCTTTATACAGTTATTTTTGAAGCCGAGACACCTGCAGGTAAGGCTTTTGATATTCTGTTGTTAGTGCTGATTATGCTGAGTGTCCTGGTTGTGTCGCTGGAAAGTGTAAGAAGTTTAACAGCAAAGTACTATGATGTCTTTTATTTTGCTGAATGGGTTTTTACAGCCATTTTCACAGTCGAATACTTACTGAGGCTGTACTGTACACCTAAGTCAGTTCGTTATGCCTTTTCTTTTTTTGGAATAGTCGATCTTCTGGCCATTATTCCAGCTTACCTGAGTCTGTTTATTTTAGGTTCCCAATACCTTCTTGTTATCAGGGTGCTGCGCCTTTTACGTGCGGCACGTATTTTCAAATTAACTAGGTTCATAAATGCTGGGCAAACGCTGTCAACAGCTATCAGAGGCAGCCTTACCAAGATAGGTGTTTTTCTTGGAGTGGTGCTTACGCTTGTAGTGATTATTGGCTCTTTAATGTATATCATTGAAGGTGCAGAACATGGTTTTACCAGCATACCTACTAGCATCTATTGGGCCATCGTTACTTTAACAACGGTAGGGTACGGCGACATTTCTCCCGTAACCCCACTTGGGCAAATATTAGCTAGTTTTGTGATGATTATGGGCTATGGTATAATTGCGGTACCTACTGGCATTGTATCAGTAGAGTTAGCCAATGCAGATAAGGCAGCCATGAATACCCGTGTGTGCCCCAATTGCCATAAAGAAGGACATGAAATTGATGCCAGTTACTGCAACAACTGTGGCTACCCACTAAATGGAGAAGCTGAAGGTTAACTGCTTATTTATTAGATCAAAATAGGTGATTATTTTTAGTGTTTGTTTAAGTATAAATTTGCGATCTGCTTTGTGACGTAAATTTATACTTAAACAACCTTCTATGGCAGTTGTGGTTTAGAATACGCAGTTTAGTACACCACAACTCGAGGAATATTAAGCGGCAGCCTGGTGAGCATTTCATAATTTAATTGACTGCTCAACTCTGAAAATGAACGTACGGTAATACTTTCTTTTCCCTGTTTACCTAATAACACCACCTCGTCTTCAGGGTGCACATCTGGTATAGCAGTTACGTCAATCATCATAAGGTTCATGTTTATGATTCCTATCACATTCGCTACCTGTTCTCGTACAAGTACATGCCCTTGGTTGCTTAAGCTGCGGCTATAGCCCCAGGCATAGCCAACAGGCACTACAGCCAATAACAAATCAGAGGGCGCCTGATAAGAGGTGCCATATCCCACATATTCTCCCTTGGCTACGTGCTTCAACGTCATGATGCGGCTCTTCCAGCTAATGATTCTCTGCAAAGGGTCTTTTTTAACTTCATGTGAAGTCATGTATTGCTGGTATATTTCTGGGCTGGGCCACAGACCGTACTGCATTATACCTACACGCACCATGTCCATGTGGCTATCAGGATAAGCTACCACAGCTGCTGAGCAGGCTGTATGTTTAAGTTCTGGTTTAATACTGGCCTTGCTAAACTTTTGTACAAGCGTATTGTATACATTAAACTGTTGCATAACCCGATCATGGTTTTGGTAACTTTCGGCTCCTGCAAAATGTGTTGATACACCATGTACCTGTACATGCTCCTGATTAGCTTGTAACACTTCTATAACCTGAGGTAGTTCAGCGGCATTAATGCCAAGTCTGTTCATGCCAGTTTCTAGATCAAGATTTATTTTAGCTTTTTTCTTTAGCAGTTTTGCCACTTTTATTGTTTCCTGCAATCTGTTTAGCTCAAAAACATAAAAAATAACATCATTCAATATTGCCCATTCCAGCTCAGGTTTATCTATGTAGCCCATAATCATGACATTGGCAGGAGAGGAGAGTGAGCTAATGGTTCGTAAGGCTTCATCAGTACTGAATACAGAAAAATGATTGATGCCGAGCTCCTGTGCAAGCGGTGCAAATTGTTCGATACCATGGCCATAGGCGTTGCCCTTGATAACAGACGAAAACTTAATTGAAGGGCCAATGAGAGACTTTAGGAAGTTCAAATTATTTTGAAGTGCTGATTTACTTATTTCTATATAAGAGCTATGAATCATAAAGAGTTAAGAGTTTAAGATATTCTGAGCGATACGGTAGAACAGTTGTGAACCTGCGGGTATAAGTTCATCAGGAAAATCATAATCTGAGTGGTGGAGCTGGGGCTGTTTTACGCCAGCACCTAAACCAAATAATGCTCCTTTGTAGGTGGCTGTAAAATGCCCGAAGTCTTCAGACCATCTAAAAGGTTGGGCAGCTTCTACCACCTTCATTGCTAACTGAGATGCTGCCTTTTTTATTTCTTCAACGGCATTAAAATCATTTACAGTGGCAGGGAATTCCTCTACAAATTGGATGCTATACTTCAATTGATGGCTTTTGGCTATAGACGCTGCTTTTTCCTGAACTAATTTTTTAAGCAGTTGAAAATCTGCTGTTTTATAAGCTCGTAATGTTGCCATTACAGTAGCAAAGCCAGGATTAGTGCCAAATGCAACTTCACCTAAACGGGCATGCACCAACGTTAAGATTGTAAGATCTTCGAATTGCGCTTTTTCCGCCGCGATATTATTAACCGCCAGTACCAGTTCCGCCATTGCGTCGCCAGGGTTTAAACCATTTTCTGGTTCGGCTGCGTGTGAGGTTTTTCCCTCTAGTTCTATTATAAGGCCAGTGGATGCGGCAGAGAACACACCTTGTCGAACTACCACCTGATTCGTAGGATAGGATGGCAGGTTGTGCAAAGCAAAAACATAGTCAGGTTTTAACTGCAGAAATTCATTGTTCTGCAAAACTGCATCGGCACCAGCTCCTGTTTCTTCTGCCGGTTGGAAAAGAAGTATAACCCTTCCTCTCTCGAACTTATTGCTACAGATGAGCTGTGCCATCCCTAGCAGGATTGCAATGTGTCCGTCGTGGCCGCACGTGTGGCCAACTCCTGTGGTTTTAGAAATATGTGCTAGTTGCAGGTTTGTTTCCGCTATAGGTAAGGCATCTAATTCTGCACGAAATAGAACTGTTGGTCCTTCTGGCGTGCTTCCTTGGAAAACAGCTACTACCCCAGATCCACCAAGTCCAGTAAGTACGTAGTCAGGTTTGTATATTGCTAGTTGTTCTACTATAAAAGCAGCCGTTTGATGCTCCTGACCCGATAGTTCTGGGTGCTGGTGCAAGTGCCTACGAATCTGAATAATCTCCTGGAAGTCCTGCAGCATATTCTAAGGTTAAATTTTGGGTACATTTATATGTTTGTACTTCAAGCAACGGGAGCCGCACCAGCTAAGTTATGAATTAGGGTTAATGCAGAAATTAAAGCAATCTGCTGCTTGTAGAATGAAGCCTTACCGTCATGTTATTTCTACTGTCTCAACTGCGAAATTTGTTGTGTTTGATTCTTTTCTAGAAGCAGGTTTGGTTAACTAAAAAAGAAGCCCCAGAACCAACTGGTTCTGGGGCTTCTTTTTTTATGCATTAGGTGTATTCTTAACCTATAAATGATGATAATACTTATGCGATATCAGCTTTTAAGCTTTCAACTACCTGATTTAAAACAGATGTTAAGGTATTGATGTTTGCCGCTAAGGCAGGAGTGTTCTCAGCAGATTTTGAAGTTTGCTCTATCTCCCGAACAACAGTCTTAAGTGTCTCTATTCGCATAGTATCTATCGTAGACTTTAGCTTGTGTGCTATAGCGCCCACGCTTACTAAGTCTGCAGAAGCATATTTTTCCTGAAGATCAGCTACTGAGGCAGGAACAGTTTCTATGAACAGCTGCTTTGTACGCTTTATAAAGGCTTCATTACCACGAGCCATTTTCTCAATAATAGACAGGTCGTACAGAGCTGGCTCAGGAGTAGGTGCGATAACCTCAGATTTGTCTTCTGGTAGGATGTTTTTCAAAACTTTTGCTTCATGAGGTATAAGTTCTGCAATTTTAAGAAATAGTTTTTCTTCTTCAAAAGGCTTTGACAGGTATGCATTCATGCCAGCCTGAAGATATTTTTCCGCATCACCTTTCAAAGCATTAGCAGTGAGGGCTATAATAGGTATACCTGCTTTTACATTATTTTTATTGGCTCTTATACCATAAGTGGCATCCACACCGCTTAGCACTGGCATTTGTATATCCATCAAAATAATGTCGTAGTTGTTTTGTTCCACCAGGTCTAATGCCTCCTGACCATTATAAGCTACATCTACCACAAAGCCCCAACCTTCCATAATAGAACGAGCTAAAAAAACATTGACTTCATTGTCTTCGGCCAAAAGCGCCCTAACATTACTTAGACTTTTAAAGTCTACTTCATCCTGCTGTTCATGCAGGGTGGCATGCTCCAGGCATTTTGGATATGTTAGCTCAAAATTAAAGGAACTACCTTCGCCTACTGTACTTTCTACCCATATTGTTCCGCCTTGCATCTCTACCAGATTTTTACAGATACTCAGGCCTAAGCCTGTGCCGCCGTACTGTCTTGTAGTGCTGGTGTAAGCCTGCGTAAAGCCTTCAAAAATAAGCTCTGTCTTATCGTCTGGTATACCTATACCTGTGTCTTTTACAGAAAATCGCAGCGTAAGATCGTTATGTGTCTCCTTTATAGGATGTGCATAAAGCGTTACAGAACCCGTATCCGTAAATTTGATGGCATTACCTAGTAGGTTCACCAATATTTGTGTTAATCTGTATGGATCGCCCTCTATCACTTTATGCTTCAGTTCAAAAGGCTCAAGAGAGAAAACTATATCTTTTTCTTCCGCTTTGTAACTAAGCGACTGAAAGGTTGCTCTAACTGTTTCCGTAACATCAAAAGGAATCGACTCCAGTTCTAGCTTCCCTGCCTCTATTTTAGCAACATCCAAAATATCATTAATGATGACAAGCAGGTTGTCAGCAGACTGCCTGATAATATGGAGGTATTTTTTTTGGCCTTCATCCAGCGAAGTCTTTTTAAGTAAATCCGCCATACCAAGTATACCATTCATCGGTGTTCTAATTTCGTGGCTCATATTTGCCAGGAAATGCTCTTTCACCCTGGCGGATTCCTCTGCGGCCTCTTTCGCTTCTATTAAATCCCGTTCCGCCTGCATTCTGTCGGTAATGTCTTGGGCAATGGCAATAATATAAGGATCAGTGTTAGATTCTTCTACCTTATAGTTGTGGTAAAACAGATACCTTTCTTCTTTGTTCTTATCTAATATACTTAAAACTCCTTCTACCACATTACTTCCTTCGAACTGTGCCAGGTACTCGTCCAGGTTATCTTTATGTTGCTCAGGAAAGAACTTATTCATTTTCTGGCCAAGCATTTCTTCTTCGGCATATCCCAGCATTTGTAAGAGGTAAGGGTTTACAGAAATCACATGTCCCTCCAGATCATGGGTACAGATATAGGCCTGGCTGTAGTTAATCAGGTCGCGGTATTTCTTCTCGCTGTGTTTTAGCTTTTGTTCGTACTGCCTTCTGTGGGAGATGTCTCTAGTGGCGGACTGAAGCTTAGTAATTTCTCCAGCAGCATCAAATATGGGCTTGATGTTGGTTTCTACCCAAACGTACTCCCCATTCTTTTTCAGTTTTCTGTGTTGAACAGTAGTGCTTATTTTCTCCTTTAAAGACTTCAGTAAACCATTTTGCAACGCCTTTTCTCTGTCGTCAGGGTGAATTAGTTCTTGCTTTGACTTAAGAAGCAGTTCTTCCTGTGTGTAACCAAGAAATTCTGTTACACTTTTCGAAACATATTGGTAGGTGCCGTCAGTATTGAGAAGGCAGATAATATCGCGAGAATTTTCGGAGAGAAGCCTGTGCAACTCCTCACTTTGCTCCAACTGCTGGCTAGCATTTCGCTGTTTTGTGATGTTGGTGGAGATGCCTAATACGTGCGTCTCACCATTGTTCGTAATTAGCGGTCTTTTAAAAGTATTATACCACAAAACATCGCCATTAGAAGTGGTAAATTTCTCAGTAGTAGCTACTTCTGTTTTATTTATTATAACTTCCTGATCAGCAGTATCATACTTCTGGTTATCTTCTGGAACTGGAAGTAATATTTTATTTGATTTGCCAATAATTTCTTCTTTTGGTCTGCCAAGCAAGTTGGCAAACTCCTGGTTAACCATTACAAAGTTCCCGCATCCATCCTTCACATAAATCAGGTCTGGACTGCTGTCTAGCACTAAGCGTATGAACTCGTTCTTTTCCTTAATTTCAAGGGCAGCGTTTCTTTCATCTGTTGTATCTCGTACAATGGCGAGTACTTCTTCTGCATTATATTTGATAAAACGAATTTCGTAATGCTTATTGGAGCCGTTAAGATTTAACTCATATTCAATTTTTTCTGCAGCTCCGCCTACTATTACTCTTTGAATAAGGCATTTTACCTCATGAGACAAGTTTCGAGGCAGCAGTTTACTTAAGGCTTTGCCTAGTATTTCTTCCCGCGGTATAGAAAAATGTTCCTGTCCTACATTATTCATGTCCGTCACGATGCCTTTTGTATCGATAATGAACAGGAGGTCTGGTATGGCCGCTAGTATAGCTCTGTTTTTGGCTTCGCTCTCCACTATGGCCTGTTGCGCTACTTTAAGCTCTGTTATACTTAGCCCATGTCCTACAACAAGGCTCACGTCGCCGTTTTGGTCTAAAACAGGATTTAAACGCCTGATGAAATGTAGCGTTCTGCCATCCCTTGCCTCAATCTGTTCTTCAAACTCCACCAGTACCTTTTCATTTAGCGCCTTGTCTAGTTGCTTTTCCCGGTTTAGTGTACGCTCTTGGGGAACATTTCTAAATGCGCCGTATTCCTGGTTCGATTTCCCAAAAATCCATTTCCTCATGTCAGGATCTGAAACCGCATCAGGGTTTACAAATACAAACCTCTTATCAGCGTTGTAAACCACGATGTCGGAGGGGACATTGTTAAGGATTGATTCGTAGAAGTCTTTCTGTTTTGCCAAAGCTTGGCTCTGCAGGCGTAAATCTGTTACATCCTGGGCAGACCCTATTATTTGTTTTGGCTGTCCGTTGTCTCTTCTCTTGAAAACAGACTCTCGGCACAACAGGTGCTTAACGCTGCCATCTTTAGCCACAACACGATATTCCACCTCCACCATGCTACCTTCTGTAGCATGCATCATTTTATAAACATGATGGTAAAGCTTTTCCCAATCTTCGGGTACAGTGAGTGTTGAGAACACCTGCCCATCCATCAAAGCAATATCTTCCTGGGTATAACCTAAAACAGTTTGAATGTGCGTATTATAGAAGACACTCTCGTCATCTTCTAAATCATAGGTATAAACAATGTTAGGTATCGTGCGGGTAATATTCCGAATTAAGTTCTCGCTTTCTTGCAAAGCAAGTTCAGCTCTTCGCCTTTCGCTAATATCTGTAAAATAATAGTTTACAAAGCCTTTTTCTGAAACGGGAACTATAAACAGCAGGTAATGGCTGCCATTTATATATGTTTCTAGTGTATTGGAAATTTTCGCGTCGGTTAAGGTGCAAAGCTTCTGGAGGAGAAGTCGCTTAAAGGCTGTTACTCTTTCTTTTGTTATTTGGCAGAGTAGTTTTAGGCCAGCTGCGTTCACAAAAAGAATTTCACCTGCATAGCTAAGTCTTATGACAGGGTTCGGATCCTCTTCCTGGTTATGATCTTGCTTGCTGTTGGAGGTGATGTTACGATATATCCAAGCTGAGCCACAAGACTGTATTTCACTAACCAGTGGTACAAACTCTCTTTCTACAGAAGTGCCATCAGCTAAAGTAAAAGTTTCTACAGGTAAGGCATTCCCACTAGTGGCTAACATATTATGAGCGCCTGCTGCCTTGAAAAGATGATGGCTCTCTAATAAACGTGCAGAAGTTCCAATGAGGCTTTCAGGGGAAAGGGTAAGTTTGAAAAGGGAGCAAAATTGCTTATTGACAAAAAGAATGTTTCCTACAGCATCTGTTACGAGCAGCGCGTGTTGTAAATTATAAAGAAGAGCTGGAACTACTAAATCTCCGCTGTCAATCTGGGCAAGATGGTACAGGTTGTCGTGCTGTTTGGCACGAAGCGCTGCAAGTTCATTCTCTCTTCTAAGTACTAGTTCTTCTGCTTTTAAACGTGCAGAGCGTTCTTGCTCCAGTTGCTGGCGCAGCACTTCAACCTCATCTTTAATCTCCATAAAAGCTGCAATTAACTCCGAAAGTTAATGTAATTTATTCTATTTTAGAAAAGTGGTGATGTAGAGGCAGTAATAACATGTGGCAGCAAAAGCAAATAACCTAAAACGGTAGTGTTATAGGTGTTTTGCTTTTGCTGCCTTAGGTGGTGCTTATTTTGAGATAAGTTCGTTGTTCTGAATCATACGGTAGATCGTGGACTTTCCAATGTCCAGTTTATCAGCAACATAGAGTACGTTGTGATCATATTTATCTAAGAACCGCTGTACAATTTCTGTTGTATATTCCTTTAAAGTGCGTTCTTTAGAAAAGAAATCTTTTTCTGGTTGGCTGGCCGTGAAATTTATATCATGTTCGTGTATTATTTCATCGTCTGCCAGTACAACTGCCAACTCTACAAGCGCCTTTAGCTCACGCACGTTTCCAGGGTATGAGTAGGAGAGAAGCTTTTCCTGCGCCTGAGGCGAAAAAGATTTTTTACCAAGGCCATTTTCCTTGGCAAATGCTGCCATAAAATGCTTCGCAATTACCAATATATCGCTACCACGCTCGCGCAAAGGTGGCAAATGTACAGGCAAACCTAACAGGCGATAGTAAAGGTCTTCTCTGAAATTTCCTTTTTTTACCTCTTCAATTAAGTTCTTATGAGTTGCTACTATAATACGGGCATCAACTGGCACAATGGTGTTTCCGCCAACGCGTGTAATTTCTTTTTCCTGAAGTACGCGCAGTAGCTTGGCTTGTAGGTTTATGTCCAGCTCCCCAATCTCGTCCAGGAAAATTGTTCCTTTGTTAGCTTCTTCAAACTTACCTAGCCTGCGGGAAACGGCACCAGTAAAAGCACCTTTTTCATGCCCGAACAACTCACTCTCTATTAGTTCTCGGGGTATGGCAGCCACGTTTACAGCTACATATGGGCTTTTCTTTTTAGGGCCGTTGTAGTGAATGGCTTTTGCGACAAGTTCTTTGCCAGTACCTGTTTCGCCTGTAATAGATACCGTTATATTCGTTTTGGAGGCTTTATTCATCATTGAAAAAACGCGCTTAATGGCATCGCTATTTCCGATGATTACTTTCCCAAAATCGTATTTTTGACCAATCTCCTCCTTTAGTTGATCAATTTCCTCACGAAGAGAAACATTTTCGCGAATTTTATTTACAGTATTCCAAAGCCTTTCGGGAGTATCTTCGTCCTTAACTATATAATCGTAAGCCCCTTTCTTCAGCAAATCAACAGCGGTGGCTACATCTTCCTGACCAGAGATAACGACAACTTGCGTATCAGGAGATTGTTCTTTTATCTTTTTAAGTACTTCTGCTCCGTTTTTATCTGGTAAAGAGTAGTCAAGGGTAAGGACATTTGGCCTTTCATGTAGCTGTGCAAGGCACTCTTTTGCCGAATGGAACTTCTTAAGGGCGTAATCTGGATTTAGAGATAGATGGTACTCCAGTAATTCGCTATACCAGACATCATCATCTAAAATAAATATTTTAAAGGGAATATTGTGCATGCAAAACTAACTCCGTATTTTTTATCCAAAGGTATAAGATAAATAGGTGTTAGAAAAATGTATCATATCAAAATTATAGTTTATAATCTGAATTTTTGAATATTAAATTAACTGTTTATAAAACAGTTAATTAAGTGGATTAAAAAAAACGGTTCAAACAAATTTACTTCTTCCATCAACAAACGATTTTAGCTACAGTTGTGCAATTTTAGTTTGCAGCTTTCGGTACCAAAAGCTGCAATTATACTGAATGATGCGTTTGCGGATGTAATAGGTATAATTGTTTGATTCTCTGATAAATAGAGTTTAAAATGAAGTAGCTTGATATTTAGCTTGAAGAAACATAAATACGCCATAGCAGATGAGTCCTAAAGCGACAGCACCAAGTATGTAAGAACCATAGCTACTATTTTCAAGGAACTGAAAAGCACTTGAGCTTCCACCTGCCTCGTTTGGATTGGCTTGTAGAGCGGCTTGTAGAAAAAGGTAGCCAATTACCATCCACACAATTCCTCTGGCGACATAGCCAATCTTACCCGCCTTCATCAGCATCTCTTCTGCATCGTTTTCTAGTCCTGCAGATTTTACCTGCTTTCTATATTTCTCTGAAAAGGCTCTGTACAGTTGGTAAAGCCCCATAATAATAGTGCCTACAGCTACAATGCCAACTAGCCACTGCCCGAATGGTTGCTTCAGAAGTTCTCTGGCAAATGTCTGTCTTGAATCGTCTCCACTGCCTCCGCTCGTGCTGTTTCCTAATACCATTTTAGCAGCGTAAAAGGCTAGTGTACCATAAACAGCTCCGCTAAAAGCATAACCAATGCGCCTGCCTATACCTTTGGTGTCAGAGCCTTTATGCGTTGTGTCTTTTATAGCCTGTATAAACCGCCATATTGCATAGCATGCTAAGCCAACTGCAACTAGTGCAAGCAGGGCTATGCCATAAGGTTGACTGATAATGAACCTGAAAGCGCCGTTTTTGTTAGCGTCATTCGTGGATTCATTACCTATTTCGAATGCAGCCATAAAGGCAAGTGCACCAACAAGACAGTAAACTACTCCTTTAGCAGTTAAGCCAAATCGGGCAAAATTCTTAACCCACTGAGGGGGAGGCGATGGTACATGCTGGGATATATCGGTCATAAGCCCTATACGTTTCCTGCACATAAGAAGCACGAAACAAAGTGGAGTTTTAGCAACTATTTTCTAAAGCTATCTAATCACTTGATGTATAGTATAGGTTGCATCTCTAATTCAATAATTTATGTTTTTAAGATAGCCACAGAAACAGAAAAGCACAGGTAGCTATAACTATATACCTACCTGTGCTTTCAAGGACAAGTACTAAAGTTTACTCAGCCTTATAGATATTTGAACCGTGCATGTGCTTCTCTTTCCAGGTTTTCCCTGTGGTCTGGATGTGCTATTTCTATAAGCGCTTTTGCACGTTGTCGCAGATTTTTACCGTACAGGTAGGCCACACCATATTCTGTAACCACATAATGAACGTGCGCACGTGTGGTAGTAACGGCAGCACCTTGGTTAATAAAGGGCGTTATTCTGGAAATCCCTTTTCTGGTAACGGATGGTAGGGCCAGAATAGGTTTGCCGCCCTGTGACAAGGCAGCGCCACGCATAAAGTCCATTTGGCCGCCAATGCCCGAAAATTGGTAAGTTCCTAGTGTGTCTGCAACCACTTGGCCAGTTAAGTCTATTTCGATAGCACTGTTTATGGCCGTTACTTTTGGATTAGACCTGATAATGGAAACATCGTTTACGTAATCAGTACGCTGCATGAGGATGAGCGGATTGTCGTCTACAAAATCGTACAACTCTCTGTTGCCAACTATAAAACCAGTGGCAATACGACCTGGGTGCCTATACTTATGCTCGTTTGTGATGATTCCTTTTTCTATCAGCGGCTTTACACCGTTAGAAAACATTTCAGTATGAATACCAAGCTCTTTGTGATTGGTCAGGCTTCCTAAAACTGCGTCTGGAATGGCACCTATACCCATTTGCAAAGTGGCACCATCTTCTACCATTTCAGCAATGTAATTACCTATGGTTTCTTCTGTGTTGGTAATACGCAAGCTGTAATCCACCTCAGGAAGCTCTTCGTTCACTTCAACCATCACATTAAACCGGCTGCTATGAATCAAACCGTCGCCGTGAGTTCGGGGCATCCGTGGATTTACTTGTGCAATTACATGTTTGGCACTTAGCACGGCCTCTCTTGTAACATCAACAGAAACGCCTAAGGAGCAGTACCCATGCCTATCTGGAGGAGAAACGTGTACGATGGCTACATCTAAGGGTAGAATACCAGATCTAAAAAGGTGAGGGATTTCGCTTAAGAAAATAGGCAAATAATCTCCTCTGCCGCTGTTTACAGCGTCGCGAACGTTGGCCGAAACAAAAAGAGAGTTGATAAAGAATGAATCTTTATATTTTTCGTCTGTCAGCGGAATTTCTCCATAGGTGGTTATACTGACCAACTCAACGTTTCGAAGCTCATCGGCACGTTCAGCCAGTTTTTTGATGAGAAACTGAGGAGTTGCAGCACTACCCTGAATAAAAACGCGATCACCAGATTTTATGGTGGACAAAGCTTCTTCTGCAGATTTATAAATGTTTTTTATATTATTCATTTGTTCTTTCTTTTAGTAGGAAGACGTTTATAGAACACGTATGTTTTTATAACATTGTTTTGAGGCGGCAAGCTATAACAGCATCTTGTTTACAGAAATGACTTTCCTCATTTTCAAAAGCTGAGCACCTGAAATAAAAAAACGAGAATTAGTAGCTCAGATTACGACTTTCTTAACAAGAAGTAATGGCAGCTGCAAACCTTTGCACAGCCTGTTTTCTTAGTTAATTTTGTGTTGTTTATTTATCTTCTTCGTTATAACAAAGTATCAAACATACCACTGCAAAGCATGAAACTTATTTCTCCCAACCAACTTTTGTATGCCATCCTGTTGCTGATTTTCAGTTCCTGTGTAGCATCTTCGGGTGTAGTACAGTCTAACACCATCGCCGCACCTGCCGCTTCACTTGCAAAGTATAAAACGTATGCTTGGTATCA
This sequence comes from Pontibacter harenae, assembly GCF_020907245.1. Lineage (GTDB taxonomy): Bacteria > Bacteroidota > Bacteroidia > Cytophagales > Hymenobacteraceae > Pontibacter > Pontibacter harenae. The sequence continues at coordinate 31,997 of NZ_JAJJWH010000035.1, read as the reverse complement.
AGAGCAGCCAGCAAAGGCACCCGATTACGATAGAGGCTATAGTAATCAATTGAACAACAATATTAGGAGGGCAGTAGAAGAAGAGTTGCAGCGAAAAGGTTATACAAAGGCCACCACAAATCCTGATGTGTTGGTTGCATACGATGTCAGCATTTCTGTACCTATAGAAAAAGATGCACCAGGAACATATCCAAATGGTTTCGGCTATAGCTATGGCTATATGGCTGGGTACCGCTACAACTATGGTAACCCAAATCTCTCTGGCTATCGCCCTGTCGATCTTTTTAAACAAGGCACGCTCATCATAGACTTTGTTGATCCTGCACGTGATATGCTTGTCTGGAGAGGCTGGTCAGAAGGAGCGATCAGCAATTTTAACGCAAACTATAAAAATGTACAGGGAAGCGTGGAGCGTGTTTTAGAAAAGCTGCCAGTAATTAGGTAAAAATGGTGACTTCAACATTGACAAAACAAGGGGCTAACAATACATCGGTTGTAATGTCTAATCTTGTTTAATGTAATTGTTGAAGCGAGTTACATCGTAAGGTTTGCCTACAACATAAACCACGTCGCCCTGGGCCAGTTTGGTTTTGGCGTTGATGTCAATGATGGTCTCCTCTTTACGCTTTATTGCAACTATTGTAATGCCGAATTTACTGCGGATACCAGTGTCAATTAAAGCTTTACCTATTATGTCCGCGTCAACTGAATTTATTCTTAAACTGGCTATTTCAACATCTGGCAGTTCCAGGTTTATGGCTGACATGCCTGTTTTTCGTCCAGTTAAGCTACGCAGCATGTCGTAATTGTCGGCTCTGATACTGTCTGTGAACTGTTCTATCTGATCGCGCGGCATTAAGTATTTTGTAAGAACGCGTGTAAAGATTTCGATAGATGTTTCAAACTCTTCTGGAACCACCTCATCAGCCCCCAATTTGTAGCTTTCTTCCATTTCCTGTACAAAGCGTGTTCTTACAATAATGTGCACTTTATCACTGATCTGGCGAATGCTGGTGATGATACGCTTTGTGGCCTCAGGATCAGAAATAGCAATTACCACCACGCGCGCCTGCTGTATACTCAGATGTGAAAGTATAGTGCCATGTACAGCATCGCCATAGAGTATGGGTTCTCCTAATTGCCTCTGTTGCTTTACCGTAACCGCATTTAGCTCCACTATAACATAAGGAATAGCGGCATGTTTTGCTGCCTTTGCAACGTTACGTCCGTTAATGCCATAGCCTATTATTACAATATGATCCGATAAGTCGTGGAGTTCGTCTGCGTGAGCTGCCTGAGATTCGGCTTCTAAAGCTTGGTCTGTGGTAAACCTGCCGCTGACCTTGGAAGCGATACGATGATAATACTGGATCGCAAATGGTGTTACTGCCATGGTTAGCAGCGACACAGACAAAAAGTATTGGTAGTTTTCTGGTGTTAGTAAGCCACTGCTGATACCTGTTTTAGAAAGTATGAAGGCAAATTCACCTATCTGAAAGATGGAAAGCCCCACTAGTACAGAGGTTCTGACAGGATAATTAAGCACCCGGGCTGCTGTGATGGCAACTACGTACTTTAAAATAGCGGCAACTATCGTTAAAGCTAAAATCAGCGGGAAGTGATTTAGCATAAAACTAAAATCAAGCAGCATACCTATCGACACGAAGAAAAAGCTCGTGAAAATTTCGCGGAAGGGAAGAATATTGCTAGTCGCCTGGTGACTGTATTCAGATTCAGATATAATCAAGCCAGCCATAAATGCCCCAAGTGCAAGAGAAAGTCCTAGGCTGGAGGTTAGCCACGCTACTGCAAAACAGATAACAATAACAGATAAGATAAATAACTCTTTGCTTTTCGTGCTTGCAACAAGGTACAGCAGCTTCGGTACTAAGAATCGAGCACTTATCAATACAAAAATGATGACAAATGTGCCTTTCAGCACCATGAGCAGGAGAGCAGTAGCAATGTCTTCAGAGTCTCCTGCCATCAGCGGTGCCACCAGCATCATGGGCACGACTATAATATCCTGGAAAATGAGAATAGCCAACACTGTTTTTCCGTGCGGGCTATTAATCTCTCCTTTATCTTGTAGCAGCTTAAGCACTATAGCTGTACTACTTAAAGATAACAAGAACCCAATAAAAATGGCTTGGTTTAGCGGCAGATCAAATGACCACAATATTAGTGCTACTAGCGCAATGGTAGCAAACACTTGTGTCATGCCTCCCAGCAAAACAGTACGCTTAATCATGGCAAGGCTACGAAGCGAGAACTCCATACCGATGATAAAAAGCAGTAGGATCACACCGATTTCTGCCAGCACCTCAATATCGTGTGTGTCATTAATCAGGCTAAGGGCATGTGGTCCAGCAATAACGCCTGTTGCCAGAAATCCGAGTATAGTAGGTAGTTTAAAGCGCTGGAATAGTAGAATTACCACCACCGACAGGCCAAGTATAATGACTATATCTGATAATAAGGGTATCTCCATGTGTTGTTAAACGTGAGCGTTAGTACCAGAGCAAATTTGCTACAGAAGTAAAACTACAGAAACAATAGCTTCTAAGTTATCTTTTTCTGATTAATACCAGGAGCGAATTACTTTTGAATGTCTTTACTTATAGCTGAAGGATGCTTCGATTATCAAAGCCAAATACCTTATGATAGTAGACACGAGCGTGGACGCTCTCGGAATTAGATTCAACTAGGTAGCATAAATTAGTTGCCAAAGTAGATTTCGATGATGAAGCAAGGACTCCTCTACACTTACGTTACCTTTGGCCTTCCCATTCTGCATAGAATTGGCTTAAGAAGTTTTCCATGTATGCATGCCGTTGCTCAGCTAACTTTTTCGCAGATGCAGTATGCATGCGATCTTTTAATAGCAGGAGCTTCTCGTAAAAATGATTGATGGTGGGAGCAGTGCTGGTTTTATAAGCTTCGAAATTGTCATGCAAAACTGGAGCAACTTCTGGGTTATAGAGCTCTCTGTTTTTGTGCCCGCCATAGGCAAAGGTGCGGGCAATTCCGATAGCACCGATGGCATCAAGCCGATCCGCATCCTGCACAATGCAGCCTTCTACGGTACTCATTTCAGAAGAGGTGCCAGCTCCCTTAAAGGATATCTCCTTGATAATATCGTAAATATGATTACTGACTTCTTTTGACACTTGAAGCTGTTGCAGCCACTCGTATGCCATGCGTGGTCCAACTGTTTCATCGCCGTTATGGAACTTGTGGTCGCCAATGTCATGCAGAAGAGCCGCCAGTTCTACTACAAACAGGTTTGCCTGTTCGTGTGCCGCTATACTTTTGGCATTGTTCCAGACACGGTAGATGTGCCACCAATCATGGCCTGAGCCTTCACCTGCTAAAAGTTGCTTTACATGCTCTGTAGTAGCCGCAATTATATCCTCTTCTGATAATTTAGTGTTATTGTTCATGATCCAAAGCTCCAAATTTTATCCTTTTTCACAAAAAGCAAATGTAGTTTTAGTCTTTATGATAAATCTTACCTAAAAGACCTCGTCTAAACCATGAGCTTTACATCCGCAACATAATTAATGCACATCAAAAGCCGATACCGCTATCCACACATAGCTTAGCCTAAAAGAAATTATTATACTTGCAGCTTTCTAATCTTATAGCGCCGCTTTGCGCCTTATACTTAAATGACACAGGTTCGAACTATAGTTGTACTAATACTTTTATTAATTGCTTGTACTACTGCTAAAAGCCAGATACTTAATATTGAAAGAGCCAGGGTGACAAATGACACAGCAAATTACCTGACAGGCAAAGGCGGCTTAGACTTTTCAATGTTTAACCGCAATGCTGGAAAAGATAACCCTAATAATTACCTTCAATTAACTTTAACGGGCGACTTAGCTTACATTTCTGGCAAACACAGTTATCTGCTCCTGAACTATTTTAACTACCTGCTTGTCAATTATGATAATCGAGAATTGCGTAACACTGTAGCCAGTACAGGCTATTCTCATTTCAGGATAAACTTTTTGCGGCAGCGAAAGCTATCTTATGAGTTTTTTGTACAAGCTCAGGCAGACAAAGCCCGCGGATTGAACTTACGCACGTTGGAGGGTGGTGGCATACGCCTAGCCCTGCTCCGTAACAAGGGAGATAACCTTTATTTTGGCACAGGGCTCATGCATGAGCACGAGGAGTGGGAGAACCCAGATGTAGAAGGTAGAATTGACGTGTCAAACTTGTTGAAGTCGACTAATTACTTCAGCACCAAAATTAAATTTAACCTAAATGTAAGTACAGATGCCATCGTTTATTACCAGTTCGGCTATGACAACAGCATCGACAGGTTCAGGAACAGGGTGAGTGGCGACGTAACACTGAATGTAAAGCTTACCAACAGGTTTTCTCTTCGTACCAACTTTAACTGTATTTACGAAGATGAGCCCATTGTACCCGTTACAAAATTCGTTTATGCCATTTCAAACGGCCTTCAGGTGGCCTTTTAGGAACTATGAGTAACTTTATTTATTTAAACACAATATATTTCATAATTTCACCATTTGGAAAGAAGCATGCAGCCAAAACAGTGCAAAAATGAGCTGCTATAACTATAAATTTTGAGTCTATCATAGAATGCGTAACACCCTTATAGCATTTTGGTTATTGGTTTTCATAGTTTCAATAGCATCATGTGTGCCACAGCGAAAAGTTGTCTTATTACAAGACAATCCTCAGGTAGAAGATCAAGGAAACGCGGATGAATTGCTGAAGACATTTGATCTGAAGCCGCAGGTGTATACCTTAAAACCTGGCGATGTACTTTCTTTAAGAGTACAGACGACAACACCTGCCGAATATAATTTCTTGAATACTCCAGCTGCCACATTCGGAGCTACAGACCCCGTGTTAGAAGGTTATACCTTAGATACCGAGGGAAATATTTTGCTGCCTTCTGTTGGTAAAGTGAATTTACGAGGTCTTACTATGCCCGAAGCCCGTGTAAAAGTGACTGAAGCTTTAGAGGGATTTTTGTCTGATCCAACCGTGAATCTACGTCTTCTTACCTTTAGATATACTGTGTTGGGAGAGGTTACGCGCCAGGGACAATTCACAACTTATCAGGATAATATTAATATAATTGAAGCCATTGCTACCGCAGGAGGTGTTACAACCTATTCTAACAGGCATCGCATTAAGCTAGTTCGGCTGGAAGGTGGGCAAGCAAAATTGTATACTTTTAGCTTATTAGATAACAATACCTTAGCTCTTTCTAATTTCTTCCTGCAGCCAAACGATATGATTGTTGTGGATCCTTTGCCTGCTAAAAATGTTAGGGAGAATTTACTGACTAATATTACATTAGTGGTCTCTCTTGCTTCTACGATCTCTCTTCTAGTTCTTCGACTAACTCAATAGTTTTTTGCTACAGACGCGTGACACCAGAACCTATTCAACAACAAGATAGCTTAATCGATATCCAGCTGATACTTCAGAAGTTAAGGCAATATTGGTATCTTTTTTTTATTACTATACCCCTTGCTTTGGTTATTGCATTTGTGGTAAACAGGTATACTACGCCTATTTATGAGGTGAGCACCACAGTACTTGTAAAAGACCCAAATGATCTTTCTAATTCCCCAGCTGCCATGCTGTATGGAAATGAGGTTTTTAACAGTGCAAAAAATCTAAACAACGAGTCTGTTCTTCTAAAGTCCAACGATATGGTTGCAGCCACCATTGCTAATTTGGATTTTACAGTCTCCTATTATGCCGAAGGAAATGTCAAATTCACTGAGATTTACAATGAAAGCCCAATTAGGGTACTAATAGATTCTGCTTCATCTACTTTACCTTACGGCGCTCTTATCAAATGTGAAATCTTAGATGACAAAACTTTCAAACTAAGTTCAGAAAATGGTTCTATTTCAGAGCAGGATAAAGAACAAAAGTTTTATTTTGGAAGATTAATCAACCTGAATGGATTTAAGTTTGTGGTGCAGCTACTAGGTACAGGAAGATATACAGCTGAAGACCTTTTCTTTAGAATAAATAAAGCAGAAGACTTGGTTAGGCAATACAGGGGTGGACTTGCAATAGCTCCTTTAAAAGAAACCTCTATTCTGGAGATCAGTACCACCAGTGACAACACGGCAAAAGCAATTGATTTCCTGAACCAGCATGTGCAAACGTACATTGCACAAAGCCTACAGGAAAAGAACAGGACTGCCCTTAATACAATTGATTTTATTGATATACAGTTAGCGCAGATCAGCGATTCATTGGCAAATGTGGAGTCTCAACTGGAGAACTTTAAAGAGCAAAATACAGGCTTGACGATGAGTAATGAAGGCACACAGGCTAGTACTCAAATACAGGAGCTGGAAAAGGAGAGAGCATTGTTACTTTTAAATGCCAAATACTTTGAATACTTAGGTAACTATGTGTCAGCTGGTGATGTGACGGAAAGCATCGTTGCTCCAGCATCCTTTGGTGTGGAAGATCCTGTTTTAAATCAGCTTATTCAACAATTGATTGAGGTGCAGTTGCAGTTAGCTGCTCTCAAAGGGGAGAGTGCTCAAAACCCTATTGTAATTTCTCAGATACAGGCTGCCAGAGCCCGTGCTCGTGAACTTTTGGCTGGTATTTCTGAAAATGTGCGAAACCTACAGCGTGCCAATCAGATTTCAATGGGAGATATTAATTCACGTATCTCCAGGTTTACAAGCACCTTGAATCGATTACCTGCAGCTGAACGGCAGTTTATCAACCTGAACCGTATGTATGAGTTAAGTGAAGGTCTGTACGTTTTTCTGATGCAGAAAAGGGCAGAGGCTGGTATTTCTACGGCCGCCAACAATTCGGATGCAAAATTAGTCAATGCAGCTGCTGTGAAGGCTGCTATATCTCCGCAGCCAAGTCAGAACTACTTAATCGCCTTGTTTATTGGTTTGATGCTACCAGCGGGATTTATTTTTCTGAAAGAGCTTCTGAATTACAAAATAACTTCTACAGATGATATTGCCCGTCTTACAAACATACCTTTATTGGGTATTGTGGGGCACAATAAAAAAGAAAATCGTAACCTGATAGATCAAAGTCCAAAATCGGCACTGGCCGAAGCGTTCAGAACGGCACGTTCCAATTTACGTTTTATGATGCCTGCTGAAACGAAGGGTGGAAAAATTTTCGTAATTACTTCCTCCATCAGTGGTGAAGGAAAAACTTTTTCAGCTAAAAACCTTGCTTATATTCTTGCCATCTCTGGCGAACGGACGCTATTGGTGAATGCTGATATGCGTAAGCCAAATAATAACACTGATTTTGGCGTCAATACTAGTGTAGGTTTGAGTAACTATTTAGCTGGATATGTAAGCCTGGCTGATGTTATACACCCGACAATACAGGAGCATTTATACATCTTGCCTTCTGGAGACATTCCACCGAATCCATCAGAATTGTTGTTAAGCCAGAAAATGAACGAACTTATAGCAGAAGTGAAGACACGCTATGACTATATCATCATGGATACGCCTCCAGTAGGTATCATTTCAGATGGCTTGGAGTTGATGCAAATAGCAGATGTCAATGTGTTTATGGTACGTCAGGATTACACCTTTAAAAGCTTTATCTCGAGTATTCAGAACCAGTACGAAGCAGGCAAGATCAGAAACACTGCAATTTTATTTAACGACGTAGACTATAAAAAGCTGAATTACGGGTACGGTTATGGTTATGGTTACGGCTATGGCTATGGGTATTATGCCGAGGATCATGAGAAGCAAACATGGTGGCAACGCTTTTTTAAGCTCTAAAAGTATGTATAGGGTACAGTTGGTGATAAGTATCGGTTTAATGGTAATGTTGATTACCTGATCAGAAGCCACCAGTTCTTATTTGTTGAAAAATATAAATAAATGAAATATAGCACTTTTATACAAATTATTTACCTGGTACAAAGGTAGGCACAGAGCTTTAATTTTTGAATCCAATAAAGCGTCTCAATCATAAGTCTTTTTTAGTTACATCCTAAAAGTATTCTTATTTTGATTCTGTATCTATCATGCTTTCATTTGTTTGTCCGCTGCATAAAGGCTTATCTTTACTTTTATCTTGAAACATATAATCAATTTTAATGAAAGAACAGGAAGAAGACTGGACTTTGGTAATTAAACCGAATTCGGGTCTTTTCGATCTACAGTTTAAAGAAGTGTGGCGTTATCGGGATCTCTTGCAGATGTTTGTACGCCGAGATTTTGTAGCTGTTTATAAACAAACAATACTGGGGCCAATCTGGTTTTTTATACAGCCATTATTTACAACAATCACATTTACCATCGTATTTGGAAGAATAGCGGGTATTTCTACTAATGGGGTGCCTCCTCTTTTATTTTACATGGCTGGCATTGTGAGTTGGAACTACTTTGCTGAGTGCCTTAACACAACTTCTACTACCTTTATTCAGAATGCAAATATTTTTGGAAAGGTTTATTTTCCAAGAATGATTATGCCGCTTTCAATAGTAGTGTCTAATCTACTGAAGTTTGGCGTACAGCTTTTTCTGCTCATACTCTTGTTGCTGTACTATGTTTTGACAGGTGCCAATGTTCAACCTAACCTATACCTTCTATTGGTACCAGTATTAATATTGCTCATGGCTGCGCTTGGTTTAGGTTTCGGTATGCTAATCTCGGCTATGACGACAAAATATCGTGATCTGAAGTTTCTTGTTACGTTTGGTGTGCAATTAGCAATGTATGCGTCTCCTGTCATATACCCACTTTCAACTCTCCCAGAAAAGTATCAGTTATTTATAGCCGCAAATCCTATGTCTGGCATCATTGAAGCTTTTCGATTCGCTTTTTTGGGTACTGGGCTTCTTAACTGGGGCTATTTAGGATATTCTACTTTGTTCACCATTGTAATACTTGCCATAGGAGTAATTACATTTAACAAAGTAGAAAAATCATTTATGGATACGGTTTAATTTATGGGTAATACAGTAATTAAAGTAGAAGACCTGTCTAAGCAGTATAGGTTGGGAGAGTTTGGCTCAGGCACTATCACACATGATATTAACCGCTGGTGGCATAAAATACGAGGTAAAAATGATCCATACTTAAAAATTGGAGAAACGAATAATCGTGCAGTAAAAGGTGATAGTGAATATGTTTGGAGCCTAAGAGACATCAATTTTGATGTAAAACAAGGTGATGCTGTTGGTATAATTGGCCGTAATGGTGCAGGTAAATCTACTTTACTAAAGTTGTTAAGCCGAACGACAGCACCTACACTGGGCAGTATAAAGATTAGAGGGCGTGTTGCTAGCCTTTTAGAGGTAGGTACAGGATTCCATCCTGAGCTTAGTGGTAGGGAGAACATTTTTTTAAATGGTGCCATTCTAGGCATGTCCAAAACTGAAATAAAACGAAAATTCGATGAGATTGTTGACTTTTCTGGAGTAGAACGTTATATAGATACCCCTGTAAAACGTTATTCGTCAGGAATGTATGTCCGACTTGCCTTTGCTGTTGCAGCCCATTTAGAATCTGAAATAATGATTGTTGATGAAGTATTGGCAGTCGGGGATTATGAATTTCAACGAAAATGCTTGGGTAAGATGCAGGATGTATCTGGCTCAGGTCGCACTGTTCTGTTTGTTAGCCATAATATTGGTTCAATTAAAGCACTATGTAACAAAGGTATTTATCTTAAACATGGAAACCTTATAAAAAAAGGAGACATACATGATATTGCCGATTTATATATGAATGACGCTGATACTGATACCTTAGCTGTTGTAAGCGATGTGTCGTACTCAGACAAGCCTGAAAAGGCTGCCTACATCAAAAGAGTGTGGTTATCTAACAATAACCACACTATTAAGGGCGAATATGATGTACTAGAGCAGGTGTATCTGAATTTTCATTATAAAGTAAATTCCTCAACTATGGGTTTTTCACCCATGGTGCAGATTGAGAAAGATGGAATGATGCTGTTTTACTCTATGCTTTCAGATGTGGACGAATCGGTTTTAGACCACCAGGAAATTGGTGAATTTACCTATAGAGTGAAATTACCATACCCTTTAAAAAAAGGTAAGTACAGTGTAAACGTTAGACTTAGTAAACTTAGGCTTTATGATATAGATGCAGTAGATAAAGCAATAGTGTTTCATACTGAAGAAGTATCATTTGACCCTACAAATAAGTCTTTTGCTGCTTTTCGAGCAGGACTTATAGCAAATATTTTAGATTGGAAACTTGTTAAATAAAAGAATAAATTCATAATATTTTTCCTACATGGGCCTTAATATAAAAATACTTGATTGTACTTTAAGAGACGGAGGGTATTATACTAACTGGGATTTTGATAAAGCCCTTGTGGAGCAGTATGTGTCTTCTATAAATCAACTTCCAATTGAATACCTTGAAGTAGGTTACCGTAGCATTCCGAAGAAAGGGTATTTAGGAAAGTATTTTTACTGTCCTATATACGAACTAGAATATATAAGAGAACTGTCTGAAAAGAAGTTAGTTCTAATCTTGAACGAAAAAGATACAAAACTTGAATATCTCAATAACCTTTTGCTACCTGTAAAGGGGCTTGTGCATATGATTCGGATGGCAATAGACCCACAAAACATAGCTCATGCTTTGTTATTGGCAGCAAGAATTAAGGAAATGGGTTTCGAAGTTGGATTCAATGTAATGTACATGTCAAAGTGGAAGGAGTACGTTGGCTTTTTCGATGAACTACAAAAGCTTGATGGAATTGTGGATTATTTTTACATGGTTGATTCCTATGGTGGCGTTTATCCAAGCGACGTTATTGAAACAATTTCCCTTATTAAACAGAATTCAAAATGTAAGATTGGTTTTCATGGACATAATAATTTGGAGTTAGCTTTAATTAACTCAATTACAGCCATTGAACATGGAGCAGACATAGTTGATTCAACTGTACTAGGAATGGGAAGAGGGGCGGGAAATCTTAAAACTGAACTATTACTTAGTGTTTTAAATTCTAAATATGAGTTGAGAGTAGATTTCAATGCAGTCGGAAATGCAGTAAACGCATTTCAGGGTTTATTAGCTAAGCATCAATGGGGGACAAATTTACCATACATGATTTCTGGCTCTAATTCCTTACCTCAAAAGGATGTTATGGAATGGGTAACCGCTCGTTTCTATTCATTCAATAGTATAATAAGAGCATTACAAAATCAGAAGGATAAACTAATCGATAATGAGCAGCTACCTAAGTTCAAACCTTCGAAGTCTTTCACGAAAGTAGCTATAATTGGTGGAGGCAAAAATGCTGTTGATCATGCTAAGGCAGTAAGGCAGTATATTGAAGCCGATAAAAATATATGTATTATTCATGCTAGCTCTAAAAATGCATCATTTTATAGTGGAATAAATGTTGATCAATACTTCTGCCTTGTTGGAAATGAAGGGCATCGGCTGGAACGGGTTTTCAAAGATTTAGGGGATTTTGTAGGAAAATGTATTCTTCCTCCTTTTCCACGCAAAATGGGAACATATATTCCTCCTAATGTTTATGAACGGAGCTTTGAACTCGATAAGGTAGATTTCACAAATAAACTAACAGATTCTCATACTGTACTGGCATTACAGGCTGCTATTGATCTAAAAGCTGAAGAAATATTTTTTGTGGGATATGACGGGTACCAAGAGGTACCAGTTACTCAGCTTGAAAGAATGCTTGCCAATGAGAATGAAGTACTCTTTACTTGTTTCAAAGAGTATTTTGGAAAAGATCTTGTCTCTTTGACACCAACACAATATCAAGGATTAACCGTAAACTCAATTTATTCTTTATTATATGAACGAGAAGGTAGTGTTTTTTCTTCCCACTAGAAAAGGAAGCGAAAGGGTGATTGACAAAAATACTAGGAAGTTTAGTATAGAGGAAAATGGAATTTTGGGTTTGAAAATTAAACAATTATTAAAAGTTAATGGTATTGATGAAATAATTGTTTCAACAAATGATCCTAGAACAAAAGAAATTGCTAAATCTTTTGAATCTAATCGTATAAATATAATTGAAAGGCCTGAACATTTATGTCTATCCTCAACTAAGCTTGATGATTTAATTAATTATGTTCCTACTGTTACTGATGCGGAACATATTTTTTGGGTACATACTACGTCTCCTTTTGTTACTGAAGAAGATTATGCAAAAGCACTTATAAGCTATCAAAAAAATTTGTTAGAAAATGAGTTTGATAGTATGATGAGTGTATCAAAAAAACACGAATATCTTTGGGATGCTGAAAATAATGGCTTTTTAAACCTTGATAGGAGCAATATCAAATGGCCGCGTACTCAAGATATAAAGCCATTTTATGAACTGAATCACGCTTTCTTTATTAATAGTAGAGATAATTATATCAAATATAATGACAGAATAGGCAAAATGCCTTTTTTATACGAATTACCTAAAATAAAATCTTTTGATATTGATTGGATGGATGATTTTGAATTAGCAGCAGCTATTTATGAAATTTCAGTTAATTCTAAATAAGCAACTATCTGATTATTAAATGCCTTTGCTTTGAAAATAGAAAATATTTTATTCGACTTTGATGGCGTTATCATGGACTCTATGCCTGTTCGTGATAAAGGTTTTAAATTAATTTTTAAAAATTACCCAGCAGAACTAGTTCAGGCGCTTATATCATATAATAATTTGAATGGAGGGTTGTCTCGTTATGTTAAAATAAGGTATTTCTTTGAAGAACTGTTATGCGAACCGATTTCAGAAGAGGCCGTTATGATATTAGCAGCTCAGTTCTCTGATGCGATGCGAACAGAATTATTAAACCCAACACTCCTAATCAAAGATACCGTTGCTTTTATCGAAGCAAACTACACCAGATTCAATATGCATGTAGTATCTGGCTCTGATCAAAATGAACTTCAATTTATTTGCTCGGAATTAGGATTAAAAAAATATTTTAAATCAGTTCATGGTTCTCCTACACCTAAAGATACACTTATAGCGGAATTGATGAACAATTACAAATACGATAACCTAGAGACAGTTTTAATAGGGGATTCTATCAATGACTATGCAGCTGCTGAAAACAACTCGATAGTATTCTTTGGTTATAATAATGCTGCATTAAATAATTGCCGTTACATCCATAGTTTTCAAGATATTCATTTTTAAAAATAAGTAAACTACCTTTTATTAAGATTCATTGTGAGTATTTTTTCCTTATGCTCCTCCAATAGCTTGATGTACAGGTGTTTTAATATGATATTTGTGCTACTACAAGATGTTTTAATTGTTAGAACTTTAAACTAATATAAAGATAAAGGATATTATTTGCAGGAGCTATGAGATTTAGTAATATTAGAAACAGCATAAGATACACAAAGAATCAACTAAAAATTGTAAACATTAATAGTAAGTATTTTTTAGGAACTAGAATAATTTTAAAAAAGGGTTTAATACCATGGGTTGATTTTTATCCAGGCTATAAAGATGAACTTTTGAAGTTAAGAAATAAATATCTAGATAAAAGATGTTTTATTATTGGTGGTGGTCCAAGTTTAAATTCAATGAATTTAACGCCATTAAAAGATGAGTTAACAATAGGATTGAATGGTGTTTTCAAGAAATTTCCGTCACTAGGATTCACTACGAATTTTTTAATGGCAGAAGACGAAAACGTAGTAAAAAGTTATGGTGATGCATACGGTAAATTAGATAACATAACAAAATTATTTGCACTACATAATTCCAAGTACATTGATAACACCAAAAGTACAATTTTTTTTAATACAAATTTTCCTGCCGATAATGTATATTGGCAAAATGGACGAGAGTTTTCTAAATACTTTTTTCATATTGCCTACCTTGGGGGAACAATAACATACTTAGCTTTACAATTTGCTTATCTCTTAGGTTGTAAAGAAGTATATCTTTTAGGTATTGATTTTAGCTATGGTGACAGGTATATGAAGAAGTACTCGAATTTACAAGGACAGGAAGTTGTAGTTGATGAAGAAATGCTTGAGATACTTAAGGAGAGTTACTTTGACCCAAGCTACATTAGTTTAAAAACAGGTGATTTAATCAATGTTCCAAATTGGGACATACAAAAGCAATCCTTCGAAAAAGCTCGTCAAGTATTTGAGGAATCTGGGCGAAAAATATACAATGCTGGTATCCAAAGCAAATTGGATGTATTTGAAAAAGTTAATTTTATCAGTTTGTTTTAATAAAATACCTCTTGAACTATTTTGTAATTTTTAATTATAATTAGTATTAGTCGTAAACAATATTTGTACATACTACGGCACAAATTCTAACATTTGCTTTTAATTTAATACTGCATGAAGGTAGTTTATGAAAAATGATTTATAGTGTAAAGGTTTAATATTTATATGAAATTAGAATTCTTGTCTAGATAATTAAGCACTACTGATTCAGTTTTATAAAAGCCTGATTTCAAAATATTAGTATATTTGATTTATTCTAAAAATGTGCAAAATACTATTTATTTCTCATGATGCCTCCAGAACAGGTGCGCCTATAGTGCTTCTGCATCTTCTAAAATGGTTGAGTAAAAAGGGAATACAAATAACTGTTCTTTTAAAAAAAGGAGGTGAATTAGAATTAGAATTTAATGAGGTTGCCCCAACTTACAAGTTATGTAAAGACACAGCAGCACAACAACACATCGCTGTTAGAGGAGTAAATAAAATTAGACGGAAGCTATTTCCTCAATCTCAGAATTTTATTGACACTCTTCCCAAAGAGCTCATAAATGAGTCATTTGATTTGATTTATCTAAATACTATTGTTTCCTTGGATTTAGCTCCACTGTTAAAACATCATTATAAGTGCCCAGTATTGGCTCATGTTCATGAAAATGAATATACAATTAGCTATTATTATCCCGAATTCCTTAATGGTAATAATATCAGCGCTGTTGATAAGTTTATTGCTGTTTCGAAAAGTACTAAAGAAAATCTAATACTTAACCATTCAATAAAGGGAAGTAAGATAAGTTTGATATACGAATGTATTGATATCAAACAAGTAAAGCAGCCTAACTATAAAGCTGTTCAACAAATAAAGGAGGAGTTAAATCTAGAAGGGAAATTTATTATTGGGGGTAGTGGATTAACATCTTGGCGTAAGGGTGTTGATCTTTTTGTCCAACTTTCAAACATGATTAATTCTCTTCGGCCCAACAATGATATCAAAATGGTTTGGGTTGGAGCTATTACGCATGAGTTTAAGCATAATTGGATGTATGAGAGTAAGCGCTTGAATTTAGAAAACAATATAATATTTACTGGTTCTCAATCCAATCCAGAGGACTATTTCCACCTGTTCAATGTTTTTGCGCTTACTTCAAGGGAAGATCCATTTCCTTTGGTTGCATTGGAAGCCGCTGCTCAAGCTAAACCCATTATCTGTTTTGAAGAATCTGGAGGAATACCAGAATTATTAGCAGAAGGTGGTGGAATTATGGTTCCTTACGGTAATGTACAATCTATGGCTGATCAAATATTATATCTATACGATAATCCAAGTGCTCAGGTAAAATTAGGGAAGGAAGTTGAACAAAGGGTCCAGCATTTTGATGTTGAAGTTATTGGTCCACAAATCTTATTAGTCACTGAAAATTTAGTCAAAAACAGTTATGCCTAAGGTTTCTGTAATAATTCCAAACTATAATCATGCTAGATTTTTAGAACAAAGGATTGACTCAGTGCTTGCTCAGTCATTTAAAGATTATGAAGTTATTATTTTAGATGATTGCTCTACTGATAACAGTAAAGATGTAATTGAAAGGTATAGAAACCATTTTAAAGTAAGTCATATAGTATATAATACAAAAAATTCTGGAAGCCCTTTTTCACAATGGAGAAAAGGTGTAGAACTTGCAGAGGGAAAATATATTTGGATTGCTGAAAGTGATGATTATAGTGACACACTTTTTTTAGAAACTCTACTACCTGAATTTACTGATGCAAATGTTGGTATTGCATTTTGTTCTTCCCATTGGATAGATGATTTTGGTTTAATAAAAGATGATTTATCTATATATAAAAAGTCTTTTAAAGCCTCAGGACAAAAAATATACATTAATGAAATGGTATATAACTGTACCATTCAAAATGTTAGCTCAGCGATAATTAGAAAAAGTGTTATTTCAAATCTTTTAAACAAGTTAACTACATTTAAATATTGTGGAGATTGGATTCTGTATTCCGATATTCTGACACGTAGTATTCTTAGTTTTAATGAATCAAAACTCAATTATTTTAGATGGTATCATAATAATACCTCCAACCAAGCTGTAAAACTTGGTAAATGGACAGATGAAGGAGTACATGTATTACAATTTCTACCTCAAAGTAAATCCTTAACGTTAGGTAAAATCTTTAACTTATATAAGTTTTGGAATAGAAGAATTAATAATATCAACGATTATATAAGAAGAGTTAAGATAAAAAAATATTTGCTCTTTTACTGTTCAAAAGGTGTATTTAGCACTTTTTTAAAGTACAAACAATGAAATTATATAAACCTGTAGTTGTTATACCTTTACATTCCTCTACACCTTCCAAAGAAGAATTATTATCTTTTAAACAATGTTACAAAATTCTTGCAAAACATGATATAATTATAGTTCATCCTGCAGGATTAGATTTATCAGCCTACAAAAAAATTCAAGATAAACTAAAAACTCTTCCTATTGATCCAATTTGGCAATCTAGTTTAGAAAATTATAACAGACTTAAGTGTAGCAGTTTTTTCTACAACCTCTTTTCTGAGTATAATTATCTTCTAACTTATGAACTGGATGCTTTTGTGTTTAAGGATGAACTTGACTTCTGGTGCGAAAAAGGGTATAGTTATATTGGGGCGCCCTGGTTTGTAGGTTATGCAAATCCTATTACTCCATACAAATTCAAAGGTGTAGGAAACTCTGGTTTTTCTTTAAGGAACATTCAAATATGCTCTGTAATTCTTAGTCGAATTGAATTGATAAAAAAGATTGTTATATTCTATAATAGTGTAAAACTTGATGCAGTTTTTCCATTTGCTACTTTTTTGCGACTAAGTCCTTTAAAATATTTTTTTAAAATAATCAAAACTCACAACGTTCCTAATTTGATATCAAAAAAATATGTACACGAAGATCTATTTTGGGCGGATTGGATTTCAGGTACATTCTCTGATTTCAAAGTAGCTACATATGAGGAGGCAATGCGATTTAGTTTTGAAGTGAATCCAGAATTTTTATATTTAGAGAATAATAAAGAACTTCCATTTGGATGTCATGCATGGCTGAAGTATAACCCCCTTTTTTGGAAAAAATTTATCACAAATATTTTAGTATAAGTCACATCGCATTGTAAAAATTTTGTATTGTACAAACTAAAAGTTTTAATGGGAGTAGCAGTATATAAATCAAAAATTAACAATTGCAATGTTGTTAAGTAAGTTACCTAAAACAGATAATCTTGGCTGGCCTTGGAATGAAGAAACTGATTCAGCTATTTATGCTAATAAATGCAGTTGGCCTAAAATCTCTATCGTAACTCCTTCTTTTAATCAAGGTCAGTTCATTGAAGAAACAATTCGATCTGTCCTGCTTCAAAATTATCCGAATCTGGAGTACATTATAATTGATGGTGGAAGTACTGATAATACTGTTGAAATAATTAAGAAATATGAACAATGGATAACTTACTGGATAAGCGAATCTGATAATGGACAAAGTGATGCAATAAATAAAGGTTTAAAGCTTGCAAGCGGAGAGGTTCTTAATTGGCTAAACAGTGATGACTTTTTAGCTAATGATGCGTTATTTCATATTGGATCAGAGGATTGGAATAGTGAAGTTGGGGCTGTTGTTGGAACAGGCCATAAAGTCAATGACGAGGGTGTTGTACTTTACACGCCTAAACTATCTGAATTATCTACAGAGGCTTTTTATAACTGGATTGATCATGGTCATTTTATGCAACCAGCGTGCTTTTTCAGTAGAAATGCATGGTTGAGTTGCGGTCCTATAAATGAACAGCTATTTTTCTGTATGGACGTTGAACTTTGGATAAAGATATCAAAAATGTTTATTTTTAAACGTATATTCCATAGTATAGCTTTTGCTCATGCACATTCAAATGCTAAGACTACAGCCTTTGTAGACAAGATGAAAATTGAAACGTATATGATGGTAGCAGCTAATGGTAATTTTACTTTAGGACGAAATCTGCTATATGAATTTCTTGAAAGAAAAGTTGAAAGGAATTCTTTAAAACATATTTTAGGAAGGCTAAAGCATAATATAGTAACAAGTTTAAAAAGCTTTATTTTTTTCAATGAAGATATTAATAGCAGTTCCTAACAATACAGAAAATTCATACACTGACGATTTAGCAAAAGGCCTTTCTTTATTGACCGAATGTAAGACGAGTATATTTGAATTTTGGTGTGAAAATAATTTTTATGATGTTGTTCATATTCATTGGCCAGAAATTCTATTTGAATGGAAGGAGCCAACGGATAAACAACTTAATCTACTTGAGAGTAGATTACAGCATTGGTCAAAAAAGGCGAAAATAATTTGTACGAGGCATAACCTTCATCCTCATTATAGAGATACTAAGGCATTTTTAAAGTTGTATGACATAGTTTATTCATATTGTAACGGAGTAATACATTTAGGTGAATTTAGTAAAACTGAATACTTAACGCGCTACAAAAATAACTATTTTATAAGGCCACAACAGCAATTTGTTATTCCTCATCAACTGTATCCAAATCTACCTAATTTGCACAGTGTTACATCTGCACGAAAAAAAATTGGAATCGGTAAGGAGCAGAAGGTTATGTTAGTGTTTGGTGCACTTCGTGACAAAGAAGAGTTTGACATTGTTCTTGACTCTTTCAGAAATCTCAATATAAAAAATAAGTGTCTAATTGCTAACAGGTGGTATACTCACAAACAAATTGGATTTAGAAATCCATTAGCAAAATTTAAACAGTTTAGACAAGATGTTAGTTTTGCCTTTAACAGCAGTTATAAACTTTTCAATAAGTTCACAACACGGGAAGAAAACGAGATTCTTTTCAAAACTTCAAATGTGGTGCTTATACCAAGAAAGAAAGCTTTAAATTCAGGTAACCTAGCTTTAGGTTTTGGTTATGGAAAAGTTGTTGTTGGTTCTAGTTTTGGCAACATTGGGGAAATATTGCAGAGGACTGGGAACCCTACCTATAATGATTATGATCATGTTTCAGTTTCTAATGCGATTGAAAGAGGTTTCGAACTTGATAAAGGGGGGCAAGGGGGGAAAAACTTGATGTATGGGTTAAATCATTGGAATCTTGAGTTGATCTTAGAACTTCATTTAGATGCTTATAACTGTTTATATAATAAATCATAGCTGAAATTCTTATTTATGCTAATATCAGTTATTATTCCATGCTATAACGTGCAATCATTTATTAGTGATTGTGTAGCATCAGTTCAAAACCAAACTTATAAAGATATAGAAGTTATATGTGTTGATAATAATTCTACTGATGATACTTGGCCTCTTCTTGAAACAATAAAAAGTCCAAGATTTAATTTAATTATTTCAAATGAGTCAAAAAAAGGAGCTCCTGCTGCACGTAATAAAGGATTAAGTATTGCAAAAGGAGAATGGATACAATTTCTTGATGCCGATGATATGCTGGAGCCAAATAAAATTGAACATCAACTAAATACCATCTTGAAAGTTAAAAGTGAAGTTTCTTTTCTTGCTGGAGCACATTATCTAAATAGACATGATGGTTTAAATACGATTTCTGTTCCAAATGATGAAAACGTTTGGGTTGCACTTGCCAACGTTAATCTTGGAATTACAAGTTCAAACTTATTTAATAAGAAATATATAGATAAGATAGGCGGTTGGGATGAGAATCTGAAGAGTAGTCAGGAATACGATCTTATGTTTCGGCTATTAAAAGAAAATGATTATATAGCTTATGATCCAGAACCTTTAACAGTAATAAGAAGAAGAGAGGGCTCAATAACTACCACAAATCTGAAATCGAACATAAAGAGACGCATAGAACATTTGTACTCCGTGTATAACTATGTTAAAGACATTAAAGTAGATGGAGAGACAGAAAATCAAGTAGCTCAAGCTTTATTTGAGGTTATAAAGGAGCTTTATAGGTATGACAGTAAAGCCAGCCTATTATATATGAAACATACTTTAGGCTTTAACTTTATACCTAAAGTAAGTCCTGCAATTACTGATGCTTACTTGAAGTTTCATAAAATTTTAGGTTATAAATTATCAAATGAAATTTTAAAATTAATAAAAGGATCACATGCAGCAGATTAACCATGTAGTCCTGAGTACGCATTATAAACATCACTCTGAACTTGGTGGGTATGATCAGTTGGCAAAATATACTGAACCAACTGCCATAATTGGTATCAATGAACATACACCACCAAATATGTTATTAAGAAAGTATAAGTGGGTTTATGAGTATATAGCGAAGTATAAATTTAACCCTCAAGTAGTACATATATATTATGCTGAAGAATATCTCAGATTTTCTCCTTATTTGTTTTCTAATATTCCAGTAGTAGCTACTTTTCACCAGCCCCCCGAAAATCTGGAGCAAGAAGTAGTGTATGGTGATTATAGTGGAAGAATTGGTAAGATTACTCACTCTATAACAAAAGGTAGATTCAACAAACTTGCTGCTGCAATTATACTGGAAGAGAACCAACGAGCAGTCCTTGAAAAGGTGATGCCTAAAGAAAAGATTCACTTAATTCCTCATGGTATTCATCCTAGCCTTTTTAAGGGCTATGCTGCTGAACAAGAGAAGAAGCATATTCTTACTGTAGGTAACTGGCAACGGAATTGGGAGCTTTATGAAGAGGTTTTGAGTAGGTTCCTTCAAAGTAAACCTTATTTGAAATTTGTTCTGGTTAACAGAAGTTTGCCAGATGATATTTTAACTAAGTTAAATAAGTACCAGAACTTTAAGTACACGAGAGAGGTAAGCGATAGTGAACTAGAATATTTTTACAGAACTGCCTATTGCTTGTTTCTTCCTCTCTCATCCGCTACAGCAAACAATTCACTCATTGAAAGTCTGGTTTATGGTTGTCCTGTAGTAACATCTAGTGTTTTTAGTTCAAATTATCCATTCAAAGGAAACTATATTTCTTTTGAGCAGACCCTTGATGATTTTGTGAATCAAATAAACAGCTTTGTTTTGTTAACCGAGAAACAGAGGCATGATATAGCTACAACTGCTCTTCAGGATGTATCTATTATCAAATGGCCACAAATTGCTGAGCAAGTTCTGCAACTCTATATAAGCGTAGCTAAGCCCAAAATCATACTATAGCTACAAAGCTTTAGAAGGGATCAAAAATCCAAATACATATTATATGAGCAAAATTATTGTTGGCACTCATGCAGCAGGATATAATCCTAAAAGGAATTTTATTGATTTACCTTTAAGCGATTACGAGGTTCAAAAAAAAAAAGATTTTTTAAAAGTACCAGCTCATGTATATTTCAAGTTAAAGAAGAAAAGTCATCCTTTTCTCTCAAATCTTTTTTATGATATAGGTCTGAATAATGTACCACTTTATCATTTTTTTAATGCTATTAACATAGGCAATATACCTTGGGTAACAACTTTTGAGCATTATTTACCTAGAGGCGCTCACAGACCAGATGTGTTCAAGCATGAGAAGTGGTATATTGCTTTTGCTACTCAAAGGCTTATGCATAACAGTTGCAAAAGAATGGTTGCTATGAGTCAGTTTGCGTATGATGCACAGCTTAACTTCTTATATGAATATGGTGACTTTGTTGAAGAACTAAAACAAAAAATGGTTGTATTACACCCACAACAACCAAAGCTTATTGATTCAATTGATCAAAAAAAAACAGCAGGTGATTGCATTACTTTTACAATCACTGGATCTGATTTCTTTCGTAAAGGTGGAAAGGAAATACTCAGAGTTTTTAGTAAATTACTAGATGAAAAGCAACCTGTTAAGCTGAATATTGTCTCTGATTTACAATTTGGAGATTATGCTTCAAGAGCGACTAAAGAAGATCAGATATTGGCAATGAACATAATAAATAAATATAAACAGATAGAACATTATAACCAACTCCCTAATATTAGTGTTTTAGAGGTACTAAGAAAGACAGATGTAGGTTTGCTGCCAACTTACGATGAAACATACGGCTATTCCGTCTTAGAAGCACAGGCGGCTGGTTGTCCTGTTATTACAACAAATGGAGCAGCTCTTTCTGAGATTAATAATAACGATATTGGGTGGCTTATTGAAGTCCCACTTGTAGAAGATAATCGATCAATACCACGCACTAAAGAAGCTAAAGAAATATTTTCTGAAATTGTTGAAGGTCAATTGGATGCTATAGTTAGAAGTATAATTGAAGATAGGAACGTTATTATGAAAAAAGGTGCGAAAGCTCTGCAAAGAATAGAAGAGGAGCACTGCCCTTTCAAGGTGGCTAAAATTCTAGAAACTATTTATGATGCAGCTCTAAGGTAGTAATATCAATGAGCCATTGTATTAATAATATATTTAATCCATGAAAGTTGCTTTACTTACTGATGGGATTTATCCTTACGTTCTAGGTGGAATACAAAAGCATTCATACTACTTAGCTAAATATCTGGCTAGACAAAAGGTGTATGTAGACTTGTACCATACAGGGCCAAAAGAAGCTGATGTAGCTGATTTGAATGGCTTTACAGGAGATGAACTTTCTTATATTACTACAATTTTTATTCCATTTCCGTCCCTTGGTAAATTTCCAGGCCATTACATTGCAGAATATTATAAATATTCAACCTATCTATACAGTGCCTTAATCTCTAATGAACCTGTTGATTTTATTTATGCACAGGGATTTACAGGTTGGAAAGTTGCACAGGAAAAGAAAAGAAGCAAAATGCTTCCTTTAATGGGAGTAAACTTTCATGGAGTAGAGATGTTTCAACAAGCTCCAAATTTCTATGTAAAACTACAGCATCAGTTGCTAAGGCTACCCGTTAAAAGTATCTCAAAAAATACCGATTATATTTTCTCCCTTGGAGGAAAGCTTAATGCCATTCAACATAAGCTTACTGATAAGCCTATTATTGAAATACCTATTGGAATAGAGAAGGCATGGATTTCATCGCTAGATTTTTCTTCAAAGAATAAAATAAGAAAACTTATTTTTATTGGACGCTATGAAAGAAGAAAAGGGATTGAAGAACTTCTTGAAGTATTAAAGCAACTTATTTTAACTTATGAATTCGAGTTTGTTTTTATTGGACCAATACCTGAAGAAAAAAAAATTTATTCCGATCAAATAAAATATTTAGGACTAATAAAAGATGAAGAAAAAGTTAAAGCAGCTCTTCAATCTGCTGATATACTTGTGTGTCCTAGTTATTCAGAAGGAATGCCTACTGTTATATTAGAAGCGATGGCTTGTGGTTTAGCCGTTATAGCAACCGATGTAGGCGCTGTTAATAAACTTATTTCAACGGAAACAGGCTGGTTAATAACACAAGGTAGTGTATTGGCATTGAAAGAAAGTATCACTTCAGCTTTAACAATTTCTGAAAATGAACTTATCAGGTTAAAAATAAATGCTCAGCAATTAATAATAAAAAATTATACCTGGAACAATATAATAGAAAGAACAATTTCTGTTATCAAGAATTTAATTTAGTTTTTTTTTAAATTAATAAAATATGAAAAAGATTTTAATCATTTCTTCTGGGTTAGATAATGTAAGAAGAGGGTATGAAACACATGCACGTCAATTATTTAGTGCTTTGTCTAAAGATTCTGAAGCAGAAATATCTTTTAAAATTTTTTTGATTAAACGTACTGGTTCTAAAGAAGAAAGGGAATATTCGACTAATACTCCTAGTAGAGAATCATGGGTTACAAATTTTCTATCAAGATATAGAGGAACTAAATTGTATTGGGAAAGTTTGTTTGTTGCTTTATGGACAATAAAGTTTTTGATTCTACAAAAAAAAGTATCAACAATTTATTGTCAAGAACTAATAGTTTGTAAAATTTTAAACTTCTATAAACACTTCTTTAAAAGAAAATTTAAAATCATCATAGGCCATGGAGTATGGATGAAGCCAGAAGAATATATACATTCAGCAGATTTAGTTCATGAAGTTAATTTTGAAAACTATAACCAGTCTAAAAATTTACATCACAATGTTGTATTAGCACCACATTTTTTGAAATGTTCAGAAATTATTTTGCTTGACAATACAGAAAAAGCAGAAATAAAAAAGAAATATAACATCAAAACTAATAAGGTTGTTCTTTCTGTAGGTAGAATTGATAGAGATCATAAAAGGATGGACTATTTGATTGATGAAATATCCTTATTAGATGAAGAATGGTCTTTAGTGATTTGTGGTCAAGGGGATGCTAACATCATTAACAAAGGCAATATACTTTTAGGAGAAAGATTTGTGAATATTTTTCTTCCAGAAACAGAACTAAAGCAAATGTATGCAATTGCAGATGTATTTGTGCTATGCTCAATAAATGAAGGATTTGGTATTGTTATTATTGAAGCCATGCGACAAGGCTTGCCAGTTGTTCTTCATAATAGGGAACTGTTTAGATGGATTTTAAGAAGTGATGATACATGTATAGATATGACTAAAAAAGGTAGTGTTACTAATTTCTTACTTCATAATGAGCATATACTTACCTTTTACGGATTATCTAATAGAAATAAATTCCTTAAATATTACTCTTGGGATTCTGTTAAAGAAGATTATAAAAAGATGCTATCGTAGAATATAAGATATAGCTGTATCTGTTGGTTCTTTAATTATTTTATATTAAACATTCAATTTGTGAGACATAGCCTAACTTTACTTATCAGCAGGTCTAATACCTAAAAATGTAGGAAGGTTTCTTAAGAAGAGTTTTACTCAAAGTTTCTACGTTTTTCAAAAAAATGTAAGTGAATGAGTTATCTAATTTTTTGTTCCTGTATTTACCAATATCATTCTTTACAAAATATTATATAGTTTTACTTAGTATTACTAGAGGTGTAATAATTGAACAAGCAGGGTGCTGAAAAATATATCTTTTAACAACTTTATTAAGACATAGATTATCAAACATACAAGGACAATAAGACCAACAACTAACATATCATCTTTACCTACAACAGTTGATAAAAGAAATATACTAGCTTTTATTGTAATTTTGGTTTTATCAGGAGTTATTCTTAATAACTTAGTAATTCCTTTATTTGCTGTTACTGCTATATGGCTAATTAATCGAGGACAATACGTTGAATTGTTTACAGGCTTTTTTATTACGCTTGTTCTTTCTGATAGCTTTTTGCATTACTTTGCTTTTGCCGCTACACTAAAAGCTGTATATATTATTATATTATTGTTACCACTTTTCTTTGAAAGAAGGAACATTAATCTCGATTTATCTATATCTTACCATAAGAATTTCATCTTATTTTTCCTCTTTGCCACTTTCTGTATTCTTTTTAGCCCAGCTGTTTCTGTTGCTGTTCAGAAAACGTTGTCATACTTGCTGCTTTTAGTGGTAGTTCCTATTTATTTTGTTGGATTATATAGATTATATGGTAATGCGTTTCTGAAACTATATGTGTATGCTGGAGCTTTAGTTTTAGTAGCCTGCTATATAATGTATATAGTTAACCCCTCGTATGCTATTTATTTCCATACAGGACGTGCAAGAGGAATTTTTGGCAACCCTAATGGCTTGGGGATGTATTCTTTTGTTTATTTTGTGTCTTTTTATACTATAAACTATCATTTCCCTAGGCTCTTAACAAAAAGAGAAAGACTAGCTTTTTTCTTGCTTCCAGTATCGTGTTTAATATGGAGTGGATCTCGTGGACAAACACTTTCAGCCTTGTTTTTTTTACTTTCACAGTATACCTTTAGAAAGAGCTTTTACTTAGGATTATTTATTTCTCTTGCAGCTGTATTTTCAATTTCCTTTATAGAAATTGATATACCTGCAATTCTGTCTTCCTTAGGCTTAGGTGATTTTGCTCGTGTTGATACTATCGAGAAAGGTAGCGGAAGAACAATTGCCAGAGATTTTGCATGGCAGCATATCCAACAAAGCTTTTGGGTGGGCAAAGGCTTTAGCTATACAGAATATTTATTTCATTTACCTGAAAGTGAGGCTCTGTTCATGAAGCTTGGTCATATTGGCAACTCTCATAATGCTTTTCTTACAGTATGGCTTGATACAGGTTTGATAGGTTTGGTGCTGTTCCTGCTTGGGTGGGCTTCAATATTCTTCAAAGCTTCTAGAAAGTCTGAATTGACGTTACCCATTGTTTTTGCCGTCGTTGCCTCTAATATGGTTGAGTCCTGGTTAATTGGATCTTTAAATCCTTTCACCATACAACTTATTATTTTGCTAACAATTCTAATCTTTATCAAAAGAGATAATGGGAGAATTACTGCCAAAGATGATGACTTGCCAAGTTTAGCAAAAATTAAGTAATTAGGTACAAGAAGTTGTTTCAGCTCTCCAAAAAATAAAATGTCTACTTTGAAATTTGTTTTTCTATACACCGAAATCGCTAACTACTTCATTAGCTGTGTAACAGAATTGGCTAATTTGGATGTAGAGATTCATGTGGTGCGTTGGCCTGTGAACAAAGAGGCTCCTTATGCTTTCCGCTTACCTGAGAAGGTGCGGTTTTATGAAAAAAAAGACTTTAGTAAGGAGGAGCTTCTTGTTTTTGTCTCTGAACTAGACCCTGATTTCCTGTTTGTGTGCGGGTGGATGGATAAGGACTATTTGAGTGTTGCAAGAAAATTCAGAAACAACATACCGGTAGTTTCTGGTTTGGATAATCAGTGGCAAGGAACGCTCAAGCAAAGGGTGGCTTCTGTGGTGTCCAAATTTACATTGCATAAATATTTTTCGCATATTTTTGCGGCAGGCAAGCCCCAGGTAAAATTCGCTAATAACTTAGGTTTTCATGCCGAACAGGTTCTTACTGGATACTATTCTGCCGATGTGCCGTATTTTAGGAAGTACTATTCGCAAAACAAAGGGCAGAAGGAGAAGTTTCCAAAACGCTTTATTTATGTTGGAAGATATGTGCCCGAAAAAGGGCTCTTAGATTTATGGGATGCCTTTGTTCAGCTTCAGGCGGAGTATCCCAATGATTGGGAGCTATGGTGTATTGGTACGGGGCCATTAGTTGAAGATGCCATCCAGCACCCTAAAATAAAGCACTTTGGCTTTGTACAGCCTTATGACCTGGGCAAATATCTTTCAGATACAGGAGTATTTGTGCTGCCATCGCATTATGAGCCTTGGGGAGTAGTAGTGCATGAGTTTGCTGCTGCAGGATACCCTCTTTTATGTTCGACTAAGGTAGGGGCGGCAACTGAATTCCTTCAAAATAATGTAAATGGGTATTTGTTTAAATCTGGAAATAAAACAGAACTCAAGAAAGCTTTACTTAATTTTGTTAAACTTTCAGATCTGGAATTGAATAAAATGGGAGATATAAGTGCTGAAGAAGCTTTGCGTATTACCCCTGAAATATGGTCTCGCAGATTGTTATCATTAGTTAACAAATGATAATTGCCTCTTCAAGAAAGGTAATCTATGGCAATGTCTACGTTTTCAATTCTGATCAACATTGTCTTTTAGTTTTTAACATAATGCTGTAAATTCTATTGTTCCTGTTAATATTTTTTTTCTTATAAATTGAGTTTATCCTATGGTGCTTGTTGGTTCTAGGATACTATTTAAGTAGCAGTACTAAATGCTACTTACGCATTTATCATCTCATGAAGATTCTCTATATAACTCCATATTATAAGCCTTCGTGGTTTTATGGAGGTCCACCAAAATGCATTTCAGAGCAGGCAGAATATTTAGTAGCTCACTTAGGAGTAAAATTGGATGTCCTGACACTTAATGTAAACGGCGGCTCCTTTCCATTCCAGCCTGCAGATCAGGTGCATGTAAAAATTATAGATGGTGTAACAGTACATTATCTGCCTCTTAGCAGTTCATCTTTAGGTAAGAAATATTTCTATAGTGAGGAGTTTAACACATATGTAGAGCGCTTCAAGGAGTATGATCTTGTGCATGTGCATACACTTTTTAATTATTACTCCAAAGAGGGTATGTCCTTTGCTGTTTCGCATAATATACCTCTTGCTGTAACGCCACACGGTATGCTCGACCAGTACTCGCTGACTCGCACGGCTTGGTTAAAGAAACTGCACCGCTTGTTCTTTGATAACCGCCTTTTACCGAAAGCAAGTTTTCTGCAGTTTACAACCACTAGTGAGCTAGAAAATTCTGATGTGCCCGCTGGCATACATCCTGTTATTATACCTATTGGCTTTAACTTCAAAGAAGATGGAGCCTCTAAAATAGAAGAAGTTAAAGAACCACAAGAAACGGAAGCTCTGAAAATGATTTTTCTTGGAAGGATAAATCGTAAGAAGGGATTAGCATTGCTCTTGAAGGCATTAGCCATTCTAAAGCCCAGACTGAAATCCAAAGTTCTTGTTGATATATACGGAGAGGATGACGATAACCATTTAGTAGAACTCTTGGCGATAAAAGAAGATTTCAAACTTGATAATGTAACTTTCAAGGGAAAGTTAGATCCTGCTCATAGAGAAAAAAAAATGGCGCAATATGATTGCCTTGTTCTTACGAGCTATCAAGAAAACTTTGGCCTTGTAGTGGTGGAGGCCCTTGAGGTGGGGAAACCTGTTATGATCTCCGATAAAGTTAATCTTGCAGATTTTGTGCTGGAGCATGATTGTGGTTGGGTTACGGAACTTAAGGAGGACGCGATATCCAGTGCAATCAAAGCCATACTTGAAACACCCCGAGAACTCAGGTATGTGAAGGGAAGCAACGGAGCCTTGGCAGTAAAGAAGCACTTCTCATTGCAAGATGTTTCGCGGCAGTTACATTATGAATATTTTACTGCAATAGGGCAAGCAGATGCAAAATAAAGGCAGAGTTGATCTTTCAGCTTACGACAATAGCTGGTTTAACACAGGTGCAGGTGCTTTAAAAAGAGCGATTTGGTTTTTTGTTAATGCTCTGTTTTTTGTGAATCCGTTTAACCCAATAAGTTCTGTTAAAGTTCTGCTCTTAAGAGCTTTCGGAGCTAAAGTAGGAGCAGGAGTTGTCATCAAGCCTGGAGTTAATGTTAAGTATCCTTGGCTCTTAACTATAGGAAATTATGTTTGGATTGGCGAAAATGTGTGGATTGACAATCTAACTTCTATTGTAATTCAGGATAATGTGGTACTGTCGCAAGGGGCAATGCTATTAACTGGCAGCCACAACTATAAGAAGGCAACATTTGATCTGCAGATCGGTGAAATTATGTTGCAGGAAGGCTGTTGGATAGGAGCCCAAGCCACTGTATGTCCAGGAGTTACATGTGGTAGCCATAGTGTTTTATCAGTAGGTTCTGTGGCCACCAAAGATTTAGAAGCTTATACTATTTATCAAGGCAATCCTGCTATTCCTAAAAGAACACGAGAAATTTTATAATTTACTCTTTATCTTTAAGCTTTGCCATCTATTTGAGCTGTGAAAGTTTCCATTATCACCATCGTCTATAACAACCGAGAAACTATAGCTGACGCTATTAATTCTGTCCTAAACCAGTCTTATCCTGATATAGAATATATTGTGGTGGATGGCTTATCTACTGACGGTACCGTGGAAGTGATTAGAAGCTATGGCCATAAGATCTCGAAGTTTGTTTCTGAAAAGGATGAAGGCTTATACGATGCCATCAACAAAGGGATAAACTTGGCTACTGGCGATGTTATTGGTCTGCTACATTCTGATGACTTGCTGAGTTCACCTGATACCGTAGCTACCATTGCAAAAGCATTTGAAGAAGAGGATGTAGATAGTGTATATGGAGACCTTCTTTATGTTCAGAAGCAAGATATTTCTAAAGTGGTACGTAACTGGATTTCTGGGCATTATAAGAGGACAAACTTCTTATATGGATGGATGCCGCCACACCCCAGTTTTTATGTAAAGCGTACCTGTTATAAGAGTTACGGCCTTTATAATACTGATTTTAAAAGTGCTGCTGACTATGAACTCATGCTGCGTTACCTTTACAAGCATAAATTATCTACCTATTATATTCCAAAAGTCTTAGTGCGCATGCGTGTGGGCGGCAAAAGCAATGCTACATTAAAGAATAGGCTAAGGGCAAATCAGGAAGATTATAATGCCTGGCTTGTAAATGGCCTAAAGCCGCACTTTTACACACGTATTTTAAAACCGCTTCGAAAGCTAGTACAGTTTATTTAACTTCCAACGTTCAAACTTATAAGCCACTGCATGCACTCTGATCATGTTACCCATGTTATTCCTGATACTAAAATAGCTGTTATAGGCCTTGGTTATGTAGGACTTCCGTTAGCCATTGAATTCGCGAAGAAGTATTCCACGGTGGGCTTTGAGGTAAATGAGGTAAGGTTACAGGAGTTGATTGAAGGCAAAGACCGTACTTTAGAGTCAAATGCAGGTGATTTAACCTCTGTTATTCGTAAAGGAAATACAGCTTCAGAAGAAAATGCAAGTTTGCAGTTAACTTCAAAAGGATCTGATTTGCGCTTGTGTAACACATTTATAGTTACAGTTCCTACACCTTTAGACAAATCAAAAACCCCTGACTTAAAGCCATTACTTCATGCGAGTGAACTAGTTGGGTCTGCTCTTAAACCTGGTGATCTTGTTGTTTATGAATCTACAGTTTACCCAGGATGTACTGAGGAGGACTGTGTGCCAGTGCTTGAGAGAGTATCTGGTTTAGTTTTCAATAAAGACTTTTTTGTAGGCTATTCTCCTGAACGAATAAACCCTGGAGACCCTATTCATAAACTGACAACCATAAAGAAGCTCACCAGTGGCTCCACACCTGAAGCGGCTACTCGTGTAGATAATTTGTATGCGTCCATTATTGAGGCGGGTACTTTTAAAACAGTCAGTATAAAAGTTGCAGAAGCATCTAAGGCCATCGAAAATGCACAGCGAGATATAAATATTTCTTTCATGAATGAACTAGCGTTAATATTTGATAAATTAGGTATAGATACGCAAGATGTACTGGAAGCTGCCCGAACAAAATGGAATTTTGTTCCTTTTTCACCTGGTCTTGTAGGAGGTCATTGCATCGGCGTAGATCCGTACTATTTGGCACACAAAGCGCAGGCAGTTGGCTATCATCCAGAGGTAATCCTTTCGGGCCGTAGGGTAAATGACAATATGGGTTCCTTTGTGGCGAACAAGGTAATAAAGCTCATGATTAATAAAGACATCAAAATAAAAGGTGCCAAAACATTGATATTAGGCTTTACCTTCAAAGAAAATTGTCCTGATGTGCGCAATACACGTGTAGTAGATATATATCAGGAACTAATCCAGTTTGGACTTGAAGTTGATATCGTAGATCCTTGGGCAAATATAGATGAGGTGCTGCATGAATATGACATCACCATACAAAACAAGCTTGATCAATCTGTTGTTTATGATGCTATTGTAGTAGCTGTGGCTCATAATGAATTCCTTAGCTTCGATTATAAGAAATTTAGAAGCAATAACGCTGTTATTTTCGATACGAAAGCATGTTTAGATAGAAGTCTGGTGGATGGCAGGCTGTAATAAGTGATCTAAAACAAAAGCTAAAAGAGGCAGGAGGATATATTCTCCTGCCTCTTTTGCCTTATGCTTGTTTAATAGAATCCCGTTAATGAATAGTAGGCATACAAAAAACACCCTTTGCTTCTTCTAGGACTCATCATAAAGAGAAAAAAGTAGGTTAATTTGCTGGTGCGAGCTTGTAGCCTTATCTTGTTTCATAACTTTCGTAGAAATAGCTATA
>NZ_JAJJWH010000034.1 GCF_020907245.1 Pontibacter harenae | reverse complement strand
GCAGAAAAGTTATGAAACAGGATAAGGCTTGCAGCTCGTACCACTTCACAAAACAAGAAAGCTTGCTCAACTACATGTACATCAACAGCTGTATTGGTTGCAAAATAATTAGGTAATGAAGTACGAGCTGCAAGCTCGCACTAGCGAAATAGCGAAGAAATATCAGTTTATAAAATAGGTTGAAATGACTTTAAAAAAACACGCTTCTATACTTACTATACTTACTATACTGCTGTGCCTGGTTCTAAACTACGTGCAGGCGCAACAGCATGATTTTGTGGTGGCAAAGGATGGAAGTGGCGATTTTAAAACAGTGCAGGAAGCCATTAACGCTGTGCCTGATTTTAGGAAGAACCCAACTACCATCTACATCAAAAACGGGATGTATAAAGAAAAACTGGTACTGCCAGCTTCTAAAACAGCAGTGCATTTTGTGGGGGAAGATGTAAAGAAAACTATCCTCACTTATGATGATTATGCTTCTAAAAAGAACAGGTTTGGGGAGGAAATGGGTACGACAGGCTCTACTAGTTTTTACATCTTTGGCGATGATTTTTCAGCAGAAAACATCACCTTCGAAAATTCAGCAGGTCCAGTTGGACAAGCAGTAGCAGTGCGCATAGACGGTGATAAAGTAATGTTTACAAACTGCAGGTTTTTAGGTAATCAAGACACGCTGTACCCGCACGGCGAAAAGAGCCGCCAGTACTATAAAAACTGCTACATAGAAGGCACAACAGACTTTATTTTCGGCTGGTCTACGGCTGTATTCGAGAACTGCGAGATTTACTGCAAAAAGGGTGGCAGCTATATTACGGCAGCCTCTACCTTAGAAGGAACATCCTATGGTTTTGTATTCCTGAACTGCCGCATTACAGGCGACGCGCCTGCCAACTCTTATTACCTGGGCCGCCCCTGGAGACCATTCGCCAAAACTGTTTTTATTAACAGCTACCTAGGTAACATGATTAAACCAGAAGGCTGGCACAACTGGAACAAGCCTGATGCTGAGAAAACAACTTACTATGCTGAGTATAACTCCAAAGGACCGGGTGCAAACGCTAAAGCGCGAGTGCCATGGTCACACCAGTTGACGAAAGAGCAGCTTGCTGAATATACGCTGGCGAAGATTTTCGGCGACTGGACACCAGGCAAGGCTACAGCAACAGCTGGTAAGTAAACTTTAAATTATGAATTAGAATTCAACTTATTAAGTATAAAAGCATAAAATGACCTGTAACCGATTCACCTTTTCCTGTGCAGTAGTATCACTATTTCTTTTCTCCTGCTCAGGATCTAACCAAACCAGTTCCAGCGCCACGGTGGCAAATACAAGCACGAACACTGGTACTACAGAGAGAACCTCTGCGCCAGTTCCAACAGGCGAAGTATCGAAGGCTTGGGTTGCGGATAATGGCGACGGTACTTACAAAAACCCTATTATTTACTCCGACTATTCTGATCCTGATGTATGCCGTGTAGGAGATGACTATTACATGACCTCCTCCAGCTTTAATGCCATACCAGGTTTGCAGATTCTGCACTCGAAGGATCTGGTGAACTGGAAGATCATCGGTTATGCTTTGGATGAAAATACGCCATCGGAGCATTTCTCAAAACCACAACATGGCAATGGTGTTTGGGCTCCTGCCATCAGGCACCATAACGGGGAGTTTTACATTTATTGGGGCGATCCTGATTACGGCGTTTACATGGTGAAAACCAAAGACCCTGCGGGCCAGTGGGAGAAGCCTGTACTGGTAATGGAGGGTAAAGGCCTGATCGATTCCTGTCCGCTTTGGGATGAGGACGGCAAGGCTTATCTGGTGCATGCTTATGCAGGTAGTCGTGCGGGTATAAAAAGTGTTTTGGCGGTGAACAGGATGAATCCTGAAGGTACGAAAGTGCTGGATGCTGGCGTGATGGTGTTCGATGGACACGATAATCACCCAACGGTGGAGGGGCCGAAGTTCTACAAGCATAATGGTTACTACTATATTTTTGCTCCTGCAGGCGGTGTGTCTACAGGCTGGCAGCTTGTGCTGCGCTCTAAAAATGTATACGGTCCTTACGAGGAGAAAATAGTAATGGATCAGGGCAATACAACTATAAACGGTCCGCACCAGGGTGCCTGGGTGGATACCCCGACAGGTGAAGATTGGTTTATCCATTTTCAGGACATAGAAGCTTACGGTCGTGTAGTGCATCTGCAACCAATGGAGTGGAAAAATGATTGGCCTGTGATTGGAGAAGATAAAGACGGTGACGGCAAAGGCCAGCCTGTGATGAGCTATAAAAAGCCGAACGTGGGTAAAAGCTATCCGAAGGTAACCCCGCAGGAATCGGATGAATTTGATGGAAACGGTTTAGGGCTGCAGTGGCAATGGCACGCAAACCCGAAAGCCACTTGGGCTTTCGCAACAGGCAGCACAGGTAAATTGCGCTTGTTTACAGAACAGTTGCCTGCTGATTTTAAGAACTACTGGGATGTGCCAAACCTGCTGCTGCAAAAGTTTCCTGCCGAAGACTTCACAGCTACTACCAAACTCACTTTCACGCCTAATACTGAAAAGCTTCAGAATGAGCGCACAGGCTTGATTGTGATGGGTGAGGATTACGCTTACCTCTCGCTGGTGAGCAAAAAGGATGGTATTTACCTGGCTTATACTTCAGTGGACGATGCGCACAAGGGTACACCTGAAAAGGAGCAACTGCTGGGCAAGCTTAATGGCAAAGAAGTATACCTGCGCGTGAATATAGACAAAGGAGCTCAATGCCGCTTTAGCTACAGCGAAGATGGTAATCAGTTTAAGGAAGTCGGCAGCACGTTTACAGCCGTACCTGGTCGCTGGATCGGAGCCAAGGTAGGTTTGTTTGCAACCCGCCCCGATAAAACCAATGATGCTGGCTATGCTGACTACGACTGGTTCAGAATTACGAAATAACTTTATCACGGAAAAAATTACAAGTATAGATATGAAGATGAAGAATTTATATGTGAACCGTTTTATGCTGCTAATTGGTATGGCCGGGGCACTTCAGTTTTCCTGCCAGCGCCAATCTTCTAGCGAGAGCGTAGCAACTGCTTCAGCAACAAGCTCAACAACTACAGCTAATGGTGCAAGCAGCGCAAGCAATATAGAGGCTACCCTGTACGACGGATTAGAGTTTTATATGCCGCGTGTGCAGGAACCGAGCTTTCCGAACTATAGTGTAAGTATAACAGAGTTTGGCGCTGTGGGCGATGGCTTAACAAAAAATTCAGAAGCCTTTAAAAAAGCCATTGCCGCCGTCGCTGCAAAAGGTGGAGGAAGAGTAGTTATTCCAAGAGGCATGTGGCTGACAGGACCGATTGTGCTCAAAAGCAATATCAACCTGCATGCAGAGGCAGGTGCAATGGTTATCTTCAGTAAGGATTTTGATGATTATCCACTGATCGCAACAAGCTTTGAAGGCTTGGATACCTACCGCACTATATCCCCGATTTATGGAAAAGATATAGAAAATATTGCCATAACTGGCAAAGGTACTTTTGATGGAAACGGCGATGCCTGGCGCCCTGTGAAGAAAAGTAAAATGACGGATTCACAATGGAAAAACCTTCTGAAATCGGGAGGGGTGCTAAGCGATGATGGTAAAATGTGGTATCCTTCTGAGAAGTCTAAAAAAGGAGACAGCAATGATAATTTTAATGTGCCAAATTTTACGGAGATGGCACAGTTCGAGGCCGTAAAAGATTACCTGCGCCCTGTCATGGTGAGCCTGGTAAACTGCAAAAAAGTAATGCTGGACGGTCCGACTTTCCAGAATTCTCCTGCCTGGAACCTGCACCCGCTGATGTGCGAAGACGTTACCATTCGCAATCTGAACGTACGCAACCCCTGGTACTCCCAAAACGGTGATGGCCTTGATTTAGAGTCCTGCAAAAATTCCGTGATCTATAACAATACATTTGATGTGGGGGATGATGCGATCTGTATTAAGTCTGGTAAAGATGAAGATGGCCGCAAAAGAGGTATCCCTACAGAAAACGTGATTGTGAAGAATAACACAGTATACCACGGACACGGCGGTTTTGTGGTAGGTAGCGAGATGTCGGGTGGTGTAAAGAACGTTCATGTATCTAACTGTATCTTTATGGGAACCGATATCGGCCTGCGCTTTAAGAGCACACGCGGCAGAGGCGGCGTTGTAGAAAACATCTACATTTCTAACATAGACATGATCAACATCCCGACGCAGGCCATTAGCTTTAACCTCTTTTATGGCGGTAACTCTCCTGTGCTTGAGGAAGATCAGAATGCTAGCACAGAAGCCAGAAGCGAAGAAGCTGTGCCTGTAACCGAAAAAACACCATCCTTCAAAGACATTTACATGAAGAACATTCGTGTATCTGGTGCTGATGAGGCAGTGGCCCTGCAAGGCTTGCCAGAGATGAATTTGCAGAATGTGAACATCGAAAATGCTCTGTTGAAAGCAAGAAAAGGCATTACAGCGGTTGATGCGGATGGTATTACATTGAAAAATGTGAAGGTGATAGCTGAGAAAGGACCTGCGCTTACGATCTATAATAGCAAAAATGTAGAAGTAGAAGGTTTGGCTTATGATGAAACACAGGGGCCAGTAGTAAAAGTATTGGGGCCACTCACAAAAAATGTAAAGCTCGAAAGTAAAGATTTTAAAAACGCTTCGCAGCAGGTATCGAAGGGTAAAGATTTGAGCAATACCGCACTTACCATGGAGCAGTAGAAAAGTAAACAGCCTGCGCTTTCCTTAACGTAGGCTGCTTTACAGTTCATTTAATTTTTAAGTAACTCATTTACCATGTACTGGATTAGCTGTGGGATGAAGAGAAACAAGCAGAAGCCTAATCTTACTTCTTTTAAAACGTGGGTCTATAGCATCCGTGCTTTGCATACTCAGGTAGTACTTGCATTCTACTGCCTTTTGGCTGTTGGTTGTACTGGACAAACACATAAAACGCATGCTGCTGAACCTGTCAGGTGGAGCCGAGCACTATTACAGCAAAGCGAAAGCTGGTATGCTGCACCTGAAGCTATACGCATTGCTGACAACCTGCT
This sequence comes from Pontibacter harenae, assembly GCF_020907245.1. GTDB lineage: Bacteria > Bacteroidota > Bacteroidia > Cytophagales > Hymenobacteraceae > Pontibacter > Pontibacter harenae. The sequence continues at coordinate 44,529 of NZ_JAJJWH010000034.1, read as the reverse complement.
CTTATACCAGCGCGATAGTGGCGGCTGGGACAAGAATACAGACATGGCAAAGGTCCTTTCAAGTAAAGAGAGAGCAATGCTTCAGTCGGAGGTAGAAAAGAAGGGCGAGGCAACCATCGATAACAACGCCACTTTTACCCAGATGGAGTTTCTGGCTAAAGTTTACAAGGCTACAGGTCAGGATAAGTACAAGCAAAGCTTTTTACGGGGAGTAGATTACCTGTTAGAAGCCCAATATGAAAATGGTGGATGGCCGCAATTCTACCCGATCAAGAAAGGCTACTACGAGCACATCACGTTTAACGATGGCGCCATGATCGGGGTAATGGAGTTGCTAACCGATGTGGCACACAAAAAAGAGCCATACACTTTTGTTGACACCGAGCGGGTAAATCAGGCCGCAAGGGCTGTTGATAAAGGGATAGAGGTAATTTTGAAAACACAGGTAAAGGTAAACGGTAAATTAACCGTTTGGTGTGCGCAGCACGATCGGTATGACCTGAGTCCTCAAAAAGCCCGTGCTTATGAACTACCTTCCCTTAGCGGCGGAGAAACGGTAGACATTGTAAAGTACCTAATGGCAATTGAGAACCCAAGTCCAGCAGTGATGCATGCCATAGAAGGGGCTGTCGTGTGGCTGGAACAGGTGAAATTTGAAGGTATTCGGCTAGAAAGAGTAGCAGAGCCTGCAGCGAGAAAAAAGTATGATGTAGTGGTCATAAAAGACCCTTCGGCACCTCCAATGTGGGCTCGTTTCTACGACATCAACACGAACCAACCTATGTTTGTTGGCCGAGATGGAATTGTGCGGGAAAATCTATCGGAGATAGAAGAGGAGCGCAGAAACGGCTATAACTGGTACAGCAATGCTCCGCAGGAACTATTGGAGAAAGATTACCCCCAGTGGAAGCAGCAATGGGTGACCAGAAAGTAAATTACTTTGCTTTATAGCCAAAATCCAATATTGCTTTGCTAACATAACAGCAATTAAAGCTTAAGCGAAAACTAAACGCTTTGTACAAGATGAAAAACAAGAATACAGGAACCATAAAAACTGCTATACGATGGGGGCTGCTCGTGCTGCTGGCATTGCCACTGGTAAGCTATATCCAGAAGAAGGAAACAACCATTTTTCTAGTGGGAGATTCTACTGTAGCAGATAAACCTTACAGCAACGGAAATCCAGAGAAAGGTTGGGGGCAGGTGTTCCCGCTATACTTGCAGGAGGGTGTGAAAGTAGAAAACCATGCCGTGAACGGGCGCAGTACCAAAAGCTTCCGCGACGAAGGCCGCTGGGACAAAGTGCTGAACAAGCTGAAGAAAGGCAATTATGTGATCATTGAATTTGGGCACAACGATGCTAAAAGCGAGGATCCTAAACGTTATGCTGCCCCTGAAACTGATTACCGCCAAAACCTGGAGCGTTATATTTCCGAGGCAAGAGCCAAAGGCGCTATACCTGTGCTGGCTACGCCCATCGTCAGAAGGTTGTTTGAAAATGGCGAACTGGTGGAAACGCACGGCAAATATCCGGACGTAGTGCGGCAAGTGGCCAAGCAGCAAAACGTACCTCTGCTAGACCTGCACAAGCGCACCAAAGAGTTGGTAAGCCGCTATGGAGAAGAAAAATCAAAGGCATTGTTTCTACATATAGATCCGTCAGAATACGAATCGTTACCTGAAGGAAGAAAGGACGACACGCATCTTTCGGCCTACGGTGCATTCAGAGTGAGTGATTTGGTGGCTGATGAGATGCGAACGGCATTGCCTGAACTGGCGAAGCTGCTGAAGAAGTAAGTTTTGTCATTCCATGCCAAATAATATAGCAGGTTGAAAACTTGCGGCAGGTAGAGAAATCCCCTTTGCCCTTGTTGTGTGTTCTCATCAACAAGCAGTACAGCGGAAGAGTTAGCAAGACAGTAAAGAGCTTGAAGGCTACAATTTTTCCATTCAAGAATGAAAAATGAGTTAGTGATGATTTTTACTTCTTCCTGTAAGTAATGTCTTATTGCTTGTTGGTGATAACACGCAATAAGGGCAAGGGCAACTACTTTAGGACTTTATAAATGTGAGAAAGGTATTCTTTAGTCAGAAATTGTTGCTCCATTGTCTGAGGAGCCGTTCTACAACAGCTAAAATACTAACCGAAGTGAAAACGATTTGTAAAATTACGACTACATCAAGCCTATGAATACCAATACTCTCAGGATCCTGCCCTTTATCCTCGTCAGCGTCATTCTCACATCCTTCATTGCTTTTAAAAAGAAGCCAGTAAAAGTATACCTGATCGGTGATTCTACGGTAGCTGATTACACAGGAGATTATGATGAGAAAGATTACATGACCACACGCTATCCCATTGCAGGTTGGGGACAGGTGTTTCAGCCTTTCATGAGCAAAGACAGCCTTTCTCAAGTTAAAAGCATCATTAAAGGTGATAGTGTGATCGTACTCGACAAAGCCAGGGGCGGACGCAGCACTCGTACTTTTTTTGAGGAAGGGCGCTGGGCGGAAGTATACCATAACCTGCAGAAAGGAGATGTAGTGATGATGCAGTTCGGCCATAACGATGCAGCCGAGAACAAGCCTGAACGCTATACTAACGTAACAGCCTACAAAGAGTACCTGCGCCTGTACGTGAACCAGGCGCGCCAAAAAGGAGCACTTCCAATCATCCTCACGCCAGTTAATCGTAATTACCCCTGGAAAGACGGCAAGCTGAGCAATGTGCATGGCGAATACCCACAGGCGGCTAAAGAAGTAGCCAAAGAACTGAATGTGCCGCTCATCGACCTTACACAACTTTCTATTGATGCCTTTTCGGCCAAAGGACAGGAGTATGTTACCAACCATTATTTCATGAACCTTCCTGTGGGCAAATACACAGCCTATCCAGATGGTGAAAAAGACAATACCCACTTTCAGCCAGAGGGAGCCAGGGCTGTAGCACAGCTAGTTTTTGATGCCATGAAAACGCTGAAGCCTGCGGAGGCATCGGCGAAAAGGTAAGTTTTAAGCAAGAGGGAGAAAAATATCAGCAACAAACCAAAGCCAAACTTCATGTACAAGTTCAAAAGCCTATACCTAATAGCTTTCATGTGGTGTTTTCTGTTGGGCAACACTGTTGCACAGCCTACAGAGGCTCCTGCGCTGAAACTATGGTATACAAAGCCAGCTGACAATTGGAATGAAGCTTTGCCTCTCGGAAACGGCCGCATCGGTGCGATGGTCTTCGGAAGCCCTGGTCGTGAACAGCTGCAACTAAACGAAGAAACGGTTTGGGCGGGTGAACCTGGAAATAACATTAACACAGCCTTAAACAGCGCCCTTCCCGAAATCCGCAAGCTGATTTTTGAAGGAAAGCACAAAGAGGCACAAGCACTTGCACTGGAGAAAGTTCCGAGGCATGCTCCTGCCGACAATAACTACGGTATGCCTTACCAGCCTGTGGGCGATCTGTATCTAACCTTCCCCAATCACGATGCTGCACAAAACTATTACCGCGACCTGGACATAGAACGAGCTGTATCCTCTGTATCTTATAAAGTAAATGGCGTTACTTTTAAGAGGGAGATGTTTACTTCTTTTCCTGATCAGGTGCTTGTTGTTAGATTAACCGCAGACAGGCCGAAAAGCATCACCTGTACGCTCAGCATGAATAGTCCGCACAAGCAAAACTCAGTGGCAACAAAGCAAAACAAGCTGATTTTGGCGGGAGTTTCAGGCGATGTAGATAACAAAAAAGGAAGGGTTAAATTCCAGGCGCAGGTACAACCTGTTGTGGAAGGAGGAAACGTATCTGCTACGGACACTTCGCTGCAGATTACAGGTGCCGATGCGGCCACCATATATGTTTCGATGGGTACCAACTTCAGAAGTTACAAAGATATAACTGGCAATGAAGCTGAAAAAGCAGCGAATTATCTGAGCCATGCCAGCGGGAAGAAGTATAAAAAGGCAAAGGAAGCCCACATCGAAAGCTACAGAAAGTACTTCGAAAGAGTATCGCTTGACCTGGGCGTGACAGAGATGGTACAGCAGCCAACAGATGTACGCCTGGCTGCCTTTGCCACCGAGGATGATCCGCATCTGGCTGCGCTATACTTTCAGTTCGGCAGGTATTTGCTTATCTCCAGCTCACAGCCTGGTACGCAGCCTGCCAATCTGCAGGGTATCTGGAACGATAAAGTCTCGCCGCCCTGGGACAGCAAGTATACTGTCAACATTAACACAGAAATGAACTACTGGCCAGCGGAAGTAACGAACCTGCCAGAAATGCACGAACCACTCTTTGCCATGCTCAAAGACTTAGCGGAGACAGGCAAAGAAAGTGCCCGCACCATGTACAGTGCCAGAGGCTGGAATATGCACCACAACACCGACATCTGGCGCATGACGGGTCCTATAGATGGCGCTTTTTATGGACTTTGGCCGATGGGAGGAGCCTGGCTTACGCAGCATATCTGGCAGCATTACCTTTTTACAGGCGATAAGAAATTCCTGAAGGAGATGTATCCTGTTCTGAAAGGCGCAGCCATGTTTTATGTAGATGTACTGCAGGAGGAACCTACGAATAAGTGGCTTGTGGTAGCACCCTCCATGTCGCCTGAAAATGCGCACCAGAGCGGTGTTTCTATTGCGGCAGGCACTACTATGGATAACCAGCTGGTATTCGATGTTTTTTCCAACATTATTCGGGCAGCCGAGGTGTTGGGTACTGACAAAGCTTTTGCGGATACGGTAAAAGCAAAAAGAGACAGACTGCCGCCCATGCAAATAGGGCAGCATAACCAGTTGCAGGAGTGGATGCACGATTGGGACAGAACAGGCGATAAGCACCGCCATGTGTCGCATCTATATGGTTTGTACCCAAGTAACCAGGTGTCTCCGTTCAGCAATCCTGCCTTGTTTGCTGCCGCCAGAAATTCGCTGGTGTACCGTGGAGATAGATCTACTGGCTGGTCTATGGGTTGGAAAGTGAATCTGTGGGCAAGGCTGCTGAATGGAAACCGTGCCTATAAGCTTATCCAGGACCAGCTAACGCCTGCTGGTAGCGAGGCCTCTGGAGAAGGGGGAGGCACTTACCCGAACCTCTTCGATGCGCACCCGCCTTTCCAGATAGACGGAAACTTTGGCTGTACGTCTGGTATAGCTGAAATGCTGGTGCAGAGCCACGATGGGGCCATTCATTTGCTTCCTGCGTTGCCAGACGCCTGGCAATCTGGCGAGGTGAAGGGGCTGGTGGCAAGAGGTGGTTTTGTGTTAGACATGAGCTGGGAGAACGGAAAAGTGAAATCACTAACGGTACATTCAAATCTGGGAGGCAACTGCAGAATCCGTACATCAAGCCCTTTAACCTTGGCTGGAAAAGGCGAGTTGAAGCAGGCCGAGGGAGAGAATGAAAATCCTTTTTACCGAACAGCTGCGGTGAAAGAACCTTTGGTTTCAGCAAAAGCAGATATTCAAAAAGCGGACGTACCCAAAGTAATTGAAGTAGATTTAACCACTAAAAAAGGCAAGGTATACCAGCTTCAGATGAAGTAGAAAGTGCCTTTTACTATACTCTATGACAAGAAATATCTTCAACATTTGGTTTGCTTGCTTCTTGGCCTCGTTTTGCTGTATGAGCAGCACCTTAAAGGCTCAGGAGCAACCTAAATCTGATGTCGCTAATTTTTACCCGCTTCTGGATGCCTACGCCAGCAAAGAAAACAGCAGTTTATCGTATCTCTCCCGAAACTGGCGCAGTGTGGAAAAGTGGCGAAAAACTGCCAAAGCACAGCTAAACGATTTGCTCGCCTTCAATCCGACTCCTGCGCCACTTAACTCCGAAGTTTTAAGCACGACCAAACGCGAAGGTTATACCCAATACTTGGTGCGGTATAACGTAAATGCATTACAGAAAACAGAAGCATTCCTGCTTATACCTGATAACCTTACCAAACCTGCGCCCGCCGTTATCGCCCTACACGACCACGGCGGTTTTTATTTTTTCGGAAAAGAGAAACATACTTACACAGATAATCAGCCTGCTTTACTAAAAGAGTATGTGCAGAACCTGTACGACGGCAGGTATTATGCTGATGAACTCGCGAAGCGGGGTTTTATAGTGCTTTGCCCTGATGCGCCATATTTTGGCTCCCAAAAGCTGAATCCAGCCCTGTTGGTTGATGCCAAAGGATACGAGAAGAAAATAGGAGGAGCCGATGAAAGTGAACGCATCAAAATTTACAACAAGCAGGTGGCAGGGCCGAACGAGGTGGCAATGAATAAAACTATTCTTACAGCAGGCACCACATGGCTCGGCATGATTGTGCAGAACGACAAAGTAGCTGTAGATTTCCTGCTTTCCAGGCCAGAAGTAGATAAAGATAAAATCGGCTGCATTGGTCTGTCTTTAGGCGGATTGCGCAGTAACTACCTCTTCGGGCTCGACTCTAGGATAAAAACAGGTGTGGTGGCAGCTTTCTCTACTACATATCAGCACATGTTGCAGCAACATGCCCACCATACCTGGATGATGTATGTGCCGCGTCAGTATGAGTTCCTCGACTTGCCCGACGTTCCCTCGTTAAATGCTCCACGTCCCTTGATGATCATGAACTGTAATCAGGATAAACTTTTTAGTATAGCGGGGATGCAGGCCGCAGAGCAAAAGCTTTCAACGATTTATTCCCGTATGAATGCCTCGGACAAATTCGCCTGCAAATATTATGATGCACCTCACTCTATGACGATTCCGATGCAGGAGGACGCTTTTGCTTGGCTGGAGAAGTGGCTTAAGTAAAAAAGAGAAAAGTCGTAAGACACAGGACCTTGAATACAGTTGTATACCTATGAAAGTCTTAGCTATACTTTTCAGAAATTCTTGTAAAGGCTTGATGCCTGTTGTATACTTATGAACTGCTCCCAATGTAGGCTTTGAAACGGGGAAGGCTTCAGGTAGGAAAGAGTTTACTATCTAGCATCTAAAATCTAACAACTAAACCATGAAACTAGAACACTTTGCCCTGAACGTAGAAGACCCGCTTACGATGGCCAAATGGTATGTAGAGCACCTGGGCCTGACAGTTGTAAAGCAGCAAGAGGAGCCACCTCATATGACTTTTCTGGCCGATGATAGCGGCAGAATAATGATAGAGATTTACTGTAATCCTGCAGACGAGGTGCCACCCTACAGAGAAATGAACCCGTTGCTAGTGCACCTGGCTTTTGTGTCAGAAGATCCCGCTCAAGACAAAGAACGCTTGGAAAAGGCAGGAGCGAGTGTTGTGTCAGATCAGCAACTGGAGGATGGGTCGCACCTGGTTATGCTCCGCGACCCCTGGGGTTTGGCGCTACAGCTATGCAAACGAGGTACGCCTATGTTGGCCTCAGCCGAGAGACAAGTATAGATTTCTGCTGATGAGAACAAACTTAATTTTTCCTTCTGCTTTTGTGCTTGTGTTGCTGCTTGTTTTTGCCTCCTGCACTAAGCGTACTACCACAAGCAGCCAGACCGAAGAGACGATAGCTGCTGATGCCTGGCAATATGCCGCAGACATTCTAACACAGATTGTTCCTCCTACCTTTCCCGATAAAGATTTTAAGGTTACAGAATTCGGAGCAGTGGGAGACGGCAAAGCAGATAACTCTGCAGCCATTAAACAAGCCATAGAAGCCTGTAGCAGCGCAGGTGGAGGGCGCGTAGTAGTACCTGCTGGGGATTATTTATCAGGGCCTATTTACCTAGAGAGTAACGTAAACCTGCACCTCGAAAAAGGAGCCCGCATTTTATTTTCGACTAATCCGAAAGATTACTTACCATTGGTTTATACCCGTTGGGAAGGAGTGGAACTGATGAATTATTCGCCCCTGATCTACGCTTTCGAAGAAACGAACATTGCAGTAACAGGTGAAGGTACACTGGATGGGCAGGCCAACGAAACCAACTGGTGGCCCTGGAAAGGAAACAAGAAATATGGTTGGAATGTGGGTATGCCTAGCCAGAACGACGATGACAAGAGACTGGCCTTATTCGAAATGGCTGAGAACAATGTGCCTGTTTCGGAAAGGAAGTTTGGGGAAGGCTACTACTTGCGCCCGCAGTTCGTACAGCCTTACCGTTGCAAGAATGTGCTGATAGAAGGGGTGACCATTGTGAACTCTCCTATGTGGATACTCAACCCTGTGCTTTGTACCAACGTGACTATTCAGGGTGTGCGAGTAGAGAGCCAGGGCCCTAACTCCGATGGCTGCGACCCAGAGTCCTGTAAGAACGTGCTTATTAAAGATTGTTATTTTAATACGGGAGATGATTGCATTGCCATAAAATCGGGCAGAAATGCTGATGGCCGCAGGATAAACGTTCCGAGTGAGAACATTATCATACAAAATTGCTCTATGGCAAACGGGCATGGCGGTGTGGTAATTGGCAGCGAGATATCGGGAGGTGTGCGAAATGTATTTGCCGAGAACTGCACCATGAACAGCCCTTTATTAGATAGAGCGTTAAGAATTAAAACAAGTTCGATGCGTGGTGGAGTGGTAGAGAATGTGTATCTGCGCAACATAGAGGTGGGGCAGGTAGCAGAGCAAGTAATCAGGGTAAATATGTTTTACGAAGATTCAGGCCCGCACATTCCCTCTGTTCGAAACATAGAGGTACGAGACATGACCGTGCAAAATGGCGGTGAAGTCGGTGTTTTGTTAGAGGGTTACGAAGAGTCGCCTGTGCAGAACCTGCGCCTGATCAACGTGAGAATAAATAATGTGAGGGTGCCTTATAAGTTCTCCAATATCAAAAGCATCAGCTTTGAGAATGTAACTATAAACGGGGAGCTAGTAGAGCTTCAGAATAAGTAAGCGGTTTTAGTAGCTCTCGCCGTGGGTTTGGCAGGTGTGTTTGTGCCTAAATGCTTCTGCCATCTTACTCATCACCCAGTGTTGTAGCTTTATTTAGATGTAGAAGATACTATGCCAATAGCGGCAGTATACTTAGGTTTCTCTTTGAAGAACAATTTAAAAAGAATATCTTGATAGACAGAAGCTAACCAGTTACAGCCTCTACTACCCATGTCTAACGAAGCAGCGCTATGAGTACAGAGAACCAGAAAGTGTCTATGATAAGGTCGGGTAATATCTGGCCTTACATCCTGATCACAAGCCTCTTCTTTTTGTGGGGCTTGGCCAACAACATGACCGATACCTTGCTGGCTGCATTTAAGCGGATACTGAGCCTGTCAGACTTCCAGGCCTCCTGGATACAGGTGGCGTTTTATGGCTCTTACTTCTGCCTTGCCTTGCCAGCGGCTATCGTTATTAAAAAATACTCTTATAAAACAGGCGTACTGCTGGGCTTGGGCCTGTTTATACTTGGCTCATTGCTATTTTACCCCGCCAGCCTCACCGTGTCTTATGGCCATTTCCTGATAGCACTTTATATTCTGGCTGGTGGCTTGTCTATTCTCGAGACTTCTGCTAATCCATACATTGTAGCCATGGGGCCAGAAGAAACAGGTACCAGACGCTTAAACCTGGCCCAGTCGTTTAACCCCATTGGCTCAATTACAGGTGTTGTGCTGAGCCAGTTGTTTATACTTTCGCAACTGAATTTATCAAGTGCGGCGGAACGCGGGGCCATGAGCGATGCTCAGCTGGCTGTCATTCAATCAGAAGAACTTACTGCCGTGATGGGGCCTTATGTGGGTGTGGCAGTGTTCCTGATGGTGCTGTGGGTGGTGGTAAAATTCACAAAAATGCCCAAAGCCTCTGACGCTGGAGGTAACCTTGATCTGGGACCGACTTTCAAACGACTAATCAGAACACCACATTATACTTGGGCTGTTATTGCACAGTTCTTCTATATAGGTGCCCAGATCGGTATCTGGTCCTTTACCATTCGCTATGTGATGCAGGAACTGGGGCTGAACGAAGAGGGTGCGGCCAATTATTATACGGCTTCACTGGTGCTGTTTATGGTTAGCAGGTTTGTTTTCACGGCCCTGATGCGCTATATTAAACCCAGAACCCTTCTTTTTATGACTGCCGCTGTTGCTATGGTGCTCACGCTTATTGTTATTTACGGAAGTGGTATCTTAGGTGTGTATGCTCTAATTGGTATTTCAGGTTGCATGTCGCTGATGTTCCCAACCATCTACGGACTGGGCATCAGGGGCCTTGGAGAAGATACAAAAATCGGTGGCTCAGGCTTGATTATGGCTATACTGGGTGGAGCATTACTGCCTGCCTTGCAAGGCTACATCTCCGACCAAACGGTAGGTATTGGCACTGCTTTTTACGTGCCGCTGGTTTGTTTTGGTGTGGTGGCCGTCTATGCGCTTTTAGAAGCAAAACTAAGTGCTGATAAAGTTCAGCATCATGGTACAGCCGAAGCGCAATTAAATAAACCGAAGGCTGTGCTTTAGAAAATCAACTTAAAAATAAGTAGTACAAGAGGAGGAAGAGGCGAAGCAGGGAGAGAATTGTACTGCATCAACTATAAAATTGATCAACATTCGATCTTATGTTTAGACTTGATGATAAAGTAGCCCTGGTAACGGGAGGTGGCAGCGGTATAGGAAAAGCCGTGGCCCTGACTTTTGCTCAACAGGGAGCCCTGGTGCAGGTGCTGGATGTGAACCAGGAGCAGGCACAGGCAACAGTAGAAGAGATACAAAACAGCGGCGGTACCGCCTATACCCAGACCTGCGATGTAACAAACCAGCAGCAGGTAGTAGAGGTGTTCAGAAGTATAGGTAAACTGGACATACTCGTAAACAGCGCAGGCGTATCTCATATCGGTAAAGCCGATACCACTTCAGAACAGGACTTTGACTGCGTGTTCCAGGTAAATGTTAAAGGTGTTTACAACTGCCTTTATGCCGCTATTCCTATCATGAAAGAAAACGGGGGTGGTGTAATCCTGAACATGGGTTCCATAGCTGCGCTGGTCGGTTTGCCAGATCGCTTTGCCTATTCCTTGAGCAAGGGCGCTGTGTATGCCATGACTTTATCGGTGGCAAAAGATTACCTGCAGGACAACATCCGTTGCAACAGCATCTCGCCTGCCCGTGTGCATACGCCTTTTGTAGATGGTTTTCTGGCTAAAAATTATCCTGGGCAGGAAGATGAGATGTTTGCTAAACTTTCTAAAACACAACCTATCGGCAGAATGGGCAAGCCAGACGAAATATCGAAGCTGATTCTGTACCTCTGCTCCGACGAAGCCTCTTTCATTACAGGCAACGATTACCCCATAGACGGTGGATTTATCAAGCTGAATAATTAAGCTGATGTTAACACACTTCTCACTTTCTCATTTCGAACGGTAGTGAGAAGTCTGAATTGATTCAGCCATCTATAAAAACAAAATCAACCATAAAATACTTTTCACTTAAGAAAAGCAGAAACTATACTATGAAACTGATACGCTACGGAGAACCAGACCAGGAAAAGACAGGTGTTGTACTGAATGATGTGTACTACGACACTGCTGGTTTTGGGGAAGATTACAATGAGAAGTTTTTCGCTACGGATGGCCTGCAACGCCTGCAGCGCTACCTGGATGAAAACGAAGGAAAACTGCAAAGAATACCTGAAGGTGCTCGTTTAGGTTCCGCCATCGCGCGTCCTTCTAAACTTGTTTGTATTGGCCTGAACTACGCCGACCACGCCAAAGAAACGAACGCCAAAGTGCCAGAAGAACCGATTATATTTTTTAAGGCGACCAGTGCCCTTTGCGGTCCGAACGATGCCGTGGTGATACCCAGGGGAGCCGAGAAGTTGGATTGGGAAGTGGAACTGGGCGTGGTGATCGGCAAAAAAGCCAGCTATGTTTCTGAAGAGGAAGCCTTGGGTTATGTAGCAGGCTATGTGCTGCACAACGACTACAGCGAGCGCGGCTTCCAACTGGAGCGTGGCGGACAGTGGGTGAAGGGCAAGAGCAACGACACTTTTGCGCCTGTGGGGCCTTTCCTGGCTACACCTGATGAACTGGGTGACATAGACAATCTGCGCCTGTGGCTGACGGTGAACGGCGAAACCATGCAGAAAGGCAGCACATCCAACCTGATCTTCAAAATCCCTTTCCTGGTTTCTTACCTGAGCCAGTTCATGACTTTGCTGCCAGGCGATTTAATCACCACAGGTACACCTGCAGGAGTAGGCTTGGGCATGCAACCACCTGTGTACCTGAAGCCTGGCGATGTAGTGGAATTAGGTATAGACGGCCTGGGTTCGTCGAGGCAAGAAGTGAAAGCCTATGCTGCGGATTGACGCACATCAGCACTTCTGGCACTTCAACCCGTACAGGGACAGCTGGATAACGGATGAGATGGCGGTGATTCAGCGGGACTTCCTGCCAAAGGATCTGCAGCCTATCCTGCAGCGGCACAATTTTGATGGCTGTGTGCTGGTGCAGTCGTCGCAGCCTGAGCAGGAGAATGATTTCCTGCTGGAGCAGGCGGGGCAGCAGGATTTTGTAAAGGCTGTAGTAGGTTGGGTTAATTTTCTGGCCGAGGATGTGGAGGAGAGGCTGGCGCATTACAAGCAGTTCCCGAAGCTGAAGGGCTTTCGCTACATTCTGCAGGGCAACCCCGACAAAGCCATTATGCTGTGGCCCGAGTTTACACGTGGTATCAGCCTGCTAAAAAAGTACGGCTATACCTACGATATTCTGATTTACCCCGACCAACTGCACTACACTGCTGAGTTCGTAGCCGCTTTCCCTGACCAACCTTTTGTACTGGACCATCTAGCCAAGCCGCATATAAAACAAAGGGAAGTGCAGGAGTGGAAGCAGGGAATACAGGCGCTGGCGAAGCACAAGCAAGTAAGCTGTAAAATCTCAGGTTTGGTAACGGAAGCCGACTGGCAAAACTGGAAGCAGGAAGATCTGATCCCTTACATAGATACGGTGGTAGAGGCCTTCGGCACAGAGCGTATTATGTTCGGCTCCGACTGGCCTGTGTGCCTGGTGGCAGCAAGCTACGAGGAAACGCTTGGGGTGGTGGAGAAGTATTTTTCCGCCTTCAGTAAAGAGGAGCAGGAGGCTTTATTCGGTGGGAACGCCGCCAGTTTTTACGGGTTAGTTTAGCCAATTAGAACGATGGATTTAGGACTACAGGATAAAGTGATTATTGTCTCGGGAGGTGCCAAAGGTATAGGCAGAGGCATTGCTGATGTGCTTGCCGCTGAGGGCGCTGTGCCTGTTATACTCGGAAGGGATGCCCAGGATAACCAGCAGGCGGTATCGGAGGTGGAGGCTGCTGGAGGTAAGGCATTTCAGGTGGTGGCGGAGCTATCGAAGCCAGAGGAATGCCAACAGGCTGTAGCCGCTGTTTTAGATAAGTATGGCAGGATTGATGGGCTGGTGAACAATGCGGGCGTGAACGACGGGGTGGGGCTGGAGAACGGCAGCTATGAAAAGTTTATTTCTTCACTGCATAACAACCTAGTGCACTACTACCTGCTGGCACATCATGCGCTGCCTGCACTAAAACAATCTAAAGGGGCCATTGTGAACATCAGCTCCAAAACAGCTGAAACAGGACAAGGCGGTACCTCTGCCTACGCAGCGGCAAACGGCGGGCGCAATGCCCTTACGCGTGAGTGGGCGGTGGAGCTGCTTAAGTATGGCATCAGGGTAAATGCCATTGTAGTGGCGGAGTCCTGGACACCGCAGTACGAAAAATGGATACAGACGCTGCCGAACCCCGAAGAGAAGCTTAAGGAAATAACCGACCGAATTCCTTTAGGAAACAGGATGACCACACCTGAGGAAATTGCCAATACCACGGCTTTCCTGCTGTCGGAGCGCTCCAGCCATACTACAGGGCAGCTTTTACACATTGACGGCGGCTACGTACATCTCGATCGGTCTTTAGCGAATGCGTAAGCTTCAACAGTTTAAAAGGAATAGTATGTACTTCAAAAGCCTCAGTCTATACTTTGCTATACTTGCTGTACTTTGCTGCGGATGCAAAACCGCAAAAGTGCAGCCGCAAACGGAGGTCTGGCATTTAAATTCGCTCGAAAGCATCGGCAACCACGAGGTAAGTATAGTCGGTAACCCGAAGGTTATAAACGTGGAGCCTGCTGGCAAAGCCGTTGAATTTGATGGTGTGGATGATGGCTTGCTGGTGGATGCAAACCCTATAACTGGCGCTGAGGAGTTTACTATTGAAGTGGCTTTTAAACCTTATGCATCTTATCCAGAGAACATAGAACAACGTTTTCTGCACATCCAGGACCCCAATAACGAGAGCCGCAGAATCCTGATCGAGCTCCGCCTGAACAACAAGCAGGAGTGGTACGTCGACTTTTTTATGCGTACAGAGGATGCCTCGCTGGTACTGATTGACTCCACCAAAACACATCCTGTTGATGAATGGGCTACAGTTGCGCTTGTTTATCAGGATGGCCAAATGCGGGGCTACGTAAACGGTGTGCAGGAATCAGCGGGAGATATAGCATATCTGCCTATCAGCGCAGAAGCTAAAACCTCCCTCGGCACCCGCATGGACAAGAGGTCCTGGTTTAAGGGAGCCATTCGTACGGTTACTTTTAATCATGAGGCACTGCAGCTGCAATAGTGTTGTGGCTCATTCTTAAAAACAAAAAGCTGGACTCTGTAGAATCCAGCCTTTTGGCTTAGCTTTTTCTAATATTACAACGAAACGCCTCTTTTCCAAGGAATGAAATCATCCTGGTGGAGCTGCTGTGCTTTTGTAAGCGTTCTGCCACTGGCCACCTCGATAATGTAATCTAGTATAACCTCGCCCATTTCCTCGATGGTCTTCTCGCCCGCAATTACAGGGCCCGTATCAATATCAATGATGTCGGGCATGCGCTGTGCAAGTTTTGAGTTAGAAGACACTTTTAGAACTGGTGTAACAGGGTTGCCTGTAGGTGTACCAAGACCAGTTGTAAACAGTATGATGTTAGCACCAGAGCCAGCCATAGCAGTAGTGCTTTCTACGTCGTTGCCAGGTGTGCAAAGCAGGTTAAGACCAGGCTTTGTAACATAGCCGCCATAATCCAGCACATCCACAATAGGGGAGGTCCCTCCTTTTTTGGCAGCACCAGCCGATTTGATAGCATCTGTAATTAAGCCGTCTTTAATGTTGCCAGGGCTTGGGTTCATGTCGAAACCAGAACCTACGGCTTCGGCAGCACGCGCATAGGCACGCATCAGCTCTACAAATCTGTCGGCAGTTTTATCATCTACGCAACGGTTAATAAGTTCCTGCTCCACACCGCAAAGCTCGGGGAACTCAGAAAGTATAGACTTGCCGCCCAGCGCAACTATAAGGTCTGAAGTATGTCCGATGGCAGGATTGGCAGAGATACCAGAGAAACCATCAGAACCGCCGCACTCCAGGCCAATTACGAGTTTACTGAGCGGTGCCGGCTGGCGTGTTTGCTTATCGGCCTCCACTAAGCCTAAAAAGGTTCTGCGGATAGCCTGTGTCAGTAACTCCTGCTCCGTACCTTCTTTCTGCTGTTCCAGAATTACAAGCGGCTTTGCGAAGTTCGGATTAATCTTTTGCAGTTTTTCCTCCAATATAGACGTCTGAGCATTTTGGCAGCCCAAGCTCAATACCGTGGCACCAGCCACGTTAGGGTTGTTTATGTAGCCTGCCAGCAAAGCGCAGAGTGCTTCAGAATCTTGTCTGATGCCGCCGCAGCCACCTTCGTGCGTAAGGAACTTAATACCGTCAATATTTTCGAAGATGCGTCTTTGCCCGTACAACTGGTCATTCTGCACAGACAGGCGCTCAATTTCGTCAAGTTTACCTGTCTGGTAAAGCTCTACCATCTGCTGTACATACGATTTGTATACATCCTGCTGACCAAAGCCTAGTTCGTCTATAAAAGCCTGCTTTATGGTATTTACGTTGCGGTTTTCGCAGAACACCATCGGTATTACGAGCCAGTAGTTGCCTGTGCCCACCTGGCCGTCGGCACGATGGTAGCCCATAAAGGTTTTATTTGCCCAACGCGATACATCGGGCACATTCCAACCTGTGGTTTGTGTCTTGCCTGCAAACTCCGATACCTGGTGTTTTACATTTTGGGTTGTGAGTACGCCGCCAGTTGGGATGGCATGTACTGCCTTTCCCACCAAGGTGCCATACATAATTATTTCTTGACCAGGAGCTAATTCTTGTTGAGCAAACTTGTGCTTAGCTTGCACATCATTTGGCAGTATGATGGATGCTCCATCATACGTTACTGTTTCTCCTAAACTTAGATCTGTTAAGGCTACCAGCACGTTATCGTTCGGATGAATCTTTAAAATTCTGTGTGACATAGTCGTTTTTCCTTTCGTTGCGCAATCGATTGCGCACAGATGCAATTAAAAAAAATATTAGCAAAAACAGAAATGTTTTCTTAAAAAGGATGAACAAAAAGTGTAAAAAAGATGCAAAATTCAATCATTTAAGTAAATACTCACTTTTGTATTTAAAAACCGATTCCTATATTTGTAGCACCATGATTTAACAGAAACTTAAAGCTAAAAACTGTGTTAGCATGATTGTTGTTTGTACATTTGTGGTGAGAAATGTAGTGCATTTCTTCAAAAGTATTTACACATAGATTTATTATGGAATTTACAATAGAAAGAGAAGGAGCCCTAAAGCTTTGCCGTTTAGTGGATATAACAGAGTTGTATCAGGGGAGAGAGCATGGAATGGTTTATATAAATCCAGATGGAACGAAGGGTACTACTCTTGTTTCTCATTGCTCTAAAACAGATTTTTGTAGATACGGTGCACCTAATTTGGAAATGGTGCTGAAAGGCTGGAGACCATTCATTTATAAAGATGAGGTTCTTGCTGCCTAACAGTGTAGCAACGGAGTAGATACTTGCTGCTCAAAATGTAAAGTATAAACCAATGAAGGGGAGCTTTTTTAGCTTCCCTTTTTTTATTGTTGTGCATCCATTCTGTCGTTAATCTAGCTTAAACTGCGACTTGTTTTTCTTGTTTATTTCAATCATCACGAACTCGTTTGCGGCTTCTCTTGTGGGGAATAGTCTCCTGTTGCTGTAGATTTTTAGTTTAAGTTGATAGTTAAGCAAGAAGGAGTGTAACTTAAGTTCTATAACCTCTTCTGTTTTTCCCCTCTTGAACGTTGCTCTGTAGTTGCTAACTGTTTGTAAGCATATCCATAAATTATTTTTCCGCTGATAATTGGCTAGTTATCTGCTTTAAGAGTAGCCTGGGTTGCTATAACTCTGTTTCTGCACATAGCTAAAGAAAAATGTATAGGTGTTAGCTATGTTTTTATAATGGTTCGTAAACAAGCTATTGATTATACAGTACATCAGTATACTTAGCCAACCCAAAAGAGCAACAACTATGATAGAAGACTTGTGGTACAAAAACGCCGTGATGTATAGCCTTGACCTGGAAACGTTCATGGATTTAAGCGGAGATGGTGTTGGCGATTTTGAAGGCCTGACTCGTCGTCTGGACTATCTACACGCCTTAGGTATCGATACTGTCTGGCTCGCGCCTTTTCAGCCTACCCCAAACAAAGATAACGGATACGACATCTCTGACTATTATGGCGTTGATCGAAGGCATGGCTCCAGCGGCAACTTTGTCGAATTTATACACCTTGCCAAAAAGCGCGGTATAAAAGTGATTATCGACCTGGTGGTAAACCATACTTCAGATCAGCACCCGTGGTTTCAGGAGGCACGGTCCGATAAGAACTCCAAGTACCGCGACTGGTATGTGTGGTCTAAGGAGAAGCCAGATGACTGGGATAAAGGCATGGTGTTTCCTGGAGTGCAGGAGGCAACCTGGACCTACGATAAAGTAGCGAAAGAATACTTTTTTCACCGCTTCTATAAGTTTCAACCCGATCTTAACATAGATAATCCAGAAGTGAGGGCAGAGATCAAACGTATAATGGGCTACTGGTTGCAAATGGGTGTGGCTGGCTTTAGAGTAGACGCTGTTCCTTTTATACTCGAAAGTCAGGTGCCAAACGAAACAAAACGGAAGCAGCGGTTTGAGTACCTGCATGAGATGCGACGCTTTGTGCAGTGGAGGCGTGGGGATGCCGTGCTGTTGGGCGAGGCAAACGTAATACCTGAGGAAAGTATGAAGTATTTTGGTGAAAATTCAGACGGTATACACCTGATGTTTAATTTTTATGTGAACCAGTACATGTTTTACGCTCTGGCTACAGGCGACGCAGAGCCACTGGCCAAGGCATTGGAAGCTACGCGTAATACGATGCCTGCCGCACAATGGGCCCACTTTCTGCGCAACCACGACGAACTGGATCTGGGGCGACTGACGGAAGAGGAACGGCAAAAAGTTTTCGCCCGTTTTGCACCAGACGAAAACATGCAGCTTTACGGCAGGGGTATTCGCAGGCGTCTCTCCACCATGTTAGGTAACAGGCTGCAGTCAGAATTGGCGTATAGTTTAATGTTTTCACTGCCAGGTACACCTGTTATCCGCTATGGCGACGAAATAGGTATGGGTGATAATCTGAGTTTGGAAGAACGCAACGCTGTGCGTACTCCCATGCAATGGTCTGCCGATAATCAAGCAGGTTTCTCTAAGGCCGACAAGTTGATACATCCTGTTGTAGAAGAGGGTCCTTATGCTTATGAGCATGTAAATGTAGAAACACAGCGCCGCCAGCCAGACTCATTGCTGAACTGGATGACCACAATCATACGCTTGCGGCAGGAGTGTACTGAAATAGGATGGGGCGATTGGCAGATCTTAGATACTGGTGTGCCATCTGTTTTAGGAATGCACTATAACTGGCAGGGCAGTTCGTTGGTGGTGCTCCACAATTTTGCTGAGAAAGCTTACGAAGTAGTATTTGATCTAAAACAAAAGGAAGAAAGTAAATTAGTGGACTTGATGGCGAACACTGAAAGTAAAGTAGACGATAAAGGGCTGCATCATATTACGCTGGAGGCTTACGGCTACCGCTGGTTCCGTGCTGGCGATCTTAGTCATTTAATGTTTAAGCAGGGTTAGTAGCCTCTGCTCAGAAAATATCCTCTAGGTGCTACTGATTTGTGATTAAAAGAGTTGTTCCTTAAGCAACTGCAGGTGTTTTTTACAAGCAGTTTTGTCTTTGTTTATCCAGGAGTTTTGTTTGGGATTTCTACTTTTGTAGGTAAAACAACTGAGAAAAAGAATGCGCCTGATTGATAAACTAGCCTGGATAGAAATACAGAACGGGAAAATATTAAGCACCAGGAGTAAGGGAAGAACGAAATACTATATACCTGGAGGCAAGAGAGAAGCTGGAGAAAGCGACCTTGAAACGCTATTCCGTGAGGTAAAGGAAGAGCTAACAGTTGACTTGTTATTGGACACAGCAGTTTACGTAGGAACATTTCAGGCACAAGCTGATAGCCATGCACCAGGAGTAGAGGTTAAAATGACTTGTTACACCTGCCGTTACAACGGCACCATTACACCAAGCAGCGAAATAGAAGAAGTAGTGTGGTTGGGGTATTCCGACAGGGAAAGTATTTCTCCTGTAGATAAGCTTATTTTTGATTGGCTAAAAAGAGAAGGCTTGTTGTGGGATTGAGGTTTCAGAGCCTCATAGGTCTACTAATTGGCTCTGGAAGCCTTCCTCTATGTACTTTCTGTTAGGTTCTCGTCTGTTGAAGATTATCCTGTTCCACTTTTCAATTCAATCGGTAAGAAAGGGCTAGGCTTAAATTAGTAGTGTGCATGGGCTGCTTAAGATCTTTAACTTCACCGTCAATCACTACATTAAATTCTGGTTTGGCTGCTATCATGCCTAGTTCGGCCCCTAATCCAAAGTGGCCAAAGTTATAACGTACACCGCCTGCAATTCCGTAAACACCGCTACCGCTTCTTCCTGGGTCTGAAGAGAATTGTAAGGTAGAACCGTTTTCATAAACAACTGTGCCGGAAAGAGCTGCTGGGCGAAAAGCGCCATAACCTGCCGAGCCCTTCGCGTAAGCAGTAAACTTATTTAGCGGTAGCTGAGCGTAGGCATCTATAGTAGCATATATAGAAACATACGGGTCAGCTTCTATCTCATACGCATAAGCTTCATACTTTTCTGCATAAGGAGCAATATTGAAAGGGTGGTTACGATAAGCCCAGGTGGCGCCAACACCAAAATTTTTGTTTAAGTCTTGTGTATAGCTAGCGGAGATGAAAACACCATCATGTGCATACCCTGACTTGATATTGCTTAATTCTGTGCTCTTGAAATCTCCTGAAGGAAACGCCATGCCCATCTGAAGGCTTACCCTTGAAGCTTGATCGTTGCTCTGCTGAGCGCTGGCTACCAGGCCAACGCAGCACAAAGCCACTGTAAACAATGTTTTTTTCATATAGATAGTGATGTGGAGGTAGCTAAATCATATTTTGGAGCATCTCAAATCACATGCCATATATTAAATATTAAAGATATTTGTTTACATTCTTGTGGCTGCTATAAGATAAGGGTGCAAAGCTGATTTAGAATTTTCTTATAGCGTGTGCGGCTTTGGCTGCGCTAGCAAAACTTCACAATAGAAGTAAGAGTTATGTTTTTAGTTGATTGCAAAGTTTTTTCATTAAGTATCATCACTTTGCCTTGGCTCATTAACATGCTAACAGCCGCTTTGTAATTATCTTTTGTATAGTTCGTGCCTATGCTATGAAGTTCGTAAATCTTTTCAATCTTTTTATAGTTGAAGCTTGACACCTTTTCTGAAAGCTCTTTCACCAAATTTAGAATAGAATAGGTATAGTGCTCTTGAAACAGCGAAGTTTGGTAATGCGCTAGATTAACGCCAAATAACGGCACGCCGTCTTCTTGAAATTCGCTGTAGGCAGTCAGGGTTTCTTTTACTATAAAATATTCTGCCTCCGATCGGGTTGCATATAACACGTAAAAGCTAGGTGTGCTCTTATCTGTGGAAGTAATTTTGAAGGTAGCAAGCTGAAAGCCTCTGTTCTTAAAAATACTATCAAAGCACTCCAGAATAAAGTCTTCTCTTTTCACAGCATTTCTGTTCTTGCTTATAAATTCCTTTAAGCGAATCAGTTTATCTCCAAACAGCTGCTCAATCCATGGCTCAATGTTTTTTTGCGTAACAGCCTTTTTCAATGCGTTCATATCGAATAACATGAAAAAGCTACTGTTAGAGTTATTAAAAGATTCAAGCAACAGATTTTGAGCAAAGCTGCTGCCAAACAACTCCATCGCTATAAGTGTTGGAAAGAGCTCATGTAAGAGTTCTTTCAGACGGTCATGGTCAAGCTCGTTCTCCAAAACAATAGGAACGTGCTTTAGCTCTTCGTAGTAAGGAAGGCCTTCTATGTGTTGCCGTAGCTGGCTCAGGTCCGATAAATTTGCATCGGTAAATACTGGCTGTACTAGCTCATTATAATCGGTGCGTGTGCCAGTGCTGGCGTAGAGCCTTTTTAAAATCCTGAGCGGAAAGGCTGCTGTACCTGCTTCGTCGTAGCCTGAGCTAGAAAAAGTATCTATATAAAGTGCGGTCTTGATTGGATGCGTTTGGTTAGGCAATATAGTGGCGCACCAAGCCTCAAAGCACTTGCTAAGTAGCTCTGTTTTTATTTCTGATACACTTCGAGTTTGTTTAAAAAATGTACTGGGCTCAATAGCAGGCATGCTTGCTGAAATATGGGTGTCGCGGTTAATTGTTAAAATCGCTTGTTTACGTGTTTTAACTGTACCTGTTAAAGAAGTGTTCCGAGCGATAGCTAACATAATTGATCCATTGTCTTCTGCTTTGTAGAAAGCACAGCAGGTTAAATTATCCGTATGGTGTACTAAAATTGTTGCTAATTTAATTAGTTTCCTTGATAGAATTTACTATTTTTATTAGTAATATTTTATATGAGTAGATTAACCATTACAGGTAAACAAGTTTGCTTAAAGTAACAGAAGCTCATCAGATAAATTCTTGCCATTCTATTTTGTTGTAGAAGTTGAATTGACTTTTGGCTGTATTTGCTAAGTTTACAACCTAAGTGCGTACAGCAACCATGAAGAAGCCAACACCTTATACTATAAAAGACATTGCCGCTGAGCTAGGAATATCTGTCTCTACAGTATCCAGAGCTTTAAACAACCATCCGCATATAAGCGACAAGACAAAGGCAAAGGTTAAGGATTTGGCTTCTAAGTCTGATTATAGGCATAACGCGTTGGCGGCAGGTCTTCGCAGTAACAAGTCTAACATTATCGGGCTGATCGTACCTAAAATATCTATGTTCTTTCCCTCCACCGTTGTGACAGCCATACAAGACAGGCTGCACGAGAAAGGCTATAACCTAATGATTTGCCAATCAAATGACTCACCCGCATTGGAAAAGGAGTTGGTAAACGTGCTGTACTCCTCTAGGGTAGAAGGGCTTATTGTGTCTACGACATTATATACAGAAGACTTCTCCTATTTCGATATCTTTTCCAGGGCAGGTATTCCGCTTATGTTTTATGACAGGGTGCCTAAGAGTTACCCAGCGCACAAAATTAAAGGCGATGAGTATACAGGCGGCTATCTCTCCACGTTACACCTGTTGGAGCAGGGGTGCAGGCGTATTGCTCATATTACTGGTCCTACCTCGTGTAGCATTTATGAGGAGCGCTACCAAGGTTATACCGATGCCCTAAAAAAGTACGGCATCGCTGTGGATGAGTCTATGGTTTTCTTTCATGAGCTGACATGGGAAAATGCGATGCGTGCCTGCGAGGAGGTTTTTGCAGCTGAACCCTTTCCTGATGCCATTTTTGCGTGTAATGATACTTCAGCGATTTCTGTAACAGAGCATGCGAAGAGAGTGGGGCTCAAGATTCCAGAGGATCTTAAAATTACAGGCTACTCCAACGACCCTCGTACACAAATTATAGAGCCAGCCATCACATCAGTAGAGCAATTCCCTTACGAGGTGGGGCGGCAGGCGGCTTCTCTAATGCTTGAGCTCATCCAAGATAAAGAACGTTACAGCAAAAGCTTTGTCTCTTTTACAACTCCAGTGGAGCTAGAGAAAAGGGCTTCAAGTGGTGTGAATTCTCCCTTTTTGCAATAAAATAGCATGTGAATTGTATTCATTAGTTAGATAATATAACTATAGTTTTGCCTGAGTTGATGAGTAAGCGCTTACAAAATATTTAAGGTTTTTATTGCGTGTAAAATTTACGTTTATTATTTTTAGTCAAACATACACTTAATACCAGTCTTAATATATGCGTGTCATCAGAGGTGAGTACAAGTATACAGTAGTGAGATTTGATTTTGAACGGTTTCCTTATAAAGTCCATGTGCAAACGTTTGCATAAAACTGTCGAAGTATAGCCATGAAATGTTTTTTTAATGAAGTGTCATCTTCACATTTGAACTTCAATAGATTGTGTTACTAGCAGGTTTTGTGGCTGTAAAAAATTGTGCATTAGGAGTTGCCAATGTTTCGAATAAAGTTGCCAAGATGTAATTGGAATAGTTTTAATAGAAACGAGCATATTAACTGATCATCTGAAAGTGAGATGTTCCCGCTAAGAGTAGCTCAGCTAAATGATTTACAGGTAAGAAACGAACTATAGTAAATAGGAAAGATTGTATGATAACAGATTTACACCAAAGTTTATGATTGTAACTCCTACACCAGAAATCGGAATGAAAAACGCTCGGCAAATTGAGAATGAAGCTGAGAGAGTGCTGTGGAAATCATTTCAAGAGGGAGATGATGATGCTTTTGCAAAGCTGTACCAACAGTACATTCAGGTTATCTACAATTACGGCAGAAAGTTTTCTGATGACCAGTCTTTAATTGAAGACTGTATACATAGTCTATTTGTAGATCTGTGGAACAACAGAGAAACTATTTCCTTACCTATTTCGGTACGCTTTTATCTGTATGCTTCTATCAAAAGAAGACTGCACAAGGAGATGGCAAAGAAAAAGGTTACTTCGGTGTGTGACTATAGCATACTTGAGGCTGTGATAAAAGATAGCAGCGCCTCTGCTGAAGATCAAATGATACACAAGCAACAGGCAACAAAGCAGCAGAAAACAATTATGCAGAGTCTGTCAGCGCTTTCAGAAAATCAGAGGAGGGCCATACTGTTGAAATATTATAAAGATCTTTCGTTTCAGGAGATTGCAAAGGTAATGGGAATGAGTACTGAGAATATTTACAAGTTGGTGAGCAGGGGAGTTGCTATGCTGAAGAAAAACCTACAGTATCAGGCGTTATATAACTAATCATACAAAATTGCAGTTTAAAAGGAGTGGTACCTGGAGCAAAGCTTATTACTTTGCTCCAGGTACCACTCCTTTGTTTTATCAATTGTTTAAATTGTTTGTCCAAACTCACAAAGAAAGAGCTCTATCTTTGTGTTACAAACAAGACAGGGGCTTGGATATGGATACTGCACAATTTATAGAATATACTTTCGAGGACTTTGTGGAAGATAAACGCTTCTGGAAATGGGTTCTGAAAGAAGATGATAGCCATGATAGCTTCTGGCGGAGTTTGCAATTTGAAAAACCAGAGACAAAACAGATAATGGAAAAGGCGCAAGAGCACATTTTACATTTGAATTCAGAAAGATATAAATTATCAGAAAGTCGGGTGGCGACTTTATGGGAAAGAATACAAGCATCCAAAAACAAACGCTGAGGCTGCCATTTAACTATCATAATGCTGGCGCACTAGAATTAAAAAAGATTCAATAAATATAGAACAGATAAAACCTTTATGATGTTTTTATTTGATGAAGGTAAAAGTGGTTAATATCATTTCAATTTTAGTTGTGTTATTAATAAATTAGTTTACAGTGAGTTATGAGCTTTTTCACAACGTTATAAAAACTGTGATTTTCCATAGTCTATAAATTTCTCTGATCTCCTCAGAATTAGTCGTGCTTACTAAAGCAATCCTCCCTTCTTTCAAAGATTATTGATAAACGCTCCAAATATCAGCTCAAGAGGAGGGCCTTGTCTAAAAAAAATGTTTGCCTATCAAACAAGATACTTGAATATTCCTTTTTGTAATTCTAAAATTTTAACTGACTTGCGGCTACGCTAGCTGGCACATATTTGGCGTTGGCATTACTAGCTGGTGAAGTAGAATATTGATGATCTGCGCTGGTTTCTGATTACAATTAACATTGTAGTATAGCGTGCGGTTCATCAGTTTTAAAGCAATCCTTTTATACCTATCTCGAGCGTATTGCTTCATTTTGTGCTAAAGCGGTAAATTTTTTATAAAATAATCTATCAGAAGTGTCTAAAAGCTATAGGCTTAGGGCTCTACTATCATAATGGCTAGTACTGTTATTACTGTAGTTTAAACATCGAGGGCGAAACAGCATCTTTAACAAAGCTTTTGTGGCAGTAAAAACAAATAAGTAAAAGTCTGAAAAGAGTGCTGATTGCAATAGTGGGTGTATTTTATATGGTTTCGGCTTATGAGTTGTAGGAACATAACATCTAAGTCGCTGTCAATAACGAGCACAATTTATCAATAGGATTATACCTATTAGCATATAACCAATACCCGTATGAAAAAGATACTTCACCTATTAGCCTGTTTTTCGCTGTTGTTGAACAGCTGCTCGCAGAAGGCGCAAACGGCTCAAAGTGTTCAGGAACTGCCACCTCCTAAGCGAATCGAGATTCTCTTCCTGGGGCATGACAGCGAGCACCATAATTCAGAAAAATTCTTTCCGATGCTGGCGTTGCCGCTGTTTCAGAAAGGTATAAACCTTACTT
The DNA here is from genome assembly GCF_020907245.1 of Pontibacter harenae. Lineage (GTDB taxonomy): Bacteria > Bacteroidota > Bacteroidia > Cytophagales > Hymenobacteraceae > Pontibacter > Pontibacter harenae. Next base: position 18,791 of record NZ_JAJJWH010000034.1, on the reverse strand, counting down.
ATACCGAAGATCCTAATGATCTTAACTCAGAGAACCTAGGCAAGTATGATGGATTGATGATTTACGCAAATCATGATCGAATTACTTCAGAACAGGAAGCGTCATTAAAAGAGTTTGTTGAAGGTGGAAAAGGGTTGATTCCTATTCACAGCGCCTCTTTCATGTTCAGAAACTCTGATTGGTATGTAAGCACTGTAGGTGGACAATTTAAATCACATCGTACTGGTACTTTTACTGTTCCAATCGTCAACAAAGAGCATGAGACGATGCAGGGGCTGTCAGAGTTTGAAACTTGGGATGAAACTTATGTGCACAGCAAGCTAAATCCTGATATGACAGTGCTAATGGAGCGTGTAGAAGGAGAACATAGGGAGCCGTGGACATGGACAAGAACACAGGGCAAAGGGAAAATTTTCTATACTGCCTACGGGCATGACGAAAGAACATGGGTCCAACCTGGGTTCCAAAACCTAATGGCTAACGGCGTGTTGTGGGCGGTAAGCGACCAGGCGAAAGACCAATTAGCCCGTCTGGCACTGCCAACTCCTACCTTTAGTGATGCAGACGTGCCAAACTATGAGAGACGAGATCCTGCTCCTAAGTTCCAGCACCCGTTATCTCCAGAAGAATCTCAGAAACTGGTACAAGTGCCAGTAGACTTTAAACTTCAGTTATTTGCTTCTGAGCCTGATATCATTAACCCTATTGCTATGGCTTGGGATGAGAGAGGACGCCTTTGGGTTATAGAAACAGAAGATTACCCTAACGAAGTGCGCGACGAAGAAGGCGTAGGTAAAGACAGAATTAAAATTTGTGAAGATACAGATGGTGACGGCAAAGCGGACAAGTTTACCGTTTTCGCCGATGGACTTAACATTCCTACTAGTTTAACCTTTGCCAATGGAGGCGTGATCATTTCTATGGCGCCACACTTTGTTTTGCTGAAAGACACGGATGGTGATGATAAAGCTGATGTTAAAGAAAAAATAATAACAGGTTGGGGTAAGAGCGATACGCATGCTGGTCCGTCTAACCTTAGATATGGTTTGGATAACAAAATTTGGGGTGTGCTGGGGTATTCAGGCTTCAAAGGAACTGTAAATGGCAAAGACCTTTCTTTTAGCCAAGGAGTATACCGCTTTGACCCAGATGGAGATAACCTGGAGTATTTGGGTAGAACCTCTAACAATACATGGGGCCTCGGCTTTTCAGAGGAGTTTGATGTATTTATCTCAACTGCCAACGGATTGCACAGTGCTTACTTTGCCATGCCGAATCAGTATATAAAAAGAGTAATACTTGGTGGTTCCGGTAACACTGTTTTCAGAGCAGATACACACTTCGATATGCCGCACGTTACGCCTTATCTGCGCCAGGTAGATTGGCACGGCGGCTTTACCGCAGCGGCTGGACACAACCTATATACTGCCAGAAACTATCCGAAGTCATACTGGAACAGAGTAGGGTTTGTAGCAGAGCCTACAGGACGTGTGTTACACAATGCAATTTTAGAGAAAAAAGGAGCAGGTTATACAGAAAAGAATGGCTATAACTTGCTTGCAAGCTCAGACGAGTGGTTTTCGCCAGTACATGCTGAAGTAGGGCCTGACGGAGCTGTATGGGTTGCAGACTGGTATAACTTTATCATTCAGCACAACCCAACTCCTCGTGGTTTCGAGAACGGAAAAGGTAACGCCTATATCAACCCCCTGAGAGACAGCAAGCACGGTCGTATTTATCGTGTGGTGTACAAGAACGCAAAGCCTTACAAGCCGATGCAGCTTTCGAAAGACGATACCGAAGGTTTGCTGGCTGCATTGCGCAGCGACAACATGTTCTGGCGTACGACAGCACAGCGTCTGATTGTAGAAAACCAGAAGAAAGATGCTATTCCAGGGCTGCTAAATCTTGTGAAAGATAAGAGTGTGGATGAGATAGGCCTTAATAGCCCTGCAGTGCATGCTCTTTGGACGCTACATGGCTTGGGTGCATTAGATGGTTCTAACACAGAGGCTATGGAAGTAGTGAAGAATGCTTTATCGCACCCAGCAGCTGGCGTAAGAAAAAATGCAGTACAGGTGCTTCCTAGAAATCAGCAAAGCCTAGATTATCTGATGGGTGCAAACCTGATCAATGACCCTGACATGAGAATAAGAATGGCCGCCGTATTAGCTGTTGCTGATATGCCAGCCTCCGCTGAAGTTGGTAAGCAACTATATGAAGCTAGCTTGAGTGCAGATAATGCTAAAGATGAATATATTCCTCAAGCATTTTTTGCAGCTTCCCTAGCGCATGAGGCAGGCTTTAACAGTGCTGCTCCTAAAGATGCACACTTGGCTCATAAGCCTGATTCTGTACTGACTTTATCAGAACGTATTGTAAAGTCGATGAGCCAGGAGCGGTATAACCTGGACAGGAGAAACCCAATTATGTTCCCACCGAATGTAGCAGGCAAGGAAATCATAGTAAGAGCTTCTTTAGCGCCTTCAAGTAATGGAATGGATGGCGTAGTGGTAGCTCAAGGTGGAAAAGTGGCAGGCTATAGCCTTTATGTGCAAGACAACAAGCTGCATTGGGTGGTGAAACAGAATGGCAAGGCTTATACGGCTGTAACTACTAAAGCCTTACCAACCGATAAATTCAATGTTGTTGCCAAACTCACGAATGGAGGTAACATGAACATTGATGTAAACGACCAGACGGTAGCTAAAGGTAAGGCACCAATGTTATTTGCTTCGGCTTTAACTCCGGAAGATGTGCGTGTAGGAAGAGATTTAGAAGATGAAAACAAAATCGGAGACTATCCAACCAGGTTCTTTTTTAGAGGAGATTTAGGCAGAGATGCTACTTTGGAACTTCAAAAGCCAACTGCTAAAGCTATAGCTGCAAACACTTCTGCTAAAAAGACATCTACAGCGAAAGCTGCTAGAAAGCAAGCAGCAGCCAAGGCTGCTGCACCTAAAGGTCCTACTAAAGCAGTAGCAAAAGCTGCAACTATTAACATAAAAGTGGTAGAGCATGAAATGAAGTTTGATAAGAAGACTTTCACTGTAAAAGCTGGTCAGAAAGTGACCATCTACTTCGAGAACCCAGACTTTATGCAGCACAACTTTGTAGTTGTTAAACCTGGCACACTTGAGAAAGTTGGTAAAGCAGCCGATGAGTTGGCAAGAGATCCTAAGGGAGCGGAGAAGAATTATGTGCCGCAGATTTCAGAAGTGATTGTTGCTACCCGACTAGTAGATCCACAGGGCAAAGAAGCCATAGTTTTCACTGTGCCTGACAAGCCAGGTGAGTATCCTTTTGTATGTACCGTACCGGGCCACTGGCGCTTGATGAATGGTATAATGAAAGTAGAGGCAAGCACCATATAGTTCGACTTGGCAGTGTAGGGCTGTTGCATTACGCACAGCCCTACGCTGCCAAACTATAAACTATTCTGCTGCTAAGCTTTTCCGAAGCAGCTAAGTAAGGTACCTGTAACCCATTGCCATATTTCCTGTAAATGTGTGGCTTTGAATTGCTAATGTGCTACTGCAGGCCCAAGGGAGGCTATAAAGTGGTAACAGCAGTAAGTTGATAACTATAAATACGTAAAGATGAGTTTAGACATAAAGTTTGGAGTTAGTACCTGGTTATGGACTTCGCCTTTTAGTAAAGACACACTCCAGCTTTTCCCGAAAATAAAGGAGATGGGGTACGATGTGGTCGAAATACCAGTAGAGGACCCTGGCCTGGTAAATGTTAAAGAGGTGAAGGAGGCTCTTTTGCAAAATGAACTGCAAGCGGTGGTTTGTGGGGCATTTGGAACTAGTCGTGATCTGACACATGACGATGCATCTTTCCATAAAACAAGCTTTGAATACATAGAGACGTGTCTAGAGATTAGTGCCGCGCTCGGTGCAGGTTTTTTTGCTGGACCAATGTATTCAGCTGTGGGTAAAGCCAGATTAGTATCTCCAGAGCAGAAGAAAAAAGAGTGGGAGAGAGCCGTTAACAATCTGCACAAAGTGTGCGGCATGGCTTCTGAACGTGGATTAGAAATAGCGTTGGAACCGCTGAACCGTTTTGAATCAGATTTGATAAATACTGCAGAAGATGTTATGCGGTTGGTGAACGATATTAACCATCCTGCGGCAAAAGTGTTGCTCGATGGGTTTCATATGAACATTGAGGAACCTGACATAGAGAGAGCCATCACGTCGGTGGGCGAGAAACTGATACACTTGCAGGTTTCTGAGAATTACAGAGGCACACCAGGTACTGGTCAAACGCGTTGGGATGCCTATAAGCGGGCCCTTACAGCTATAGACTATAAAGGTGCTGTTTCAATAGAGAGTTTTACGCCTGAGGTGAAGGAGTTGGCTGGTGCTGTTTGTATATGGAGACCACTTGTGCCGAGCCAGGACGGTTTTGCAAGAGAGGGCCTGAAGTTCCTGAAACAATGGGCGGCTTCTCCCAATGAGTCAGAGCAAAAAGAAATAGAAAGCCTATCAAGCATTAAATAAAATTAAGAACACATAAAATAGCCTAATTATGAGCCAAAAAAAGATAAATATTGCTATTGTTGGACTAGGATTTGGTGCTGAATTCATTCCGATCTATCAGAAGCACCCTAATGCCAATATGTATGCTATTTGCCAGAGAACTCAAAGCAGGGTAGATGAAGTTGGTGATGCTTTCGGTATAGAAAAAAGATATACCGATTATGATGAGATGCTGAAAGATCCTGAAATTGATGCAGTTCATATCAACACTCCTATTCAAAGCCACGCAGCGCAATCTATAGCGGCTTTAAGGGCAGGAAAGCACGTGGCTTGTACGGTGCCTATGGCAACTACTGTAGAAGAATGCAGGCAAATAGTGGAGGCTGTTAAGGAAACAGGCCTTACTTATATGATGATGGAAACAGTGGTGTATAGCCGCGAATTTCTGTTTGTGAAGGAAATGTACGAAAAAGGTGAGCTGGGTAAGATTCAGTTTCTTCGCGCATCGCACCAGCAGGAGATGGCAGGGTGGCCAGGCTATTGGGAAGGATTGCCTCCAATGCACTACGCCACACACTGTGTGGGACCAGTTTTGGCTCTACCTAAGGCTGAGGCGGAGTATGTTTCCTGCTTTGGCTCAGGTAGAATAGATGAGGAACTGATTCCGAAGTATGGTTCTCCATTCGCTATCGAGACCTGCCACATTAAGTTTAAAGATTCAGATTTATCTGCTGAGGTTACACGTTCACTGTTTAACACAGCTAGGCAGTATCGTGAAAGTTTTGATGTTTACGGCTCTAAAAAGTCTTTTGAGTGGACACAGATTGAGCATGAGGACAGTGTGATACATACAGGTGAGGTGCCAGAGCGTGTGAAAATTCCAGATTATGCGCATCTATTGCCAGAAGAAATACAGCAATTTACGCAAGCAGGCGTTTATGACTCTGATAGTAACCAACACCTGTCTTTTATTCAAGGCGCAGGTCACGGAGGTTCGCATCCACACTTGGTGCATGAGTTTTTAAGTGCGTTGGTGGAAGGCAGAGAACCTTATCCAAATGCCAGCCAGTCTGCAAACATTACCTGCGTAGGTATTTTGGCGCATGAGTCTGCTATGAATGGTGGGGAGATTAAGGCTTTACCGAGCTTTACTCTTTCAAGCACTAACGCAGAGCTAGTAAGTTAGTAAGATCTTTCCAGGAGTTATGTTGCTCCGATACTCCTCATATTTCACTGACAAAGTACGTCCCTCTTTGGAGGGATGTACTTTTATCTTTTTATGGATGATAAGCTAGTGAATGAGGGAGTGAAAATGAATAACTATAAGTAGTAATACCTGAGGAGAATTATGATGATGTTTAGTGTCACTACATACCTGTTGTACTTCTACCTGACGATAGTTGGCGTATTTGGTAAGCGAGATGTTCCTCAAAGACTAGAAGCAGCACAGCCTGTTGCCAAAGCTCAGGACTGGCCGCAGGAGATCGTAGTCACAGATTTTTCTGGTCCTGATCTTACTCCTAGTCCTGCCTGCCTTGCTGTGTCGCCAAGCGGCGATGTATTTGTAGGTGTTGATACGGAAGGCTCTTTGGGAAGAGGGCTTGGTGATAGCCGTATTATCAGACTGACAGATAAAGACCATGATGGTAAGGTAGACGAACACACTGTTTTTGCCAAAGTAGATAACCCAAGAGGCATTCTTCCTGTTGGCGATAAACTCTTCGTTTTACATACAGCTTCCTCCCCAGACGGCAACAAGGCAACAGGTATGGACCTGGTTGTATTTGAAGACCTAAACCATGATGGTGTGGCTGATGGGCCCTCTAAGCCTCTGATTCAGCATATAGGCAATGCGAAGCTGGTGCAGGAACGAGGCGGAGACCATGCTACCAATGGTATCAGAATGGGTATTGACGGCTGGATTTATGTTGCGGTTGGTGATTTTGGATTTCACGATGCTGTAGACCGTACGGGTAATAAACTAACCATGTTGGGCGGCGGTATAGTGCGCGTTCGGCCAGATGGCACGGAGATGGAAGAGTATTCTCATGGTACACGAAACATTTATGATGTGGCCATTGACCCTTACATGAATATTTTCACGCGAGGCAATACCAACGATGGCGGTGGATGGAACATTCGCTTCAGCCATCAGGTGCAAACAGGGGAGTATGGGTACCCTGTGCTTTTCAAGCACTTTACAGATGAAATCATTCCTGCTTTGGCAGATGTGGGAGGTGGTTCTGGAACAGGTGCTCTATTTATGGATGAACCCACCTGGCCAGCAAAGTATAATAAGGTTCCGATGATGGCTGACTGGGGCAGAAACCAGCTCTACATCCATCGGGTGAGCCCAGATAAGGCAAGTTTTACGCAAGCGGAAGAAGAATTTATAAAGCTGTCTCAAATCACTGATTTGGATGTAGATGGTTCTGGACGGCTTTACTTGGCTGCCTGGAACGGCGCTGGTTACTCTGGTAGTCCTGAAAAAGGATATGTGGTACGTGCTGTACCCAAAAACTGGGAATATGCGCCATTCCCCAACCTTAAAAATGCCTCGGTGAAGGAATTAGCTGCCTTGCTTACCTCTAACAGTGCCGTGGCACGCTTACATGCATCACAGGAACTGTTAAACTGCTCTCAAGCTCAAGCGGCAAAAGCTGCCTGGAAAATTACTGCTGACAATAAACTGCCACTTTACGCCCGTGTTGCTGGTATGTTTACCTACGCACAGGCAGCAGGCGAAAAAGGAATAGCTAACCTAGTTAAGCTAACACAGGACAACGAGCTTCGGGAGTTTGCGCTTAAGGCCCTCACCGATCGAAAAACATACGTAGATAAAGTGCCGTTGAAGCCCTTCCTGCAAGGGGTGAAAGATCCTTCCGAACGAGTTCAGGTCGCCGCTATTATTGGCTTAGGCCGACTACAGCGCGAGGAGGCGATTCCTGCTTTGTTGCAGGTAAAAGTTCCTACATCTTTTGTGGCTCCTGCAAAAGATATGGAGGGGCCTCATGCCACGCCTCATGCCGCTATTATACCTGCTCATGTGGCTATGCGTGCTTTGGTAAACTATAATGCAGTAGATGCTAGTGTACAAGCTATCAGGTCAGAGAACTCTTCGCTTGCGCTATGGGCTTTGCGCTCCATGCACAGCACCAAAGCCGTTAATGGTTTGATATCTGCTTATGAACAAGCTTCTGACAAAAAACTGAAAACCCAAATCCTTACCACTTTATCGCGTCTTTATAAAAAAGAAGCACCTTATGATGCTTCCTGGTGGTGGGGTACGCGTCCTGATTCGCATGGACCTTACTACAAAGGGATAACGTGGGAAGAGTCGCCCAAAATAGAAAAGTTCTTGAGGGCAGAATGGGAAAAAGCAGGTACGGCAGAAAAGCAACTCTTTGCAGATTTAAATGGTCGCCATCGTATGGGGATAACTGAGTTTGGCGGCGAAGAAACCGAAGCTATAGCCAATGAGGTAAACGTGGATCTGGAAAAGATTAAGAATAAGAAAGGTCAAATAGGGGAGTCTTCTATAGAAGATGTGATGCTGGCACTTGGTAGCATAAAAGGTGATGTCATCAAGGGGAAAGCAATTTTTTACCAGCAGGGATGTATTGCCTGCCACAGCATTGAAAAAGGCGAGAAGATGAAAGGCCCTTTTATGGGGCAGGTTGGTTCTATCATGAATAGGGAGCAAATAGCAGAGTCTATTTTAAAGCCCAATGCTTCCATTTCCCAGGGTTTTGCCAGTGTGCTTGTAACCGCTAAGGGTAATAAAAGCTACATGGGTTTTATTACAGAAGAGTCTGCCGAAAAAATAGTGATGCGCAACATTGTAGGCGAAGTATTTACTGTTAAAACCAGCGACATACTCTCCAGAAAAGAAATGGAGACATCGATGATGCCTGCTGGCCTTGCAAACGCTTTGTCTTATGAAGAATTCGCTTCTCTTGTTCAGTTTCTTTCTGAGCAGAAGCAGTAGCAAATTATTAACTGTAGCAAAAAATTAGCGAGGCTAATAGCTATGCCAGTTGAGCATTTATAAAGTTTTTACCATACCTTTTTTAATTATGACTTATTCAAACTCTCGCCGTTCGTCTATCATGAAGATTGCTGGCAGTGTTGTGCTGGCAACAGTTGGTAGTGCTCTTACACATCGCTTGGAAGCTGCTGATAAAGCCGTTGGGTATAAGTTAAAGGGTAAAATAAACCACTCTGTTTGCCGCTGGTGCTATGAAAAAGTCTCGTTAGAGGATTTGTGTAAAGCGGCAAACGATATAGGACTCCAGTCAATAGAACTAGTAGGGCCAGAGGAGTGGCCTACACTTAAAAAATACGGGTTAACTTCGGCTTTGCCTTGGGGAGCGGGTATGGGAATACAGAAAGGTTTCAATGACCCTCAGTACCACAATGCTTTGGTGAAAAGCTATGAAGAAGTTATTCCGTTAGTAGCCAAAGCGGGCTTTAACCAGATTATCTGCTTTTCGGGCAATCGTAACGGTATGGACGATGAAAAGGGATTGAAAAATGCCGCAATAGGCCTAAAGCGCTTAATGCCCTTGGCCGAAAAGCATAAGGTAACGATGGTGATGGAGTTGCTGAACAGCAAAGTAAACCACAAAGATTATATGGCTGACCGCACACATTGGGGAGCAGCCTTGGCAGACCAAGTAGGATCGGATCGGTTTAAGCTGCTGTACGATATATACCATATGCAAATTATGGAAGGAGACGTAATTGCAACCATCAACAAGTTTCAAAAATACATTTCTCATTACCATACAGGTGGCGTGCCTGGGCGTGCAGAAATTGATGAGACACAGGAGTTAAATTATCCTGCTATCATGAAAGCGATTGCTGATACTGGTTACAAGGGCTTTGTAGCACAGGAGTTTGTCCCCAAGCGGCCCGACAAGCTTGCCTCGCTAAAACAGGGCGTTCAAATATGTGATATCGCCTAATAGTAAGCAATAGAAACGGTTTTATTCATTCTCCGTTTCCAGAGCTGAATAACACATTCTAAGGATTTACCCCTTACCCTTTCTCATAAGGGTTAGGGGTAGAAAGAATGCTTCTCTCCTCAGATTCCTCATCTGATAGGAAAAAATCTACACCTGCCACACTAGCTCTTACACCTATAAGGATAGCTTTAAACTTCCAGATGAAGTTTTATGAATCTTTTTTGAAATGCGTTATGCAGTTTTTAAAAAGCCGACACGATTTTTTAGTGAATTTTACCTCTCTTAAAAGTAGTAGCTCCTACTATCGTCATCTTCTCTTTGTGCAGAGAAAAAGCTTCTGTTAAATAGTATTTGAGTTTACATTTTCAGTTTTGACCTCCTTTAACTGATTTTTGCCAATATTATTTTAAGACACGCAGTTTTAAAATAATATTCGTTTTAAAGCTCTATATAAAGATATAGCTACTTAGTGTCTTAACATAGAAGTGTTTACTCACTTTGTTATGGAAATAAATTGTAAAAATTTCTATATCATTGTCCAAATATATAGCTAACTAGCTCTGAGTTAGGTGATACAATTTTATTGAGTATTTACTCATGTGAACAAAGCTTTATAGAGTGTTTGCTCTTATGCTTAAGGTGCTTTGAAGGGTGCTGAAAATTCAAATTGGAATTGCCAGTAGCAAGGCCTAATATTTTGGAGAAAGCATTTGCAAAATAACATCATTAGTAGTGAGCTGAAAAAGCCAAAAGTAGCCGCAGAGAAAAAACGAGTTGTAGGTGCGCAAATTTTCACTTTAGGTTGGTGTGCAAGAACAGAAGGGGTGGGTTGAGAAGATTCCTATGACTAATGATTGAATATATAGGATTATAAAGATATAATAAGAATTTATAAAGATTAATTTATTGATAATTTATTCTCCACTGACTATTGGTATAAACGCTCACACACATGAAGAAAAATGTACAAAAAAGAAAATGGCTTCTGGTAATGATGGGGATAGGCCTTGGCCTGTCCCCATCATTTGCTCAGGGCAACATGTCTGCGCAAGTAGAGAGCAAAAATTTGCAAGGATCTGGTGTTGGAGAGCCTGCAAAGATTGTGCTGGCACCTTTAAATCTAAGACTTAAAAGGACTGACAACAGCAATTATGAAGTGCAGGAAGCCACTGCAATAACTCCAACTGTAGTCTTGAATAACCCTGCAAGTGTCAGTAGGATTAGCGAAACTGCCAAGCAAGATCAGTTTACGGTAAGAGGTAAGGTTATTTCTAAAGATGATGGTGCTCCGTTACCTGGTGTAAGTATCGTGCTTAAAGGAAACATGAGTGTTGGTGCCGTTACAGATGAAAATGGAGAATATACTTTAACTGTACCAGATGCTAAAGGCAGACTTATTTTCTCATTTATTGGTTTCCAAAGCCAGGAGGTGGCTATCGGAAGCAAAAATCAGATTAATATAACACTGGCTACAGATGCACAGGCTCTAAAAGAAGTAGTTGTTGTAGGTTTTGGTGAGCAGCGTAAAGAAAGCTTGGTGAGTTCTATTACATCTGTAAACGTAGAAGAACTAAAAACCCCATCTTCGAACTTAACAAATGCTATTGCTGGTAAAGTAGCCGGTATTATCTCTTTCCAGCAAAGCGGTGAACCAGGCTTGGGAACCGATAACTCTACTTTCTACATCCGTGGTTTATCTACGTTCGGAACAGGAAAGCGCGACCCTCTCATCCTTATAGATGGTATCGAGTCTACTCCAACAGATATGGCTCGTTTGCAACCAGATGATATTTCTGACTTCTCTGTGCTAAAGGATGCTGCTGCCAGTTCTATTTATGGTGCCAGGGGTGCAAACGGTGTGGTTCTAATCAACACGAAGCTAGGTAAGGAAGGCGTAACACGATTTAGCTTCAGAGCAGAAAACCGTGTGTCTACTAATACCAAAAACTTTAAATTTGCCGATAACATCACTTACATGAGGTTGGCTAACGAAGCCACATTGAGCCGTTCTCCTGAAGCTATTCAGCCTTACAGTCAGAACAAGATTAATCATACGCAGGCTGGAGCTGATCCATATCTCTATCCTAATAATGATTGGGTTGACCAATTAATTAAAGATTATACGATCAACCAAGGGTATAACCTGAACATAAGCGGAGGAACTCCTAAAGGACGCTATTACATAGCTGGTACTTACAACCGCGATAACGGTTTGCTACAGGTAGACCCTATCAACAACTTCAACAGTAACATCAAGCTTAGTAATTACTCGATAAGGTCTAACGTTGACTTGAACCTGACAAAGTCGCTCGTGTTAATTGCCCGTATCTATGGCCAGTTTGACGATTATACTGGTCCTATCGGAACAAATGGCAGAAGTGGTGGCGCTACTATTTTTGATAATGCCTTGCGTGCAAATCCTGTTATGTTCCCGGCAGTGTATCCGAAAGATAAGCTACCTTACTTAGATCATCCGCTATTTGGTTCAGCCCGAATAATGAACGGCGAAGGTATGGCAACAAACGTTTTATATGTGAATCCTTACGCTGAAATGGTGAAGGGGTATCAGACCTATAAAACATCCAACCTGAATCCGCAGATAGAACTGAAGCAAGACCTTGGTTTTATAACAGAAGGCTTAAGCGCCCGTGCAATGAGTTATGTCAAAAGAACTTCGCATGTTGCCCTAAACAGGTTCTACAATCCCTTTTTCTATAACTCTACTATAGACCCAACAACAGGAGGTTATAGTATCGGTGTATTAAATGATGGTTCAGCCAATTCTGTTGGTGTGGCTGGTACAGAATATCTAAACTATACAGAAACCGATAAAATTATTGAGTCTCAGTTCTGGCTGCAGGGCGTTGTAGACTATAATAAACTGTTTGCCGACAAGCACTCTGTTGGGGCAATGCTGGTTTCTTACATCTCTAGTTATGAAGCAGGTAACCCAGGAAGCTTGATTCGTTCTCTTCCTGCCCGAAACAACGGTACATCTGGTAGACTTACCTATGGTTTTGACGAACGCTACTTGGCTGAATTCAACTTTGGATACAATGGTTCAGAAAGATTCTCTGAAAAGAACCGTTTTGGTTTCTTCCCTTCTGTTGGTTTAGGTTACAGAGTTTCTAACGAAAGATTTTTTGAGCCTCTTAAAAGTGTTATCGCAAACATGAAGTTGAGAGCAACTTATGGTATTGTTGGTAACGATGCCATTGGCACAAGAGATCAGAGATTTTTGTACATGTCTGAAGTTAGCTTAAATGATGGTAATTATGGTGCAACCTTTGGTAAGAACGATGGAGCAGCTACTTATTACAAGCCAGGGGTTTCCATCGGCAGATATGCTAATGATGCTATTACCTGGGAAGAGTCAAAGCAGCTAAACTTGGGTATGGACTTGAACCTGGCGAACGGCTTTGAGCTTATTGTTGATGCGTTTCAGCAAGAGAGAACCCAGATTCTACAACCTATAACCTATATCGATAATGCTTCTGGCTTAATGGCTACTCCATTGTCAAACTACGGAGCGTTAAAATCTGAGGGCGTAGACCTTTCTGCCAGCTATACAAAAGCCATAGGTAGTGATTTTAGTGCAGATCTAAGGGGTACTTTTACTTATGCTACCAGCAAGATTATTAAAACCGACGAACTTGCCTATCAGAGTGGCCTTTCCCATTTAACTAGAACTGGGCGTTCTGCTTCTCAGCAGTGGGGGTACATCGCAGAAAGATTATTTGTTGACCAAGAGGAAGTGGCTAACTCACCTGTGCAGTTTGGTGACGTGGGCTTGTTGGCTGGAGACATCAAGTATAGAGATATTAACGGCGATGGCGTAATAAACTCAGATGACCAAGTGCCTATCGGTTATCCTACACAACCTGAAATTATCTACGGTTTTGGTTCTTCTATGAGGTATAAGAACTTTGACTTTAGCTTTTATTTCCAGGGTTCAGCTCGCTCTTCTTTCTTCATAAACCCAGCTGCTATACAACCTTTTGTTACGTCAGGCGGCAACCAGAACGGTTTGTTAGAAGCTATTGCTAACGACCATTGGTCTGAGGAGAACAGAAACCTATATGCTTTCTGGCCACGAATGAGTACTTGGCAGGTAGGGCCAAACAATGTGAGGTCAACCTGGTGGATGCGAAACGGAGATTTTTTAAGGCTGAAAAATGTAGACTTAGGTTACAACATACTTAATGCTAAGAAAATTGGTGTACAAAGTGCCAGGGTTTATTTCTCCGCTACCAACCTCTTTGTTATCAGCAAATTTAAAATGTGGGATGTGGAAATGGGAGGAAATGGTTTGAACTATCCTATTCAGTCTGTTTACAACTTAGGTGTTTCGCTAAACTTATAGTATAATTTTATTTTGAAATCATGATAAAGGATAATATTCTTTCTAAAATTAGTCGGTTGAACGAGGCAACAAAGAAGCCTTCTTTAAAAGGCTTGAAGTCTAAAAGGGGAAGTAGATACTTAAAGTGCATATTGTTGCTAGTAGCTCTTAATGTTTCTTCTTGCAAAGACTATCTGGATGTAGTACCTGACAACGTAGCAACTATAGAAAATGCTTTTAAGCTGCGCAATGAAGCGGAAAAGTACCTGTTTACCTGTTATTCGTTTTTGCCAAAGAACGGTGACGGCTGGTACAATGTAGGTATGTTTGCTGGTGACGAGATGTGGTTGCCGCAGGCAAGCCAAGCCCAGTGGCATGCAGCTTTCAGAATTGCCCAAGGGCAGCAGAATAAGGATGCTCCTTTGTTTGACGAGTGGTCAGGTTTAAGAAAAGGCGGCGGAAACGGTTGGGAGCATCTAAAGATGTTTAGAGGTATCCGTCATTGTAACATCTTTTTAGAAAACATAAAGGATGAAAACAAGGTGCCTGATCTTACCATAGACGAACGTGAAAGATGGATTGGAGAGGTAGAGTTCTTAAAAGCATTCTATCACTTCTACTTATTCAGAATGTACGGGCCTATTCCAATCATGGATGAGAACTCTCCTATTGCGGAACCAAATGCCGTACGACAGCCAGTAGATGATGTGGTGACTTATATCTCGGATTTACTTGATGAATCGGTTAAGAAACTGCCTCCTAGAATAGTAGATGAAAACTCCCAGCTTGGCAGAATAACACAGCCTATTGCGCTGGCTGTTAAAGCAAAGTTGTGGTTATTTGCTGCTAGCCCTTTATTTAATGGCAATACAGATTATGCAGGCTTTGCCAATCATGATGGTACTGTTTTATTCAATAGACAGTACGATCAAACTAAATGGGTAAAGGCCCGTGATGCGGCTAAAGCAGCCATAGAAGCTGCCGAAGCAAATGGACACTTTCTGTATACCTATAAGAATGATGTTTTACAGCTAAGTGATGAAATTAAAACACAGCTGAACATTCGGAATGCAGTGACAGGCCGCTGGGGACCTGAGGCTATATGGGCATTGTCTAACAGCTACATGAACAACGAGTTCCTTGCAATGCCTCCTGTAGAAAGAAGCCCACACAACGACAGAGGCCAAACCAGAGGTGCATGGGCTGCTCCTTTAAAAATAGCAAAGATGTTTTATACTAAAAATGGAGTTCCCATTGAAGAAGATAAAACATTAGACTATTCAGATTATATGGCTGTAAGAACGGCTGAAATGAGCGAGCGTTATTACATTGAGCCTACTTACAGAACTGCCCGACTTAACTTCGATCGTGAGCCACGCTTTTATGCCAGCCTTGGATTTGATGGATCTATCTGGTACATGAAAGACGGCAATGCTACTGGTGCCGATGAGAATACTTTCTATATCAGGTCTAAGAACAGCGAGAAAGCTGGTTTTGGTGATTACATGAACTGGAACGAAACAGGCTATTTCATTAAAAAGCTTGTGCACTGGGAGTCGACAACTAATAGTACTTCTGCTCCAGCCTGGAAGGGGTATCCTTGGCCAGAGATCAGATTGGCAGATTTGTATTTGATGTATGCCGAAGCCTTGAACGAGACAGGCGAAGCAGCTGAGGCGATTGTGTATGTAGATAAGTTAAGAGAGAGAGCTGGACTGAAAGGTGTGGCAGAATCTTGGTCTACTTATTCTAAAAACCCAGCTAAGTTCACTAATCAGAATGGCTTGCGAGAGATAATCCAACAGGAGCGTTTAATTGAGCTTGCTTTCGAGGGCCATCGTTTCTGGGACCTTAGAAGATGGAAACTGGCAGGTGAAGAACTGAATAAGGACATTACCGGCTTGAACATCACGTCTAAAACAACTGAAGGTTACAATAGCGAGAGAGTAGTTTTCAGCCAGAAGTTTATTGTTCCAAGAGACTATTTATGGCCAATTGGCAACTTCGATACCAGAAGAAATCCAAATTTGGTAGAAAACCCTGGTTGGTAATTTAAAACATCAAAAAGATAAAATATCATGGATATACGTTATATAAAAAATGTGTTTTTTCTTCTGTTAGGAGCCTTTGCTATGGGCTCCTGCGAGGAAGACTTAGGTTTCAAAGAACCCATAGGAACCGACACAACCGTACCTGGGACGGTTTCTAACATCACGGTACAGAACCTATCTGGAAAAGCAAAGCTTACTTATAACCTGCCTACAAACCAAAGTTTACTCTACGTTAAGGCTGTTTATAAACTTGCAAATGGAGAAGAGGCAGAAGTAAAGTCTTCTTATTACAACAGTGAGCTAACAGTTGAAGGCTTTGCTGACACATTAGAGCATGAAGTAAAGGTGTATGCTGTAAGCCGCACCAAGGTTTCTTCGGAGCCTGTTACGGTAATAGTTAAGCCGCTGGAGGCGCCTATCTGGAAGGTCTATAAAAGCATTAAAGTAGACAACGCCTTTGGTGGTTATAACTTATCAGCTGAAAACCCTGATGCGGACAACGTTGCAATAATGGTGATGAAGCCCAATGCTTTCAATGAGTTTGAGGTAGATAACAACAAAAGTGTTTTTACTAGAGTTAGCGACATTCAGTCTAAGATAAGAGGGCTTGATACAGTTAATTACGAGTTTCAGGTATTCGTTAGAGATAAATGGGGTAACTCTACAGATACCTCTACTGTAACTGTTAAACCAATTTATGAGGTAGAGTTAGAACCTACAAAATTCAGAGCATTTCAATTACCTGGCGATGCTCCACAAGTTACAAATGGCGCAAGGTTAGAGTATGCTTGGGATAACCGCTTGGGCTGGCCTTATGTAAGCTTTACCCACCAGGTAAACGGAGGTCCAGGCCCACACATGATTACTTTTGACACGGGTGTATCTGCAAAATTAAGCAGGTTCTGGATACGTCCTTTCCCTGAACTTAGCCCAGCGCAGTTCTACTTCTTAACTACTCTGAAAAAATTTGAAGTGTATGGTTCAGAAAATCCATCTTTAAGTGGTGCCTTAGATGAGAGTTGGGTTTTACTAGGCTCCTATGAAGTGACAAAGCCTTCGGACACTCCTTATGGGCAGGATACAGCTTTAGACAGAGAAACGGGAGAAAAGGGATGGGATTTTGATATTCCGTTAACTGCACCTAAAGTAAGGTACATAAGAGTTAGATGCCTTGAAAACTGGGCAGGCGGTACAGCTCAAAGCATCAATGAGATAAAAGTATACGGTGATCCGCGGTAAATAAATAAATGAAATAAAGGCCCTGTTGCAGTTTAGGCTGTGCTTCGGTTGCAACGGGGGCTGCTAAAAATAAAATATCATGGAAAGAAATTTTATGTTAAAGAAAATAAGGTTAGCTCTTGTAGCTGTACTTTGTTCTGCGGCAATGATTTCATGCTCTAAATGGGATGAGTTCAAAGAGTTTACCAAGGACGGCGAAATAATGTATACGGGCAAGATTGACTCGGTACAGGTGCTGGCTGGTAAAGGACGGGTAATGTACAAAGGTCTGATAAGTGCAGACCCGAAGGTGACAAAGTTGAGGATATTTTGGAATGACTTTCGGGACTCGGTGGAGTACAACCTAGATAAGGGCACAGAGACAGGAAAAGTGCCTTTTGAAAGAGTTTTTGATGTGGATGAAGGAGTGAAGAACTTTGTGTCATATACCTATGATGCGGTTGGCAATCGTTCTGTTCCAGTAAATGCAGTTGGTACTTCTTATGGGAGCTCTTATAGGCGAAAAATAAACAATCGTTTAATATCATCGCTTACTTTCAATCCTAACAATACCATCATCAACTGGGAGACAATGGATTTATCCACAGGCGCTCAGTTTACTGAAATTGAGTATGATGTAGACGGAGAAACAAAGCATGTGGTAACACCTGCCACACAACCTACAGCTGTACTGGAAGGCTTGAATAAGACCACGACAATACGCTACAGAACTATATTTAAGCCTGAAGCTACAAGTATAGATACCTTTGCGGTTGCTTACAGAAATTATGAAGTGAAAGTAGTGCCTCAACTAAAGAACCGTCAGGTCCCTTTTATAGCTTCATCAAGATCTGGCCGATGGGGAACGCTGGCAGATTGGATAACTAATGATGCTATCAAAATTCATGGTGGTGGCCATGGCGGTTGGGATGAGTGGAATGGCAACATCTTTAATGTTGAATCTGGATGGGGAGCTCCTGCTGTTACAAATGGTAAGGTTTACCAAACTCTTGCGCTTGATCCAGGTAGCTATACCTTCGAAATTTCGGACCTGAGAGACACCAACTTATCTGAGAATGATCATGCCTACATTGTTGTAGCGCCAGGTGACGAGTTGCCAGATGTAGAACAGGTTAGTACTGCCATTGGGTCTGTGAAAATAGTTAATGGAAAGCCTGTAACAGCGTATAAAATCACATTTACGGTTACAGAAGCCTCTGAAATATCGATGGGGTATTTAACAACGCAACCAGCTGGCGACCCAGGACGATTTGCCAATATTCGTGCTTTTAACTTCTATGCCAACTAATAGTTGAGGTAATAATTTATTTTATGTAGAATACCTGTTCCTGACTTAGGAGCAAAACAACGGAGAACCTCCTACTTTAGTAGTGATTACTGCTAAAACAGGAGGTTCTCCATTTTATAATGTATTGCTGAGTGAGGTATTGTAGCTATTGCTAAAGAAATTGCGTTCAAGATGTAAATTCTCTTCTTATGGCTAATACTTTAGAGTCTGTTATAATTCATTTGAATCACAACAGCCTCTAAGCTTTTCCATATAAAGTTGACCTCAGAGCGAGTAACGGAGGCATTCACGAAATAGCAGCAGAGATAAGTACTAACTAAAATTGCTGCGTCACATTAAGAATTTGCTAGTGGATTGCATATCTAAAAACAGGAATGGAGGCTGTAAAACAAACTGTGTCAAAGGATTAGGAGTATT
>NZ_JAJJWH010000033.1 GCF_020907245.1 Pontibacter harenae | reverse complement strand
TTATTCCTACATCATACATTCTAAACCACAACCAAATTTTTAGTCGATAAGGCACTTGGTAGGCAGTATAGCCGCAGCAGACTTATCGAGATGTAAATATATGATAATGTAGCACTTACTACATGTGTCATTGCCTTTAACGAAGAGATATTTATAATCATTTAATATAACTAACTATCCATCCCGCCAATTTACCACTTCACATTGTGTCAATTTAAGTACTGATGCAGGTTTAGCCGCAGTTTTTGATAGTTGCCTCCTGTAGCTGTACCTGTACAAAAACAAAGCCTCTAGAACTTTCGCTCTAGAGGCCATGAAAACAACTAATCTAACTTTACAACTTTAACATTTGAAGAAGAAAAAACATCTGATTGAGTGCAAATCTATAACACACACAAACGCACTACAATACCAAGTTATAGGTATTTTCACCTTCCCCATAAAGTTATTCTTACAGAAACCGATCCTATAAAAGAGTCTTAGGTGTGATAGCCGTCACTAAAAAAGCCTCCTTATTCAGGAGGCTTTTTGGGAATGTATGCTTGGGAGCAAAATTTATTCTAAAACTTACCTTTTAGAGATCTTCTTAAAAAGAATTTAAGTTCAGGAGCTTGTACACAATAATTGCTAGCAGGCAGAAGGCAAGCATCCAGGTATAACCAATAATGCGGTAGGCCGCCATCACACTTTCTTTATCGCCGTTTAGTGCCTCGTAAGCTTGTACACGAGCTTTGCCAAGTACGTCTTTAGAAAGAAGTTGATAAGAAAAGCTTAATCCAGCAGCAATAACCACTACATCATCCAAGAATCCAAAGACGGCCTGCAGATCAGGCACAAAATCGATTGGGCTAAGCGCATAGCCGATTACAAAAGCCAGCAGCACGCGAACGTACCACTTTACGCGGGTATCTAGGTAAGATAAATACAGAGCGTATACCTCTGCATTTAGATTGTGTGCTTTTAATTTTATAGTTTGTAGCTGAGCCATAAGATGTCATATTTTATAGCCCTTTACGCAGCTTTACACGCTACAAGTTACAGAATATCAATATTTTTAAAAATTTAGTTTTGTATTATCCCGCTGTGTTATTCCAGATTTCCCAAGCTGCCTCAGCTTGCCCGTGCAGCATAGCCAAGCCGCTACTCGTTTTAGCACCTGCCTTTTGCCCCTGCTGCAGAAAAGCAGTTTGCTCGGGGTTATAAACCAAATCATATAAATAATGTCCTGCACTTAAGCTTTCATAAGGCAGTGCTGGCAAGGTCTCCACCTCTGGGTACATGCCCAGGGGTGTTGTATTGATGATCAGGTTGTATTCTTTTAGAGTTGCTGGCGAAACGTCGGTATAAGCAATGGCCTCTGAGTTTGCCACACGTGAAACAGAAGTATAAGGCACGCCCAGGCTTTTTAGCACTGCTAACACAGCTTTTGCAGCACCGCCTGTACCTAGCACCAATGCCTTATTACGCTCCTGTTCAGGGTAAAAATCCTCTAGCGAATTTCTGAAACCAATGTAGTCGGTATTATAGCCAGTCGTGGTTCCGTTTTCTATTTTGATGGTGTTAACCGCTCCTATCTGTGCTGCCGCATCGCTTAGCTTGTCCAAAAAAGGGATAACCACCTCTTTGTAGGGAACCGTTACATTAAGTCCTACCAAAGTCGGTTCTTTGGCTAACAGTACTGGTAACTCATCTATGCCAGGCAGCTCATACAATTCATAATGGGCATCAGTTATTCCCTCTCGCTGAAATTTTTCAGAGAAGTAGCGCTTCGAAAAAGAGTGTCCAAGTTTTTTACCGATAAGACCAAACGTACGCATATACTAATGGAGTGTAGTTAATTGTTTCTCTGGCCCTGTGCTTACAGAACCTGTACTAGTAAGAAAGAAAATTATGCTAGGCTTCTGCTGTGTTATCGGCTGTAAAGCGATCTACCAGGTATACCAGCAGGAAGCCAAGAATGGCCAGCACAATGGCATACATCAGGTAAGGCTCCTTGCCTGTAATTTGCAGATACTCAGTTGGCAGCACGTTTTCCTGCACAAGGGGCTTTACCACTCCATGGCGGTCGGTATAGGTTTGTAGCGTATTCTTCCAGGGCCACACTTTGTTTAGAGAGCCTACCATAAAACCTGTCAGTAAGGCTACGGTTATGTTGTGGTAGTGCTTCAGCATCCAATTAAGCACATGCGAGAAAACCAATATACCCGTTACGCAGCCTACAGCAAACGTTCCAATTATATCTAGCCGAATCTCTTTTACCGCACCTAAGATAAACTCGTACTTGGCTAGCAGCACTAGAATAAAGCTACCTGATATACCTGGCAAAATCATGGCACAAATGGCTATGGAACCAGACAGAAATATAAACCAATAAGATTCGGGAGTTTGAGCTGGAGTTGCCACTGTTATATAATAAGCAATGGCCGCACCTGCCAGCGCCGCTATGACAACGGCAGGTGTCCAGCTGGTTATTTTTTTACCAACTACTATCGCCGACGCTACAATCAAACCAAAAAAGAATGACCACAGCAACTCTGGGTAGTTATCTAACAGAAAAAGAATCAGCCTTGAAAGCGAGGCAACAGAGAAGCCAATACCTGCCAGCAGCACCAGCAAGAAGCTTCCGTTTATGTGCTTCCACAAACCTTTCAGGTCGAAGCGTAACAGCAGTTTTACAGCCTCTCCGTTTACAGAGCGAATAGCGTTTAAAAGTTCTCCGTAAATACCTGTGATAAAGGCAATCGTACCGCCCGACACGCCAGGCACTACATCGGCTGCGCCCATACCTACGCCTTTCGAGAAAAGCAAAAAATACTCTTTAACCGTTCTTCTCTGTGTGTTGGTTTCTTCTTTTACTGATTCCATATAGTAAGCGTAGTGTCTTCTAATAAAAATTGCCCGTGCGGACAAACCGACGGGCAATTTAAATAATGTATCTTATACTTCAGCGTATTAACAAGGAGTTTTCAAATCCAGGAAGTGATCAAAGGTGTCGCCTCTCAAACCTAAACGGATTGTTTCAAGTGGCACCACCTCGCTAGGTGCTATGTTTCCTAAATTAACATTGGCGCCTAATAGTTTGATAAACCATACCTGCTGCGATTTCTGAGGAGCTTCCCAAAGAATCTTCTCAAACGGAATCTTCGTCAGGATTTCTTCTACCAAGCCGCTACGAACCTCGCCAGTAGAACGGAACAAACCTACGTTACCACCTTCACGAGCTTCACCTATTACTTTATAGGCACCTGCCTCCAGCTCGGCCTGCATCAGCCTAATCCACATGTAAGGCGGTATAATCTTCTGATCATCCTTTGAGCCAACCTCCGACAGAACCGTTACCTGCTCTGCCAGCGTTCTGATGTACCCACACTTTTCATCATGATCCATATCCAGCGATCCATCCGATACTTCTGCAAATTCCATTTGGTACCTGTCAAGTACGCGACGATAGTCTTCGAACTGGTTTCTGATGACAAAAGCCTCGAACAAAGTGCCTCCGAAGTATACAGGTATACCTGCGGCTTTGTAAACATCCAGCTTCTTTTGCAGGTTAGGAACTACATAAGAGGTAGCCCAGCCAAGTTTAACAATATCAACGTAGTCTCCTGCTACTTCTATAAAGTCTTCAACCTCCCTTATGCTAAGGCCTTTATCCATGGCCATGGTAAAACCTCTGTCTCTTGGTTTCTGTTCGCGTTCGGGCAGGTTATTCAGGGTGTAGTTCATCAAGTTTTATTTGCGGTACTGGTCAATTAATCGGGACAAGGCACGCTGCGACTCCAGTTCTGGAAAGAACTCAAACAGCAGTTTGTGCTTTTCGAAATCCAAAATTAACGCATTTTCTAAATAATTATATGCTTCTCGGTATTTTCCTGCCGAAAGCATATAAGCACAGGCCCTGTAATACAGTTCCGCCTCGTCTGGCTGAATCTCTATGGCATTGAGGATAATGTCTGTTGCCTCATCAAAATTGCCCTGCTCAAACAGTATAATAGACCAGTTCAGGTATATGTCTTTATCGCCAGGCTGTATCTCTGCGGCACGCTCGTAGCTCTCCAGCGCCGACACCACATGCCCTACATGATACTCGGCAGCGGCCAAAGCAATCCAATAATCAGCGCTATCGTTATAAAGCTCAGTTGCTTTCTTAAAAAAATGTACGGCTTCGTACCATTTTCCCTGCGCATCCAGTATCACACCAATGCCAAACCAGGCTTCATCCATCTCAGGGTCTAAGTCGGTAGACTTTTGGTAGTAGCGCCTGGAAAGATCCCACTGCTTTAGCTTCTCGTAGCATTCACCTATGTTGCAGTACACTTCTGCCGATGGATCGCCATGTTCCAGCATAGCGTTGAAGGCCTCTATCGCTTTTGTATATTCTCCCAAAAACACATAGGCATTTGCCATGTTATTATAAGCCGTAATAAAATCAGGCTTGATAATGGTCGCATAGTCGTAGGCAGCAATGGCTTTATCGTAAGCGCTTAGCTTATTATACACATTGCCCAGGTTAAACCATGCTACAGACGAGTAAGGGTCACTATCTACAAACTCCTCGAAGAAAGGCAGGTGCTCCCGTATAGAGTTTGTAAGCTCCATACAATACACCACTTCCTGCATAGCAGCTTCATTTTCTATGTTAAGCGCAACGCACTTTTTATAGTATTTGATAGCTGAGCTAAACTTACCCCAGGTTTGGTAGGCAAGTCCGATGTTAAAGTAAATATCGTCCCGATCGTCGGCGAAAGCCAAAGCCTTTTTAAAATGGTCGATGGCATCACGATAGTCACCGCGCTGGGTGAAAATGATACCGCGCGTCAGCAGCACATCAGGGTTGTCGGGCTCTACATCAGCCACTTCATTTATAAGTGTAAGCGCATCTTCGAAATTACCAGCCATAGCCAGCAACTGCGCCTTATCTATTTTAAGCTCAGAGGAAAACGGGTATTGGGCAATAGCAGAATCGCAGGCCAGAATTGCTTTCTTATAGTCGAAGTTAGCAGTGTAGTGGTCTATAATCAATTCGAAATCGCCAAGATCAAAAAAAGCAGACTCGTTTTTCCCAAGCATCTGCTCGAATCGCTGAACCAATTCCAGCTCTTCGCTATGTTCATCAAAGTTTTCTTTCATCTCCAAAATCCAACCAGCTGTTATGTAACAGCCTTTGTCATACTACATTTTAATACTGTAAATAGTTTAGTCAAAACAGGCTTCAGCGTACTGCCGCCAGCTCTTGTTTTTGTAGTTGTTCGCAGCTCCAGGCTATTGTTTCATCTAATGATCTGAACTTCAAACCTGTAGCCTTCACCACTTTTTCGTTACTAAACTTGTGTGTTTTTACAGATACACGGGCTGTATCTTTCGTTATTAAAGGTCTTTTGCCCGTGAGCAAAGAACGAACATACTCAAACCGCCAAACAACTTCTGCTACAGCAGCAGGCACTTTTATGCCAGGGGCCTTTTTACCGAAGTACAGCCCAACTTTATCAAAGAATGCTTTATAGCTCAGCTGCCCTCCGCTTAATATATACCTTTCTCCTGATATATCCGAGAAAGTAAGCTGCATTATTGCCTCCACCACATCACGCAGATCTACAAAGTTAGCTGTGCCATCAGTATAGAAAGCCCGCTCCTGAAACACGTACTTGAACAGCTGCGTGCTACTACGGTTCCAATCGGCAGGACCAAGTATGATGGATGGGTTCACAACAACAGCTTTCAGCCCCTCGGCCACACCACGCCATACTTCTAGTTCGCCTAAATACTTCGAACTGGCATAGGCCGAATGCTCTTCGGCAGCGTCCCATTTATTTTCTTCTGTCAGTATTTTCGCGCCTTTAGGCCTCCCGACAGCGCCAATAGAACTAACGTGGCAGAGTTTTGTAATGCCAGTTTCCAAACAAGCATCTACAATATTGGCTGTGCCTTCTATATTTACTTGTTTTAGAAGCTCACTATCCTGCGGCGCATACGACACCAGTCCAGCGCTGTGCACGACATATTCCACACCAGCCAACTCTTTTCTGAGCAGCACAGGATCCAGAATGTCGCCTTCTATCCAGTTTACATTTTCGCCTCCTTTTATAGCTGGAATTTGCTTTCGGTACAGAGCCTTTACCTCATACCCCTGCTGCAAGAGTTCAGCAATAAGAAAGCTACCGATAAGGCCGCTGCCGCCAGTTACAAAAACCATACGAGGAGAAGATAAGCAATTAAAGTTGCGAGTTGCGTAAAGGAAGTGCCAGTGCTTTTTGCAGATACTTGCAGCCAGTCACTTTGTGTAGCGAGTTCAGGTGTTTCATACCATGGGCATCAGAACCAAGAAAGTCTACC
The DNA here is from genome assembly GCF_020907245.1 of Pontibacter harenae. GTDB lineage: Bacteria > Bacteroidota > Bacteroidia > Cytophagales > Hymenobacteraceae > Pontibacter > Pontibacter harenae. The sequence continues at coordinate 43,279 of NZ_JAJJWH010000033.1, read as the reverse complement.
ATCTTGGCATCCACCAACTCTTCTGCCACCTGCTTTGCCCCAGAGGAGTAATAGCCAACAAGGGAGTTCAGGTTTACCTGAAACAACACTCCCAGCTCTTCTCTATAAGCTGCCAGTTCATCAAATTTCCTGTAAAAATAAGTATATCGCTCTGGGTGCGCCAAAACAGGCTGATAGCCATTAGAACGCATTTTGAACACAGCGTCCTTCAGGTGCAGCGGCTCATTTAAAAAAGATGTTTCGAAAAGCAGGTAATTCTTTCCAAAAGTTAGGATTTCCTCCTTTTCGTTCAGCTTTCTCATCAGGCCTTCATCGAGGTAGTGCTCTGCTGCACAGTCCAGCTCCATAGCAATACCAGCATCTTTTACGGCTTGCCTGAGTTGTTCCAGCCGTTCCCGTATACCTTCTGGCGTATTTTTGTAAAAATCGCTCATGATGTGTGGGGTCATAATTAGCTTTCGGTACCCTAGTTCCTGCATAGCACGCACCAGTTCCAGCGACTGCTCCATAGACTCTGAGCCATCATCCAGCCCTGGCAGAATGTGCGAGTGCATATCCACGCTAAGCTGCCCAAAGTTAGCTCCTTCTATGGCAGCTGCCTCACCACCAAATAAGTTTTTTAAAAAATTTATCATTTACAACAAAAAACGCTGATAAGCACTTGCTAAACACCCTCTATGGGCAGGTACTGCCGTATATACTTATTCAAAATAACACAATTTAAAAAATGCATCAAAATAGCTGCTTCATCTATAAACAGCTACCGATAAAGATAGACCGACAACTGAAAAACCACTACAACAATTGGGCCGCCTATGCAAACATGACAGCTTTATTACAACGATTACATTTCATATTCGTTATATAGTCGACCCATAATAATCCGCTACAACATAACTATTAATCTATCAATGGACTTCAATCTAACAGAAAACCAGCGCATGATTGCGGACATGGTCCGTGATTTCGGGAAGAAAAACATAAAACCCAAGATGCGCGAATGGGATGAAACGCAGGAGTTTCCTATCGAAGTTTTTAAACAGCTCGGGGAGTTAGGCCTGATGGGCGTACTCGTGCCTACAGAATACGGTGGCTCTGGCTTCGGTTATTTAGAGTATGTAACCGCAATTGCCGAGCTTGCTAAAATCGATGGCTCTATCGGATTGTCTATGGCTGCCCACAACTCCTTATGCACGGGCCACATTCTACAGTTTGCCAACGAAGAGCAGAAGAAAAGCTACCTGCCAAAGTTAGCTACCGCCGAATGGATCGGTGCCTGGGGGCTAACCGAACCTAACACAGGCTCTGACGCGGGCAATATGCGTACCGTTGCAGTGCAGGACAGTGACCACTGGGTAATAAACGGCGCTAAGAACTTTATTACGCACGGCAAGTCTGGCAATGTGGCAGTAGTAATAGTGCGCACAGGCGATGTAGGCGACTCGCATGGCATGACTGCCTTCATTATTGAGAAGGGCACCGAAGGCTTTAGCGCTGGTCGCAAAGAAGACAAACTAGGTATGCGTGCCTCCGAAACCACTGAACTTATTTTCCAGGATTGCCGCGTGCACAAAGATCAGGTTATTGGCAATGTAGGCGAAGGGTTTATTCAGGCGATGAAGGTACTGGATGGCGGACGCATTTCAATTGCAGCGCTTTCGCTGGGCATAGCTCAAGGTGCATTTGAGGTGGCACTGGCCTACTCGCAGGAGCGCCATCAGTTCAACAAGCCTATTTCAAGCTTGCAAGGTATTTCTTTCAAGCTTGCAGATATGGCCACTGAGATAGAAGCTGCCTCGTTGCTTACATACCAGGCGGCAGACATGAAGAACCGTGGCTTGGATGTGAACAGAGAATCTGCCATGGCCAAATTATATGCCTCAGAGGTTTCTGTTAGGGCGGCAAACGAAGCGGTGCAGATCTTTGGAGGCTATGGCTTCACGAAAGACTATCCTGCCGAGAAATACTACCGCGATGCCAAACTATGCACTATAGGCGAGGGAACCAGCGAGATACAAAAGCTTGTTATAGCAAGAGCTATACTTAAATAAAAAGTAGTTTAGCAGCTTCCATAAAGCCTTTCAGCGCTTTATGCGTAGAAATTTATTGTTTATAGAGATAATTTTTACCCAAACTATTGATTTTTAAGTAAAAGCTTGTGTAAATTTGCATCCCTTAATCTAAGAGAAGAAAGAAAAAAGATATGATAATTGTAAACGTAAAGGACAACGAGTCAGTAGACCGTGCATTGAAAAGATTTAAGAAGAAATTCGAAAGAACTGGTGTTCTTAAAGAACTGAGATCCAGAACTTTCTTTGAAAAACCATCTGTATCTAAAAGAAAACAGAAGGAAAGAGCTAAGTACAAGCAGCAACTTTTTGCACAGCAAAACTACTAGTCCTTTTACCTTTATATCTTATTTTTCCATAAATTCGAGTATCTGAAATGTATATCAGATACTCGAATTTATGGATTTATTTTTTAAGTACCTTCAGTACGAGAAGCGCTATAGCCCTCATACCCTTACCTCCTACCACACAGATTTAGGTCAGTTTGCTACCTACCTGCAGCAGGTATATGAAATAACTGACCCCGCAGAGGCAGACCACACCATTATCCGTTCCTGGATTCTGACTCTTGTACACAATAACATACAGCCGCGGTCCATTAACAGGAAAATTGCCTGCCTTCGGTCTTATTACAAATTTTTGCTGGCACAGCAACGTGTGCAGGTAAATCCTATGCTGCGCATTAAAGCTCCTAAAGTATCTAAAAAATTACCTGGCTTTGTAGCGGAGCAGCCTTTCAACAACCTACTCGATAACTTTGAATTTGAAGACAACTTTGAAGGGCAGCGAGACAGGCTGGTTCTGGAATTTCTGTATGGCACAGGTATTCGACTGGCTGAACTTATTGGCATAGCCGAAACAGATCTTGACTTGAGGTCGAAAACAGTGAAGGTACTCGGCAAAGGAAACAAGGAAAGAATCATACCCATCAACGAGTCTCTTGTCGAGAGTATAGCCACTTATCTGGAGCACAAGAAAAGTGAATTTGGCGATAACTATTCCGAGAAACTGCTCGTTACTACTAAGGCTCGTCCACTCTATCCAAAATTTGTTTACCGTGTCGTAAAAAAGTATATCAGCTTGATAACCACCTCAGAACATAACAGCCCACATGTACTTAGGCACTCTTTTGCGACACACTTGCTAAACAAAGGAGCAGATTTAAACGCTATAAAGGACTTGCTGGGACATTCAAGCTTGGCGGCAACGCAAGTTTATACCCACAATTCAATAGATAAGCTTAAGTCAATTTTCGAAAAAGCTCATCCTAAGGCCTAAATTTTAAACTTTAAATTATTACAACTATGAAGCTACAAATGTATTCCGTTAATTTCGATGCTGACGAACAGCTGAATGAGTTTATTCAGCAGAGGGTGAATAAATTGGAAACGTTCTACGATAAGATAATAGATGGGGAAGTATTCCTTAAAAACAATAACCAGGGAGGCATAGACAACAAAACTGTGGAGGTGAGACTATTTGTGCCTGGCACAACACTTTTCTCGCAAGAGGATGCTCCTTCTTTTGAAGCTGCTGCAGACGCGGCCGTTGACGCCATGCGCAGACAGCTTAAAAGACACAAAGAGAAACAAGCAGCACACTAGCGGAAGCAGAGCTTCCGCAATTACGAATTCAGAATTACGAATTCCTAGTTGCTTAGTCTATAAAACAGAAGGGCCAGCTACATGTAGCTGGCCCTTCTGTTTTATAGACTAATGTCCTGTATCTGTTTTTTACAGGCCAAACTCTGCCTTAATCTTGTCTACGTAATCCAGCTTCTCCCAGGTAAAGGTTTCGAATTCCTTTTCTTCTGTCTGGCCATTTTTACCTACTGCTACTGTCTTTACTCCTGGTGTTCTGCCCATGTGCCCGTAAGCAGCAGTTTCGGAGAAGATAGGGTTTTGTAAGCCAAAGCGCTGCACGATAGCGTATGGGCGCAGGTCGAACAGTTTGTTTACTTTTTCAGCAATCTCACCGTCGCTTAGGGCATTGCCATTGGCATCTTGCACCTTTGTAGAGCCATAGGTGGTTACGTACAAGCCTACAGGCTTTGCCACACCAATAGCATAAGCTACCTGCACCAGCGCCTGATCTGCTACACCAGCTGCAACAAGGTTTTTGGCAATATGGCGTGCGGCATAAGCAGCCGAACGGTCTACCTTAGAAGAGTCTTTTCCTGAGAAAGCACCGCCACCGTGTGCACCCTTACCACCATACGTATCTACAATAATCTTACGTCCTGTTAATCCAGTATCGCCATGAGGTCCACCGATAACAAATTTGCCAGTAGGATTAATGTGGTAAACAATATCGTCGTTGAAAAGCTTTTGGATTCGCTCTGGCAGTAGGTTTAGCACACGCGGCATCAGCACCTTGGCAACATCTTCCGATATTTTCTGCACCATTTTGTCCTCCGCCTGCTGTCTTGCCTCTGCACTGTCTTCTGTCGCCATTTCAAACTCATCGTGTTGCGTAGAAATAACGATGGTATCAATTTTCTCAGGCACATGATTATCGCTGTAGCGGATAGTAACCTGCGACTTAGCATCAGGGCGAAGATAAGTCATTTCTTTACCTTCTTTACGTATGGCAGAAAGCTCCTGCAGCAGCAGGTGTGATATGCTCAAAGCCAAGGGCATGTAGTTGTCAGTCTCGTTTGTTGCGTAACCAAACATCATGCCCTGGTCGCCTGCACCCTGGTCTTCTGGGTTAGCACGCTCCACTCCTTGGTTTATGTCACTCGATTGCTCATGTATAGCCGAAATAACACCGCAAGCATCTGCGTCGAATTTATATTCTGACTTAGTATAGCCAATACGCTTGATAACATCACGGGCCACTTTCTGCACATCTACGTAAGCCTCTGTTTTCACTTCGCCGCTTAGCACCACCAAACCAGTGGTTACCAATGTTTCGCAGGCTACTTTAGATTGAGGGTCCTGCTTTAAGAATTCGTCTAGAAGTGCATCTGAGATCTGATCCGCAACTTTATCTGGGTGTCCTTCTGATACAGACTCAGAAGTAAATAAGTATGGCATACTGTTCCGTATTTAATATTTAAAGATCGGCTAATCGCTCTGTTTTCAGGTTGCAAAACTAGCTTAATTATTCCACAGATAAAACATCAGCAGGCCTTATACATTTCAAAAGGCCTTGCATCTTGTTCATTCTCTGAAGAGATAACGCAGTACCCACACTATAGTTCTATTGCTATTCTGAGAAAGCTGATTTAACCTTTTCTAAGCTTCAAGCGTTTTTAGACTACACAATGTTCTATTAAGCAATTTTATGAAACGAATATATTCACTACTATTTTTAATCACCTTTAGCTTTAACGCCGCCTTAGCACAGCAGGACTCCCCCTATAAAACCAGTTTTAAAGTAGATGCACCCATCATTGGTGCAACCATGGGCTTAAGCTATTATGGCCTAACGTTAATGCAGGACAAGCCTGGCCTAACTGAGTACCAGGCCACCCACATGGACAAAAACGACGTGCCTAAGTTCGACAGGTTTTCAGCTGGCTACAGTTCAGAAAGCGCTAAGAAAGCAAGTGACATTCCATTTTATGGGTCGTTCGCAGCGCCATTTTTACTTCTCCTAAACGATGGAGTAAGAAGCAATGCAGGGCAAGTATTTGTACTTTATGTGGAGACAATGGCTGTTACAGCCGCTCTTTTCACCATGACAAACGGCAACGTACCGCGAAACAGGCCATTAACTTACGACCCGAATGTAGACATCTCAGAGAAAACACGTGCAAACGCACAAAACTCTTTTTATGCAGGCCATACCGCAGCAGCAGCAAGTGCTGCTTTTTTCGGGGCTAAAATATTTCACGATTTCAATCCTGATTCTCCTGCAAGGCACTATGTATGGGCTGCAGCCGCAGCTGTGCCCGCCACTGTTGGTTACTTAAGGTTGAAGGCTGGTAAGCACTTTTTAAGTGATAATATATTAGGCTATGTAATTGGAGCCAGCGCAGGTATATTGGTTCCTCAACTACACAAGAAGAGTAATAAAACTAACCTTAGCCTTTTCCCAGTTTCCGCACCGAATTTCAATGGAGCCGTCATGACTTATAGCTTCTGATCTTATGCACAGGATTTTAGCTTTCCTTCTTGCATTTATATTGGCCACGCAGGTTGCAGAGGCACAACCTCCGTACAAAATAAACTGGCTTGAAGATGGCGCTATAACGGCAGGAGGTATTGGCGGTGCTGTATTGGGCAGTAGCTTGCTTACAAATAAGGAAAGACTAACAGAAACCGACTTACAAAATCTGAACAGCAAAGATGTAAACAGGTTTGATCGTTTTGCAGCAGGAAACTATAGTGCAGCGGCAGAAAGAGCAAGCGACATCCCATTTTACGGTTCTTTTGCTGTGCCTTTGTTCTTGTTGCTGGATAAAAAAGTGGTTGGCAATGCCCCAGAAGTGTACCTGTTATTTGCTCAAACCATGTCTATAACGGGAGCCATGTACAGCCTTACAGCTGGCCTTACAGAACGTAAGCGCCCCAATGTATATGCTGTTGACGCTCCTTTAGAAGCTCGCTTACATAAATATGCCACCAACTCCTTTTACGGCGGCCATACAGCGGCCACAGCCAGCGCTACCTTTTTTGCGGCCAAAGTCTTTCATGATTTTAACCCCGACTCCCCAGCCAGGTATTACGTTTGGGCCGCCGCAGCCGCCGTGCCAGCCACTGTGGGCTACCTTAGGCTAAGAGCTGGTAAACACTTTTTAAGTGATAATATTATAGGCTACACCATAGGCGCGGCTACAGGCATCTTGGTGCCGCAGCTGCATAAAAAGAAAGAGGGTTCCTCTGTCAATATTATGCCTTTCGCAACACCTACGTATCATGGGGCGGTTTTAAGTTTATCTTTTTGAAAACTTTCACTAAGAAGCCTATAGTTTCTATGCCAGCCTATACGGCCCTGTAAAACAAAACAGCCACCCAAGTTTGGTTGGCTGTTTTGTTTTATTTATTCCTTAAAAACTAAAAGACAATCTCCATGGCTGGGTTTGGATCCAGTTCTCTTCTTGGGAACTGCCACTGCCAACATGGATCTCCAGCAGGTACATTAAGCAGGTTAGAAGCAACAGTTGCAGAGTGGTTGGCTCCTGTTCTATCTAAGGCGCTATCTGTTCTCTTTAAGTCAAAGAAGCGGAATCCTTCTCCCCAAAGTTCAATACTTCTACTATTGTCTACACTAAACTTATAGATATTTTCTGCCTTAATTCTGCCTTAATAATGAGTTCTGGCAGGAGCTTAATGACACTACCCGAACTTTTCTTTTAGGTAAGCCTTCATGGTGCTTGGCAATCATGAGCAAAAGCGAGGTCATTACCAACTACCTGCTCTTTCACCTGAGCACATTAAGCGATCCAAGCACTTTTACCATTACGAAATACGCACTCCTGTACCTTCAACGCATAATGACCCTGGAAACAAAAAGGCCACCAAATTGGTGGCCTTTTTGTTTCCAGGGTCATTATGCAATTATGGATTTTGATCCGCAGCAGTTAATGCCTCATTCGAGTCGATTTCGGTTTGTGGTATTCTCCACAAATATGCATTATCAGTAATAGATCGCTGAGTAACAACTGCTAAGCCAGCCTCATGCTCTCCATTTTCTGCAGAACCAACTGTTCTGTTAAGATCCCTATTAAGACGCTTCATATCCAGTAGTGAGAAGCCTTCGCCCCACAACTCAATTCTTCTCTGAAGAAGGATTTCCTCTATAAGCTCTTGCCCAGAAGTAGCTGGGGCAGTGTACTCAGGATACCTTGCTTGAACAAGTTCCTCTAATACTTCTACAGCTTCAGCCTCTCTATTTGTTTTTGCAAGAGCTTCTGCTTCGATTAAATACATCTCCGAAGCCCTCATCATCACATAATCGCCTGCCCAATTGCTAGGGTTGGGCTTACGGAACTTAAAGGAAGTATAGTTCATCCAATCATCGTCTGTTGGCTCTGCAACTGGAGCTTGAAATAGCTCTTTACGAACATCTCCTTCAGGAATTGCTTCATACAGTTCTCTCGCTATTAATTTGGTGCTCCCTAATCCAGCATAACCAAAAGCGGTATTATCCATGTGTGAATAGAATGATGCATAAATTGTAGCCTGATCGTTAGGAATCTGCAAGCCCCAGATCCATTCAGCATTATGCATGCTAAATCCATTCTGATAGGCTGCTGCATTCATAAGGGTACGGCCTTGACGAGCTTCATTTGCCATAGTGGCAGCAGTAGCATAGTCTTCCATCTGAAGAGCAACACGCGCATGTAAGCCCTGTGCCACGTTAACATTAATATGAGAAGGGGTTACCATTCTGGTTTTACCTTCTAATAATCTTTCAGCCTCTGTTAAGTCAGCAATAATTTGGGTATATACTTCCTGTACAGTACCTCTTCCTTTGCCTTCAACGTTTGGCTCTGTGTATAAAGGTACACCAGGTGCGTTTTCATTCCCCACATACGTGTGCTGGAATAAATTTATCAAATAAAAGTATGCGTAAGCTCTAAGCGCCAGCGCATTGCCTTTAATGTACTCCCTATCTTCTTCAGTACCAGTTGCCCCATCGATATTTGCGATGAGGTTATTAGCATTGAAGATAACTCTGTAATAATGCCTCCAGGCATAACCTGATCTTGAGGCATTAGTTGTTGCTGCTAATGATGATAGATTATAATCATTAACAAACCAACCATAGCCCCTTACAGGAGTAAACATATCGCTACCCATGTAGTCCATGGCTATATCAAGAGCTTTTTGTCCAAAGGCATCGTGGTTCTCACTTGACCACATAAATCTATAGATACCATTCAGGCCTACCAATGCACCATCTGTGGTAGAAAAAACTAACTCATTAGGTACATCCGAATTAGGGCTTGTCTCAAGGTATTCCTTTTCGCAGCCCACTAACATTAATGCTGCAAGCGCTAATGGAACTGCTTTCTTAAATATATTTTTCATGAAAATTTGATCTTTTTATTAAAAGTTTGCATTAAGACCTAGCGTGAAAGTACGCATCAGCGGATAACTGTAATCAGCAGTACCGTTGAAGCTACGCTGCGGGTCCATTCCTTCTCTCTCTGTAATTACTAATGCATTATCAACAGAAGCAAAAGCTCTTAAATTGCTTAAACCAATTTTGCCTGATACAGATTTAGGCAGTACATAACCAAAGTTAATGTTCTTAATGGTTACATATGAAGCATCAAATAACCATCTGGTTGAGTAGCCATCCTGCAGTGTTATCGCATTTTGTAATCGAGGTACATCAGTAATCCTGTTTTCTGGTGTCCATCTGTTCAACAAGTCCTCATGCATGTGAGTTCCATAAGCGCCTCTGTGCATTAAACCTTGATAGTTAGAGTCATAGAACTCGCCCCCAAGCTGGAATGTAGCCAGTATTGAAAGATCAAATCCTTTGAACCTAAAGGAGTTTGAAAGACCACCTGTCATATCAGGTATTGCTGAACCATGGTATCCATAAACACCCCTGTCGATACGGTTTGTAAGGGTATCATTTCCAACAATCTGAAAAGCAGCACTTGTTGGGTCGTATAAATCAGGATCAGCGCGATACAGCGCATCGCCATTATCAGGATCTACACCCATATACTCACGCGCCCAGAATGCATATACATCATGGCCTTCTGCCAATCTCTTAGTACCATTTATAATTGGATCTCCATTGGGCATTTTGGTAATCTCATTGTTAAAGCTTGTTAAGTTAAGATCAATTCTCCAATCGAAATCGGCGGTAGTAATAGCATTATAACCTAACTGTAGTTCCCATCCTCTATTTTCCATGGTACCTACGTTAGCCCATTGCCTTAAATCACCAGCTGATGAAAAAGGAAGTTGAACCTCAAACAACAGGTTATCAGAAATTCTTTGGAAGTATTCGACGGAACCATCAACTTTATTAAAGAGTCTAAAGTCAGCTCCAATGTTAAAGTTTGCATTGGTTTCCCACTGTAGCTCTCTGGCTTCAAGGTTTTCTACTAAAGCACCTGGATTAGAAGCGTTATTCCAGCCTAGGCCGTAAAGCCCTTGCCACTGGTATACACTTGATGTATTCTCATTTCCTTGCTCACCGTAGCTACCTCTAATTTTTAACTCATCAAGCCAATCAGCTGAGCTTAAGAAACTTTCTTCAGAGATTCTCCAGCCAGCACCTACTGAGAAGAAGTTACCCCAACGTGCATCCTCATAAAATCTTGATGTTCCATCTCTTCTGAAGCTGGCAGATGCTAAATACTTATCAGATAAACTATAGCTTATCTGAGAGAAGAAGCCTTCTATCTTATGCTCACTAAAGTTAGAAGTACCGCCTGTAATTATAGCGGCAGAAGCTAGCTCAGTTGTTCCAGGAAAAGGGAAACCAGTTTTAGTAGAAGAAACGTTTCTAGACTCCCAGTTGTAATTTTCATGGCCAGCTAAAACATTAAAGCTATGAGCCCCAAACTTCTTGTCCCATGTTAACACTTGGTTAAAAGTAAAGGAAGTTGTTCTTGTGTCTGCTTTAGTAGACCTACCTTGATCTGACGCGGCATCACCGTATAATGAGTTTTGAAAAGTAGTGCTGAAACCATTATAGTAGTTACCTCCAAAAGTAGTTCTAAAGGTAAAATCGTTCAGGAACTTAATTTCTGCATACGTATTTGCAGTTGCCTCACTTCTTCTGATTGATCTTTCATCAAGCGCTAATGTACCTAACAGGTTGGAGTTAGGGGCATATGGTCTGATACCCATAGTAGCATTAGTACCACCACCCCAATCTAAAGCATTACCTCCTTGAACTGGATCAGGCACGAAGTTACCTTCGCCATCTCTCTGCCAAACCGGATAAATAGGGCCCATGTAGCGTGAGTAGTAGAACGGATTAGATGTAGCAGTACCCGTTGCATAATTACCTTGGTTCTCAGATAAGTTTCCTGTTAAGTTAACACCAGCTTTCAACCAACTTGTTGCCTGCGTGTTTATACTTGCACGTGCGTTAATACGATCATAACCAGAGAACTTAGCAATACCCTGCTCATCGATGTAACCAACCGACAAATAATAATCGCTATTATCTGCACCACCGGATACATTTACATTCAAGTCTGTTCTATCAGCTTGCTGGAATAACACATCCGCCCAGTTGTCTTGGTAAAGTAACCGAGCATTAGGATTCAATTGTCCTGTAGCCGGATCAATAATATCTGTATTGGCAACATTAAAAGGGTTATATACAAGTCCATTTGCTCCTCCAATTCTATCAGATGCATACTGATTTGCATCCGCTTCTGATAAACCTGCAGCAAGACGGTTATTTCTCATGGCTTCCCAGCTCAACTCATAATACTGCTGTGAGTTTACACGATCGTATTCTGGTATAGCACGCTCAGAAATACCTCTTCTAAGGTTTACAGCAACTGTTGGCTTACCTTTCGTGCCTCTCTTGGTTGTGATCATAATTACACCGTTTGCAGCCCGAGAGCCATAAAGTGCAGCTGCAGCAGCATCTTTCAATACCGTTACTGAGGCGATATCGTCTGTAGAAATCGACTGAAGGTTTCCATCGTAAGGAATGCCGTCTACTACATATAACGGAGAGCTACTCGCATTGATCGAACCAATACCACGCACACGGATATCCGCATTTGAACCTGGACCACCGCCACCATTTGTAGTCTGCACACCTGCAACAAGACCATCCAGAACACGGGTAACTGAAGTTACTTGCTGTCTTTCAATAGATCTAGATGTAATTGTAGACTCAGCACCAGTAAAAGCTGTTTTAGCAACTGAACCATAAGGTACCTGAATTACAACCTCAGATAATTGCTTTGCATCTCCAGCTAATTGTACATCCACAGTACTTCTACCATCCACAGACACCTCTTGAGTAACATAACCCAAGAACCTAAATACTAAAGTTGCGTCCTCAGAGGGCAACGTAATAGTATACCTACCGTCTGGCCCAGTAATAGCACCTGATGTGGTACCCTTCACCCCGACTCCCACTCCAGGAAGAGCAATCCCAGCCTCTGCGTCTGTAACTCTACCTGAGACAGTACGGCCCTGCGCCCATGCCTGATTGATCAGCACAAAGAGCAGAGCCAAATTCATCAATAGAACTTTTCTCATAAAATTAGATTAGTAATTGGTTAGTTTGTTGAATATGATTTCCAAATTAGCACTAAAATCCGACTTCCAAAACTTTTTTTACAAAAAACACGTATACGCCTTGCTTTTAATAGGGTCTTTTTATCTATTAACCCCCTATTTCCTTCTATTAACCCATTTTCAAGCACCTTATCATGTGGTAACATCGTACAGATGTAGCGAAAAAGGTTGTTTTCTGTAAGACTTATACATTTTACCTGTTTTATCATAAAAGAAGGGGCTGCCTAACATGTTAGGCAGCCCCTTCTTTTATCATGATATAGTAGCTTTTTTAGCTTATTCGATCTTGCTTTCTTTCAAGTTCTCTTCAAACAGCTTATAAATACGTTTATATTCGTCTGTCCAGCTGGCAGGCTCCACAAAGCCATGGTTCTCGACAGGGTAAACAGCTAGCTCCCAATTGTCCTTACCCAGCTCTATCAGCCTTTGCGTAAGGCGCACCACATCTTGGAAATGCACATTTGTATCTACCATGCCATGACATATTAATAAAGCACCTTTCAAACCTTCGGCATAATATATAGGAGAGCTTTGGGCATAGGCCAGGCTGTCCGTTTGGGGTGTGTTAAGAATGTTAGAAGTGTAGCCGTGGTTGTAGTGTGCCCAGTCAGTAACAGATCGGAGCGCTGCCCCTGCTGCAAACACATCGGGTTGTGTGAACATGGCCATCAGCGTAATGAAACCACCGTAAGAACCACCGTAAATTCCAATGCGCTTCGGATCTATGTTGTGCTGATCTACCAGGTACTTTGCTCCGTCCACATGGTCACTTAAGTCTTTACCTCCCATAAAACGATAAATGCCTGTTCTCACATCTCTGCCATACCCCGCACTGCCTCTATAGTCGATGTCTAATACGGTATAGCCCTGATCTACCAAAAAGTTATGGAACATATACTCTCTGAAATAGCTGCTCCAGTACTTGTGCGCATTTTGCAGGTAACCCGCTCCGTGCACAAAAACGACAGCAGGCCCTTTAGGCTGCGCACTGGCAGGTTTATATAATCGAGCATATACATCGGCACCGTCCTCGGCTTTGAAGGTTATCACCTCTGGCTCACGCCAATCGTAAGACTTAAATTCTTCTGTTAAAGACTGTGTTACCTGGCGCGGCTTTGCCGCCTTTTTGTTGTCCATCACAAAAAGCTCCCATGGTTTGTTGCTATAGGAGTAGCGTACAGCCAATGTTTTTTCGTCTGGAGACATTGTTACATCATGTGCTCCTAGCATAGAGGTTAACTGCACCATATTACCGCCCTGTAAAGGCATGCGGTAAAAATGCTGCTCGCCTGGGTGTACTTTATTTGCAGAAAAATACCAGTTTTTCTTATCGTCTGATATGCGAGGTTCCGATACCTCAAACTTGCCGCTCGTAAGAGCCTTTTTCTTTCCGTTGGTTACATTTACAGTATGAAGGTGCGCGTAGCCACTTTCCTCCGACACAAACCACACGTTTTCATTGTCTGGCATCCAGCCTATCTCGCCAGCACCGTAGCCATTTATCCAAGCTTCATCATGTTGCCGATCCAGTACTGATAAATTTCCTGTGGCTGGGTCAAGTTTAAGAATCCAGCGATCTTTGTTATCTGCAGACCGTGCCACTACCACGGCACTCTTTCCGTTGTCTGACCAATAAGGGCCGTAGATGGCTGTTGCCCTCGGTTCTTTCTTCTCTTTTGAAGCGTCAGCGGGCTTGGCTGCTTTAGAGGCTTCGCTTAAATAATCTGGCTGCTCATAAATTCCGTCTACATCTTTCATCGAAACCGCAAACGTAGAGTCGCGCTTTGTATCATAGATGTAAAAGTCATAGGAAGCCTGTGCATCACCTACTTTTGTGCGGGCATTGATATCTTCGGTATAACCAGACGCTGTTACATAATTCGGCACAATAGTACCTTTTGCATTGGCTGGCCTGTTTACTAAACTGTAAGTGATAAAGCGTTCATCCGGGCTCAGCACTACACTATAAACAGACTTATCCTCAATATAAATCTCCTTCGGACGAGCAGGTGCCTCCAACTTTCGCTGTGCCTGTTGTTCCTCTCTGGCAGATTCGCTTTCACGTATTGTTCCCAGCAGGGCCAGCTGCTGCTCCTTCAGCCAATCGCGCTGAGGATCTTTCGTTTCGCGAGCCCCTGGTTTACGTCCTCTTCTAAAGTCAGTTAACTGCACTACCTGCCCATTCTTTATACTCCAGGCATACATGTTATTCTCGTTCAAGTAAAGCACTTCCTGCTCATCAAAGCTAAACGAAGGGCTACTCTCCCGCTCTACTGTATTGGTAAGCTGCTGTGTTTTGCCAGACTTTACATCATATAAAAAGATATCGCCGTTCTTTTCGTACACCTTTTTGGTTTCGGCTTTGTTGTAGCTGCCGTACGGCGACGGCAAACTGCGCCGTTCCTGCGGAGATACCTTTTTTATGTTCTTTCCATCAGCTGTTGCGCTATAAAGCGAGTCGCTACGGTTGCCCTCTGGGTTCCAGGAAAAATAGATCTTCTTACCGTCTTCGGACCAAAAGATGTTGCTCGGTGAAGTACCAATCCATTTCGGATCGCGCATGATCTTCTCCACGCTTAGCTCCATTTTGTTATCCTGGGCCTGCAGTATATTTCCGCAAAGCCCGAGGCTGATTACCATAAAGGCTATGGCTTTCTTTTTAAAGAACATGTTTTGTTGATGTTAGATTAGCTAATTCTTACTGATAGCATTTATTTAATAGTGCTCCTCCAATTAAGATATCTGTTTAAGAACCCAGTTGGAGGAGCACTTTATGCCTCATTTCTAATATTTAATTTAGAGCAGCCACTAAGACTGTGGTATTTTTACTTCTTGGCGTTTGCAAAAGTCATAGGTGGGTGTTGCTCCTCATGCGAGGTAAGGTCCTGGTAGAACTTAGCCAACGCTAATACCTGTCCTTCTCCGAACAGCTTGCCCATAAAGGTGATTGTAGTAGGCATGCCATTCTTCTGGAAACCGTTTGGCACGACCACACACGGGTGCCCAGTCAGGTTTGTAACCACCAGGTTGTTGCTGGCAAAAGATGGGCTGATATACACATCCACATCTTTAAGCTTCTCCTGCATTTGCTGCACCAACAAGGTACGTACACGCTGCGCCTGCAAATACTCTACTGCTGTTACAAAGCGTGCTGCTCTAAAGCTGTTTGGCCACGCGTTTTTATGCTGCTGTACTAGCAGACTGTCACGGCCACTACGAGTAAGGTCGTCAAACGCTGCTGCACCTTCTACCGAAATAGTCATGGTTATATCGCGCGCTGGCAGGTCTGGCAACTCAATCGGGATAAGCTCGATACCTGCTTTGCGCAGTGCTTCCAAAGTTGCCTGATCGTTTTCTTTAAACTGACCGTAGTTGCGCTCAAAGTCATTTTTCAGGTACCCTACTCGCAGCTTTTTAGGATTGATGCTTTTGTTATAGTTAAACGGTACGTCGTATACAGAAAGGTCTTTACCGTCTGGGCCGTAAATAGCATTGAATACAATGGCACAATCTTCGGCAGAACGAGCTATCGGACCGATTTTATCCATAGACCAGCTTAGCGCCATCGCGCCATCGCGGCTTACTCGGCCAAAGGTAGGCCTTAAGCCTGTGGTACCACAAGCCGTAGACGGTGACACAATAGATCCTAAAGTTTCGGTACCGATAGCATAAGGCAATAAACCTGCTGCCACAGCCGAGGCAGAACCTGCGGATGAACCACTGGAACCCTTTGTAATATCCCAAGGAGAACGGGTTTTACCTCCAAACCATACATCGCCCATAGCCAGAGCGCCCAATGTTGTTTTAGCAACTAACACCCCACCAGCATCCTGCAAACGCTTCACTACAGTGGCGTCTTTGTCTAGCATCTGTTCTTTATAAGGCATCGCTCCCCAGGTAGTTTTGTACCCTTTGGTAGAAAGCAGGTCTTTTACACCGAAAGGAATACCATGCAGCATCCCCTTGTATTTACCTGCTTTAATTTCCTGATCAGCCTGGCGCGCCTGCTGCAAAGCGAGTTCCTCTGTTAACGTTACCACGCACTCTAAGGTAGGGCCATATTTCTTCAGGCGGTCCAGGTAAAACTGGGTAAGCTCCACCGAAGATATTTGCTTCGTGCGGACAAGCTCTGCTAGCTGAGGAACAGAATAAAAGGCCAACTCTTCCCTGTTTTGCGGCAGCTTTACTTTTTTCGGATGGTCTACTTCAAAAGCCTCCTGCTTCTTCTCGAAAGTATAGCCGACTGGCACTGGATTGAAAACAAGGGCAGGCGCTACATCGTTTGTCAGCGGTTGCTTGCGTATTCTTTCGTACCCTTCTTTGTAATCCTGAATATCACTCAAAGCAGAGTCTAGTTGGGCATCTTTAAAGTTTAGGCCCATCAGCTTCTGAGCGTCGCGCAGCACATCTACTGTAATTTTCTCTTCGGATACCCTCGAAACGAAAGCACCAGACACAAAGCAGCTTGTGCCAATCAGGAAGTATAAAAGTTTTTTATTTGACTTCATTCTTAGTTTAGATTAGTATTAGTTTGGTGTAAGTGTGGTAAAATCAGAAACAGAAATTATAACCAGCTAGACTCTGTAGGTATATGGGTGCATTAAGTCCTTTTAAGGTGCTATTAAAGTAGTTAACCTCTTTGATAATCACTTATTAGCAGCGACAGAAAACAGTTTTAATTAGCTAATATAAGCACAGCTCCTGTTAAAACGCAAATTACTAGAGTACAATAGCACAGAAAGACTATGCTTTCCGCGTGAGTACCTCTAACTCATCGCCCACCCGTAAGATGCCTGAGCTGGTGTGAACTAGGTTTTGCCCTACCATAATTTTGTTATTTACCTGGCGGTAAGAAGCTAAGGTTTTTAAGGGCTCAGGACTTTTCATACCTGTTTCCTGGTCTATGGTGGTAACTACGCAGCGGGCACAGGGCTTTGCCACACGAAAGGCGGCTTCTCCAACGTTAAACTCACTCCAGGTATCTTCCTCAAAAGGTGCACCGCCTGTAAACACCAGGTTTGGGCGAAAGCGATTCATAGGAATGGGAGCAGCTAAACGGGAGTTTATATCATCGAGCGAGGACTGTCCGATCATCAGGAAAGGATAGCCGTCGGCAAAGCTTACCACTTCATCGTTGAAGGCGTACCTTTCATCTACCTTCCGCTGGGTGTTATCGGGCATATAAACCAGTCGGGCAGGCATTTGCAATACCTTGCTAAACCACTCTGTTGCTTCTGCACTTACTTCTATCGCCTGGCAGGTGTCATCCCACACGATTACGTCAAAGGTCTTATCCGACTCTGGCTGAAACGGAACATGAAGCGGCGCAAAAAGTCCTTGCTTATGCGTTACCAGTAGCCCTTGCTCCTGCAGTTGCACTTGCAGCAAAGTCGTTATAGCATGCTGCCGCTGCGACAGGAAGTTGCCCGTTGCATCTACTAACATCCAACGGCGGTCGTACTCCAAGCCTTTCGCTGTAACTGTTGCCTCTTTTAAACTTATCCCTCCCAGGGATTTGATAGGGTAAATATTTAGTTCTGATAGGATATATGAAGCCATAAAATTTCTGGTTGAACAGAGGCGTGAATATAAGTATTATACCGAGAAACCTATAGGACAATATTGAAGAGCCAAGCTTGTCGTTCCTGACTGGTTAATTGAAAACAGGCTAATTTTTAATGCTAACTCTTCTCTTGTATTGCGTAAATCATTTATACAGGCCTCACCTAACATGCTATGAAAAAAGAATTTACCGTGCTACTAGCTCTGCTTTGCTTTATCCTTTTGCAAACGCAGACGCAGACAACCAGCGCCCAAAATTTAGCAACCTGTGCCGAAGCCAGAGTGCAGACTATGCAGCGCCAGGCTATTGCCACACCCCAGCATGTGCAGCGCATGGAGCAGTATGACGTTACCTTTTACAAACTGGACCTGCACCTGGAGCGCACCAGCACTCACATTGAAGGTAGCGTAACAACTGTTGCCAAACTAAGAGGCAGCCGCCTAGATACGTTTGCTTTCGAGCTACACCCCAACTTCGAGATACAGTCCGTGGTGATTAACGGAACAGCACAGCAGGATATTAGCAGAAACGACGACAATGTAACGGTTAAACTGGCATCTCCTGTTGTTTCTCCTTCTAGCGTTGAGGCGGTTATCTCTTACAGCGGCATTGCCGCCATCGGCAACGGGTTTAGCAACGCCACAGAACCAACCTGGGAGAACCAGGTAACCTGGAGCCTCAGCCAACCTTATGCAGCTTACGAGTGGTGGCCTACCAAGCAGGTGCTTACCGACAAAGCCGATTCAGTGCATGTGTTTGTTACGACCAGCGCTGACAACAAAGGAGGTTCTAATGGCGTGTTAACCGATGTGGTAGAGCTGCCAGAAGATAAAAAGCGCTTTGAGTGGAAGTCGAGGTACCCGATTGCTTATTACCTGATTTCTGTGGCAGTCTCTAATTATGAGGAATACCTGATTTATGCTAACCCTGCAGAGGCCCCTCAGCCTCTTCCTGTTTTAAACTACGTGTACAGAGGCGGCGCCCTTAACCGTTTTAAAGAAGAAATAGATGTAACAGCCCTGCTTATAGAAACATTTTCAGAGCTGTTTACGCTTTACCCTTTTACTGCCGAGAAGTACGGGCACAGTATGGCTCCTATGGGTGGCGGCATGGAACACCAGACCATGACTACCCAAAGCACCTTCGAGTTTACGCTAACAGCCCACGAGTTGGCGCACCAGTGGTTCGGTGATAACGTTACCTGCGCCAGCTGGCATGACATCTGGCTGAACGAAGGCTTTGCCTCTTATGCAGAATATATCGCCTTGCAAAGGCTTAGGCCTGCCAGTGCTCAGACTTGGATGCGCAACGCTCAATCTTACGCCCTGCGAGTACCCTATGGCAGCGTGTTTGTACCTGACACAACTAATGGTGGACGCATTTTCGACTACAGGCTTTCCTATAAAAAAGCAGCTACGGTAGTGCACATGCTCCGCTTTGCCATAAACAACGATGCGCTGTTCTTTCAGTCTTTACAGAATTATCAAAATGAATTTGGAGGTGGCACCGCCACAACAGCCGACTTGCAGCGCGTGGTTGAAAAAACCACTGGCATGGATTTAAACTACTTTTTTGAGCAATGGTACAGGGGAGACGGTTACCCTGTATTTACTGTGGAGTGGAACCAGGAAGGTGAGCGGCTTGTGCTTGCAGACAGACAAACTCCGAGCAGCACCACGCCATTTTTCAAAACAGACATGGAATACCGCATCCGCACCTCCGAAATGGATACCCTTGTACGTGTGCCGCATAACCAACCTACAGAAGAATATCTTTTCAGAGTAAGAGGCACAGTGCAAAGTATAGAGATAGACCCGAACGATTGGGTGCTGCACTTTGCTGACCCTCCCCAACAGAACAAGAACCTGGAGGTTCCGCTTGAGCCAGATGAAGCGCCGCTACTTTACCCTAACCCAACAGTCAGGTTTGTGCAAGTGGCTAATCTGGCTTACACCCCCACTATGGCTGAAATATACGATAGCTCAGGTAAGCTGGTAAAGCGCCTAAGGTTTACAGGCACTCAAGCACCCAGCATTCCCGTTCATGACTTAGCCGCAGGCTACTACATTCTGCAGCTAAGCAACAGCACGAATCAAAACCGTTATTCTTTTGTGAAAGCCGTAGGACAATAGTCAATAGCCAACGAGCAGCTTAAAAACGGTTATAGTTGCCGCCCATCATGGCTACCACCAATTGAGCTTCTTTTATATTATTTTCAAAGGCAATCCTTCTGAAGTTTATAAGATCTACGATGGTGCCAATGGCACAGAGCCCACCTGTAAGCAGGTATAAAACACCCATCCCGATCTGCCCAACCAGAAACCGCTGCACACCTGCCACCATAAAGAAGCCAAGTAAAGTGGTTCCTAATATGAGCATAGGTTCACGTCGGCGGGAACGGTAAATACTGGCGAACTGCTGCACCTCTGCATCCGACATGTCTTTTACAAGGTTCTGCACGAAAGCCATTTCATCGGCATCCAGATCGGGCATAATGTTTAAAATACTGGCCATGGAAATTATTTTTGATAGAGTTGAAATATCATGAAGGTAAGATGTATTTGTTATTCAGCTCTAGGCGCGCTCCCACCAGATAAGCCCAAAGTACAACCTAACGAGCACCGCCACCCGATAGCAAATGATAACCAATGCAGGAACACCCAACGGGTGCGACTGCCACGAAGCAGCTAACTCTCCTCTAGCTAAAAAAGCGATTGCGTGCCCTAAGCCGCAGCCAGGGCAACCCTGCTCCAACACCCAGCTAAAAGGGCAAAAACTAAAGGCGTGTTTGCCTGTTGGCTCCATCAGGGCAAGCACTGCTACGCCAAGTACCCAGAGTGCAGCCTCCAGTAAATAACTTTTGCTGTTCGTGGGTTTGTGGAAGTATACTTTATTTGCCACCGCTACCGTAATTAACCTTCGCTACCTGCTGACGTACTGCACTTATACATGTTAAGATATAACAAAAAATTTAATATAAAAACCCTATGCTTGTAAAGCGCCTGCTACCATTCATGCTGTTGCTTGTGCTAAGTAGCTGCTACCGTATTCTTTCCTCGGAGGGAGGAGGTCAGATTGAGAAATCGCCTAATGCAAGAGCTATCAATGCCGCAGATATTGCTTTACCAGAAGGATATACCATAGAGGCGGTAGCCACAGGGCTTACTTTTCCTACAAGTGTGGCGTTTGATGCGGAAGGGAGACTGTATGTAATTGAGGCAGGCTATTCTTATGGGGAGGTATTTCTGGAGCCAAAACTACTACGTGTTGAGGCTGGTGGAAACTTAACCACTATTGCCACTGGCGAAAAAAACGGTCCCTGGACGGGCATTACCTACCACAACGGCAACTTTTATGTAGCTGAGGGTGGCGAACTAAAAGGCGGCAAAATACTACGCATCTCCCCCAAAGGAGAAATAAACGCTTTGGTTGAAGACCTGCCAACGAAGGGCGACCACCATACCAACGGCCCCGCCATTGGCCCCGACGGAAATGTTTACTTTGCCTTGGGCACCGCTACAAACTCTGCTGTTGTTGGCCCAGACAACTACAATTATGGCTGGCTTAAGCGCCACCCCGACTTCCATGACATTCCCTGCCAGGACGTTACCCTTACAGGACAGAACTATACGAGCGAAATACCTTTAGCATCTAAAAGCGGTAAGCAAACCACAGGCCCCTACTCGCCTTATGGCACCCCCGCATCAGCAGGACAGGTTATACAAGGGGCTTTACCTTGCTCTGGCGCTGTTTTTAAAATCACACCTGAAGGCGGTAACATGGAACTGGTAGCTTGGGGTTTTCGCAATCCTTTTGGGCTGGCTTTTTCTCCGACAGGCAAGTTGTATGTGAGCGATAATAGCTTTGATGTGCGTGGCTCACGCCCTGCCTGGGGCACAGGAGATTATCTTTGGGAAATACAGCAGGGGCTGTGGTACGGCTGGCCCGACTTTACGGGTGGCAAACCGCTGCACAATAAAAGCTACGCGCCTCCTGGCGAAAAAACACCTCAGCGCTTGCTGGCAAACCACCCTAACACACCTCCCAAACCAGCGGCTGTTCTAGGTGTACATTCCTCCTCCAACGGCCTCGACTTCTCCACAAACAACAACTTCGGCTATGCAGGTGAGGCCTTTATAGCGCAATTCGGTGATATGGCTCCGCAGGTAGGCAAAGTACTCGACCCTGTTGGTTTTAAGGTGATGCGTGTAAACGTACAGAATGGCGTTATCAAAGAGTTTGCTGCCAACAAAGGCAAAGAAAACGGACCAGCTTCCAAGCTAAAATCGGGAGGCTTAGAAAGACCTATTGCGGTTAAGTTCTCGCCAGACGGCACCAGCCTGTATGTAGTAGATTTCGGCATTATGCGCATGACAAAAGAAAACTCATTTCCGCAGCAAAACTCAGGCGTTATCTGGAAGATCTCAAAGAAATAAATTATGAAAACCACCTACGCTATACTTATACTTTGCTGCCTGCTTTTTGTAATTGCCTGCGGCACAGCTAAACGCGGCACCCCCCACTATGCATCCGTTGCTACTACAAAAGAGGCTGTGGCTAAAGGTGAAGTGGTATACAATATCTATTGCCAGAAATGCCACCCAGGAGGCGCCACAGGCGTAGGACCAGCATTGAATAATAAGCCCTTACCTGGCACTGCTATTCGGTTTCAGGTGCGCCACGGCATGGGCATGATGCCTGCTTTCAAAGAAGACGTTATCTCGGATGAGGAAATGGATAACCTGATTGCCTACATGAAAGTGCTACGTAAGGCAAAGGACAAAACCAAATAGGCTTTTCCTGCAACTCACTGCTAAAACAAAAACATCTCTCCTAAAAAACCTGGCACAAACGTCCGCTTGCGCCATAATGCATTATGACAATGGTTTCACACGCTTAACCTTCAGCCCTTCGCTGTAGGAAGCTATTTTTCATAAACTTCACCCTCCCATTGTATCACCTAAAGTTAGCAACAGGGTAAAAATTTGCGTATGCAACTCTACTGTCTGGTTACGTATCAGGCATACTAAGCCACTACTGCAAACTATGGAGATACTTATTATTCTTATACTGACGCTGCTGAATGGATTTTTTGCCCTATCTGAAATTGCCTTGGTGTCTGTAAAGCGGAACAGGATAGAACAAAAAGCACTAGAAGGCAGCTCCAGCGCCAAGATAGTCCTTAAGCTACTGGAGGACCCCGAGAACTTTCTTTCAGCGGTACAAGTGGGTATTACGCTTATCGGCATTGTGGCAGGTGCCTACGGTGGTGCTGCCTTCTCCGACGATCTCACACCAGTTATTGCCCGCGTTGACGCATTTGCACCGTATGCTCCTCAGATTTCTATTGTTGTTGTTATTGGCCTGATCACCTATTTCACCATCGTAATTGGAGAACTAATTCCGAAGACCATAGCTTTAAATAACCCAAACCAAATAGCGCTTATTGCAGCTCCCATCGTTAGGGTGTTTACAGTCATTACTTACCCCCTGGTAAAGTTGCTATCAGGCTCTACTAACTTAATTATAAGGCTGCTAGGCATAAAACCAAACACAGAAGGAGCCTCCGTTACAGAAGAAGAATTGCGCCACATGATACGTGTGGCTGGCAAGGAAGGAGTACTAGAACAGGAGGAGCAACGCATACACGACAACATCTTTTACCTCTACGAGCAGCGCAACCGCAACCTGATGACGTACCGGACCGAAGTTGAATGGCTCGACCTAAACTGGCCACCAGAGCAACTGCACCAGGCTATTTTATCTAGTGCGCATACCAAATTTCCTGTGTGCAAAGGCGACATCGACAATGTGGTGGGCATTCTGTCTGTAAAAGATTATTTCGAGAATCTGGACTTCGAGGGCAAGGAGTTACCAGAACTGTTGGCTGCACCTATCTTTTTATCGGAACACATGCTGGCTGTAAAGACCCTAAAGCTTTTTCAGAAGCAGCGGCAATACCTTGCTTTTGTAGTAAACGAATTCGGCACTGTAGAAGGCATTATCACGCTGCACGATATAGTAGAGGCCATTGTAGGCGATCTTCCAGACCAGGATGAGCCGCTGGAGCCAGATATTTATCTTAGAGATGACGGAAGCTACCTCATCAGTGGCTCTGTGCCAGTCCACCACCTAAACCAGGAACTCGATCAGGTGTTAATTCCTGATATGCCTGAGCATTACACCACCCTGGCAGGATTTATACTGTACCAACTCTCTGACATACCTAACATTGGAAAAAAACTTCCGATAGAAAATTATGAATTAGAGGTGGTGGATATGGACGGCAGCCGCATAGACAAAGTACTACTGCTGCCAGTGCTACCATCTTCAGAGCCAGGCGATACGACAGAGCCTTCTAAAACGGAAGATTAAACTCCTACTATGGATATGGCATGTATTTATTCTTGTTCCCAATTCTTCATTCAGAATTCATGCCTACCTTTGCCATCTCATTGTCGTAACAACAGATTAGCAAAAATAGTGTGTTAAAGAAAAAACTGTCAAACCAACTAAAAGGACTGGCCATTTACCAGATAGCAGGTGGCATATTGGGTATAGCCCTCATGCTGTGGGTTATGTTTAGTGGAGAAGTAACTATTACACAGCAGGCCCTGCGTGTAGCATTGTTTGCCACAGCGCTATTCGTGTTCTCTATACTTTGTGGTCGTATGCTGTACCGTAATCCGCAGAAAGGGCTTAAGCTTTCACTAGCAAACCAGGTACTGCAAGTAATATACTTCAGTTTTGGTAGCTACGGCTTTCAGTATGTGGCAGGCTTGCGAGTAGGTATAGGCGCAGACATGGTCGGCTCCTGGACATTTAAATTCCGCTTGGCCCTCTCCTCTTTTCAGTTCGATTTAGGGACTGATACTGGGCAGAAATTTATTGGGGTTAACCTGGTTGCTTTATTTCTGATCTTCTGGATAGAACGGCTACTGGAGCAGGTAAAAACAAACAAAATGTAAAAAAGGTAACCAGCCTCAAGATTAAGGGGGACTTATTTCTGGAGCTGGTTACCTTTTGATGTTCTAGAATAAAGCAATTGCCTCTGTGCTGTTATAAGTGGCAATTACTTCGAGTAAGTCTACTGTTTTTACCGATACTGCTGCCAAGCCAGCTGTAAGGCCTGCTGGTGCGCCCACAACCAATGCCGTACCAAGCACAGGTGCTGCAACGCCTATCACAGCCAAACTTAAACCTCCCAGCGCAATATTCTGAGCCAGTTGCTGCTTCCTATCTTTGTGCCTGAATTCTCGCATCAATTGCTCGGCTTCGGTATTGCCGTGTATTAACTCCTGCAGCATTACGCCAGTTTGCTCGCGGTCCTTTCGCTTGCTTATCTCGAAGGAATACAATTGGCCACTTCCATTCCTACTAATATGGGTCACATAACCTGCGTTAGTTTCAGCGAAAGTACTGTAGCCATTTATCTTCCCTTCAATCACAGGAAATAACCATTTATTTCCATTCGTGGCACCTACAATTTTCTTGCCTGTAGCTTCATCAAATCTGGAGATCTGCTTTGTTTCAGATGCTTTGATAGCCTCATCATCAGACACAAGCGAATAGGTAGAATCTTCTTTCGAAAAATTTATGCGCCCCGTAAAGTCGCGCTCCTCACCGCTATTAAATAAAACTTTAAAAGTATACTCCTGGTGCTTCTTCGATTGGTGCTTCTTCGATTTCGCGTATCGCTCTCCTTTATCCTCCTGCTTTAAGCTAACTTTTGCTTGACTAGCTTCCGCTTTAAACTGCTGTAGAGACACCGCCTTTGCTTCCGACCCACTGCACAGGATAAATCCTATCCCTGCTGCCATTCCAATCAATTTCCCTTTCATGATACTAAGGTAGTTAGCTAGTCATGAAGCTTCAAAACAGAAACCTTAAAATATATGAAAATTTATAAAAAGACTTCTTAATTTTCTGTAAAGAATGTTTTACGAGGTTCAGGAATGACTCCAGTGACAGAAGGCATATCTTTAATATAGTTACTATCTCTATCAGAGGAGCTAAGAAGGCAACTACTTACAACTATAACACTCTGCTATAGCTTGCCTTTGTATGTGTAGGCTGGAACACCACGCACACCAGGCTTTACAGCGAACAGGCCTCCGCTCAGCGGGTACTTCTTTAGGTTTTCAGGACTGAGCCATTCTCTGGCTGTGGTAATGTACAATATGTCCAGGTTTTCACCACCAAAGGCGCAGGAGGAAGTTTGGGGAGCAGGCACTTCTATTTTTTGCAGCATTTCGCCTGTTTCAGGGTCCCAACGTGTTACGGCACCCGCCCCCCACAAGGCTATCCAAAGTTTTCCTTCTGCATCCAATGTCATACCGTCTGGGGCACCACCTGCCGATCGTGGTATTCGGAAGGCTACTTTGCCGTTGCATATTTCGCCAGTCTTGTCGTTATAGTCAAAAGCTTGTACCATCATGGTTGGCGTGTCGGCATAGTACATGGTCTTTCTATCTGCCGTCCACACAATACCATTAGAAATGCTTACGCTGTCCAACATCTGGTGCACATCTTTATTTTTGTCCATTCGGTAAAGCGCTGCAGCTTTTTTTCGAGAGTCAAGCGCCATTGTTCCCACCCAAAACCTGCCTGCGGGGTCGCACTTGCCATCGTTAAAACGCATCTGATCATCGCCTGCAATAGGATTTAGCACAAAAGTTAGTTTACCTGTTTTTGTATCCATTTTATGAATACCATTTTGTAGCGCCACTAAAGCACCTCCACCTTGCACAGGCACCACCGTGCCTATTCTAGAGCCAGTCGGGAACTGTATATCTTTTTTAGTAACAGGATCATAAATGTGCAGCGCTTTGCCTTCAATGTCTATCCAATACAGCTTTTGTTCTGTTGGATGCCAGATAGCACCTTCTCCTAATTTTGCTTTGGCATCGAGTACAAGTTCCGCTTCTTGGTTTTGCGGCAGTTTAAAGGCAGCCAACAAGACAAAGCAGATGAGGAAACAACTGTAGATGAATTTCTTTTTCATATTAGAAGGATTATAACTCAGTTTACCTATTTCTAAGCACATCTTGCAACAAGGCATTCGCGCTGCTACTGCACAAGTATTTCCTAATCTACTAAATACAAGCCTTTTACTATAGTGTAATATACAGTTTAGTTTTCAGTCTACCCCTAGAACAGCAACAAATATGCTCTGTTGATACAAGCCTAGAATAACCAAAGAAAGAAAAGCATGAAGATCAACTCCTTCTATAACCGTGAATTCTTCTGGAACATACTGGGCTGAAGTTACCAACAGCGTATGCACAGCAAGAGACGAAGTAACCGTAAACTATAATTCCTTAAACAACCTGGCCATAACTGCCTCAAACGACTCACTTAAGCATAACGAGCCACTTTATGTAGAGGCTCGTGCCGAAGATTTAGTGTCTTGGCACTGGGACTTTGGAGATGGCTATACCACTAGTGTTCCATCTCCTGCTCATGTGTATGAATACGCAGGAAAGTACACGGTTACTTTGGCAGCAACAAATAAATATGGCTGTAGCTCTTTCAAAACATACAATGTTATAGTTGCGCCCCACCTTTTTGTTCCGAACATCTTTACGCCGAACAACGATGGGAAGAATGACAGCTTTAAAGTTGCTTATAACGGGAAGGGCTTGTTCAAAGTGAAAATATTTGACAGGTGGGGAAAAGAGATTTACCAAGCCAACTCAAAAGACTTTGAATGGACAGGAAATGGAAGCGCAGGTGGAAACTACTTTTACTTTATCAAAACCGAAACAGGCACCTACAGAGGCGCTGTTACTTTATCGATGTAACTGTTAGTTAGAGGCAAAGTCATTCAGCCTTAAAACACCAAAGGCCTGTACAGACGGAAATCTGCACAGGCCTTTGATGCATAGCATAAAGCTTTTTATTTCTTCTTTTTCTTCTTTACTTTTCGTCCCAGCTTTTCCTCTTCTTCCGCCTCTTTTATCAGGGTCCTCCAGTCATACTTGGCATCAGTGCTGAAGTCGATGGTTGCTTCGTAGTCGTCTTTATCTACCTCTAGCACCTTAACATCTTTGGTAAGGTAGGTTTGTATCTCATCCAGGATAGGCTTCTCCTCAGGCGCACAGAACGATACTGCAATACCTTTTTCGGTGCCACGACCTGTACGGCCCACACGGTGTACATAGTTTTCGGGCTGTTCGGGCAAGTCATAATTCACCACATACTCCACACTAGGTATATCTATACCGCGGGCGCTTACATCCGTGGCGATCAGCAGTTTCACCTCGCCTTTACGAAACTTCTTCATGGCATCATTACGGTCCTTCTGCTCTTTATCGCCGTGTATGGTCATGCTTTCTACACCTACACGTTCCATCGCCTTCAGCACCCGCTCGGCCCGCACTTTGGTACGCACAAACACCAGTATTTTTTTATCTGGGTTCTCTTTCACTACACGCTCCAGAAAATAGCGCTTATCGTCCATGCCCACGTACATAACGGAGTGGTCTACATTTTTGGCCACAGGGTCTTTGGGAGAAACCTGTATGCGCACAGGTTTATTCACCAGCGAGTATGCCAGCTCCTTTATTTTTTCGTTGATGGTGGCCGAGAAAAACAATGTTTGGCGCTGGCGTGGCAGCTTTGTGATCAATTGGCGAATATCATGTATAAAGCCAAGGTCCAGCATGTGGTCAGCCTCGTCAAGGATAAGCACCTCCACTCGGTGCAACTGAATATGCCCTTGGCTTACCAAGTCAAACAAGCGGCCAGGTGTTGCCACCAGCACATCTATGCCATCTTGCAGTTTCGCAATCTGCGGCCCCTGCTCTACTCCTCCGAAAACACAAAAAGTACTGACGCGGGTGCCGCGGCCAATTTCGTTAAACACATCGGTTATCTGCAGCGCCAGTTCACGTGTCGGCACCATCACCACGCATTTTATACCATCGCCGCGTTTACGGTTCTTACTAAACTGCAGTCTGTCGAGCACAGGTATAGCAAAGGCCGCTGTTTTACCAGTACCAGTCTGTGCAATCGCCAGCACATCCTCCCCTCGCATAATAGGAGATATGGCTTTAAACTGAATATCAGTAGGCTTCTTAAAATTCAGCTTTTCTAAGCTTTTCTTTATTTCGTCAGAGATGCGGTAATCTTCGAACTTCATAGTGATGGTATTTAAACTTGCCTGTTACTATACGTACGGCAGAAATAGGCTACAAAGGTAGCCAGTAATTAATAATTACGAGACACGAATTATGAGTTATGAAAAGGAGTGCATACCATAACACCAAAACATCCACACATCTTTCTTAACAAAAAGTGACCAAGAAAGGCATCAAGCCCCCATGGCAGTACCAGCGACACTACACTAATCGAAAATTTTTAAGCAAAAATTAATAGTAATCAAAACTTTTATAATAGCTTTACTATTATGAACAAAAGTTAACATATCTTTGTAGTACAACCAGAGAAATAAGTTTAAGCGATTTAATTTCCAAAACTTCAAAAGTTACAAATGTTCAATAGCCTTACCATGGCCACAAGTGTACATATTACCCTAAGCCATAAGTCGTATCTGCGCGAGCCAGAAAGTACCGAACTAGGCAGGAAAATTATTACAGAAAGTATAAAGCTGATTGATGAATTAGGATTTGAGCAGTTTACCTTTAAAAAATTAGCCGCCGAAATTGGTTCTACTGAAGCATCGGTTTACCGCTATTTCGAGAACAAGCACAAACTGCTGGTGTACCTGGTGTCGTGGTACTGGGCTTGGGTAGACTACACTCTTAGCTTCCAGACGCACAATATAGCGGACGCGCGCGAAAGATTATGCCGTGCCATTGAGGTACTGACCAAGGCTGGCCAGGAAGCCGACCCTAATGTGGCTTATATAGATGAACGCATTCTGCACCGCATCGTGATGACAGAATCCTCTAAAGTGTACCACACAAAAGATGTGGACGCCGAAAACAAAGAGGGTTATTTTTTGGAGTTGAAGCGCCTTTGCCATCGCTTAGCGATAATGGTACTGGATATAAACGATACCTATCCTTTTCCGCACGCTTTAATAAGTACGGTAATGGAAGCTGCACACCAGCAAGTATATTATGCAAGGCACCTGCCTTCATTAACAGAGATTCCTGACACAGAGAGCAATGAGGAGACTACACAGTTTCTAAAGCACCTGGTTTTTTCAACTATAGAAAGTAAATAACAACAATCGTTATACAGCGAATCATATGAGTAACAACAGCACTCAGAACAGTAAAAGCCCTATGCAGCGTTTCCTGGAGCTTCTGGCTTTGGAGAAACGTCAGATCACGTATCTGTACGTGTATGCTATGGCAGCAGGACTTATCAGTTTATCGGTTCCGCTTTTCATACAGAGTATTATCGGCTTCGTATCTAGCGGCCAGATTTCTGTTTCCATTGTAGTACTAATCGTACTCATTATTGTAGCCTTATTGGCAAACGGCGGCCTGCAAATTATGCAGTTATGGCTGGTGGAATACATACAGCAACGCCTTTTCGCTAGAACAGCTTTCGATTTTGCTTATCGTATTCCGAGATTTCAGACTGAAAAGCTGTATAAGTATTATCCTCCAGAGCTCATGAACCGCTTTTTTGATGTGGTAACACTGCAGAAAGGCATGTCCAAAATACTGATCGACTTTTCTACAGCGGTTATCCAGATTGTGTTCGGGCTAATCCTGCTATCGCTCTACCACCCCTACTTTATTTTTCTGGGGCTGGTGTTGGTGGTAACCCTGATAGCTATAATCTGGTGGACGGGCGACAAAGGCGTAAGCACTAGTATAACCGAATCGAAGTACAAGTATAAAACCGTAGCTTGGCTGGAGGAGATGGCCCGCAACCTGAGCACATTCAGGTTGGTTGGACACACAGACCTGCCTATGAAACGCACGGACGAGTATGTTTACGGCTATCTGAAAGTACGAAAAGAGCACTTCAGTGTGCTTATAACACAGTACTTCAGCTTTGTTGGCTTTAAAACCTTTATAACGGGTGGCTTGCTAGTGTTGGGCTGTATACTGGTAGTGCAGCGTGAAATCAACATAGGACAATTTGTTGCCTCTGAAATTATCATCATCCTGATTATGACATCGGTAGAGAAAATTGTTGTGAGCCTGGATACGGTTTATGATGTGCTTACCAGCCTTGATAAGATAGGCCAAGTAACTGACCTACCTATTGAAGAAGTGAAAGGCATGAAACTGGATGAACTACAGAAGGGAGGCGGTCTGGAGATTAAGGTGAAAGATTTGAGCTATCAGTACACAGACAGCAACAAAACTGCCATTCATAATTTAGACTTTCATATAAAGTCATCCGAGCACATTTGCTTGGCAGGCTACAACAGCTCGGGCAAGAGTACGCTTATCAATCTGCTGTTAGGTCTTTATCCATCTTACAAAGGAAATATTGCCTACAACGGCATATCACTTAGGGACCTGCACGTCGGGAACCTGCGCAGCCACATAGGCGACAATATTTCAAGAGAGCAGGTATTTGACGGCACTTTGCTGGAGAATATTACGCTTGGCAGGGATCTGCCGCTAAATGATGTGCTTTGGGCTATTGACCTGACGGAGCTGGCAGATTTTGTACACTCCCTACCAGAAGGGTTGCATTCTTACCTGACAGGTGGCAGCATGCGCCTGCCTGGCAGCGTGGCCCGCAAAATTGTAATGGCGCGCAGCTTGGCTCAACGCCCTAAGCTGCTTATTATCGATGACTTTTGGATTGGTCTGGCCAAGAAAGACAAAATGCATTTTCTGACTGTACTCACAGATAAGCAGTTTGACTGGACCATTGTTATTGTATCTAACGATGCTGATGTAATGAAATTATGCGACCGCACGTTGCTAATGCAGGATGGCAAACTAATTGCTTCAGGTAACTACGACGAAATTAGCAAACTGGATATTTTGCAGGACTTAACATACGTAACTCAATAAGCAATGGCTGTAGAAGTAAATAACACTGAAATGAGCAGTATACACCTGGAGGCGATGGAAAAGGTACAGACGCCTCAGCAAGGCCGTATACTTGCCTATTGGATTGCTGGACTCTTTCTGGTGCTCCTGCTCTGCCTTTTCTTGCCTTGGACGCAGAACATTAGCTCTCAGGGTATGTTAACTGCCCTTTCGCCACAAGACAGGCCGCAAACAGTGGAGGCTGTTATAGCTGGTCGAATAGAGAACTGGCATATAATGGAAGGCGCCTTCGTGCAAAAAGGCGACACTATTGCAAGCATCACCGAGGTAAAGGAGAAGTACATGGACCCTAACCTGCTCGTAAGGCTAAGCGAGCAGTTAAACGCCAAACAAGACGCTGCCGTAGCTACAGAAGGAAAGATTACTGCCATGCAACAGCAGATACAAGCGCTACGCGAAGGCTTGGTCTTCAGCCTACAAAAAGCCCGCAACAAGGTAGAGCAAACACGCCTGAAAATGCAAAGCGACAGTATGGATGTGGTAGCGCAGCGTACAGACCTTGCCATTGCCGAGGCTCAGTTTGAACGGCAGGAAAGTCTGTACAACCAAGGCTTAAAATCACTAACCGAGTTGGAGGCGCGTCGGCTAAAGCTACAGGAGGCACAGGCAAAGTTACTTTCGGTAATAAACAAGTTTGATGCCTCTCGTGCCGAACTGCAGAATGCCCGCACGGAACTAAACTCTTTAGAGGCTGAATATGCTGATAAGATTGCTAAAGCGGAGGCAGAACTTAGTTCTACCCGCTCTTACCTTTATGGCACTGTAGGCGAAGTATCTAAATTGCAGAATGAGTACAGCAGTACACATGTCAGAAGCCAATACTACCACATTCTGGCTCCGCAAACAGGTTATTTGGTAAGAACCTTAAAAGCAGGTATAGGCGAGACAATAAAAGAAGGCGAGGCAATAGCTACTATTATGCCGCATGACCCACAGCTTGCAGCTGAGCTTTATGTAGATGCCCTAGACCTGCCGCTCATAAAGCCTGGCGACGATATTCGACTGCAGTTTGAGGGTTGGCCTGCGCTGGTATTCTCTGGGTGGCCTGGCGCAAGCTTCGGTACTTTTGGAGGCACTGTAGCAGTTATCGATAACACAGGCACCAACGGGCAATACCGCCTGCTGGTGGTACCAGACCCTGAGCAGGAAGAGTGGCCTGATGCCATACGGGTAGGTTCTGGTGTGCAAGGTTGGGCCATGCTGAACACAGTGCCTATCTGGTATGAGATCTGGCGCCAGTTAAACAACTTCCCAGCAGATTATACTGGAGGAACTACAGCTAGTGCAGGTGCTAAAAACAAAAATACAACTGAAAAATCAAAGTGAAGGTAGGCTCAACAATGGGAATTAAGCATAGCCGTGTCTTCTGGATGGTGTTATTTGTGCTGACGGTGTTGGGGAGTAAGCCCAACGCGGTGGCACAAGTAACCGATTCTGCACAGGTACTTACTCTACGGGACTTTCATCGCCTTATTTTACAGTACCACCCTGTTGCCTCGCAGGCCGCTTTACTTACAGAGCAGGCCCGCCAGGAACTACGGATGGCACGCGGTGCATTCGACCCTATTATTAGCAGTAAACTGTACCGCAAAGAATACAATGGCAAAGAGTATTTCACACTCTGGAACAACGCGCTACGCGTACCCACTTGGTTTGGCCCCGAATTTGTCGCAGGCTTCGACCAGACACAAGGGCAGTACCTGAACCCAGAAAACAACACGCCCGCAAATGGCTTGAGCTATGCAGGCATTTCGGTGCCACTGGGCCAGGGACTGTTTATTGACGCAAGACGAGCCACCATACGACAGGCGAAACTGATGCAGGAGATAGTAGAAGCAGACAGAATTAAGCTTATTAATAAACTGCTGCTACAGGCCACCAAAGACTACTGGGACTGGCTACTCTTCTTCCGCGAGACACAACTATACCAGGAGTCGCTGGAACTGGCTTCCTTTAGGCTAAACGCGGTTAAAATTCGTGCGCAGGAGGGAGACTTAGCTGCCATTGACACAGTAGAGGCGCTTACAGAAGTGCAGAACCGACAGGTATTGCTGGAGCAGGCCAGGTTAAATTATAACAACGCCCGCCTTATGGTTGCCACACACCTATGGGCAGAGGACCAGGTACCGCTGGAACTGCAGGAGAGTACTATTCCAGCCATACTCGGTAGCGAGCTTACGTCGCTACCGCAGGATTCGCTGCAGCACCTTTTGGAGATAGCCAAAGTAAACCACCCCGACCTGCGTAAGCTGAACCTGAAAGGCCAACAACTACAGATTGAGCAACAGTTTGCAGCCGATAAGCTAAAGCCAAAGCTAAATGTAGAATACAATGTACTACAGAGCGATTTTTACCTGAACTCCGATGTTTTGGAACGGCAACATATGGGAGCCAACTATAAGTTGGGTGTCAGTTTTAGCCTTCCACTGTTTCTGCGCGAAGAACGCGGAAAGTTACAGCTAACCAAAGCAAAACAACAAACCAACAACCTGGCATTTGTGCAGACAGTCCGGGAGGTAGAAAACAATCTGTTAGCTGCTTTTAACGAGTGGCAGGCACTGGAGGTACAAATCAGGCTACAAGAGCGAATGGTACAAAATGCCGATGTGCTTCGCAACGGAGAAGTAATACGGTTCCAGAACGGAGAAAGCTCTTTGTTCCTGGTAAACGCACGCGAGATGAAACTGATGGAGGCACAGTTAAAACTATATGTTTTAAGAGCAAAATACGCTAAAGCAAAAACGTTGCTTTACTGGTCAGCAGGAAATATAGAAGTAGATGAATAACCAACTATAGCCATAGAATTTATCAACTAAATATTACTATATTTGATAAATTCTATGGTTATGAAACTAACTAGTGCTTTATGCTGCCTGCTGCTCTTCTTCGGGTGTATTTTTTACGACATCTGCACAACAGGTATCTGCTACAAGTGAATCAACAAAAAAACAATCTGTACGGCAGGAAGACCATGTAGAACGTTATTACGCCCTGAAAAGCGACCAAAGCATAAAACATGGCAAGTACACGATGGAAGGCTCTAGCTGGAAAGCAGAAGGCCAGTACAACATGGGCCAAAGAACTGGCATCTGGTCATTTTATGGGTATAAAGGCAGGCTAAATAGTCAGTATGATTTTACGAACCTGAAACAAACCTATGAGTTCAACGCCCCCGATACATCCGCTCCTGAAGCAGAAGTATACATAGACGGGGCTTATCAGAAAAAGTCAGTTGATAGTGAACCATTCCTACTTGGCGGCAAAGCCCGTGTTATGACTATATTAGGCAGGCACATCCGCTACCCAGCCGCCGCCGTACGAGCAGATGCAATGGGTGTCGTAGTAATAGCAGTGGAATTATCTGAAACAGGCCAGGTACTGAGCTATAAATTAGAAAAATCAGTGGGCTATAGCATGGATGAGGAGGCAATCCGTGTTTTCAAGCTCATACCAAACGATTGGTTTCCTGCCATAGCAGCAGGAAAGCCTGTAAGAAGTATTTATTATTTTCCTGTAAGATTCTCCATCAAATAAATCTCCCCGCAGATCCCTATCCTTTCAGTTTAACCCATTCCAGCACTGCCGAACTTAATTTTACAAAGTCGCTGCCACCTGTGCCGTAGGTATCGTAAGCAAACTTGATGATGATGCCCGTCACCACCACCAAAAACAGCACCCGCACAAAGGCAGTGCCTCGTTTTAGCGCTGTGCGCGTACCCAATTGTGAACCAATGATGCTGCAGATCGCCATCGGAATAGCCACTTCATACAGAATGTAGCCTTTGTAGCCAAAGTACAGCAAAGCCGAAAGGTTTGTAGCCACATTCACCACCTTAGCCGCCGCCGAGGCCGCCAGAAAATTAAAACCGAAAATACCGATGAAAATGAAGATCAGAAAACTACCAGTGCCTGGCCCGAAAAAGCCATCGTAAAAGCCTATCACGGCTCCAATTAATAAGCCATGTAGTTTCTCCTTTGCCTCCGTTAGCTTAGGCGCATGCAATGAGCCGAAATCCTTCTTGATAAAAGTATACACCGCCACCAGAACCAGTAGCACCAGAATCAAGGGCTTCAGTAAGCTGGCATCGAGGTGGCTGAGGGCACGTGCCCCTAGAAAAGAGAAGACAAAAGCCGCAGCAGCAGCTGGTAAAATGGCCATATAATTGATTTTGACGCTACGCACATAGCGCACCATGGCCGAAGTGGTACCTGCAATAGAAGCCAACTTACCCGTTCCGAATATAGTAGGAACAGGCACGCCAGGCAGAAATATAAAAAGCGCAGGCAACTGAATAAGGCCTCCGCCTCCCACAACCGAATCAATAAAGCCCGCCAGAAAGGCAAACAGACACAGGTATAAAATCTCTTCCATTTATAAGAAGCAAGTATAAGATATAGCCATAAGCTTCTAAAACCACTATTTTGGCTTAAGGCAAAAGTGGCGCAAGTTAAACGTTTGCCCTTGATTGAGGGAGAATTGATGGAGGATTATTTTCAGCATAACAAAGGACTAGTCTCCGTTCCTGAGACTAAATTTCCCTATCGTTTCTGCCTTTGGCGTTATTTATTTAGCAGGGCACAGGAGTTATAACTCAAATCATAACATAAGGCAAACATTGGTATAGTTATTGAATTTGAGAATGAAAATAATGGTACTCAATAACACAGTGGCCCATATTTATCAGCTTACATTTAACTTCTATGCTCGTGCTAAAACATATTTTAACCTATACATTACTGCTCAGCTCGCTGCTTTCTACTACTGCATGCGAGAAAGAGCCTATTGCATCTCCTGAGACAATAGCCACAACTACACCTAAAACAAACTTCTATGTATCGTCGGAACTGCTGCTGAGCGTACCAAAGGACATGCTGCAGTCGGTGGCAAATTCGCAGGGCTACAGCGTTTATACCAACGAGATCAAGTATGGTGTGGACGTGTACAAACTGGAATACACCACCACCTATCAGGGCCACGCGATTAAAGCTTCGGGGTTGGTAGTAGTGCCCCAAAACATGACTACGCCTGCTCCTGTTATCAGCGCACAACACGGTACCATTTTTACGCAAAGCGAAGCTCCTTCCAACTTCAAAGGATTATCTGGCTTTGAGCTATTTTCAGCCGCTGGCTATGTTACCCTTATACCTGACTACATCGGTTTCGGAGCCTCCGCAGAGATCTTTCACCCATACTACGACCAAAAACATTCTGCTTTGGCTGTGGTGGATATGATCAAAGCTGCAAAGTCTTTTTACAAAGAGAAGGAAATTCAGGTAAACGACAAGCTGTTTCTGGCAGGTTATTCCGAAGGAGGCTTCGTAACGCTAGCTGCGCAAAAGGAGATCGAAACCAACCCGACGCATGGCCTGAAGGTAACAGCTTCAGCAGCAGGTGCAGGGGGCTATGATTTGGTATCAATGCTGCAGGGCGTGAAGTCTGGCAAATCATATTCGTACCCTGCTTACCTGGTCTACGTGCTGCAGTCGTACAACAAGACCAACAACTGGAACCGTCCGCTTTCAGACTTTTTTCAGGAGCCTTACGCCTCTAAACTTGAAGGCTTGCTTAACGGTAAAAACAGCGGCGGCAGCATTAACCGTGAATTAACTACGGACCCGAAGAAGCTTTTCGCACCAGCCTTTTTTGCCGCTTTAAGTGATGCCAGTAAAGAGCAACCGCTAAAGCAGGCGCTACAGGCCAACAGCTTCTTTGATTGGGTACCGCAGAGTCCTACCCGCCTCTACCACGGCACTACCGATAACATCGTGCCGTTCGAGAACTCAAAGCAAACCTACGAGCGCTTTAAGGCACAAGGGGCTAAGCAGCTCGAATTTATCCCAATTGAAGGCAAAAGCCACGGTACAGCCTTCGCTCCGATGCTGCAGGATATGGTGCCCTGGATAAAGTCGTTTAAGTAAGACCTCTCCCCAAGCTCCGTTACCAGTAGAAAAGTCTTGGTTCTGAAACCTCTCTCTGATCCCTTAGTCAAGGAAGATCAGGGAGATGGTTGGACCAACAGCTTCGGCAAAATAAAGCTACAACCTCCCTCCCACCACCACCTTCTCTTTGAACACACTTACCTGCCCGTTCAGGTCGAAGAGTTCGATGTAGAGCAGGTAATAACCAATGGCTGCTTTGGTACCGTCTTCACGAATACCGTCCCAGCGAAAGAAACCGTTAGAGGCTAACAGTTCATTCCGTGCCAGCTTTCGTATCTCCCGTCCCTGCGCATCGAAAACGGTGATATTGGCCACAAAGCCATTTTGGGCGTTGCTATAGTTGATGGTAGTGAAATCTTCATAGCCATCGCCGTCGGGGGAGAAAACCTGCGGCTCTACCTGGAACAGCTGCTGCGCCGCCACCCCCTCCTGCGATTGTGAATTGTGGTAGCCAGGCGTGGCGTAAACCGTACTGGCGGCGGAGTGGAAATTACTCGCTATAGTTGGCCCTTCCAGCCGTATCCGCTCAAGCGATACCCCATTCAAATTATCCAGCAATTCAAAATGCATATCATCAGTATAAGCAAAGCTATCGGCTACACGGCCATCAGGCTGCAGCACGACGACTGTGCCTGCTCCGTCTGGGTAAGAAGGAAGCGTGGCCATACGTAGAAAGGTTTCTTCGCGGGCAGCGGGGTAATTTGTTTTTATATTTTCAGTATTGGAGGTAAGCACTACGTACTGCCCTGGCTGTAGCACATAACTGGAACTGGTGATGGTGCGTTGGTTGGCAATGGTGTCACCGCTGGTGTTGGCCAGTTGCCAGTTATTTAGGTTAATGTATTTATCACTGCGGTTTACCAGCTCCACAAAATCCACCCCATTCGGCCTTGGGTTAAATAGCACTTCATTGATAACGACATCACCAGGTGCTGGTGGTGAGGGCAAGGCAAAGCTTACCTGCTGCGGCTGCGGGCTCAGGTTGCCAGAGCAATCTACCATACCTGTTGCGGTTAAGGTATACGGCGTCTGCTCCTGCAGCGGCTCCGCCAGTTGCAATGTAACTTCCACAAACAACGGTCCTTGTACCTGCGCACTTAATATACTTATACCTGGGCTTAAACTGTAGTTCACAACCTTGGCAACTTGTAAGCTATCAAGGCGCTCGTTAAAACGCAGCAGTATACTTTGTGGCGCTGTAGCGGTGGTAGCTACTAAAACAGGTGGTGTGTTATCAGGATTAGAGGCAGCTACGGAATTAGCTTGCGCAGGGGTACCGCCACGCAAATCAACCGAAGCAGTCCAGTTTTCTGCTCCTGCACAGGGGTTGCTCACATCAATCATTTCCAGGCTCCAACCTCCTTCACGTTTGCGATTATCTTTGTACCAGGTATCGCTGTAGCTTATAGCATAAACCAGGCGGCCATTCGGCTGGCGCAGTTGCAGCAGTTCGCCACTGTTGTTCAAACTCGGGAAGTTGCTGATGCCGATCACTTTTCCGTACTGGCTAAAGTTTTGTACCTGCGCATTCGGCACCACCACCGCATATTCACCTGGCAACAGTTGCACGTTGGGTAGGGTGGTAGTTGAGGTGGCATCGGAGTAGCGGATACCCTGCAGCGTGAGCACCTTATCAGAAGTGGAATTATATAGTTCGATATACT
The DNA here is from genome assembly GCF_020907245.1 of Pontibacter harenae. Classification (GTDB taxonomy): domain Bacteria; phylum Bacteroidota; class Bacteroidia; order Cytophagales; family Hymenobacteraceae; genus Pontibacter; species Pontibacter harenae. The sequence continues at coordinate 3,856 of NZ_JAJJWH010000033.1, read as the reverse complement.
CCTGTGCGGGCAATCCCACTGCTGGCGACTCATCAGCCATGATCTCAGTGATGAGCAGCTCATTATAGTTAGGTAATACCGCTGGCGGCACGAAGGTAAAATCTGTTTCTATAGGCGATGTAAGGTAGTTACCGTAGAGATCGGAAATATTGGCTATACTTAAGCTGTTGCTGCCGTTGCTAAAGTTCTGCGAAAACCACAGCCGTACTGTTCCTGCCTCTGTTAACTCAGCTATCGTCGGGTGTAGGTTTCCATTTAAAGTAAAGTTTGCTACAGTTTGTGCTGCACCTTCTGCAAGGGGCTCATTAAAGCGTAGCGTCAGTTCCTGTCGGTTTATAGTTTCCAACTCCTGCAGCGCAGGTGGCTGTGCGTCGGTGATGCTGAAATCGTCGAAATAGAAGTTGCGGCTGTTGGCGGAACTGTATCGGAGCAATACTCCGAAATAATTGGAGCGTTGGTGGGTGGCATCGGTGGCGGTGCCCTGACTTGTATAGTTTTCGCCTGTACCTGTAATGTCTATTTCTAGTTGCCACTCGTGGTTTACACTTCGGCTTACCCGCACTCCCACCACGTTGTTGCTACTGCCGATGGTGCCGTTCTCGCCGTCAACTATAAGTACAGGATTACGGCCTGCGTCTTTGCGGAACAGACTTACTTCGTCTGCCGTGCCGCCGATGCGCACGAAGTAGCCGTTTATATCGGCACTGCTTAAGTCTTCTTTGTCTGAGATGAGGTAGACATCGGTATAATTACCTGAGGAGGTTGCCAGCCGCAGGTTTGCCCAAAACTCCCAAACCGTACCAACCACAGCCTGCGAGGGTGTAGCCAGATATAACGTGGTGCCTGTGGCGGCGGGGCCGTTGCTTTGCAGTTGCTCTGTAGCGTTAACTATAAAACTTTCAGTATTGCCTGCCCAAGTGGGGTTTTGCGTAAAGTCACCGTCAGAAAAGTTTTCTTGCAGCTGGGCCTGGGCCAGTAATGGGAGCAGCAACAGACTTCCCCCTAAGCTCCTCCTTATAAACAGCGCCCCTACTCTAAAAACATGAGGAAAAGGAACTATGCTAATGGCGCAGAAGTTAGCAGCTCTGAACACAAAACACAGTATTGCTTTTAGAAAATGTGCAAAGGCTTGAGGTAAAGTTTGTTTCATTTGTAGAATTAGTGATGAAAACTTGTTTACTTTGCACCCCGCGTGAGGGATAGAGCCGACACCCCGCAGCCCGTGAGGGCGAGGAGTATAGGCGGAAGCCTGGCCTGCTCGCACAGCGAAAGGGCAAGCCCATTTTAACTCCAGCTGGTAATTTTAGAACTTTTACGGGAAAAAGTATGCAGAGTTGGGGAAGTTAAAAAGGTAGAAGTTAAAAAGTTGAAGACCTCCATTTTAGCCGTTCTACCATAGAACAACAATGAACAACAATTAAATAAATAAACCTTAAACCATGAAAGTAGCAGTTGTAGGCGCCACAGGACTAGTTGGCGGCGAAATTTTGAAAGTGCTGGCGGAAAGGAATTTCCCAGTAACAGAATTATTGTTGGTTGCTTCAGAGAAGTCTGTTGGTAAACAGATCGAGTTTAAGGGTAAACAGATAAAGGTTATCGGGGTGGAAGAGGCGATTGCCGCTGCTCCGCAAATTGCAATTTTCTCTGCTGGTGGAAGTACCTCAACCGCACTTGCTCCTCGTTTTGCAGAGGCAGGTACTGTGGTGGTAGATAACTCTTCTGCTTGGCGCATGGACCCTACCAAAAAGCTGGTAGTGCCTGAGATTAATGCACACGAACTAACAAAAGAGGATAAGATTATCGCGAACCCGAACTGCTCTACCATTCAGATGGTGGTGGCGCTGAATAACCTGCACAAGGAATTGAAGGCGAAGCGTATCGTGGTGAGCACCTATCAATCGGTAACAGGCACGGGTGTGAAAGCGGTTGACCAGTTAATGAACGAGCGTGAGGGTAAAGAAGGCGAAAAGGCTTATCCGTATACCATCGACCTGAACGTGCTGCCGCACATTGATGTGTTCCAGGACAACGGCTACACGAAAGAGGAAATGAAGATGATTTTGGAAACAAAGAAGATCATGAGCGACGACTCTATTCGTGTAACGGCTACAGCAGTGCGCATTCCAGTAATGGGCGGCCATTCGGAGGCAGTGAACGTGGAGTTTGAAAAGGATTTCTCTCTGGATGATATCTACCGCATACTGGGCGAAACAGCTGGCGTGGTGGTAGTAGACGACGTGAAGAACCTGCAGTACCCAATGCCGAAAGACGCACATGGTAAAGATGAGGTGTTCGTAGGCCGTGTTCGTTTAGACGAAACCCAGCCGCGCACCGTGAACATGTGGATTGTGGCCGATAACCTGCGCAAGGGCGCCGCTACCAACGCGGTGCAGATTGCAGAGTATTTGGTAGAGAAAGAACTGGTGTAGTTTTTTCTAGAGACACAAGATTTAAGACACAAGACTCAGGACTTTTTGTTGTTGGTCAGAAGACGCAACAACGGTGAATTTAAAGTATAGGAAAAAGCTGCTCTGGAAACGGAGCAGCTTTTTTGTTTTACATCTAATCTACTCCAAGACTAAATGCTTATATTATCCAGAGAAAATAATCTTACTTTTAGGTTGATTACACTTTCTTAACCGTAAGGTTTGTTTTCTCTAACTTATACTTAGGTATAGAAAATAATGGCTAAAAAGAAAAAGCAGGCTGAATTTGTACAATGGTTTGGTCCTGTGCTAGATGCATTACGTGAACTTGGCTATTCAGGTAAGCCACAGGAAGTTTCAATTAAAATTGCTGAAACTTTAAAGCTGAAGGATGACTTTCTGGACCAAACTTTGAAATCTGGTACTAATAGATTTCATAATCAGGTAGCTTGGGCAAGACAATATCTTATCTGGGAAGGCCTGCTTGATTCTTCCGTAAGAGGAACCTGGAAGCTTACTGAGAAAGGCAAAAGCACTCATTTAGATTATAAGCAAGCTCATGATATCTTCTTAAAGTGGGTGGAAATAAACCAACGGGCTAGGAAAAATAAAGATAAAGCAGATGTTATTATAGAGCAGGAAGAACAGTCTCCTGAAGAGGCTGAGCTAAGTGCAGAAGGGAACCTGCTGGAGGTTTTACAAAGTTTGTCTCCTTCTGGATTTGAGAGAGTGTGTAAAGAGCTTTTAAGAGAGCATAACTTTGAAAAAGTAGAAGTAACAGGCGGTTCTCACGACGGCGGTATTGATGGTTATGGTGTTTTGGAGGTTAACCCTTTTGTAAGTTTTAAAGTGCTGTTTCAATGCAAAAGGTACAAAGGTTCTGTTTCAAGGGCACAGGTAGGAGACTTTAGAAACGCCATGATTGGTAGAGCTGAAAAAGGAATTATTATGACAACTGGCACATTTACCAATGAAGCTATAAAAGAAGCGAATCGTGATGGAGCACCACAAATAGAACTTGTGGATGGTCAAAAGTTAATTAGCATGTTTGAAAAAGTAGAGCTGGGGCTAAAGCCCAAAGTGGTTTATGAAATAGACATTTCATATTTTGATAGGTTTAAGGATTAATTTCATACTAGATGAAAGTCATTTACAAGATCATGTATCCTAATGGCAAAATATACATCGGCAAAGATTTAACAGATACCTTAAACTACTTTGGAAGTGCCAACAGCAAGCTCATAGAAAGAGACTTCACAAGAGAACAGCAGCGTGACTTTACTATTAGAAAAGAAATACTGTGGGAATCTGAGACTGCCTCTGACAAAGAAGTGAATCAGAAAGAGGTGGAGTTAATCAATTACTATCAATCGAATAATCCTGCCATAGGGGGAGTGTAATTTAAACTGTGTCATTTCCATATTTCAATT
>NZ_JAJJWH010000032.1 GCF_020907245.1 Pontibacter harenae | reverse complement strand
CTACTTAACAGCGGTCCAGTTTTTCGGGGGGAGGTCACACCATGGTATAAACGGCATCCAAGATGAGTGAGTGGCTGGATAGTTGGCAGCAGCGGCTGTTTCTCTTTTACCTGCCTGCTTACTAGCCACACCTCAACATAGCTGAGAGGTAACGGAAGGAGCTAAAGCCGCAGGATTACCTCACCACAGATAGCTTCGTTCAATGCAAAACTGATAAGTTAGATCAAGTAGGAAGGAAAGTGCAGTAACAACTTTAAAAACNCACCACAGATAGCTTCGTTCAATGCAAAACTGATAAGTTAGATCAAGTAGGAAGGAAAGTGCAGTAACAACTTTAAAAACACTTTTTGTTACTTTTTTGTTACTCTGGAAAAGAAAAAGGGGGCTTAAACTGCAGTTTAAGCCCCCTTTTTAATGTTTACTGTGTAGACCGAAGGAGTGAATTATCGAACCTTATCCACATTGATGTGGCTTCTTTGAAGGAGTTTCTAGTGGGAGTAAAGTAGTAGAAGAACTTAATGTTTTAATGAAATATTTACAGCATTCAGATAGCGTCATATTTTTCCCCTATGGTAAATATATCTTCCGGGCATCAAATTTATTTTGTAAGTTAAACTGGCATCTCATCACGACATCTACCAACACCCGAAACTCAGGAAAATGGATATATTCGCTACCAAAGAAGAACACACTCAGCTTAGGGAAGGGTATAAAGTCTACACTAAAACAGTAGGAGAGGGAGACGTGAAGCTCCTGACCATCCACGGAGGCCCAGGCCTCACGCACGAGTGCTTTGCCAATTTCCCAGAATATCTATGCCTGGAGGGTGTACAGGTCGTTCTATACGACCAGCTTGGCTCTTTCCACTCTGATCAGCCCGATGATCCCTCGCTCTGGAACCTTCCCAGGTTTGTAGATGAACTGCATCAGGTAGTAGTGGAGCATGCCCTGGAGAATCAGTTTGTCTTTGCCAACTCCTGGGGCGCTATGATTCTGATCGAGTACCTCCTAAAGTACCAAACTTCCTTCAGGGGAGTAATCCTAGCTGGCATGCCCGCCAGCTTTCGAAAGTTTAAGCAGAACATTAAACAGCTAAGGACAAGGCTTTCCCATGATGTCATAAAACAATTAGAGGAGCATGAGAGAGAGGGAACGACTGCAGACCCAGCCTATCGGCAACTCCTTTTCGAGCACTGGTACGGCAGGCACTACTGTGTACTGAAGCCATGGCCGGAGCCTTTGCTGAGCGGATTCGGGCATCTGGCGGTACCGGTGCTGGTAAGCCTGTTCGGAGGCAATGCCTTTGATTTTGACGGCCCTGCCACCTCCTGGGACAGAAGCGGGTACTTAGGTAAAATAAAGACACCGGCACTGCTTACGGCAGGCAGGGAGGACCTGGTGTTTGAGGAGGACTTGAAGTTCATGGCCGATCGCATGCCGAACGCTGAATGGTTCATCAGCCCCACAGGAGGCCACTTCTGCTGGTGGAAGGACGGGGAGGCGTACTTCGGGAGGTTAAGCCGCTTTATAAGAGAACACCGCTAGCCTCACAGCAGGTCGAAGTGCTCGGAGAACTTAAGCAGTTCTGCATAGCTCCTGATCTCCAGCTTTTGCCAGATGTTCTTTCTGTGAGTGATGACTGTGTGGGGGGAAAGGAACAGTTGCTCTGCGATCTGTGCGCTTGTTCTACCCTGTGATATAAGCCTCATGATCTCCTTCTCCCGTCGGGTGAGGGCGCTGAACTTCTTGAAGTTCTTCTTCAGGTAGACATTCTCTTCCAGTACCTTCTCCAACTGACGGTACACACTGCCCAATTCGTCAAGGGGCTGCGTAATCGATATGGTCAAGTCATCGGAAAAGCGCTTCTTACTGGAAAAACACCAGGTGTAGGTGTGCTTTTTCTGCTCAATGACTTTTATGGGATTGAACGAGAGGTGCTGGAAAGTGGAGAGGATGTAGGAGGGATCAGAGAAATCAGCGTGCTTATTCACACCTACTAGATACTCCATGCAGGAGGGTTCCAAAAGGTTTTTCAGAACCTGCATCCCGTCACTCTCTACCCTGTTCTTCTTTATCTCTACCTTTTCCCTGGTGGTCTTGTCCAGGTACACCATCTCCACGGAGTTGATGCGGTTCAGGTGGAACACGCCTGGTAGCAGGTCGCAGAAGTCGTCGATGTCTATTCTCTTATCTCTGAGGAACTTCTGCAGGCGAAAAAGCTGGTGTCGCTGGTTCTGTAGTAACTCTTTCTCTGTTGCATACATATGGCACAGGCTTATGATTTATTTGTATTAACGGGTATAGCTTTATCAGGTTTAATTTATAGGGGTAATGTAATACAAGGATATATTTGCTTTAAAGTACAAATATACCTAGGGATAGGTATATGCTGCTCCCTAGCTTATCAGTAATTTTATTTTAGATCACTGGAACTCATGAGCACAAGTGGTGAGAGGGGCTATATATATAAGCTGTTTTACCCATCGTCGTTGCTCTGAAGCGTCTAGACTGAACAAGTTTTTTTGTTTTACCATAAAGCCAAGCAAACTATGAAAAAATTGTACGCCATTTCACTTTTCTGTTTCCTTCTCTCTTTTTACTCACTTAAGCTATATGCTCAGGCACAGGTGGTGTGGGATAAATCCATTGGTAACTCAAAGAATAGTAGTCCGAATGCAATAATACCTGCAACTGATAACACTGATTACATAATTGTAGGATCAGGCTTGAAGTTTCCTAATGGAGGATATTTAGCTAGGGTTTCAGCGACAGGTGAATTGTTGTGGGAAAAGCCTTTAGCAACCCACTACGATTCTATTCAGTTTGATAATTCAATAGGTATTCAGTCTGTAAACAATATTATTCCAACTAAAGGAGGATATGTTGTGGGTGGGACTATAACTCTTAGTTATCAAAATTATAGAAACAGACATTATTTTATAGCGCGGATAGATCAGGAAGGGGATGTAATTTGGATGAAGCACTACGGTAACGTTTATAGTTCAGAAAATTTATTAAATATCTCAGCTACGAGAGATGGAGGATACATAATGGTAGGGACTTCTAAAAGTAGCGGAGGCCCGTCGGAAGGAGACAAGACAGAGCCTACTAGAGGGGAGGAGGATATGTGGGTAGTGAAGGTTACGAGTCAGGGGGATTTTGTATGGGATAAGACCATTGGAGGCAGCAAGAGGGACGTTCCAGTCAATATTCATTCGCTATCCGACGGGAATTATATAGTGGTGGGTACATCTGCATCACCTATTTCTGGCGATAAAACCTCAGAAGGATCAATTTGGAATGTCAAGTTAAACAATAACGGGGGGATTATTTGGGATAAGACTTATAATGGACCGCAGATTTATACTATTACCTCTTCTGTCATGGATGAGAATGAAAACATACTCGTTGGAGCTTATACCAGTTCTAGTGCTATCGGTATAAAAAGCGAAAATGGAAGAGGGGCTGCGGATTACTGGATTTTCCAGATGGATTCAGAAGGAGATGTTCTTTGGGATAAAACCTACGGAGGAAAAGAGTTAGATAATCTTTATAACATCATAGTTGCCGATAACGGAGGGTTTTTATTGGTTGGAACATCTTCATCTCCTATATCCGGAGAAAAAACAGAGGCGGGAAGAGGAAGTTTGGACTACTGGATTGTCAGAGCAGACCAGTATGGGGATAAGCTATGGGACAAGACGCTGGGTGGGGTGTTTGGAGACCATGGTTATGTCGGCACGTACAGCAAGGGGGAAATTGTCGTTGCAGGTGTCTCTAGTTCACCGGTTAGTGGTGATAAGACCAATGTCGCTGGTGATGCCTCAGATATTTGGATCGTTAAGTTAAAAGATAACACGGCAGTTGCCAAAGGGAATCAGAACCTAACGTTTGCCCCTCTATCAGACGTAGGGTATGGAGACGGCCCAATTATATTGAATGCCTCTGCTAGCTCAGGTCTTCCTGTAAGCTACAGCCTTGTTTCCGGGCCTGCAACACTGGCGGGTAACATACTTACTTTAACAGGAGCGGGCGCTGTGACGGTTACAGCCTCGCAGCCAGGAAACGGCACCTATAACGCGGCGAGCCCAGTGTCGCAGACCTTCATGGTGCAGAAAGCTGGGCAAACCATAGCCTTCGGGCCGCTGGCAGACAGGAGCTTGGCAGACGGGGCTTTCGAGCTCAGCGCTACTGCTAGTTCAGGCTTGCCAGTATCCTTCAGCGTCGTGTCTGGTCCTGCTTCCATAAGCGGCAGTACAGTTACTCTGACAGGTTCAGGCGAAGTGGTGGTGAGAGCCTCTCAGGAGGGGGACGCCAACTATATGGCTGCCACAGCAGTTGACCAAGGCTTTAGCGTAACAGGAGAGGGGACTGCTATAGGGCAGACGATCACCTTCGCCGCGATAGAGGATAAGGTTTACGGCGATGCCTTTGCACTGCATGCGACGGCTTCCTCAGGCTTGCCTGTCTCGTTTGCGGTGCTGAGCGGCCCTGCGACCTTAGAAGGCAGTATGCTGACAATAACAGGCGTGGGAGAGGTGACGGTTCGGGCCTCGCAGCCAGGCAACGGCTCCTACAGCGCCGCGCCGAGCGTGGATCGGACATTCACGGCTGGCAAGGCCCCTCAAATGGTCAGCTTCACCGACATTCCCGACATCACCAGAGCTGACAGCTGGACGCTCACACTGGAGGCTTCTGCCTCCTCAGGTCTCCCTGTCACCTTCAGCGTGGTGTCTGGCAAAGCCGCGGTATCAGGCAATAAACTGACGCTGAAGGGCTATGACGTGGTGACAGTGCGTGCCAGACAGGCGGGCAGCGTACTTTACCAGGAGGCAAGCGTGGAACAGACATTCACAGTGGACAAGGTGCCTCAGAGCATCACCTTCGCACCGATAGAGGATAAGATATACGGTGTTGCTCCCTTCGCATTGGAGGCAAGCGCCACCTCTGGTCTTGGAATAAAGTACCAGGTGGTAGGTGGCCCAGCCAAGGTAGCTGGCAATGTATTAACTGTAACAGGGCTGGGAACGGTGACGGTGAAGGCCTCGCAGTGGGGCAACGGCTACTGGGCATCTGCCGAACCCGTGGAGCAAAGTTTCGAGGTGAGGGCGGCCGAGAGCCAGACAATCACCTTCGCTCCGATAGCGGACAGGGTGTACGGCGACGCTCCGTTTGAATTGGCGGCCACGGCATCCTCTGGTTTACCAGTTAGTTTCCGTATTGTCTCGGGCAAGGCAACGGCCAGGTTGAGCGGCGGCACTGTCAGCATCATCGGCACAGGTGACGTGGAGGTGGAGGCTACACAGGAGGGTAACACCACCTACGCCACCGCAGAACCTGTGAGGCAGCGCTTCAGAGTGGATAAGGCTCCGCAGACGATCTCCTTCGCGCCGATAGCGGACCAGATGTACCCCGTGGCCCCATTCGAGCTGAAGGCCAGCGCGACCTCTGGGCTTGCGATGAAATACCAGGTGATCGGCGGTCCAGCCAGGGTGTCTGGCAATGTGCTTACAGTGACGGGCCCAGGCCTTGTGACGGTGAAGGCCATGCAGTGGGGCAACGGCCGCTGGGCCACGGCAGAGCCCGTGGAGCAGAGCTTCAATGTAGTGGGCACGGCAGTGTCAGCGGCCACGGCTGCGGCACCTGTTGCCAGCGAGGGGGTAAAGCTGCAGGAGCCTGAGTCTATCACGGCCTATCCCAACCCTTTTGCCGAGACGGTGACGCTTGAGTTTGTGGCGAAGGAGTCAGGGAAGATGAGGCTGGAGGTGTTCAGCCTGCAGGGCGAGCTGGTGGAAAAACTGTACCAGGGCGAGGCCGAGGCGGGCAAGGCTTACAGCTTCAAGTTCGACGGGGGCAGCCACGCAGCAGGGGTTTACCTCTGCAGGCTGAACACAGCAACAGGGGTGCTCTACAAGAGAGTGCTGCTTGTCAGGTGAAGTTACGCCCATAAATGCGTCGTTGGGTTATTACAATTGGCTGGAGCCTTTTTACTAGTTAGAGTTGAACAAAAAATAAAGTTTATGCATCATTATTCTGTCCTTAGTTAAGTTGACAGAATTGGTTTAAGATTACGACTTTATCCGAAGCCTCCAAAGTGCTCACTTTGGAGGCTTTTTTTCATGTCACTATATTTCTTTCTCGCTGTCCGTACATTTGCTTTGGTGTCAGCAAGAGGCAGCTTTGGTGCGGCTTGAGGTTGTTGTAAATAGCAATAAATTCCCTTATCACCTTTTCCGCCTGCTCATATCAGCTAAAGCCGTCACCGATAAAGAGCTCATCCTATAGGATGCAGTTAATACGCTTGGCCACCACATTCCAGTGCTGCAGCCCCTTATATGAGTGGTGGATGAGTTGATGATCCTATGTCCTGTTATTGATTGCCTTCTTAAGTTCCAGTTAAGGCCCTCTGCCTTTATGTACTTGGCCAGGTGGTGGCCTAACATCTACATGGAATAGGTATTCGAGACTAAGGAGAGGCTATTTCCTCTCTCTGCCTGCAAAGCTGACATACAGGAGTTGTAGAGGTGGGAGGGGGAGAAGTTTATTCTTTAATGCAACTGCTGTCTATGGTGTCGAGCTGTAGGAAAGTAGTACTTATCCCTCAGCCTCTCAGCCTTTGTTCGACATCTTGCTACCAGGCAAGCTGACCTAAGGGGAAAACATGTATTTTATCGAACCAAAAAAGCCGCTCCATTTGATGTGGAACGGCTTTTTTATAGTAGTAGACCGAAGGATTGAATTATCGAACCTTATCCACAGGGATTTGGCTGCTATTGGTGATTATGTGAAAGCATAGGAAGAAAAAAAATTAGTGGTAGTATACAATGTATGATGAGGGCTCACTTGCTAACAATGGACGGAAAAGCAAATAAAAAGGAGCCTCTAAATCACCTTAAACGTGAGTCTTGTATTTATTTAAGAACAAAATACATCTCATCTAATGCCATCATACATTGTATGCGATAGACAAATATTCTTTAATTAGAGGCTGTTAACTTTCATTTAAATTGTGCTCTCTTCCTACAAACAAAATACGGCTTCCTGTAGATAGCAGGCCCGCTGCATGTACCGGTATTTATCAGTTACAAAAAGTATTAACAGCCTCTACCCTAATCCATAATACTCTCTTAGCTTAATGACTGTTGTGAAGAAGTAGCTCTGAACTCTATTGTGGTTGATAATTTATAAAATACGTAAAATAACAAAATAATTACATTGTAACTTTTTGTATTTATATGCTTTTTCATTAAGTTAAGTCCTTCTTTTACTTAGCGTACTTATGGACCGTAGATGCTTTACTAAAAATTTATTATTATCAGGAACTTCTATAATACTTGCTCCTAGACTTAATTTCTCAACAAGTGCTATTCCGTTACCGCTTTTACTTGATGAACCATCTTTAAAAGAGTCACTAGTTTACACTCATAATAGTTCTGTGATAGCTCAACTCAGTAATCAAGAACTGAAAGACTTTTACTTAAACCTGAACAAAGGTACTTTTTCATCTGATTTTGTTCCTTATAGTTCTGGTAGCAAACTAACACTTGATAATATCAATAATCTTTGGGAGGCACGCTATGGACAGGTTCAAGAGGGTTATAATAAAAGGCTCGAAACAATTAATATGACTGCTTCAAGAGGGGCAGTAGCCGGCACTTTTTTTGAAGGAGCGGCTATCGTTGCCCTTCCTTTCAGTCCTGCTGCTTCCTTAGCATTGGGAACACTTGGTATAATTTCCTCCGGTACATCAAGCGGTATTGCTTGGCTAGCTGCAGAATATGGTAGTTCTAGTTCAAGAACCAGGTTACAACAAGCTACTCAACTTGACTTCAATAATAAAGTGTTTTTGCAAGAAAAATACTTTCCTGTACCATCAAAGGTGAAGGAAAATGTAGCTGACACTTCAAATATTGAGACTAAAATTAAGAACAATTCTTTTTATCCACAATTGAGCAAAGAGCTTGGTGATTCGATTATTGAATTTATCGCCTCTGGTGGCAGGGATCCTATGACATCACCGGATGATGATATACTAAAGCAATTGATGGAAGATACAAAGCTGCTTAACAAAAAGCTCCTTGAAAAAAGCTCAAAGGCCTCCGAAGCAAATAAGCCATTAACTGAACAACAGATCAAAGAAGGACTAGCGCTTGCACAAAATTTTCAAGCATTAGGAAATGTTCTCATCACGAAATTTGCTGGACCAAACGAAAAAGAGATTTTGAGTTCTCTGCTTAATTGCAGTATGCAATATTTGTCACTTACAGCATTGGGCTCAGTCGCTTTGGGACCAATTGGTTGGTCAGCTATAGGAGTAAGTGTAGTAACTAGCCTACTTAATTATTCCAATGGCAAGGGTTCGTTTGAAGGAGCCGTCATGAAAGCATTTGAGATGGTTTTTGAACAATTACAGGAAATCCGCAATTCGCTCTATCGTATTGAGGAAAACCAGTTCATTATGCTAGTGCACCTTAATGATATCATGCGCATGCTGCAGAATCAGAAAAAGGATATTGAATTTATCAAATTCAAATTGAATGAAATAGTCAACATACAACATTATAATTATAGTAAAGAAGCAGAAAGAGATAAAGGAGATGCAGAGGCTAAAGGAATAATAATACCTATGGATACCATAGATAGCTTAGCAAAAGTAATATATCGAAAGAAAAAAAGGGCTTTGAAGAAAAAGGAAATTAAGCACCAGAAAATAAAGATTGATTCTGCGTTTACTTCTATCTATAACTATGCGTTCATAACAACTAAATCCATTAGTTATAATGGTATAGGGGATATGAAGCCTGAGGAGTTAACAACACCACTTAGCCTAAAGTTAACTATATTTACTCCTTCTCAAAATCCTATAGATTCTTCTGCCACAGAATTTTCTACTATGAATAAGGTATATCTTTATGATAGTATTGGCATTTTAACATTTATACATAAACAATATGTAGAAAGCGATACTTCTTTGATAGAATCAGTGCCTAATCCTAAAGCTTTCCAAAAAGGTGTTGGTAATTTTATCACAGCACAACTTATTTTCCCGCAAGCTTCTATCAAATCAACAGCATTAAGAATAGAAGAAGCCAGAAAATTATATACAATTGCTGAAAGTACTTTGGAGAAACTAAACAAAATAGTAAGTAAAAAAGCTGTTAATAGGTTGTTGGAGGTATATTTAAAAGAAGCACAGGGACTGTTTTACAGACATAGTGGTGCTTCTCTTCATTCTTTTGTTGTTAATAACTTTTCCAAATCACCTTTATTGAATTTTGAAGGACAAAGTAGCAATTATCAGGAAATACTGAAGGTCGCGGAACACTTTAGTCTTAGAACGTCAGGTTCTAATCTTAATGAAGGAGCTTTTGCATATAGCTCTTACCAAATGCCATTTAATGGTTATACCTTAATAAAAACCAATACAAATGTAGTATTTGCAGAATTGTCTAATCTTAATATAATTCGTGAATCAGGCCAGAAGGGTTTTAGTAGACAAAGCAATCAAGTGTTCCAAGGTATCAACTTAGGTGTAACTACACAAGATGTATACTACATTCGCAGTTCAGAAAACTTTTATTCAATTGACCAAGTCTATGTACAAGACAAAACAAACTTTAATCTCATTGAATTGATTAAAGCCTTTGATCTTGGAAAGATTACTAAAAAAGACAGCTTTATTCGTGAGTACAAGACAGACGGTGTCACGTATGGATTAACAGGACGACCAACAATGATAGGAGAGCCTTTACAATCTACCCTCTTTGAACTTGAATTTCATAACCTTCCTTTACTTAATGGCATAAAGATTTACTTTACCCAATCAAAGGTGATATGTGGCGGCGTTGCCGTAAACGCTCTTGGGATGTTTTGGGCGAATACTTTTTTCAATGAATATTCCTTCGCTCCAACACCTAGATTTTTTGAAGATCGCTTCAAGCAGACATGGATGCAACAAATTACTGAGCAGCTAACAACACGAGGTAGAGAAAAAGAGTTGGAGCTACTCCTTGATTCTTTGAGTTCATCATCCATTATTGATCTTGTCATGTTTCTGGTTGACATGAGGTTGAAAGGGGTAAAGAATAATGCTGTTAGTAAGCTATCAGAGTATATTAATGAAAATATTGTTAATAAACATCAACTCGATCACATTGGACCATCCCTTTATATTACCTCAAGACTCAATAATAATATAGCTTCAAAAGGTATGGTGCCTTTTATTGTAGATTACGTTGACAAAATTTTTCGTACTGAAGATTTACAAATGAGTCTTCAAAGAATATATTCATTTAATGTAGCAAAGAAGGCCGACAAAATATTATATGGTTTTTTGGAAGAGGTAGAAAAAAAGGAGAAAGCAAGCATAGAAGGAAATATTCAAGAGTTTGATTTTACTAAAAGCCTGTTCTATTTTCAGAAGAGGCCTGATTATTCAGGTGATTTACCATTTGGTAAACTCAACTTAGAGAATTTTTATGAATTCATGCTTGTTTACTTAAGACATCGAGTTATAGAAACAGCTTCTTTTGTTGAAAATTCAATTACTGATTTACAAAAAAAACACGCAGAGCCCTTTATAGCCGATAGTATGATTATGCTTGACGGTTATTTAAATTTATTGAATGATTCTGCTTGAGATATTAAAACTTGTTTAGTTTGCTAAATGAAAGGGTGTAAGTGACCCTAAAATCGAGACAGTTTAAGTAAATTGAATGTGACGCATTTTATCATTTGAACCTGACTATATCATGAATATACTATTTTATCATTTTAAAGGTCGTCTCAACAGAAGATTAACCTATTGATGTATAAGTTGCAACTAATGAAGTAACAATTATTAATACCCATGTAACATAGTTCAGAAGCTGTTGTTTCTTATTAGCTGTTTCAAAAGCCACACTTGCTTCCTGTAATTTTAAACTAATATCCTTACTTCTATTAGCATTGTTTTGATCCATCTTATCAAGATTATTCTGTAAGATTTTAACGACCTTAGCAAGCTCATTAAGGTTAGACTCTAACTTAATAAATCTTTCAGGGAAATTGATCTCCTCTACTTTATCGTGATAAGCTAGTACTGATTCTTTTAAGTCACCCAGCGCTTTTTGCTCAGTCTTAACATGGGTTTGAATATCAGCGGTTATATTGTTAAGAACTTGGTGCTCTTTTGTGATTTTAGCAAGTTCAAGTGTGAAGAGCTCTCTGAGCTGATTCTTGTATTTTGTGTCCTCTTCTTTAATTTCTTTCAGTAAGTCAAGGTGCTTTTGTGGGATCCCCTTAACTGACTGTGTAATCTGCTGGGCAGTTTCTACATGCTTTATTGCTGGTTCCAGCTTATCCAGTTCCTTATGTAGCTTATCTAGTGCAGACAATACTTCCTGTGATGCCATTATTATTTATATTGTAATTGAAATTGTTCATTGAATTTACTCGTCCATTCAGCATAGTAAGAGGCAAAGAATATGTCTTCAATATCGTCAAAGGCCTTTTCTACTGCGTAATTGGCAACATGTGTTTCTACCTTATCTCTTAGGTATAAGATAAATTCGCTAACATTAAAAGATGTGTTATTTTTATCTGCCCAATTCAACAGTCCTCTTACTAATTCTTCCTTTGCTTCTTTAAGTAAGCTCTCAATATAGTCGGCTAATATGAAGAGCGTGTAAGCTTTTAAAATGCGACATTCCGAATTATCAGGATTAGAACGGAGTAATCGCATAGTAGAGCCTCGAAGGTGTTTTACATTATTAATAAATTCACCTGTTCTTTCATCCTCTGTTAAACCGATGTATTTATGTATGGTAAGAGCTGAATCCACTTCATTCATGATATCATCGTGTAAGCTGGCTGGAACTAGCTGCTCTGTTAATAGTCCGTCTTCAGTTATCTCATTCCACTTTTCTTGAAATGCTACTCTGCTATACTTCGCATTAAAGTAATAGTAAATCTCATCTTTTACGTACTGGTTTTGTTGTAAAGGATTGTGAATTTCAATAGCAGTGCGGCAAAGCTTGATCATATCATCAATAGCCTGTAAGCGCTTTTCCTTTATTTTACTATAGATAAACTTTGTAAGATATTCCAGACATTTACTAATAACCGTAGCCTTACCAGATGCTATATCATCAGCAGCATCCTGTTTTAGATTGGCAATTGCCATACGTGCTGCGTTCTTTGATGAATAGCGGGTTATTAGTTGCTCTAAAGAGCCATAGTAATCATCATCCTGTTTCTTAGTGAAGGAAATGTTATACAGCTTATTTTGATAGTCTATAGTATAAGAATCAATGATGCCAATAGAGAGTAGGCGGTACACTGCTTTAGCTGTGTCTTCTTGACTACGAGGTGCGAAATAAGCTCTTTGCAGCTCCAGAGACAAGGGCGAATTCAAATCCTTTAGTTGCTCTACCATTACCTCATCTTTCACTAGATTCTGAATAAAATCAGGATAATCCAGCCCATTATAAACTGCCTCCCTTAATAATCCTTTAAATGATGGTTCAGTTAGTTTCTTTTCAGCTAGCAACTGTTGGACAACTTTTGTTTGTAACACCTTTTGGAGGTGCTCGCTATTTAAAATGAAGTCTCTCTCAGTTCTCGATTTTTTTGAGTAATAACGGTTAGTGAATGGTACTGGCAATTTCTTTGAAGCGCCAAAGGCCATATCATTTAGCATCTTCTCTAAGCCAATCTCAAACTTAGTATTAACAATCAGGCGCTTGAACCAACCTTGTAGATTTGCAACTCCTGCAATCTCTGCAAATGGGATCTTGCTTTTTAACCACTCAACTATCTCGTAGCATAAAGCGCTATCTCCTAGGTCAGGATAGATGCCAGTATTGAAATTATCTAAATAAATGTAACCAATACCAGTACCCTCTACTGTATTGATGAATACTCTGTTGCTATGATTATTTCCGCCAAGTTTGATAACAAACTGCATTGTATCGTTTTCGAACAGGTCATTTAGCTGGTCGGTAAGCATTTGTAAGTTGGTGTTATTGGGATACACAATCTTACTTCGCAGTTCATAAATCATAACACGTTCTTTCATCTGACCCTTAAAGGAGTTCTTGTGAAAGTACATCAATACATCCTTGTCCAGATGGAAACCTTTTGGGTGGGTGCTAAGTATAGGGCTGTCGTCATTATAGAGAATAATTGAAGTAGATAGCTTGCCATCCCGACCGGCTCGACCGGCCTCCTGTACATAAGACTCTATTGATTGTGGAATATTGAGATGGATAGTCATGCGTACGTTTGGCTTGTCTATTCCCATGCCAAATGCTTTAGTGGCCACCATCACCGATTCTTGGTTATCTTTAAATAAGTCTAGATGTTTGAACGATTCCTTGTCAACTATATCGGCTCCCTCGTCATCCCCGCTGCCCATAAAGTAGCCAAGCACCTCATCCTCGAAACAATGTATGGTCTCACTTTCGCCGTTCGTAGCTGCTGTCTCCCTTATATCTATATAATGCGGCTTATCAAATACACCGTGAGATTTCATACCGTTACGGATACCGAGCCAACCTTGGCGGTGTGGAGTAAAGACTATAATACCGTAATTGAATTTCCTGCTATCAGATTCATCTAAATAACTAAATGGATCATTGTTAATACTGAGCCTGTTATAAGCTTGCTGTTTATAACTTTCAATAGCTTTTTCTTCATTCCCTGCATGCTCCTCGAATAATTTTTGCCGCATAGATAAGGGCATAAAATTCGTGTAGGACTGGGCGATAATGTCTTCTAAGGCAGATTGGTTATGGAAAGTTTTAAAAAGTTTACGCTTGTTATTTATGAACTGAAAGACTGTGGCTTGTTTTACACCACCTATACTTTCACGCAAAGACTTTTCAGTTAAATTTTCAAGCCCGTCAAAACTGGCTGGTACTTCTTTAATGATATAATTGATTTCGTCACGTACGCTATTCTCGAACCGCACAACAGCATTGCCATCGTTTTCTTTTATATTAAGTTCCCGTTCTATATCCGCAAGTACGTCAAACGAGGCAGTAGCAGTTAAGCCGAACAAGGGTATTGGTTCTCCATTATAGGTAATACAGAATTCCTGCGCATTGTCTCCTAAATTAAGATAAGGCACCCTGAAGTCGTGACCCCACTCTGATACGCAGTGAACCTCGTCAATAACAGCGTAAGAAAAGAAATGCCCTCTTCTAATGGCATTATCAAGTGCTTTGCGGAAGTCATCAATTACGAAACGCTCGGGTGAGACAAATAGGAACTGCAGCTGTCCGTTTGAAAGCAAATTATGTTGGTTGTAATTTCGTTCAGCAGTTGTTAGGGTAGAGTTAATAAACTCACATTTATCTATGCCAATTTCTTTCAGTCCATTGTACTGGTCCACCATTAGTGAACGGATAGGGTCAATTACAATAGTGGTACCTGGCTGCAGCATAGCAGCCAGTTGATATGTAAGTGACTTACCACCGCCAGTAGGTAGTAGCCCAATTACTGACCTCAGTTGCAAGGCACGGTTCAGTATAGGCAGCTGCCCCTGTCTGAAATCTGTCTTCCGGAAGATATCTTGTAATAGTTTTCTAAATAAGGTAGCTACTTCTTCTCTGGGCTCATATAGTTCGTTTTGTAAATGGTCGACTACAGGACGATATTTTATGGCAGGTGCAGATATGACACCAGTACTTGTTTGGTAATTTGTATAATGTGCACTCCTGATACGAACGCAGTTCTCAGGAACCTGCTTATCATCTTTGAAAATACCTTCGCGCCACAACAAGGATATATCTAGCACCAAATCAAACTGGGCGGAGATAAACTTTTCTAGTGGCTCAGGTTTATTAGAGCCATGCAGTGGGTGGTTAATAAACTCGGGTGTGGAGTATACCTTTAATTCAACCTCGGGTAAATAAAAATTTGTAAAGGCCAACTCAGCAAGCGTCTGTAACAACTCTTGCAGATCGGTGAGGGCGGCGTGGGCACATGGAAGATCACGTTCTAGTACGGCAAGCTTTATAACCTGTTGGTGTTTTAACTCTTCGTAGTTTACCATCAGGTACTGCAGCAGCATTCGCTGCAGGCGTGCTACTCCAAATGGTGCCAGTGCGGCGGCAGTAATGGGATTATTCAGATATGTCTCGTCACGATAATTTTCTGCAGTTAGTTTTATAAAGTTGTCTGCAGTAAGCTTCGCTATGAAGTCATTAACATTTTGGTAAGCTGTATCTTCTTTTATGTGGCTGATATCACGGGATAACTGGGCAATTTCAAAATCCTTCAGGTCATCAATATAGTCTTTGTGGTAACGCCTGCCATCTACTTCCACTACATAGGTAGTATGGTGTTTTACTTGCACTAATTGCCTATACCTGTTTAGGCGTTCGGCAACTATATCGTAGGGTACCTCCAAACTAAGGTCAACCCGTCCCTGGTTATTGTCACGCGTAAACGAAGCGCGACTTCGTTGCTGCTCTATAAGCTGCGCCAAGTAACTATGTTGCTCAGGTATATAGGTGAGCAAGAAGTTACGCTCAAAGTTACTATCAGTATTACTTAGGTTTAGGTACTGACTACGATTTTTAGCCCTGCTATCTATAGCATGAAAAGATTTAAAAAAGGGATTTAAACTTTTGCTGTCATACTGGCCCGAAAGCGGAAAACTTACTTTGCCTCGTTCTGGTATATCCTGTCTGTTAGTGAGACGTAGCGTATCGGCGAAGTGCTGCTCTACATTCACACTAGCAAGCGTTGGTAGCCCCCTGGTAAGAATATTAGTGGCAACCGCTAGAATAGGATTGATTCTGTGAGGTAATTCTAAATTAAGCCTTGATTCGGTATCAAATGTGCTCAGTTGACGCAGTAGCCCATTAAGTGCTGCAGCTTTGTTATTGTGACGAGCATATGAATGTAAGTTGTCTCTTACTGCCTCAAGAAGATAACCTGCTTGGTATTGTGACATGAAAATGAATTGTTTAAGTCTGTATTTTCAGCATGAGTCAGTAATGCCTACTCTAGTCAGATTTACTTGTGCCTGCAGTTGGTGTTATTTGCCAAAATATTAATGCAATCTATAAAGTAAATTTAATTAAATCATGTTTGCTAAATATTTTTAGGGTTTTGGTTTAGAATGTATGATGTAGGAATAGATATGGCAGCGAAGGTGTTACCAGGAAGTTATGTGCGAGATAACTATCCAGGTAAGCTGCCCCCACTGCCACAGCGCCAAGGTAGTAAAAAACGGGGTAAAGCGCACGGGGAGGCAGAACTTCCTGTGCCGAGGCTGCAGCAAGCAGTTCCAGAACGAATACCGCTACCGCGGCGCCGACCCCGCAGTAGGGGGGCTCATCCTTCGGATGCTGGAGCGCAACAGCGGCGTCAGGGACATTGAGAGCGTGCTGCACGTGAGCAGGCGGTGCGTGCTCGGCACCCTTTGCAGGCGTGGGGCTGGGGCATGTGTCAGCCCCAGCCGCAAGTACTACCCTTCTGTGCAGCTAGACGAGCTGTGGAGCTTTGTGGCGAGGCGGAAGAAAGGGAAATGCTAGCTTATCTACGCCTACAGCCCCGATTACGATGAGATCATCGGCTACTAGTGCGGAAGCAGAAGCGCTGATACGGTGGAGAGGCTGGTGGAAAAGCTCGGGGAGGTGGACCAGTACTGCACCAACACCTGGCGTGCCTTTGCCAAGGTGCTGCCAGCCCAAAGGCACAGGGTGGGCAAGGAGTACACTAAGAACATAGAGGGGGTTAACACCTGCCTGAGGACCAGAAACAGGCGGCTGATGAGAAGGACAACCTGCTTCTCAAAAGAAAAAGGAGAACCATCTGGCAAGCCTGAATATCATGTTCAGCCATAGAAACAAACAAAAATGCAAACATCATACTTTATGAAACACAACTGAATATTTTAATCATTCTCTAATACTATTTTTTATAGTTAGTTTGCGCAAATAATTTGAGTATGTATCATCAAGAGGTTATTTGTGTACAACAATTATGAGTAAAGCTAGATTGAACAATATTATTAAGGAATTTGGATATGACCCAGGAGTAAATTTTAACCCTAATATCTTGCAGGATGCGTTAAAGGAGGAGCTTACTCCTGAGGAGCAAGAGGAGTTTGATGAGTTTATTAGAAGCACTAAAAATCCAGACGCTATTGCGGAGTGGCTTGGCGAGAAAGCGGATGTCTCTAAATTAATTTACAGTTACCAGATTCATGCTTCCGTAGAGGCGGGTGTAAAGGTATATCAGCTGGTAAGGCGTCTAGCCCAGAAGAACAGCCGTTTATTAGAATTGGGTTGTGCTAATGGTTGGTTTCTTGAATATTTAAGTTCTGCTGGGGCAGGTGTAAAGACTTTTGTAGGAATTGATAGAAACATACATTTTACAAATGAGACTCTTGAGTACCCTACTTATAGCTACGAGTTACATAGTGCTACATATGAGGCATACCAATCAGATGAGCCTTTTGATTTCGTAGTTTCAATTTTTGGTGTAAAGCCTGCAGTTGTTAGCTATGAAGTATTAAACTCAGGCATTTATTTAAATGATAATCCAGCTTATAGAGAAGAAGCACATAAAAAGTTTGCAAGTGTTTTAGCAAATCTAGACAACCTGACTAAAAAGGATTCCTATTTCATGATTTCAGAAGGGTTTGAACATGGAAAGGACTTCCTGCAGTTGATTTATGCCTTTGGCAGACATGGTTGGAAGCTATTGGTTAAAGACAGTGAAGTATTACGAGTTCCCTTACCTAGTAACCAGGCAGTGGTCGAACTAATACATGTAATGGTGTTTAAGAAGACGGATGAAGTTGAAGAATTTAACTCAAAGGTTGAAGAGAAATATCTGAGAGTGTATGAGAGAAGGTACTATAAGATGTAATCATAAAAGTTAATATCAATCATCTGCTTTTTTCATATTTAATGAACATTTTTTCGGAACCAGGCCTTACACCCACAGACGAAGTGGATAGAAAAAATGAGCCCGACCAAGCGGGCTCATTGAATAATATGTTAAGGCAGTTGCTTACCAGCTTATCCACACCCTTAAGACTATATCTAGACTATCAGATCCATACCTTATAAGCTAGTTTTTTTTACAATTTGACTTGCACCTAACCAGACAAAAAGACAAGCAACAGTTTTCTTCCTGTTTAGGCGCAATTTGTTTATGATTTTTTGATTTCAAATCGGTCGAAATAGATATGTTCTAACTCATTGCGAAAATTTTCAGCTAATTCAGTTAAGTTAATGATTCCATTACCTCGTTTTAAAAGGGAAATGTGAGGCTGAAATACTTTAGCTCCAAATGCGTTTTTGGATTTTGTACTCGGCTTCCGCACTCCTAGAATCTCAGTATTTTCAAATTTGGATATCTGCTCGCGATATCTTTCAATTTGAGCACGCAGCTCAGAAGTTTTTTGAAGTCTGATCCCTACTTTATTATTTGCTGGCAAAAGATTAGGATCTGGATTTTCTCCTCCAGGGCGCATAACCATAAATCTTGTGTACTTAGTCTCTAAAGTATGATTGCAAGGTTGAATAATTTCGGGAACTTGATCAAAAGCATGCTTTGAGTAATATACTGTTATATGTAATCCCGACAGTATATATTTGGGGTTAATAACATGCTTTTCAAGGAAAAATTTTCGAATTCTTATTTCAGATTCTTTAGCTAAGTGTAACAAAGCCCATGTCTCTGTTGTTACATTAAATCCTGCTTTCGCGAATGCCTCTTTCATAATTTACAATCTTGTCCAACTATTTGCTCAACGCAAACATAAACTTATCTGCCATATTTACGTAATTGCTTGGAAGCATATTCCCTGTTCTTTTCGGTGCTCTTGTGTGAATTGTTCATTTTTCAGCCATACCTCATTGTAGTAATTCCAACAGAATTTCATTACCGTTGGGTGCCGTTCCTACAAGCCAGCAAAAAGTGAGCGACCGCAAGCTTTTCTTTTGTTGTATTGGCTGTTACTCACGCTTAAGTGTAGTTGAAATAAGCTCATCAAGAGGTCATTTGCACCAAAGCTTTGATTATATAAGTAGAGGTACCTGACAAATGGCACCTTTTTATCCAAATATATTCTCGTAATCTCGCGTTATAACGCGGGTGATGCTGACTAAGAAAGCACAAGGCATGTTGCCACACACTACAAGATGGAGTCTCTCCTAAAGAAAAATCCCAAACCAGAACCCAACTGCTTCCAACCTTTTCCAACGTCTTGGAGTACGTTCGTTTGAATATAAATCTGCTTTTAAGCGAGTAGCGCCCATAGAATCCAGGATTCGTAAAGCTCAAAGTATGAGAGTAGTTGCTTTAGCGTCCGAATAGTGTCCGAAGTAAATGAGAAAAGGCCTCCAGTGTATGCTGGAGGCCTTTCAAGTAGACCGAAGGAGTGAATTTTTGAACCTTATTCACAATAATTTAGTGGCTTTGGAGGTGTGGATGGGTTAACGAGATACTAACGGATAAGGTTAGAATACCCTCTGCTTTTTCTTATGTATCACATATAAGAGAGATACCACTAGAATACCAATTAAATATGTCGTTATTCTTTGGGCTTTTTTAACTCATATAATTTGTAGGCGGGTGAGAACTGATTCCACTCTGTAATATTTATCAACCAAAACTTTAATTGGCTTGCTGGTATTGCTTTTGTTAGCCGGAAATTGCATTGTTGAAGAACATCCTCATATGTTTCAGGGAAATCATTTATTTCTTTTTCTATAGATTGTAAACTCGATGTCGGGTCTTCCCCCAACTCATTTAATAAAGAATCTTTGAAAACATCTTTTACTTGAATCAATATAGGTGAAGGCCTTGCTTCTATTAGGTTAAACACTTTGCTGTGCCTCTGGTATAGGTCTCTTGTAACATATGAAATTTTTAGATTGATAAGCTCTCTTAGGAACTCTAAGGTGTAAGTTAACAGCTCAGAACCATACTGCTTTCTTGTAGCGTAACTTACTGCTGTTTTTTCAGCAGGAGAAAGATATGTTGCACCATGTTGCCAGTTAAAACTACCGGTCTTAGTTTGTTCAGTCATGTTTTGGAAAGAGGCTGAACTTCTTTCAAACAACTCGCTATTTCTTAAGTGTATTTTACTAAGGTCGAACACCTCTCTGCCGAGTTCAAGTAACTTCCAATCTTCAACAGGGTTTACACCTCCTAATCCATTTTTGATTATACTTTCAATAAATAAAGTAGAGGTTCCATGGTATAGATCAATCTTTAATTGATTGTTTTTATTTGAAACCTGCTCATTTGTTAAATACATGTGGTTGCTATACATTTAGGTATATTATAATTCAATTATATGTTGCTCTACACAGGTAGAGCAACATCTTCCTCTAATATTTACGTGAAAACTTTTTCATTCTCGGAGCATTATGACAGCTAAAACTCCCTGCTATTGACTTATTGTTTTGTGGTGAAAAGCCAGTTAAATATAGAGTAAATTATGAAGCAGGCCAGCAAGAAGAGGCCTACATAGAAAGCGGCGGTAAACGCAAATTCGAGTACTACAGCAACAAAGGAAAAGATTAAAGCGACAATGCTCAATACTATACCTACAAGCGCTAAACCTCCTATTATCAGGCCTATTATGCCTACTACCTTGGCTAAACCTTCTAAGCCTATTCTCCCCAGCAGGAAAGCAACAAATACAATCCCGCCTCCAAGAAATAAAGCAGGGAGCATGGAGCCAATATTTTCAACGGTTTCCACAGAGCTGGCAAAAGCTTCAATAGGAGATAGAAAGACTAAAGAAAGGAACAGCAGGGGGATGTAGAGTTTTCTCATTTATACATTGTTGTTAAGGTTATTTTTAAAAGAATGGACTCTGCCTAAGCAGCCACCGTACCGCCAAAGCTTGAATAATGGTCGAAGATAAAGCCGTAGAGCTGGTTTGACTTCTCCTGTATCTCCTCGGGCGTAAAGGACTCTGGCAAGCCTTTTTGCTCGTCCCACAGGTAATTGTAGATAAAGGTGCGTACATCGGCTTGTGAGGCTTCTTTCTCGCGCCAATGGTCGTACTTCTCCTTGTTTTCCTTTAGGGCCTCTAGCAGCTCCTTAGCTACTTTTTTGATGCGCTCGCGGTCTGCCTTTGAGAGGTTCGGCTTCTGTAGCTGGTCGAACAGGGCGAGGTGCTCTTCGGCCAGGTCTTCGCGCACGGCGCGTTTCTCTTCCTCGCTCAGGTCCTGCATAAAGCGCATCAGGCGCTCGAAGGTCTCCTCAATGGTGCGGCGATCCTTCTCGTAGTTATAGTCGGCTATAATTTCCTGGTAGCGCCTGTAGTAGTCCATACGGAGCGGGTTCTGGCGCATCATCTTTGCCAGCTTCTGCTCAATGTAGTTCTTCAGGTTCTGAACGGTGGTGTTGCGCTTCTTCGACTTGGCGAACTCATCCTTGAGCTTATTGAAGTCAATGGTGCTGATGTCGTAGAGCTTGTGATTCTCTTCCTCACCCAACTGCCACACAGGCACCACGGCCTCGTCCACAATCTGGTGCAGTTCTTTGAGGATATCGGTGATGTCGGCTTTATCTTTGTCGCTCTGCAGGCTGCCGTATATAATGCTAATGGCATCGTGGTCGGTGCGATAGTTTAGCACGCCATCTATTGTGAGGCAGGCTTTAAACTTCTTGAAAACCTCGCGGGCCAGAATCTCGAAATGCTTGCGGGTTTCTTCGCTGTAGTTGATAGCTTCTTTGGCCGCCAGGATTGCAGCGGCTTGGCTAAAGGCGGCGTTCTTGTCCTGTATGGTGTCCAGGTCAAAGCCTCGCTCCAGTAGGTAGGCGCGGGTCATGTGGATGCTTTCTTCCAGCTCCTTCAGCAGTTCCAGGCCTGGCTTGGTGGGATCTTTGGTTGTGCCTTCTTCGCCGCCTCCCGGGGTACCGGTGGCAAAGGTGGCCAAGGCCTCGCGCAGACTTTTCAGGATGCCGCAGTAATCTATAATCAGGCCGTTGTTCTTGCCCTCGTGCACGCGGTTGGCTCGGGCAATGGCCTGCATCAGCGTGTGGGCCTTCAGTGGTTTGTCCAGGTACAGCGTAGCCAAGCTCGGCACGTCGAAGCCTGTGAGCCACATGGCGCAGACAAAAGCTACGCGGAAAGGGTGCTCATCCTGCTTAAAGGCTGTCTCTAGGTCAATGCGCTTGCCGTCGGCTGTCTCAAAGCCCTGCTTCATGCGGGTGCGGTGCGGGATGATGTCGAGGTCCCACTTACGAAAGCGCTCTATCTCGTTCTGCTCGTCGCTCACCACCACGGCCATTTCGGTTTGCTCCATCCAGTCCTGCTGCGTCTTTAGCTGCTGTATCTCGTCGCGGTTGTTGCTGGCCTCGCGCTTTTCCTGCAGGCTACGTTTTTTCTCCTGCCAGTACTTCTGCACAAGGTTGTACATGCGCACGGTAGTAATCTTATCGATGCACACGAACATGGCCTTACCGCTTTCCCATTGGGTGGTGTAGTGCTCCACAAAGTCGCGGGCAATGGCGTCCAGACGCTTCTCAGCAGTGATGATGTGGTATTCTCGAGCCAGCTCCTTCTCCAGCAAGGCCTCTTCGTCAGCGTTCAGCTGAGAGTTCAGTTCGTCAAGTTTCTCAGCTATCTTCTCGTTTATCTCGGGGGTGTTGAGCTGCAGTTTCTCACCCCGGCTATCATAATACAGGGGCACGGTGGCACCGTCATCCACAGCCCGTTGGAAGTCGTAGGTGGACACGTACTGCCCAAAGATGCGGGCGGTTATCTCGTCGTTCTTGAACAGCGGGGTGCCTGTGAAGCCGATGTAGTTAGCGTTGGGCAGGGCGGTGCGCATGTTCAGGGCCAGACGGCCGTACTGGCTGCGGTGCGCCTCGTCTGAAATCACAATAATGTCGGAGCGGGTAGAGTAGGGGCTCTCTTCGGTAACATCCTGGTTGAACAGGTGAACCAGCGTGAACAGGTAAGACTTGTCTGCCTGAAACAGCTCCTGCAGATGCTTACCGGAGCTGGGGCGGCAGGGGTCGGCGTCGTTATCCACCAGGCCGCTGCCGGCGTAGGTCTTGTAGATTTGGTCATTGAGCTCTACCCGGTCGGTGACTACCAGGAAGGTGAAGTTGCCGGGAATTTTGCGGCGCACTTTCTCTGAGAAGAATACCATTGAGTAGGACTTGCCGGAGCCCTGCGTATGCCAAAACACACCTAGTTGGCCGTTGTTGTACTCCCGGTTGCGCACAGCCTCCACAGCGCGGTTAACGCCCAGGTACTGGTGGTTGCGGGCCACAATCTTGACCAGCTTGCCTTTGCTGTCGTCGAAGAGGATGAAGTTCTCGAACAGGTCCATGAAGTTGGCCTTGGTGCACACGCCGCGTAGTAACAGCTCCAGGCTCACTTTTCCCTCGGCCTCCTCCTCCAGGCGCTTCCAGTCGTTGAAGTGGTCGTACTTACCCGTGACGGAGCCTATCTTGGCCTCGTGCGCATTGCTGATGACCACAAAGGCATTGGCATCGAACAGGTGCGGGATGGTGTTCTTGTAGTCGGAGAAGTTCTTGCTGTAGGCCTCCTTAATGTGGACGTTGACGTTCTTGAGCTCGATGAATAGCAGCGGAATGCCGTTCACGAAGCCGATGATGTCGGGGCGGCGGTTGTAGATGGTGCCGCTCACCTTCAGCTCACGCACGGCTAGGAAATGGTTCTTGTTTTCCGATGTGAAGTCGAAGACTTGCAGGCGGGGCTTCTTGAGCTCGCCGGAGGCGGTGCGGTATTCTACCACTACGCCGTTCTTGAACAGGTTATACTTCTCGCGGTTCAGGCGGATGTTTACATTGTGGCCAGCGCGTGTTTCGGTTAGCTGCCGCATGGCGGCCTCATACGCCTCGAAGGGCAAACCTGGGTTCAGCCGCTGCAGCGCTTGGCGCAGGTAGCGCACCAGGTATACTTCCTTATCGGAGGTGCGGCCCAGGGTGCCCTCCGGCCCCAGCACTTCCTCGTTGTAAGCAAATACGCTCTCCCAATCCAGTTCCTCGTGCAGGAACCGGGCGGCTTCGGCTTGTACCAGGTTGTCTTCGTTCAGCTGGTTCATACGGTGATTTCTCCGTTTATGAGTTTAGGCAACAGTATGGCGCGGGCTTGTTTAAGTCTGTAGTTTTGGTATTGTAGTTTGAGTATCTGGTTGTGCATTGGTTTTACCAGCTCATCAAATGCCTCTGATATTGTTTTTGAAGGTAAAACCACATCTAAGTTGTAGGCGTGATTCCTGTTCAATCCAGGTACTGCCGCGTCGCTGTTAATGAATGGTAGGTACTGTAAGGCAAAGTATAAGTGTAGATTAGTTTCCTCGCAGCTGATATAGTATACCGTATCAATAGGCCAGCAATTTTTGTCAGACCAGTAAACGCTGCCTACATTCCCCTTTCTACCAACAATAATGGCAGGCCCTTCAACTAACGCCTTTTCATTTGTGCCTACTACACCACTTGAACCATAAACGGGAAAGTCACCTGCTACTCTATCACTTTCTTTTAGAGCTTTACCATAGTTAAGGATTATCGTATCACCTAACTTCTTTTTCTCCCATCCCTCCGGCACGCCATCTACGATGTTGGTATGTTCGTAGCCGGGGAAACGAAGGCGCACAAACCATTCCTCGTACAGTAGCCTCGCCGATTTCTCCAGCAGGGCAATGCGCTTCAGGTTGTTCTCTATTAGGTCGTCGTAGGCACCAACTATTTTACCTATTCTTCTCTGTATAGAAATTGGAGGTATGTCTATGAACATTTTCTTTACATGAGTAGGACCAAAGTTTGGTTGCGCTCCTCCCGTTACAAACTGTTCAATTTGATGCTTAAATAGTGGTGACCTTAAATAGCAATACAAATAGTTATTATCTAAGGCTTCTGTATTTAAACTTCTAAACCTAATAACACTTGTATTCATCATTAGGGGTAGGTGTTCACTTTTTATCCTACCTATCTTCCCATATGTATTACCAGAACTTGCTACTACTATATCACCTTCATCTACTAAAAAATGACTGTATTTAGTTTCGAACTCTACTTCTGAAATATATTTGTCAGTATTAGAAATATTAATGGAACCATCACCTAGAATGTTAGTTACGTTTATAACCTTCATGCCATGCTGTGTCCACTGCCAATTTCTTAGTCCTGGCCCTTCTTGAAAAAAGACACACTCTGGGAAAGGTTTTGTATCAAAATTTGTAAGCATTTGTAGTAGGCTCTATACTAGTTCCTCAAAATTTTGCTGAATCGTTTGTGCCAGTTCGGCGGCTTCCTCGTTTAAGCCGGCCAGTTCCAGGTGGATGTCGCGCAGAGCTTCTTCAAAATCAAAGTCCTCGTCTACCTCCTGCGGGGCCATGCCCACATAGCGGCCTGGGGTCAGGCTCCAGTCGTTGGCCTCTATCTCGGCTATACTTGTTAGCTTCACCAGTCCCTCCACATCACGCAGTTTCGCCTCCGGGAAGCGCGTCTGCAACCAGGCGGCTTGCTTATGGAAGTAGGTCATCAGCTTCAGCTGCTCGGCTGCCTCGTGGCGCTGTGCGTCCAGTGCCTTGCGTTGCTGTGCTACAGGGCCCTCGGCGGTAACCGGCAGAGGCCGGTTTATACTTTTGGCAATTGCGGTGGCGGTATCCAGGGTGCGGGTGGCAACCTTGTAGAGCAGGTCGAGCTGCTTTGTAAGGCCTTTAGCTTTGGCAGCCAATGGTTCAAAGGCCTTGCGTGCCTGCTGCTGCCAGTCATTGCTATGCAGCACGCTTGGGCACCAGGTGTCGCGGTAGCTGGCCAGCTCCTGCAGCAGTGCCTCGCGATCGTGGGAGTAGTTGCCAAAGGCCAGCTCCCACTCGTGGTAAGTAGCCTCCAGCTCCGTTTTCGCTACCTCTGCCTTCGGGGCCACTTTCAGGAAGTCCTTCACAGCACCTTCCAGGTTTCGGAGAACGGAATCATAGGCTTGCAGCTGTGCCGGCACCTTAGCGGCCTCCTCGCATACCTGGTTCAGGTAATCATTCACCAGTTGCAGGTAGCGCTCCTGCTGGCCACGGTACAGCCATACAATGGCGGTCAGGTTCTGGAACTGCTCTGGCGAGAAATCGTATACTTTGCGGGTAACTTTGCGGAATACGTTGCGGGCATCCAGCATCAGCACCTTATCATGCATGGCGGCTGGCTTGCCTTTGTCCAGGAACCACAGCTCGCAGGGCACGGTGCGGGTGTAGAAGAAGTTGGAGCGGATAGAAATCATGGCATCCACATGGCCGGTCTCCACCAGCTTGCGGCGCACCTCTTTCTCGGCATTGCCCGCACTACTCGCCTGCGAGGACATCACAAAGCCTGCACGGCCTTTATCGTTCAGGTAGCTGTAGAAGTAGGATACCCACAGATAATTGCCATTGCTTACCTTCTTGCTCTTGTTCACACCCGGCAGGCCGAAGGGCAGGCGTGGGTCGTTCTTTATCTTTTCGGCGTCTACCTCATCCACGTTGAACGGCGGGTTCGCCATCACAAAATCAGCACGGCCCAGCAGGCTATGCTGGTCTTCGTAGAAGCTGTTGCCCTCGGCTATACTTCCCTCCAGGCCATGCACTGCCAGGTTCATTTTAGCCAGGCGTATGGTAGCAGCTGTTTTCTCCTGCCCATAGAACGTTACCGCCTCATGTGCCGGTTTGCCCACTTTCTCCAGGAAATGGCTCGTCTGCACAAACATGCCGCCCGAACCACAGGCAGGGTCCGTTACGATGCCGTGGTCCGGCTCAATCACGTTCACGAGCGTCTGCACCAGCGAAGGCGGCGTGAAGAACTCGCCGTTGTCCTGGGCCCCCTGCATGGCAAACTTCATCAGGAAGTACTCATAGATGCGCCCGAACATATCACCGGAAGCAGACTGCAGCGCCTGGTCGTTAAAGGTTTTGAGCAGGCTCTTGAGCACATCGCTCTCGAATATCTGGTAGTCCTTCGGCAGCACGCCCTGCAGCGGCGCATAGTCCGCCTCAATCAGCTCCATGGCTCTGATAATGGCACCAGCCACGTCCTGGTCAGATGGCAGCGTGAGCAGGTACTCGTACTGCGCCTCCGGCTGCAGATAAAGCGCACTCTTGCGGGTAAAGTCTTCTTTGGTGATAGGTCTGGTCACGCCTCCACGCGAAGGCAGCGTTGCCTCCACTTCGGCCTTCACCACCAGGAAGCGGTTGTAGGCGTGGCGCAAAAAGATAAGGCCCAGCACGGGCATATAGTACTCAGTAGAAGTCAGTTTCGAGTTAGAGCGCAGTTGATCCGCGGCAGACCACAGCCTACGCTCCAGTTGTTCCAGGTTTTCCATTAAAAATCAAAAGGTATTTGGCTTCTAAACTACCAAAATGCACCTGTTTTCACAATCTATTGTTATAAATAAATTATAATTTCGATATATTAAATTTATATCATATTGTTTAACTTTATGTTATAACTTTAGCTTATTCATATAGCCTTAGCTTACTGTAGGAAAAGTTAAAGCCTTTAATAGGAGTGCATAGTAAATTATAAGTTTGTGAACTCTATAATTTATTTTAATGTAACGATATAAGGTTTTTTAGAGCCTACAGATTGCCTTAGCGCTTGATTGGGAGAACTAGAAATATCTTGTGGAGAACACTTTATCTCAAACGTATGCTTTTTTACCACTCCTGTTAAGATAAGTGTTATATTGGACTCCTTTTTTAGCCTAAGTTCCAATAATTTTACATGCATATTGAGAAATACCTTTCTTTCACATTCCAGGATAAAAAACCTGAAAGCAAATACCAGTTGATACTTCATAAAGTAGCCGCTGATTATGCAAGCGACCCTAATACCCTTAGGCTGGAATTGATTGAAAAATACAGCGCTCTTTTAGGCGATAGGGAGAAAGATATTGAAGAGAAGTACGCCTTCCTCAGTTATCAGGAAAGTAGATTTAAGGGTGAAGACAAGCTTTTCCTCGACTTTGTGAAGTGGAGCTATAAAGACCTGTGGCATGAGGCATATGACTTCTATGTTTTGACGTGGGTCAGGAATACAATTAAGCCTGTTGCCAAAGGTTGGCTAAAGAGTCGGCAGAACATTTCTAAGGTGGCTATCTCACCAGATAACGATCCAAGAATAGTTGTTATGGAAACGAAGAAAACATCGATATCTGGTGATAAAATTCGATTCTGGTTCGCTGGGGAGCTTCTGACCGCTAACCAAAAAGGAGAGCAGATCATGTATGAGGATGATTTCGACCTGTTCATGCGCTCCTGGTTTGCCGATACGGGTGATATTGCCGTCATTCCTCCTGGATCCTATCTGAAAACCAATGTAAGCGCCCGCTATTTGATGGATGTGATAAAACGCTTCTACCGTGGCTACGGAAAGAATATACACAACAAGGACCTGCGGCGAAAAATGATCGAGCTGATGCCGCAAACTTTTGAAAAGCTAAAGGATTTCGAGCTTACTACCATCTATAAAAACCTATAACTGTATGGCCCATGCCGCAGAAACGTATGGTAGAACAATAAAAAGTATATGGTAGATGAGCGGATTCATATGGTAAAAAAATGAGCAGCGTTTTTTTAGTTTGCTTTGATCCATTGTTCAACCATAATCCTAAAAACAATGGATTCCATTTACCTATTCCTGGCACTGTTGGTGATTCCAGTAATCATCCAGGGCATCACTGAGCTGTGTTTCGCAGCACGGCAAAAACAACCCACCAGTAGCGCAAAAGAGGCAGACAAGTCACTTCAATGCCCTGCAAGCCAACCCCACGTAGCACCCTCCCCAGAGTGTGACGCGTCATGATTCCTGTAAGTATATTTCAGAATTTCAACGAAACTACGGAGAACAAGCCCCTAGCGGCTGTTCTCCACAGCATTCAGCGTGGCGACTACCGCAAAGAGGTGGATCAGGTACGCTCCTTTAGGCAAAATGGGCAAACCGAGGCATACGAGCAGGCAAAGAAAAGCCTGCCAGGCTTCACCCCCTCAGGCATCTTTGAAGGAGGCCGCAGAATGGAGCACCTGCAATCCTATTCCGGAACAGTAGTGCTTGACTTTGACAAGCTAACAGATGAGGAGCTGGCTAGGGCAAAGCAAGCAAGCTGCGAATCGCCTTATACCTACGCCGCCTTCACCAGCCCCTCGGGAAACGGGCTGAAGGTGCTGGTGCGGGTGACAAGTCTGGCTGAAGCGCACAAGCAAGCATATAAACAGGTGAAGGAACACTATGTATGTTTGCTGGGGCTGAAGGTGGACGAGTCGGGCAGCGACGTAACACGCCTGTGCTTTGTCTCCTTCGACAGCGACCTTTACCTGAACGAGTCTGCCTCCATTTTCCAGGTGAATACTGTTGCTGCGCCCGTTGCCGTGGTTAGCAACAAAAGGCAACGGCAGGCAGGCAACAGCGGGCAACAGCCAGGCAACACACACCTAGATGACGCGGAAGCGGTATACAGGCACTGTATTGCCCTTACGGAGCGAAGGTACAGCTACGCGGAGGGGAGCCGCAACAGCTTCGTGCACCAGCTGGCCTGCAACATGAACCGCTACGGCGTGCAGCAAGCGGAGGCTCTTGGTTTCCTGCTCTCCGACTACAATTTCAGCGAGCAGGAGGTGACGGCATCGGTGAAGAGCGCCTATGCCCATGTGCAGGAACACGGCACCTTTACACTCCGCGCCGATAGGAGCGCAGGGCAACAGCCCAATGCCGCAGCGGCCACGCGTCCGCTACAGGCGGCAACACAGCCTCGGCAACAAATGGCAACAGCATCGGCAACATGGCCAGCCAATGACCTTGATGATTCAGAGCAGCATGCCCCCAAAGGGGAGACGTCAGGTGACACCCACATCGACAGGATTGAGGAATTCCTCCTGGCGCGGTACGAATTCCGCTATAACAGCGTCACCAGCAGGGCAGAGTACAGAACCAGCGAAAGGGGAAAGTGGAGGCTGCTGAGCGACCGCGCCGAGAGCACCATGCTACGGGAGCTGAAGAAGGCGCAGGTGCGCGTAAGCCAGGCGGAGCTGCGGGTACTGCTCTCCTCAGACTTCTGCCCGCTCTACGATCCCTTCAGGGCCTATTTCAAGAGCCTGCCCGCCTGGGACGGCGAGACGGACCACATTGGCGAGCTGGCCGTAACAGTTACCACCACCGACCAGGAGCAGTGGCAAATGTGTTTCAGGAAATGGTTTGTGGCCATGGTGGCGGGTGTGCTGGATGAGAGTGTGGTGAACCACGCGCTCATCGTGCTCAGCGGCGGGCAGGGTCTGGGTAAGACCACCTGGGTGCTGAACTTGATTCCCGATCAACTCAAGGAGTACCTGTACTCGGGCGAGATCAACCCCAGCAACAAGGACACGCTGCAGCAGCTGTCGGAGAACATGCTCATCAACCTCGACGAGCTGGAGAACCTTAACCGCAGTGAAATAGGCGCGCTAAAGGAGATGGTGACTAAGAGCGAGATCAAGGTACGCAGGGCCTACGGCCACCACCACGAGAAGATGCCCAGGAGGGCCAGCTTCGCGGGCTCGGTGAACACGGCCCAGTTCCTCAACGACACCACGGGTAGCAGGCGCTTCCTCTGCTTTGAGGTCACCGATATCGACTATCGGCACGAGGTGGATCTGGAGATGGCCTACGCGCAGGCACTGCACCTCTACAGAGAGGGCTTCCGCTTCTGGTTTGACAAAGAGGAGATAAAGCTTATCACCTCCAGCAACGAGCGCTTCCAGGTGCGAAGCGTGGAGGAGGAGCTGCTGCTTACCTGGTTTGAGAAAGCCAGCGAAGACGAATCCTGCCTTTTCCTGACCACCTCGCAGATCGCGGCGAAGCTTGCCGAGAAGGCAAAGATCAGCGTCACTGACGCCAGCGCAAACAAGCTGGGAAAGGCCCTCAGGAAGCATGGATTCGAGCGGAAAAAGCGGGGCAGCAGCTACGGCTACTTGGTGCGCGAGCTGACGTGGGAGGAGGTGGATGGCAACAACAGCCAGCAGCCAGCCTTGGCACCAGAGACGGTTCCGCCGTTCTAATACAGTAGCCTCCACAGAAAGCGGGTAAGATGGGTAAGCGCTTTTCGGGTAAAAATGGAATTTATCTTACCCGAAGAGAAAGCAGCGGGGGCAAGGGGATACCAGAACCGCCGCAGCGCCTCCTAAAGGCCTTTTTCGCCACAGGCGGTTCCTTGCAAATCACCATGAGAAGAGCGGGTAAGCTTTTGTTGCCGACTTTGCTTACCCATCTTACCCGACATGTGGGGAGACCTGATAAGCTACCGACACAGCAGCGGGAAATTGAAAGCACCAAAAAAACTTGAAGATGCCTGAGGGTATACGGAAAACTTTATTACATTTGTGTAACAAAATATTTAGATATAACGATAAGAGAATATGAAGCCAGCAGATAAGGAGCTACCAATAGTGGACATACAGGTGGATAGCTTCTCCACCTGGCCCTTTAGGATGTCTACCTCTGAGGAGCAGCAGGCCTCCTACGAGCGCTACTACAGCCGAGTCTTTTCGGTGAAGGACGCCTTCATCACGGCTAAGCGCTTCCACGACTGGCTACGCTCAGGGCTGCTGCCCCTGGATATTCCCGAGGGGAAAAAGAACCTGATGAATTTGCCCGAGTTCATTTGGGTAAAGCTTATCAGCAGGCTACGCCAGGTGGGCACGCCCCTGGAGCACATCCAGGCGCTGAAGGAGTACCTCTTCGCTGAAGTAGACGTGCAGGCGCTGGCGGCGGAGGCGATGCAGTCGGCCGAGAATCAGGCTTGGGTAGGAAAGATGCTCGACCGCTCGGGTATGAGCGAGGAGCAACGGCAGGCAATACAGGATGAGATGGCCTCAGACGCGCCCTTCGCCTCCGTGCAGGGCAAGATGAAGTACACCGTGCTGGACTCGGTATTGTTCCACCTGCTGGCCAGCCGTGACGAGGCGGGGGTGCAGCTGCTGCCCGAGGGCTATCCCGTGCTGTGGATGGAGTCGTCGGGCGAGCCGCGCCTGAAGACCACCCACGTCTACCTCTCCATCACCGAGCAGGTGGATATTTTCCGCACCAGCGGGATATGGAAGGAGAAAGCGGAGAAGCTAGACGAGCTGACGGCCGAGGAGTGGCAGGTGGTGTGGGCTATCCGCGACCGCAGGGCCAAGGAGGTGACGGTGAACTTCGTGGAGAAGGGGGAGCGGCGGCGGCTGGACATCACCACCACCACGGGCGAGGTGCTGGACCTGGCGAGCCTGAACGAGGAGGCCATCCAGAGGATCATCCAGGGCAAGTTCACCGACGTTAGGATGAAGGGGCAGGACGGCAAGACGATCTATATAGAGCGAAAGAAGCGCAGGCGCGTGTAAAAGCAGTACTTCCAACATTGTAGATTCTGATTCAGTAATGGAGCAGTGCATTGATCCAAGTCTGTTGGCAGCAATGCCCGTCAACATAAGGCAACAGGGAATAGCAACAAATGGAAACTGCCTTAGCAACAGGCTAGGCAACAGAATCAGCAACGCCTTACAGGCGCGGCAACGGCAAAAATGCCTTTAGCAACAGAGGCAAACAGTAATTCAAGAGCGGCAAACCTGTAAAAGCAGCAGGTAAGTCACATTAACGGTACTGAAGACCTCAGACCGAAAAAAGGAAGGGCCACCGTACCGGAAACACTGGACGGAGGCGCAAACGGACCACTCCGTGCAAACCTTAACCAACCAAAAACAACAGTTAACAAGACAGCAAGGCCGGAAAAGACAAAAGGCACAGCAAACATTAGTAAATGCTTCCAATCCAGGGGAAAGCCAGGAACAGCCATCGCAGCAGGAAGAAGGCCTCTACCAGCTGGTAAAGGAGGACGATGCGCTTCAAGTCTACCACACGGCAAGGCTACTGGACACGCCAGGCTACAGCCACCTGAGTGTGGAGGAGGCAGGCGAGATGGTGGAGCAGATGCTTCGGCTCTCCACCCTGATGTACGAGATGCTCCTGGATACGGGAGAAACACCATTGAAAGATCACTATTTACCTGAGAAATCAGCGGTATCCGAAAGCAATTATGGCAGCAACGACTAAGACGATGAGAAAGCAACCGAAAGTAACAAACGGCAACTACCCAGAAGCAACAGAAGGCAACTCCGACCTGAGCATCTTCGCCCGTCCGCAGCAGATCGGCAAGAAGAAAGGCAAGGCAGTTTCCAGAGGCAAGGCGGCCGTTATATACACTCGCGTATCAACAAAAGAGCAGGCCGAGACGAACCAGAGCCTGGAGACACAGCTCGACAGTTGCCGCGCCTACGCCCAGCGCAACGGCTATGAGGTGGTGGGTGAATTCGGCGGCACCTACGAGAGCGCCAAGTCCGACGAGCGGAAGGAGTTCAAGCGGATGCTCGACTTCGTGAAGAAGAGCCGCCACAATATCGGCCACATCATCGTCTACAGCCACGACCGCTTCTCCCGCTCGGGCCCCAGCGCCGCCTTCATCGCCGACGGGCTGCGTCAGCTGGGCATCTCGCTGCTGGCCGTCACCCAGCCAGTGGACGCCACCACGCCCATGGGCGTGCTCATGCAGAGCATCTACTTCTCGATGGGGCACATGGACAACCACCAGCGCAGGGAGCGCTGCACGGCGGGCATGCTGGCCATGGCCAGGAAAGGCTACTGGCCAGGAAAGGCACCCATGGGATATGACCAGTATAAGGTGAACGGGGAGCAGGTGATAAAGCCCAATAAACAGGGCAAGCTCATCCGCCTGGCCTTTCAGCTGAAGGCAGAGCAGGGCCTGAGCAATACCGACATTATCCAGCGACTGAAGGCGCAGGGGCTTACGCTCTACGACCAGACACTCACCAAGATCTTCCGCAACCCCTTCTACTGTGGCCTGATCACACACGGGCTATTGGGGCCAGATGAAGTTGTTCAGGGAAGGCACGAGCCGTTGATCTCCAGGGAGACCTTCCTTCGGGTGAACGGGCTGCAGGCGCAGAACGCACACGGCTACACCCAGGTGAAGGAGGACGAGCATCTGCCTTTGCGCCACCACATCAAGTGCGGAAGCTGCTTAAAGCCGCTCACGGGCTACGAGATGAAGAAGAAGGGCATCCACTACTACAAGTGCAACACCAAGGGTTGCTGCCTGAACCGAAACGCAGGGAAAATGCACGAGCTCTACCTGGGATTGCTAAAAGAGTACCAGATAGACCCAGTACTTCTGCCGCAGGTGCAGGAGATGATGTCACAGGTGTTTAAAAAGTTGAGCCAGGACCACGAGCAGGAGGAGAGACGCCTGAAGCTGCAGCTGACGGAGGTGAAAAAGAAGCTGGAGATGCTTGAGCGGCGCTATGCTTATGGAGATATTGAGCGGGAAATTTATACTAAGTTCAGCGGTGAGGTGAAGGTGGAGGTGCGGGAAATAGAGGTGAACCTGGAGAAACTCTCTGGCCCTTTATCGAACCACAGAACGCTGTTGGAAAACGGCTTGAAAATGATGCTAAGTCTCTCATCCACATGGAGTAAGGCGGACGTGTCGCAGCGAAAGAGGCTGCAGGCACTGGTGTTCCCGCAAGGGGTGCAGTATGACCGTGAAAAACAGGCTTATCGAACCACCCGCGTAAATTCCTTTTTCGGCCTTGCCGCAGAAATATCGCAGAAAATGGGGCAAAAAGAAAGAGGGAAAAGCGATCCTGAAAATCACTTTTCCCTCTTGGTAGTCCGTAGGGGAATCGAACCCCTGTTGCCAGAATGAAAATCTGAAGTCCTAACCCCTAGACGAACGGACCGTTTTGCTGTAATGCGATGCAAATATAGCGGGTGTTTTTTTATTTGCAAGCCCCTTGCTGTGGATTTTTTCTTTAAAATCTGTAAGTCATTGTTTCTCAAAGTAAAAAAATAGCCACCCTATGCACAGTGGCCTTTACCTTTTGAAAAATCAGCTAAAGTCACGTCAATCTAAGAGGCTGTTTTGAATTCATTTATCAAGTTTTTTAAGCATGATGTGAATCATTGTTATTTGTATCATTGTCTCAGATGACTTAGTCAGGTACTCATAGTCCTTGGAGAGCCTACGGTAGAGATTAAGCCAGCCGAAAGTCCGCTCCACAATCCACCGCTTGGGCAAAGCCTGAAAGACCTTCTTATATATCTTGTTTACGATCCTCAGTTCCCAATTCAGGTGGCGGAAGGTGTTTTTGACCCACTCCCACATGACCAGCCCGCTGTAGCCCTGGTCTGCAAAGAAGAGCCTCAGGCGGCTGAAATCGGCTATTCTGGAGGCAGCCCTTGCCAACAGCCACCTGGCCCCCTGCCGTTCAGCAACATCTGCCCGGTGGACAATGAGCACGATAAGCAAACCCAGCGTGTCGACCATCAGGTGCCTTTTACGTCCCTTCACATGCTTGGCCGTGTCATAGCCTCTCTGCCCGCCCTGCTGCACCGTCTTCACGCTCTGCGAGTCTATGATGCCTACACTCGGAGAATCTTCTTTGCCGTGTTTGCCCCTGACCTTCTTGGAGAGACAGTCGTGGAGCATCTCCCAGCAACCATTCAGCCGCCATTTACGGTAATAGTAGTAGACTGTCTGCCAGGGAGGAAGGTACGAGGGCAGCATGCGCCACTGCACCCCGCCCTTGATGACATAGAAGATGGCGTCAAGAATGCTGCGAAGAGGCCATACGCGCTTACGCTGTAGCGTTTCAGCCTCTAATATCTTTTCAATAAATTGCCACTGGGTGTCGGTTAAACTGCTGGGATAAGCCATAAGTCTGCAAACTTTTCTTACCCTAACAACCGACACCTGCTTTTTTATCCATTCAAATCAAAACAGCCTCTAAGTCAAACTTTATAGATAGAATACTATACTCGTCGGCTTTTCGAGTAGAAGGCGAAGGGAAAGTACAGCGGGAGATGGCGTTGCGCATGAACGAGGTGATGGAGAAATTCCGTGAGGTGCGTGCCGAAAAAGAGGCACATTTGCATTACTTCGAGGTAATTGTGCAGCACATCGGCATCATAACCTATAAAACTAATGGAACTATACTGATGCTGAACAACGCAGCCAAAAAGCTGCTGCAGGTTAAAAAGGCAACAAACGTGGAGGAGCAGAGCCTGATTAACCCGAAACTGGCGCAGAGCCTGCTGGCGTTGGAGAGCGGCGAAAAGGCGCTGGTGCAGGTACGGCAGGGTGGGGAATTGCTGAACCTTTCAGTGCATGTGATGGAGCTTTCATTACTGGGTGATAAGATAAGGCTGGCTTCGGTGCAGAACATACAGCGCGAACTGGAGGACAAGGAGATGGAGGCATGGCACAACCTGATCAAGGTGCTGACACATGAGATTATGAATTCTGTTACGCCCATCGCCTCGCTATCGGCCAGCGCCTACGAAGACGTGTATACTTACACCGATACCGAGGCAGAGGAAATAACCTTGCTCAAAGGTGAGTTGATTGATATTGGACAATGCCTGCAAACCATCAACCGCCGCTCCGATGGCCTAATCCGTTTTGTAAGCGATTTCCGAAACCTGACGGCTATATCTTCTCCAGTATATAGTATGTTTAATGTGACGGAGCTGCTAAAAGAAATTAAGATGCTGCTGCGAGATCAGCTGGCAAAAAATGAGATTGACTTGCACGTTGATGCTCCAGCACAGCCATTGCTGCTCTCCGCTGACAGAACGATGATAGAGCAGGTGCTGATTAACCTGGTGAAGAACGCCTTGGAGGCGGTGCAGGAGCAGAAGCATGAAATGCTGATCACACTACTGGCCTACCACGACGAGCGCAGCCGCATTTCGATTGAAGTGAGGGATAACGGCCACGGCATGACGACTGAGGCGATGACAAAGATTTTTATACCTTTCTTCAGCACCAAAAAAGCAGGCTCAGGTATAGGCCTCAGTTTATCGCGGCAGATCATGCGTTTGCACAAGGGCAGTATCTCGGTGCAGTCGGAACTGGAGAAGGGCACACGGTTTATACTTCGTTTTTAGCTGCACCCTTTCTGGTTCTTTTCGTTAGTATAAAGTGCAAAACGATATACCAACTGTAAAGAACTATAAGATGAGTGAGATATCGCGAGGCGTGACAGTGAGCGCAGATAAAGGTTCGGGCATGATGGCTCAGATAGTGATGGAAGGGCAGCCGTTTAAAATAGATGAGTCTGGTGCAGCGGAGGGAGTGAAAAATGGGCCAGACCCAAACGATTACATTCTAAGTGCACTCGGAGCCTGCACCGTTATTACCTTGCACATGTACGCCAGCCGCAAGCAGTGGCCTCTGGAGCGGGCAGAGGTGCTATTGCGGCATGAATTTGTGGTAGTGGATAATGCGCCTGGTTTGGCAGCAGGTAAGATTAAGAAAATGCTCATCTATAAGCACCTGCGCTTGCTTGGCGACCTTACGCCTGAGCAAATCAAGCGGCTCTTAAACATTTCCTCAAAATGCCCCGTGCAGAAAACCTTAGAGGCGGGAGTGATGGTGGAGACTATTCTTGAAGTTTAGCTGTTTTTAAATAAAATATGTGGTTTAGGAGTAAATAATATGGTTTTATTTATATAAATTAAGTATATTTATCATAGGCCTTAACACAGTTAGCGAAGAGGAGAAAGGTAAGGTTTTACCCCCGTATACAGTCTAAACCTAAACACCAAGCCATGAAAATCTATAAACTGTTCCCGCTACTTTACATTCTGTTTGCCTGCACTTCTTCAACTTTATTAGCTGCTTTCTCTTTTGCTCCAGTAGCTGTAAAGGTACCCGCACCTTAAAAGATACTTATTACCTATACTAGCGAAAATAATGGACACACCACACTCAGTTATAATGAGCGACTAACAGATCACCATAATATTGTTTTAGAAGGATCGGACAGGGAAGTAGAGTTTGAAGCTGAAGAGTTTTTATTTATTCGAGAAAATGATCGACATCAGACGCCCTATATTCTGCTACCTGGTGATACGCTTGAGTTTGTAAAGGAAAGCCAGCAAGCGCCAGGCAGGTTTATAAGTCGTGATAGTGTTAGAAATGCTGAGCTAAATCTATTCCCGAGTATGTATAGAGAGCTTGGTTCTTCGCAAAGTGTAGTCATAGATAACATATCAAACTTTGCTATCAACTCGAGCAAACTAGATTCACTTGTTGATGTCACGTATAACAAACGGAAACGTTTTTTAGCGACTTATGCGGCTGATTATAATATTAGACCAGAGCTACTTTATATAGCCGAGAAAGTCATCAAACATAACTACTACTTCGATAAAGCTTTACTTGCATTTTCTGTCCCTGCTGTACAGCCTGGTTTAGAAGCTTATGTTAATAATGCTGATCTAACTGATTACAACTATCCCGATTTTAGGAATGCCTGTAGTTTAGCCGTAGCGCGAATTGGCATAAAGATCACAAGACAAAGGCGAAGATCTAAAGCTGCGATACAGGAAGTATGATGAAATGCTTAAGCCTGCGTTAGCTGAGTTGATGCAGTTTTCGCTTCTGGCAAACAAGGTGTCTCAAAAGCAAAGCACCCATGCTGAACTAATGGCTGAGTTCATAGCTCGTACGCAGGATAAAAGCATGGTAGCTTTTCTGCAGGAAGCGCAGCGGCTGCAGGAAGCACGAAAAAATATAGGAGATGGGGTTGCCATCATAGATAACAAGGAGGTGGTAACAGACTTAAA
Source organism: Pontibacter harenae (assembly GCF_020907245.1). Classification (GTDB taxonomy): domain Bacteria; phylum Bacteroidota; class Bacteroidia; order Cytophagales; family Hymenobacteraceae; genus Pontibacter; species Pontibacter harenae. Next base: position 11,561 of record NZ_JAJJWH010000032.1, on the reverse strand, counting down.
TTCGTTCTTACAGTTGCACAGGGGCAAGGTAATTTACGTTGATTTATGGGCGAGTTGGTGTCGGCCTTGCCTGGCTGAAATGCCTGCCTCCCAGCAGTTGCAGCAGCGATATAAAGGCAGGGATGTACTCTTCTTATACCTATCGCTTGATGAGCATAAAGAGAGTTGGTCTAAAGCTTTGGTACGCCAAAAAGATGTGCTGTCGAATGATAATAGTTATCTGTTGCTGGACAACTTCCACAGTGATTTTGCTACAAAGTATGATGTTAAAACCATTCCCCGTTATCTGCTTATCGATAAAGCAGGTACTGTCGTTGAAACCGATGCTCCGAGGCCTGGAGAGGAGGAAGTCAAAGAATTGATAGACACCTATCTCGCTAAATAAAAATGATTTAGCTAAGAGCAGATTGGTAGTAGTGAATATAGATTACCTTTTTATGCAACAGCAGTCGCTTCAAAGCTAAGCTGAAAGTGCTCCTCCAAAGTAAGTGCGCCTAGCTTTGGCGCTATACAATCATCTTTCGAGACAGCAACCATAAACGCAGCTTTGTCATAGGTGTTAGGGCTAAAGAGTTTCACAATAGGCAAGATTGCTTCTACTAGTCCGAACGGCACTACGGGAATTCTTTTCTTGAAACCAGCAGCCTTGGCGACTAGCTGCATAAGCTGCAGCCGTGTGTATACTTTCTTGCCGCCAATGGGTATAATCTGCGACTCCTTGCCAATGGCTTCCACCGCTACTTTGGCTACATCGCCCTAAAAAACAGGATTAGTGCGTTTGTCGCCTTTTCCCATAGAAGCAATTTTTCCATTTTTAGCCATTTTCAACACTTCATCAAAGGCAGAGAACAGGGCAGTGGGCTGCAAAATGGTATAGGTAAGCCTGGAGTCGAATAAGGCTTCCGTGACATTGGCGTGTGCTCTGAAGTACGCCAATTTTGGGTACATTTCTGCTGTATAAGCTGACGTATAAATAAACTGTTTTACCCCAGAAACCAGCGTTTCATGCAGTATATTCAGGTTAGCTCTAAAGTCGATGTCGCGGAAAGTTGCTTTGCTTTTGTCTGATAGGCTGATGCTTTTGCCCAAAGCTGAAATAACCACATCCATGTTTTCGCATATCTTTTTCAGAAGCTCAGAGTCGGTAGCATCGCCTATAAAAACCTCATCTGGCACTGGCGATAGTAACTTTGCTTTTTCTGCTGATCTTACCAACACACGGACATAATAACCTTGCTGTTTAAGCTCTTGCAGTAAATATTTGCCCAGGTTACCTGTGGCACCAGCTAATAACACTTTTCTCATAGTTCTGTTTGGGATGCATACTTAAATATAGGGATATAAGCTCTTATTACCAGTATTTTATGGATATGTGCTTCTGTTTTTCTTGTGGTTTTTATCCTTTAAGGTATATTAGTAAGTATAACTGCATATAAAATTTACGCTGATTCAGCCATACAAATGTTTACAACGAAAAGCTTAAAATACCTAGCGTCTCTATTCTTAGCTATAAATATGGTAGCCTGTGTTCCCATAGAGCAGCAGGGGCAGAGTTCTACAGGCAATGCTGCTCAAACTTCCATCCGCTACGAAGACTTTATCTACGATGCCAGTATAAAATCTGTGCAGTGTTACCGTGCAACAGGGGGAGAGGAGGAAGTGCTAGAGCCTGCAGTCGTAAAGCTAAACGAAGGCTCTATGATGTTGGAGTTCGACCGTTTGGATGCAGGACCACAGCGCCTATTGGCAAAGCTGGTGCACTGCAACGCCGACTGGACTCCTTCTGGGTTGGCAGAATCTCAATACCTGAACGACTTTAACGAGTTCTTTCTGACAGATGTGCAAACCTCCATCAATACGCGTGTTCCGTACGTGCATTACCAGTTTCGCGTGCCACGTGTAAAACTGAGTGGTAATTATGTGCTGGTGGTGCAGGAGGAGGGAGGCAGCCTGCTGATAACGCGTAGATTGCTGGTGTATCAGGAGTTAGTATCTGTAACTACAAAGCTTGGTGCCCCTACAGGCTCACCTGGGCAACAGGAGCGGCAGCCTGTAGAGTTTAATGTATTCTATAACAATTACGAACTGGTAAATCCTGTGCAGGAGGTAAAAGCGATTATGCGCCAGAATCACCGCTGGGACAACGCCAAGCGTTATGCCCGCCCAGCTTTTGTGCGAGAAGACGTGAAGCGCCTGGAGTATGTGTTTTTTGAGCCCAAAGATCATTTTATGGGTTTAAGTGAGTTCCGCGCTTTTGATACCCGAAGCGTACGCTATAATGGGATTGGAGTGGCAGGTGTAAACTTAAATGAGAACCCAATAGCAGTTGACCTGCAAACAGATATTAGTAGGCAAGGCCAGGCCTATAGCCAGGACCCTGACATAAACGGCAAGCGCTTGTTTAATATCCGAGAGTATACACAGGGCGATGTAAGTGCAGACTATACGTGGGTGGATTTTGAGTTGGAGACACCACAGGTAGGCAGTGGGGCTGTGTATGTGCTAGGAGAACTAACCAACTGGCGCTTAAGCAATGAATCGAGGTTGCAGTACGATGAAGCGAGAGGAATTTATACTGGCAAGCTGCTCTTAAAGCAGGGATATTATAACTACTACTATGGCCTTCAACCAAGCAGTAATCCTGAAGCGGATGCAGCCTATTTTGAAGGCAGCCACTTTAGCACAAACAACGTCTATGACATTCTCATATACTACCGCCCACCAGGCACCAGAGCTGATTTGCTTATCGGGTACACCGAGATTTTGTATAACAGGTTTTAACTGTTATACGCTACAGCTATAGTGCAGACAAACGTTCATTCATGCTTTTCCTGTATTTGGCAGCTATGTAAAAAATTAATCAAACAGTATGCAGTTAGATTGTAAAGAACTTGGAATGGTTATGACCATCGTAAAATCTTCAAAGGATACTAATGGTAAATCTTTAGAAATGGAATGGACACTTTCTCCAAATTCAGGAGGAACTCCAATTCATATTCATCCCACCGCAATAGAAACATATGAAATACTAAGTGGTGAATTAGAAGTATTTAAAAAAGATAAATGGATTACGGCCAAAGCTGGTGAAAAAATAATAATTGAAAAGGGGGAGCCTCATACCTTTAAAAATACTACTGATGAAATTGTCCGGGTTTATAATACCCACCAACCAGCAATGGAGTTCGAGAATTTCTTTAAAGGCCTTCATAAATTTGCTAAGAGCGGACTTATCAAAGATGGAAAAATGAATTTCAAATCAATTGTTGGAATATCAACTCTTTGGACAAATTATCCAAAAGAAATAGTTTCTGTAAAACCTCCTTTATTTGTTATGAAATTGATGGGATGTTATGGAAAGTTGATTGGAATAAATTTCAAATAAAACAAAATACACATCTGCCAATACAGCATGTAGCCAATACGAGTATTAGCTATATTTAAAACTATAATAATAACTTTTTTGGGCGGTACTGGTAAAGCTTAGTGGATGAGGGGGGAAGGAAGACACTAAATTTACTGCATGTGCCTATGAAAGATCAGAACTCAGCCCATCACAAACACCATGAGAATCCTAACAATACTCAGTTCAAAAAGGATAAAGTTTTAGCGGATGCTCCCGAGCGAAGCCGTTACTCTTTTAGGCGCGGAGGTGTATGGATATTGTTCTTCCTGCTGCTCTCGCTTGTTCCGCTTGGTATAGGGTTAGTAAGCCCTACGCCAGATTACCGCAATTTCTGGATGGAGTTTGGTGTTACCGCTGGTTTTGTTGCCTTAGGTTTATTTGCTGCCCAATTTATTTTTTCGGGTCGGCTAGCCTGGGTAGCTCCTAGCTTCGGCATGGACAACATTGTTCATTTCCATCGCGAAATTGGTATTATAGCCTTTCTTTTTCTGCTGGTCCACCCCGTTACTCTGTTACTGCATAATCCTGCTTTCATTTCTTACTTCGACCCGGGCGTTAATTTAATGCGTGCCATTGCCCTAGTATTTGTCAATTTTGCCATACTAGGTATTGTAGCCACCAGCCTTTGGCGGATAAAATTTGGGTTGAGTTATGAGAAGTGGCGGCTTCTACATGGGTTTCTGGCACTTTCCATTGTCTTTATAGGGGTGGTGCATTCGGTGCAGGTAGCCCATTATTTAGATCCGTTGTGGAAGAAAATTTTATTAGGAGCAACCATGGGCGCCTGTATGTATCAGGTACTCCATACCCGCTTGGTAAGGCCTTGGCTAAATCGCAAGCACCCCTACAGGGTAGTAGAACTTAAAGAAGAACATGATGATTGTTACAGCCTCACAATTGCTCCTGTAAAAGGTCCTAAAATGAAGTTTATACCTGGGCAGTTTGCCTGGATTACCATTTGTGACACGCCTTTGAGCCTGCAACAGCATCCATTCTCTTTTTCTTCCAGTGCCCAGGCCGACACAATTTCTTTTACCGCAAAAGTCTCTGGTGATTTTACCGCCACCTGGAAAGACCTGAAGCCTGGCCGCAAGGTATTCCTGGAAGGGCCGTTTGGGTCGTTTACTCCAGAGCCAGACAGCCATGTATTTATGGTGGTGGGCGGTATTGGGGTAACTCCAGCCATGAGTATTCTGCGCACGATGCGCGATGATAAAGATCCCCGCCAAGCTATTCTCCTTTACGCCAGCAGTGACTGGGACGATGTCACGTTTAAAGAAGAACTAGTAGAAATAAGCCAACAGCTGAACCTTAGAGTAATTCATATTCTGGAGGAGCCGCCTAAAAACCCCACCGAAGGGATTGAAACAGAAGAAGGTCGAATTGATCAGGAGATGCTAGCGAAGTACCTACCCGAAAACCATGATCAGTTTATGTTTTTCATCTGTGGCCCTAGTGGGTTGATGGATGTTACAGAGGTAGCCCTGCACCAACTGGGGGTGGATTGGAGGCGAATTTACTCTGAAAGGTTCAAGATTGTGTAAGCAATGTTTTCTAGATGATAAAAAGAACCTGGTATAGGCTTAAAGAATAAAAAAGAGCATTATGTCAAAGCAAACTAAACTATTTTATAAAATAGCCTCTCGCACTGCAGATGTAGTTGGGGTACTTTTATTTTTGGTAACTTTAATAACAGCTTCCAGGGGACTTTGGTGAAAAGACTTTAGGCCTATCATATGGCGCTTTTAGTAAAATATAAAATGCCCTACAACAAAACCTAAATGCCATGCTACGGCTGAAGGCTTTGCTCGTTGTTTAGCCTAGTCTGTAGGTGTAAGCAAAGTATTGCAAAGTCAGCCTTAGCGAATGGGCGAATGCAGAAAAAAAATATTTCTATAGAACAGGAAAGGCGGGTTCATCACCCGCCTTTCCTGTTCTATAGAATCTACAGTAATTTATACGTTGAAACGGAAGTGCATGATATCACCATCCTGTACCACGTAATCTTTGCCCTCAACAGACATTTTACCAGCTTCTTTTATCTTAGCTTCGGTGCCAAATTTCTGGTAATCTTCCAGTTTAATAACTTCTGCACGGATAAAGCCTTTCTCAAAGTCTGTATGTATTACTCCAGCTGCCTGAGGAGCTTTCCATCCTCTTTCTATCGTCCAGGCGCGTACCTCTTTCGGACCTGCCGTAAAATAGGTGATTAGGTTCAGTAACTGGTATGATGCTCTTATCAGTTTGTTCAAACCCGACTCTGTTAAGCCATACTCAGACAGGAACATTTCTTTTTCCTCTAGGTCGGTAAGTTCTGCAATCTGTGCTTCAATGGAGGCGGAGATCAAAACTACTTGTGCATTCTCATTCTTCACGTGCTCTTCTAAAGCCTTAGAGAATTCGTTGCCTGAATTCATAGAATCCTCGTCTACGTTTGCGGCATAAATAACAGGCTTCTCCGTAAGTAGGTTAAGATCTTCTACAGCTTCTTTGTCATCCTCGGTTGCATCCAGGCTACGCACATTTAAGCCCGCTTCCAAGTGTGCTTTATACTTCTCCAGGCTAGCAAATTCTTTTTTGGCTTTAGCATCTCCTGCCTTGGCCGAACGCTGCACCTTTAGTAGCTTCTTCTCAACCGAATCCAGGTCTTTCAGTTGTAGCTCTGTATCAATTATCTCTTTATCAGAAATAGGATCTACTTTGCCAGCTACGTGAACGATATTCGGATCTTCGAAGCAGCGCACCACGTGTATAATGGCGTCTACCTCGCGTATGTTTGCCAGAAACTTATTGCCCAAGCCTTCGCCTTTGCTAGCACCTTTTACCAGGCCCGCAATATCTACAAACTCGATAACAGTTGGCAGCACGCGCTCGGGGTGTACCAGCTCTTCCAGTATCTGCAGACGCTCGTCGGGTACAGTAATTACACCCACGTTTGGCTCTATGGTACAAAAAGGATAGTTGGCAGATTCTGCCTTGGCATTAGAAATGGCGTTGAACAAAGTAGACTTACCAACATTTGGCAGTCCTACAATTCCGCATCTTAGTCCCATTAATTTCTTGTTGTGTTAAAATCAGGCGCAAATATACAACAAAATAGAGAGTTGTGGGCAAGCACTTTAGATTTTCGAGGGCAAAGCTATAGCATGCAACCTATACAGGAGAGGTACGGCAGCATCAGGCAAAAATAAAAAAAGCTTATGGAAAGGTAAATCCATAAGCTCTGAAGGGTTATACAAAAGAAGGAAATATTATTCCCACTTCAACTCTTCATCAAAAGCAACTGCTGTTACTGGCTCTATGGTAGCCTCTGTCTCTGCAGGAGCTTCTAGTGCGGCAAGTGCTTCTTCTGTCAATAGCTCAGATTTAACGTGCTCTATCGTGCCCTGCAGTGCCTCCATAAACTTAACAAAGTCTTCTTTATACAAAAAGATCTTGTGTTTTTCATAAGAGAAGCTTTCCTCTTTAAACTTTCTCTTGCTTTCCGTAATGGTTACGTAAAAGTCATTTGAGCGAGTTGACTTCACATCAAAGAAATACGTTCTCTTCCCTGCTCTTACTCTTTGGGAATAAATTTCTGCTTTTTCGTTGTTCTCTTCCACCGTTTAATAGACGTTAAATTCAACTTTGTGAATCTAAAAGTAACATATTGATCTGATATATAAAAATTTTTGAATTTAAATTTTGATAATTTATTTTGTATATATTTGTGGCTGAACCAAAATAGTATAGCATGAATCTAAGTTCAATTATACTAATACTATGGCTTTCAGTCTTTTCCAGCAACGCTGCCTATACTGCCGAAGGTAGAGCCTCCTTCTATTCAGACCGTATGCAAGGGCAGGTCACCGCCAGCGGCGAACCCTATAATAAAGAGGAGTTTACTGCCGCTCATGCCACACTTCCTTTCGATACAAAGGTGCAGGTAACGAACAAAAAAAACGGTAAGTCAGTCATCGTCAGGATAAACGACCGCATGGCGCACAATAGGCATCGGATTATTGATGTATCTAAAGCTGCTGCCAAAGAGCTTGATATTATACTTGCGGGATATGGCACTGTACGTCTGGCAGAAGTTAAAAACAATGGAGCCAAGCAACAAGAAGCCCCTTTAGCCGTTTCAGAACCAGAACAAAAGAGGTAACCCCCTACTGCTGCCCATGAAGAAGCCCTTGACCTTAGCCGATGTACAGAAGTTTCAGAATATGGAGTTTCTGGCAAAACAGTTGGTGGAGGGTTTTATAACAGGGCTGCACCAGTCGCCTTACCACGGTTTTTCGGTGGAGTTTTCGGAGCATCGCCTCTACAACAACGGCGAAAGCACGCGCCACATCGACTGGAAAGTCTTTGCCCGCACCGATAAGCTTTTTGTAAAGCGCTACGAAGAAGAAACAAACCTGCGGTGCCACATGCTACTCGATGTGTCTCCTTCTATGTATTACCCACTCGAGAATTACGGTAAGGTTACATTTTCTGCCTTGTGTGCCGCTGCTTTAGCTACCCTATTGCGCAAGCAGCGCGACGCGGTGGGACTGGTGACTTTTGCCGATACCATAGAACAGCAAACTCCTGTACGCTCCACGGCCTCGCATCTGCACACCCTTTTGCTGCTTTTACAAAAGCAACTGGATGAAAAACCAGTGCCTCGCGAAACGAATGTAGCCCAGGTGGTGCACCAAATAGCGCAGCAAATCCCGAAGCGGTCGCTAGTGGTTATCTTCAGTGATATGCTCAGTCGCCACGACGATATGAAAGCTGTTTTTGCCGCACTCCAGCACTTAAAGCACCAAAACCACGAAGTGTTAATTTTCCATGTGATGGACCGAAAAACGGAAGAGGAGTTCGATTTTTCAGAGCGTCCCTACATTTTTGTGGACGTGGAGACAGGGCAGGAGCTAAAGTTGCAGCCGTCGCAGGTGAAGGAACACTATCGAACGGCTGTAGAAAGCTACAAAAAGGAACTGGCCCTGAAGTGCGGGCAGTACAAAATAGATTTTGTACCCGTAGATATAAGCGAACCTTTTGACAAGGTGCTTTATGCTTACCTGGTGAAGCGAGGGAAAGTGAAGTAGAGTTGGAGGGTTTGGGGTTTAGGCATTAGAGAGTTAAAAAGTTAGTAAACTTTTTAACTATTCTACATGGCAGTAAGCTATAAGAAATGCTTTACTAGTTCTTCCCATTCTTCGTCCAAAGAAACGGATGGACTTTTTTTTCCTGCTTTACGGTACCAGTAATCTGCATTCCAAGTGTCACCTTCTTTGCGATGTAAGTAGGCGTGTATCCAGGAGGCATCTTGATCGGGTAAGTCCTGGATCAGTTCGTGGGCGCTGTTCCAGTTTCCTTTGGCATCAAACCATAATGCCCACAGGTAAACGGAGGCATCAATGGGAGGAGTTTCTTTTTGTAAGCTTTCTTCAAAAGTGACAAAATTCATTGCTAGTATATTTCAGTTATTTTTGTATTGATTTAAATAGAGAATTATCTGCTTGTAAAATTTATATCCTGTTTGTACTGAGGTATGAGAGCATAGTTTTTAATAAAGGATATTTTTAACTCTTACAGGCAAATCAATCCTGTTGTTTAGTTCTGCATTGGATATATTGGTAAGATTTACTTTCTTACATAGCTAAATTGTTATAAACACTATAAATAAAAATGGATAGACGCTCACATTTTAGAAAAACTTTGTTTGCTCTGTTGCTAGGCTCCGTAATGGTAAGCTCTTGCCAGTCAACGACTACTGAAAATCAGGAGGCTTCTGAAGAACAAGAAACTGCATCAAACGAGCAGTATTTGTCAGAGCCGCTTGTAAAGGATATTTACACAGCTGACCCTTCAGCACATGTTTTCAATGGTAAAATATACATTTACCCATCGCACGATATTGATGCAGGCATAAAAGAGGATGACTCTGGCGACCAGTATGACATGAGAGACTACCATGTTTTTTCGATGGATAGTGTTGGAGGAGAGGTTACAGACCATGGCGTAGCACTCGATATAAAAGATGTTCCTTGGGCTGGCAGGCAAATGTGGGCTCCTGATGCAGCCTTCAAAAACGGTACCTACTATTTATATTTCCCAGTTAAAGACAAAGAAGATGTCTTTAGAATTGGTGTTGCTACTAGTTCGTCTCCAACTGGACCGTTCAAGCCAGAATCTGCACCTATAGCTAAGAGCTACAGTATAGATCCTGCTGTATTTACAGATACAGACGGCAATTCTTATATGTACTTCGGTGGTATTTGGGGAGGACAGTTACAGCGTTGGAGCACTGGCCAGTATAACCCGAACGATGAATATCCTGCAGATGACCAACCAGCTTTAAGTCCTAAAGTGGCTCGCTTGAGCGCTGATATGAAAAGCTTTGAAGGCGACGTGCAAGATGTTAAACTCTTAGATGAGAATGGACAGCCGCTTTTGGCAGGAGATAACGACAGACGCTTTTTTGAAGCTGCCTGGTTGCACAAGTACAATGGCAAATATTACTTCTCTTACTCTACAGGCGACACGCATAACATTGCCTACGCCGTAGGTGACAGCCCAATGGGTCCTTTCACTTATAAAGGAGTGGTATTAGAGCCTGTGAAGGGCTGGACAAACCACCACTCTATAGTAGAGCATAACGGCAAGTGGTACATTTTCTATCACGATATACAGATGTCAGGCAAAACGCACTTAAGAAACATCAAGGTGACGGAGCTTAAGCATAACCCTGATGGCACTATCCAGACAATAACAGCTTACAGAGAGCAGTAGTTGTTTTCTCTTTTGTTGAATCCCAGTTCATGTCATCTAGGCATGAACTGGGATTTTTTATTTGGGCATGTTGTCAAGCGACTGCCACAGGTACTTGCAGGCGATTGTTCTGAAGGGCCGCCAATTTTCTGCAATTTCCACCATTCTTGCCTTCAAGGCTTTTCCTGTTTCTTCCAGATTATAGTGTCGTTTTATAGCATTTTGTATACCAAGGTCATCTAGCGGCAGCACATCTGGCCGCTCCAACGCAAACATCAACAGCATCTCCACAGTCCACCTACCAACGCCCTTTATCTGGGTAAGGTGCTTGATCAAGTCTTCATCAGGCATGGCATCGATGGTGTCGTGTGTTAGATTGCCTGCTGCTGCAAACTGAGCTACATTTCTGATATACCCTAGCTTCTGGAAAGACAAGCCTGCACCGCGCAAAGTCTCGTCGCTTAATGCCAGCACCTGGTCGGGGTGCGGGTAATTTTCTGGAAATAATTCTGTGAACCTTCTGAAAATAGTGGCGGCAACCTTGGTAGAAAGCTGCTGCGACACAATAGCGCTCAACAGCCTGAAGTATAAATCTGTTGACTTTCGGGATTGTAGGGGAGGAGTGTTTCTGATAATTTCTGCTAGTACGGGGTCTTGTACTAGAATCGCTTTGGCCTCAGGAGTAAGCATAGCTGATTCTGACATAGATTATAGTTTGCGAAGTAAATATATAGAAAACTAAAACTACGTACGAACTGCGTAATAAGCTGTAACTGCAAATTTGAACTTTAATTAAAGCTAAGGTAGATTGATCAGCGTTTCTATGAGCGAACGACAAACACTCACTGGCATACCAAGTTACATTTTTCCTAATGTTAAGCTTTAGGTAAGGCAATATTGGTACACTTGAGCTAAACGTTAGAAACAACAAGCCTCTTAACAAAATGAGCAGAAACAAGTTCGGAATAAATCGTTGCTCGTCTCTGCTCAAAGGAGTTTAGGTAAAGATTAGATTAGTTTGGCTAGGCGGTAATAAGTTTAGAAAAGTTAGATTAATATAGCTTTGTTTATTTTGATGTTAAACCTGTTCGTAAAGGGGGGGCTTGTGTGTGTACAAATATAGTTAATAGGGTTATAAAACAATAGGGGTGGTGTTAAATATTTAACTTTTTTATAGGATTAGCCTAAATTTATAGGGGGTATGGGATGTGTGTTAAACATATGGGATATGTGTTAAACAAGAGTCTCTTGATTAAACAAATGACTCTTGCTTAATGCACAGAATATAAGAAGAGCATCTGGAGTTGCATAAGTGTGGGCAAAAACTTCATGAAACTATTCTGTGGCACCATGTGTGGAGATAAAAGAAGCGCATATTTCGAGGCTGTAAAACAAACTGTGTCAAAGGATTAGGAGTATT
>NZ_JAJJWH010000031.1 GCF_020907245.1 Pontibacter harenae | reverse complement strand
CTTATAGCTATTTCTACGAAAGTTATGAAACAAGATAAGGCCTAGAGGCTCGCGCTATGTACAGACATAAAACAGTAAAACAAATATGTCAGAGAAGTATAAGATATACCAAGACGGATTGTTCTTTGTGACACTTACTGTAGTGGGATGGATTGACGTATTTACCAGACGAGAGTATGCAGAAGAAGTAACCAATAATCTTAATTATTGTAGTGAAAAGAAAGGCTTGAGAATATACAGCTTTTGCCTGATGCCAAGTCATCTGCACATGATTTACTCCACAGATGGAAACCTAAGCGATATCCTGCGTGACTTTAAAAGTTATACAGGAAAAAGAGTTATAAAACTGATAGAAAACAATCCGCAGGAGAGCAGAAAGGAATGGCTGCTACACCTTTTCAAGTACTTCGGCAGAAGGAACAGCCATAACAGCAATTTTCAGTTCTGGCAACAGCACAACCATCCTTTAGATCTTACAAATACAGATATGCTGCGGCAAAAGCAAGAATACATTCACATGAACCCTGTGAATGCTGGAATAGTAACGGAGCCTCAATATTACACCCTCAGTAGTGCCAACTAGGAGTGTGCCGTAAAACTAGAAGAACTTTAGAATACAAAAATTATTTTGTAGCGCTATAGCGCGAGCCTCCAGGCTCGTGCTGACTATCACAAGGCCTCTGGCCTTGAAAAACCTACAAAACAAAAAAACAGCAGACACAGGAAAACTCCCCACGACTGCTGTTCCATAAATCTCTACTGCTGTACAGGCTGTTCCTCTTCCTGCTTTAGCTGAATGTTAGCAGAAAGCTTTACCTCCTCGCCCAGCACTAAACCACCAGTTTTGTTTAGCGGATTGTAGGTTAAGCCAAACTCCCAACGGCTGAAGGTGCCGCTCACTTCAAACCCTGCCTTTCTGTTGCCGAATTCGTCTTCTGCAAAACCTCCAAACTCTGCAGTCAATTCCACAGGTTTGGTGATGTCTTTTATAGTAAGCATCCCTACCAGGGTGTACACGTTTTCATACTTTTTGGCAAAATAAGTAGACTGGAAATTAATATTCGGGTGGTTCTCCGCATCAAAAAACTCCGCTGAGCGCAGGTGATTGTCACGTGCCTCTACTTTTGTATAAATACTTTTCACATCGAGGGAAAAGTGAATCTCAGCGCCATCAAAATCATCTCCCTGCACCGTTGCGCCTCCCGTAAAATTGTTAAAAGAACCTGTTACCGTCGAAATAACCAGGTGCCGTACTTTAAACTGTACATCCGAATGATAAGGGTCTATTACCCATTTAGTTATTGCCATGTTTTTAATTTTAATGGTTGGTAAAAAGGGTGTCTTGCGGCTAAAAGTATACTTAAAGGTATATTATAATATACATGTTGAGACATCAATATGTTTGAATTTTAGCTATAAATCCAGTAAATCCTTCTTTGGCCAATATGTTAGAAATACTTAGTGTAAAGAAGCTACATTCCGTAAAAGGTTCTGTGCAACAGCTGTTGGCGCAGACACCCACAAGCCTGGAAGACGCTGCGAGGTCTTGCTGCTTTTGAGGAAGCATCCTGCTTTACGTGGTCTAACCACCCCCACCCCTCCTTGTCTAAGGCGGGGAGCTTTACTTACTGAAGCAACTGCTTATTTCTTGTAGTACGGCTTGTAGGCTGTTAAACATCTTTATACGAGAAGCGGTGACAATGAAAGAAAACGTTTATGAGTTGTAACCTCATTCTACATTCAGTTGCTGTGCCAAAAGAATTAATGCACTTACCAGCTAGTCTCATAGCTAGTTATTCAGAGGAACATTAAAAGTGGATTAAACGAAACAGAACAAGTAATAGCAGGCTCCCTGCCGTAGACAAGGAGGGGCAGGGGTGGTTAGACCAGGTACTGCCAAACCCCTTTCTAACTTTCTAACTCCCAAACCCTCTAACTCCTCAACTCTTCAACTCCCTTCCCCTTCCCACTTCACCTCCGGAAATACCACCTCCAGCTGCCGCTTAATCACTCTATAGTTTCCTTTCCAAAAAGAGGCCAGGTCGGATACGGTGGTGATCGGTTTCAGCTCCGGGGTAAGCAGGTGCAGTTCCACTTTCATTTCGCCTTCATCTACGGTCGGGCTTTCCTCCCAGGCCAGCACATCCTGCAAGCGTATTTCCAGCTTAGGCTGCTCACCGTTTGGCTCATACGCCAGTTCTATACCTGATCCATCTGGCAGGCTTATACTTGCAGGAGCCAATACCTTCAGCCTCGCGCGCTGCTCCTCATCCAGGTACTTCGCTTCCAGAATCGGCAGCAGTTCCAGTTCCATCAGCTCGTCGGGGTGCTCAATGTCGAAGAGGTAAGGCTTCAGCCAATCTGCATTTGTCATCAGTAGAGTAGCCGTGCTTACGTCTGGCCAACCTTCTGCTGGCCGCCATTTACGCAGGCTCTGTACACGGTTTTGCCATTGCGTTAGCTCCTCGTTAAAGTCTAGCAGGTGCTCCCCTTCCAGTTTTATAGCCTCGGAGATGGCGGGCACACGATGCTTGTCGTCGGGGGCAGGCAGTGGCTTGCTTTGCAGCACAATGCTGCCGATGCGGGTATCCATAGAGGCCGTAAGCTCACCGTCGTTCACATCCCAATGGTAGCTTTCCTGCTGTTTCACGAGCGGTGCCAGGTCGCGAGGATTAAGCGGTGAGGCCAGAAAAATGCGTCCTGGGTTATCTTCGTTGCCCGCATGCAGGTGCGCAATCGCCAGCCAGGGCTCGTCCGCCAGGTCGTCGCGGTGACCGGCAGAAGCATACTTGCCACTAGCCAGCTGAAACTGAGCGTTGTTGCCGGGGCGGGCGTAGGCGATACGCTCGGGGTAGCAATGCGCCAGCAGCACACCTGTTTCATAGTCGTCGAAGGTGCCGTTTTCAGGCTCCACGTTAAACAGCTGACGGTATGAGCGGGCAATCTTTCCTATTTTACTGAAACGCTTGCCCTGCTCTTTTCTGAAGCGGCGCAGCGCTTCTACTCTTAAATTAATGTCGATGCCGGCGTTGCGGTCCAGCGGGTCGCGCTCTTCCAGGATGGCGGCAATATCGCTTGCCAGCGGCACCTGGTCCGTTTCCTCGGCTTTGAGCAGCATGTGCGCGATGCGCGGATGGCAGGGCAGTGTGTGCATGCGCTTGCCATGCTCGGTGATGCGGCCATGCTCCAGCGCCTGCAACTGGTGCAGCGTTTCGGTGGCATATTGCAGGGCAGCACGCGGCGGCGGGTTCAGCCAGGTAAGGCCACGGATATCGCTAATGCCCCACTGCGCCATGTCCAGCACCAGCGACGACAGGTCTGCTTCCAGTATTTCGGGTGTGCGGTGCGGGGCCATGCGCTCCTGTGTGGTTTTGCTCCACATGCGGTAGGCAGTTCCTGGACCCAAACGTCCAGCGCGACCAGCACGTTGGTCGGCAGCGTCTTTGGAGATGCGCACCGTTTCGAGGCGCGATAAACCCGACTTCGCATCGAAGCGGGAGGTTTTGCTGAAACCCGTATCCACCACCACCGAAATACCTTCAATCGTTAAGCTTGTTTCGGCTATACTGGTGGCGAGCACCACTTTGCGCCTGCCCTGGCGGTCGGGTATAATGGCGGCGTACTGCTTACCGAAGGGCAGCATCCCAAACAGCGGGTGTATCTGGAAGTTGCGCAGCTGCCTACGCAGAATGGTTTCCACTTTGCGGATGTCGCCTTCGCCAGGTAGGAACACAAGAATATCCCCTTCCTGCTCCTGTGCAGCCTGCTGCACCACTTTAGCCGTCATTTCGGGCAGCATGCGGTCGTCAGCATCGCCGGTGTAAAAGGTTTCGATGGGGTATTGCCGCCCCATGCTTTGCGCTACTGGGGCTTTGAGCAAACTCGTGAGCTGCGGCATATCCAACGTGGCCGACATCACCATAATGCGCAGGTCCGGGCGCAGCGTACTTTGCGCCTCCCGGCTCAGGGCCATAGCTACATCGGCATGGATGCTGCGCTCATGAAACTCGTCGAAAATTACGATACCCACACCTGTCAGCGAGCGGTCGCTGTGGATCATGCGGGTAAGGATGCCTTCGGTCACTACCTCGATGCGGGTAGCAGCGGAAGTGCGGTTCTCGAAACGGATGCGGTAGCCGACGGTCTGGCCTACCTCTTCGCCCAGCAGCTGCGCCAGGCGTTCGGCAATGGTTTTGGCCGCCAAACGCCGTGGCTCCAGCATGATGATCTTCTGGCCCTCGAGCCAAGCCTCGTCCAGCAAAGCCAGCGGCAGCAAGGTGCTTTTACCCGCTCCAGGAGGGGCGTTTACGATCAGCGTGTTCTGCGCCGCCAGGTGCTCCCTAACAGCAGGTATGATTTCCCGAACGGGTAAGTCTATGGTAAATGGGTTGAATGGCAAGGGGGGAATGAATAAGTTATTATTAAAAGCTTATTTAAATTTAAATGTGGCAGCCTTTTCACTCGTTCTATAGCATCTTCTGCTTCAATTAGTCCTATGTCAATCTCAAGTATAGCAAAGTTATATTTATTTATTAGATGCTCCCTTGCTTGAAATGCAGTTCTTATGAATTGTTGCAGTTGTTTCTTTATTAATCCTATTTCATCAACTATATCTCACCTTTATGTTTCCTAGCGTAAAATAGAATGCTGCAATACCGAAAAGAATTATAATTGCTCCAAAAAGTTAAAGCCTCTTAACAATTTAAGAAAATTGTTTTATCGAAAAGCCTAAATATACGCCTAATTATTTATAACAAAGCTTCAGATATTATCTACTACTGTAATCCACGTTCAAAGAACTTATATCATTCATGTTACTATTTTCAAGTAGCATTTCCAGTTGGTATAAGTAGGTTTCATTATAAGGTATTCCTCTAGGCCCATAGGTATAAATTTTGCCATCTTTATTGATACTATGTTTTATTTCATTTTTTAGGATATCATCGATTGTTACTATATCTGAAATCAAAAAAGACTTTACTAACTTAGAGCAATAACCCGAACTCTGAGGTATAGAAGGGAAAACATAATTCTTATATAAGTTTAAATCTAAAACACTCTTCTTACTTAAATCTGGAATTCTTGAAGATAAATATGAAAGTCCATACAATGTTTTCTCTTGTTGATTCTTCTTAAATAGCCATTGCATTAAAAATTGACTTAAAATGTACTGTGGTTTGAAAGGATGGTCATAATTTTTAACTCTAAAGGAAACAGCCGATTTAAGGGGATGTAAAATTATATCATTCACCAATTTAGCTATCGCTGTTTGCAACATGCTCTTTGCTTTCTTCATACTTGCTAAGTATGCATCATTTTCACTAAAGTATGGATATATTTCTTCTTCAATATTGAAATAAAATAAATCTAAAAGCTTTTCATAGTTATAACCACCATTCTGGATAAGTATATCATTAATTATATAGGCATTTATTGGTGTTTCTTCTAGCTTATTGAACAAGTCCTCACGTGATTCTTTAAATGTAATTCCTGTATTTGTAGAAACACAATCAATGATACCCTTGATGTCCTCAGATGCATTTGTACCTTTTTCAGTTAAAAATTTACAGGCTTGAAAGACTACTACAAAAAAAAAGAATTCAAAATTGTGATAGTTAACGGAGGGAGGATCAGCGAGATTGATTATTTTATAATCAATCTCGCTGATCATGTACTTTGCAACTAGGAAATTTTCAAGCTGGGGACGATTTAACTCCTCCCAGCAAGCATGAATAGATTTACCCAAATATAAACAAGGCATTCCAGCTAAATTGAACCGTCCATGAGCAGCAACCTCTCTAAGTTGGAAAGGAATGTGAAATATAGCACCATAATCTTTTTTAGTAGTTTTAGAAGACACCCTACTTCTATAAAAACGTGGTTTTGCATTCACAATATTTGGAAATTCACTCAAATCTAAATTTTGTACATCATCCCAATAATACTTGTTTAACCACTCAGCAAGTGAATTAAATGTGCTTAGACTATCTATCAAATTGCCTGAATGATATAGTTTTAAAGTATTAAATATGCCTGTTTCTACAGTAGTGTAATCATGAGGTAACCTTTTTAAGATCTCAGCATACAATTTATTTTCAGGATTTAGTGTATGCAATTTAGATCTCACCTCAAAAAGGTACTCCTTTAAACTATCGGAATAATTTGTTCCTGAGTCTATGAAAGTGGTGTTTGCTATTTCTGTTTGAACAAAATCTATCAATTCCATTTCCTTTGATATTGTTAAATTGTATGAGCTAAATTTAATAAATAGAAAGCTCCCGCCGCTGGCGCGAGCTTCTAGCTCGTGCCTTTTATTTTCTACGCAGCTATACCTTCAGTTAAAGTAACAGTACGAGTTGCAAGTTCTCACTAGCGCAGAATTGCTTCTAGAACAGAACAACCACCAGCAAAACCTACTTCTAGCACAGAACTACTTCTTGTGTAGAGTAACTTCTAGCGCAATAAGTACTGTTAGTGGCTGATCAAACCCTGTAGCGTTAGTATTACATTACACCGCTGCTGGCGCGAGTTTGCAGCTCGTGCCTTTACCTTTCCACGCAGCTATACTTTTAGCTAAAGTAACAGTACGAGCTGCAAGCTCGCACTAGCGGAGAATTACTAGTAGCGAACTATATACAGCACTGAACCTGAACTAGTGACGTAGCAGTATAAGCTTTCATGAGCAGGAAGTACAAATTTCATAATCAGGAAGGGCTATACTTTGTCAGCTTTGCGGTGGTATACTGGATTGATGTGTTTACGCGGGAAGAGTACTTTGCTATTGTTACCGACAGCCTGGACTAAGCCGCAAGCACAAAGGCATGGAAATTTATGCCTGGTGCATCATGCCCAGCCACGTGCACCTTATCTTCCGGGCCAGAGACAACAACCCGAGCGTGCTGCTGAAGGAACTGAAAACCTATACTTCCAAACGGTTAACATCCCCCTACCCCCTTCAAAGGGGGACTAAGTATTGCCAAAAATCCGCAGGAGAGCCGGAAGGAATGGATGCTGTGGCTCATGGAGCGGGCGGGCCAGAAGAACAGCAACGTAAAGCACCGGCAATTCTGGCAACAGCACAACCAACCTATCGAATTGTGGAGCGCTGCGGTGATAGATCAGAAAATCGACTACATTCACAAGAACCCCGTAGAAGCTGGCTTTGTAGCGGAGGCACACCATTGGAAATACAGCAGCGCCAAAGACTACAGCGGCGGTAAAGGAGTATTAGAGATTAATACTGCCTGAATAGTGGAGGCACGAGCTGCAAGCTCGCGCCAGCACTACATTTATCCAACATAATACTTATTTTATACCTGATAAGCCTGAAGGGCATCTACAGAAAGTAGCCCCTTCAGGAAAATGGTGATGTGTACGTTGCCAAAACAGGCCTTCTACTTCTTCTGTGCTGTCAGGTCGAATTCTATGTCCACCTCGGGCAGGATGTGGTGTTCTTCCAGCGCAGGATCGGCTGCGTAGGTCATGCCCCACTTGGTTCTGTCCAGCTTAAAGCTTGCTTCCAGGTTCAGGTTACTTCCTTCTAGGTTAATCTTGGCCGGGAACGTGATCGGGTGCGTCTGCCCCAGCATGGTAAAGTCGCCGGTAACGGTGTAGTTAGTCCCTTCTGATGCGTTGGCCAACGGCTGCACCTTCGTGATCTTGAAGGAAGCCGTAGGGTGCAGTGCCAGGTTAAAGAAGTCCGGGCTCTTAAGATGCTCGAGCAACACTGGCTTCACCTCGTCAGGCAAATCGAAATTCTCAATAGTAGCAATCGGGATAGTAAAGGTGCCAGACACGACCACGCCATTTTCCACTTTAATGTCCTGGCTCTGCACGATAAACGAGCCATCGTGAAACAGAACTGGGCTGTAGCCTTTCCAGGTTACTTTGGAACTGCTCTTTTCCAGGGCATAGGTACTTTGGCTAACTTCTTCGTCTTCGCAGCTGGTAAAGCAAAGGGCACTAAAAAGAACACACGCGGATAAAAATACTTTTTTCATGGTTTTATTTTGTTTGGGTTATAAAATGATTTGATATTTTTTTGGATAAGCAACTACACTAGTGCTCGTCCAACTTCATTTTTAGAACTTCAAGTGGATGTATAAGCTATGAAAGTGACATTGAATACCACATTTCTAATTCTTAATTTCTAATCTTCAATTTGGCGCAGCACTAGCCTTATGCTTGAGCAACCGGAGATGTACAACTGGCTCTAAGGTGATTGCTGTTACAGACCTTTGTTTCAGAGAGATTTCTCCTGGCCTGTAGCAAATGCCTGTGGTTGTGGGCTATCAGAAACTGCAGGACGTCTCCCAGCTTCAGGTGCACCCAACTTAAAACAGAAGTCGGTATCTGGATGCTGTTTAGGTTAATGTCCTGGCAGCTCCGCAGGCATAAAAGAAGTTCCTCCTGCTGCCTAATAAACTCCCTGACTACGGCATAAGGGTTCAGGTCTGCAGGCGGCTGGTGCGCTGCAATGGCTTTATACTTTTTGGTTCCGGTGGCAGGGTCCATCATGCGTATGAATAACCGCCCAATCCAGCTGCTCCTGAATGTTGCCTCTACGGGCATCCCCTTCTGGCAGGCTACACCAGCCTTTATGCGTGGCAGGTAATAATCGCCGTAGCTGTTGAGGTGCGCCAGGCACGCGGCTATACTCCACCCTCCGTTGGCAGCAGGCTTTAAAAGGTCACTTTCCGGCAGGTTCTGGAAAACACGTATCGTTTCTCTAAGGTGCTGCTCCACCGTGTCTTCCAGGCGTTGCAGCAGTTGCACCTTGCTTACAGCTTTCATCTAAGCTGCCTTTTTGGTGGGTACCGTATTTCTGTTTGCAAGCGCCAGTGCCAAGGCAAGTACAAAAAACACCGACTCTGTCACCAGCCATTGATTCCCAAAGTCGCCCAGGGCTCCTTCATAGAAGATGGTGATGGTACGAGACAAGGCATAAAAACCCCAGAGCAGGCACAAAAACAGCAATCCGCTTTGAGTGTCGCGCAGCATCAGGTAAATCAGGCTTAGAAAGAGTGTCATCCCAACGCCACCATACACCCCTCTGATGGAACTGAGGGCATCTGTATTGTTTAGCTGCACATTTACCAGGTCCATCACGGACTGCGGGTTAGCGAAAGCCATTACGCTAACGGATAGCAGGCTTAGCGCCGAGAGGAGAATAAAGCCTTTGGAGGCCAGGGCAACAATTTTTTGCTTCTTCATAACATGCTTTGTTTAAGTTGATGTTACAAAGATGGCGTGCCCCAGAAAGACTATTCTTGGTAAATACCAAGATTTCAGATTTTCACTTTGTTGAGTAGTTTGCTGAAGTTTGTTGGGTCGATACCCAGGTAATTGGCAAGGTACTTATGCGGCACCAGTTGCAGAATGTGGGGGGCTGCGTTGCAGTAATTTTCTGAACCGCTCCTCCGACGAATAACACTGCAGCTCTACCAGGCGCTCCAGCAAACCCGACATGCTGTGAGACAGGCCTTTCCTTATCATGGATTCGATGGCGGATCTGCTCTGCATAAGCCGCTGCAGCTCCAGAAATGGCGCTCTTAAAAAAACGGATGGGGTTAAGGTTTCATAGAAGTAACGGGAAAGCTGCTGCAGCATAAAGGAATCCAGCACGCCGCCAAACGACGGCGGATAGGTAAAAACAAGCGTTGCTTCCCGGTCCTGTTCATCGAAGTAATAAACCCGCTGCACCCCCTCCGCTACAAAATACAGGTAATGCTCTACATCGCCAGCTAAAGTTATGGGTTCCTTTCTTTTAGCAGAATGGCTGCTCCAGACAGAAGTGAAAGCCTCCCAGTCTTCTTCGGACAAAGGATGGATACCCGTAACCACTTGCTTTAGCGTCTGAAGTTCTTCAACCATACTCAGGAATGTTTCTGTTGCAATTATCTGCAATTTAAGGCGAGTTGGGTGGTTTGCAAACTATGGTTTAATCATAACAGCCTTGTTTTTGAGCATTTGCAGCTTGTGACTTTCTTTTCCACCCGGCTGTACCTTCAGCTAAAGTAACAGGATGAGCTGTAAGCTCCCACTATCAGAGCACCTGATATCGCCCAGCGGCACCTTTTAATCAAGTATTGGGACACAAGTATCACGACACAAGACACAAGACTTTTTAAGTGTAATAATTTGATTATAAATCAACTGCAAGTGCTTTCGGATTCATATTTATATTAAACTAATTTTGTCTCTTTACTTATAATCTACTATAACCCGTTGCTATTCCCTTCAAAGCCGTACACTATAGTATGACAGAAAACAAATTTCCCATCGGGTCCGAAGTGTTTGCAAAAGTGAATCCAGATCTGATATTAACCATCCGCCAATACCTGAAACGTATCTATTACTGTACTGTAAAAGGTAATCCTTCGCAGAAGGACCTGGTATACTATGAGCGGGAATTAATACCTGTACCGATAAGTTAAACTATAAAGCCCCTGTTTTCGGCAGGGGCTTTTTTATGACAATCAAGCCATTACCAGGAGCTTAATCTTTGAAACCTTCGCGAAAGCCTTTCAAGTGGGCATAACATACGGGGCTGCTGTTTTCCTTCCGCGCTGCCTTTTCCTGCACCAGTTCCGCGTAGTTGTCGGGTGTAGCTATAATCCTGCATTTCGGGTAAAGGACTACGCCCCGCCTGACGATCTTGCTTTGCGCTTCTATCTCGTGTGCGTTTACCCCTTCCGCGCTATATACATGAATTGTGAAGAAATGGTAGTTCGTTTTCTTCGCATACCCTTCTGCTGTTATCCTGCCGGTTATCGTTCGCTCCCCGATAAAGTCTGATGTTTCTCCTTCTGTGTAAGGCGTATACACCGACTCTGTCCATGTTACTTTACATCCTACTGTCAGATTCATACTTCTGCTTTGTGCTTTAGCTGCTTTACGTTTACCGTGTATTCTACACATGCTGGTGCGAGCTTGCAGCTCGTGTACCTGTTTTGCCTACTAATATACCTCCAGCAAGAGTTCAAGGACTAACCAAGAGCAGGTTCACATTTGCAACTTACCAGCAGCTTTGTCCGCCTTTAGTTTACAGGCGGCCATTTTTCTTTGCTTTTAAATAGTCGCTTTTATCGAAGATTTTTATGCCATAGTAGTTTGGCTGCTTATACGTCATAAGTCGCATTATATATTGATCATCAGGGTAATCAGCATAAGCCGCCAGATACTGTACCCGCTCCAACTCTTGCCCTTCTTCCATGATGTTCACTTTACGTCGCTTTATTTTCTTCTGAATCTTTTGGATGGCATAACCGCCGTAGATGTTATAAAGAATACGAGAAGGGCTGGTTGTGTTGTAATAAAGAACACACCAGGCTGTGGCACCACCAACATTGGGTTCATAAGCCCAAACCGCTTGACCCATTATGTCGTCCGTTGGTTTGCTGTCCGACATAAATTTCCACCCCATCCTGGATAGCTGCTTATCTACTTTCGCATGCTCCATCTCTTTCAATTTGAGGAGTTTTCGCAACTAAATATTTTGGGCCAAGACAGGAACAGACAGAAGAAGCCAACTGAGGCAAAGGAACAGGAACTTCATGAGCGTATAAAGTTTGAAAGCTAAATATAAGCTTCTCTCAGAAGATTAAAAATGTATCTGACGAGTAAGCCTTGCTGGAGATAGCTTAAAGCTCGTGACTTCTTTACACGCAGCTATACCTTCAGCACGAGTAACAGTACAAGCTATTAGCATACCCTAGCTCAGTACCAGCAACAGTGGCTAAACAAGCTCTTACACCTAAACTTCAGCTAAAGGCAATCGTACTTAAATATTCCTTAAACTAAACTAAAGCGCCTGCATATGGAAAAAGATAACAAAACGGTTAGTGCTGCTGAACCTCACTTTGTAGAACGGCTGGCCGAAAAGCTGGGCGTAGCTGCTAACAGTTCTACTATTTATGGCGAGCCAGTAGAACGCGATGGAATAACAGTTATTCCTGTTTCTAAAGCTATGTATGGTTTTGGCGGCGGCGGCGGTGCCGGCACAAAAGTAGACGGAGAAGGTTCTGGCAGCGGCGGAGGCGGCGGTATGGTATTGGTACCTGTAGGCTTTATCGAAATGAAAGAAGGTAGTAGTCGATTCCGCACCATCCGGGATCCGCAGACGGTGGTAAAAATAGTAGCCATCGGAAGTCTGGCATTGTTGCTGACCACAAAAAGCATTGTAAGTATATTTAAGAACAAGCGTATCGTAAAGCTATTGAAAAAATAAGCTTTCTGCTGTTATGAATGCTAGGGCAGCAGGAACGCAAAGATCTGTTGGCAAGAGCTTGCAATTCAGGATTATTTCTATATTCTGGCAACTCCCTAAAGCCTCCCATTAGTAAATGCGCACCTGGCCCAGCAACCCATTTAAATTTTAAGGGACCTGATCTAGCTCAGTGGCACCTTTTTCAAAAAAAATTAGAATAACCCGTTGGTATTCAATCTAGATACGTACACATAAAGTATGACAGAAAATAAATTTCCTATAGGATCTGAAGTGTTTACGAAAGTGAATCCAGATATAACATTGATCATAAGCCAATACCTGAAAAGCGTCTATTACAACATTGTAAAAGATCATCCTTTATGGAGAGGACTGGTATACCATGAGCGCGAGTTAATACCAATACTGGCAAACTAAACCAAAAGGCCTCTGCTAACGCAGAGGCCTTTTTTATGGAAGCTGCTTTTCCTTTCCTCGCTAGCTCTAGCTTGCTGCTAGTGTCTCTTCTTTCCAGACAGCTACACATGTTCAGAGACGGGAGCACGATAGCATATTGGTTGACAACCTTGACTGTTGGTGCGAAGTAGTCCAACCACCCCCAATGCCGTCAACTAAAGGTTCTTAGTTCGTATAAACCTAGAAAAATCCTTAAGTTGACGGCATTGGGGGTTGGGGGTGGTTGGACCACACCAACTATAAAACACCATCCTCCAAAACAAATTCTAAGCAGGCTATACAAACCTTGAAAACCGCTAGGTCCATACCCGCCCTTTCTTTCCCAATAGTCTATCATGCTCTATCTGCTCAGCAGTATAGCTTTGTGCTAGCACTGGTATATGACTGTGGTAGTACTGCAGCACAAGCCTTTCTAAAAACATTTAGATTCATTAAGTAGTTAAAGTAATAGCCATTATTAGCTTTTATAACTATCACTATAAATCAACCAAAACAAACTTAATTATGCCATTTATCGAAACAGAAGACAGCCAGAGAGGCGAAAATGTTTACTTAAACTACCAGGACTATGGCCAAGGGCAGCCCGTAATCCTGATCCACGGTTGGCCTCTGAGCCATAAGATGTGGGAAAACCAGGTACAAGCCATTGTGGACGCGGGCTTCCGCTGCATTGCCTACGACCGCCGTGGTTTCGGCGACTCCGACCGACCTTACCTAAATTATGACTACAGCTCACTTGCACAGGACCTGCGTACCCTGATCGAACAGCTTAACCTATGGGATTGTGTGCTGGTAGGTTTCTCGATGGGTGGCGGTGAAGTGGTACGCTACCTGAGCATGTTCGGCGACGAGCGTGTCGCCAAAGCCGTACTGATCAGTTCGGTTATACCTATGGTGAAGAAGACTGACGATAACCCCGACGGAGTGCCAGAAGATAAGCTGAACGAGATAATGGAATCGCTCAAAACCAAGCGCGTTACGTTCCTGGCAGAATTCAGCAAGCAGTTCTACAACTATAGCGACAACAAAGATACTGTAAGCGAGCAGCAGTTGCATTACGATTGGAGTATCACTTCGGCTGCTTCGCCACGTGGTACTATCGAAACGGCTAAGGCCTGGGCAAACACCGACTTCCGTCCTGAGTTACGCAACGTTACGGTACCTACCCTTATCGTACACGGAGATGCCGACCAGATCGTACCTATTAAAACAAGCAGCGAACAGTCGACTAAAGAAATATGGAACAATAAGTACGTTAAAATAGAAGGTGCCCCGCATGGTTTGTTCCTCACACACAAGGAAAAACTGAACAGTGCGCTAATTGATTTCCTTCGCAAATAAGCAAGCGATACTTTTTTTATAACAGCAACAGCCGTGCGTTAACGTTACGGCTGTTGCTGTTATATCATGTTCTTATCCCGATCATGCTCAGATCAATAGTTGGCAATTAATTTATCCTTGCTTTCTCGAACTGCAAATTCTTCACGTCGTGTGCCAGTTGTCTCTAACAAACCATGCAGCACCTCAGCGATTTAAGACCACTATCACTTTTCTAACTTGATGTTCGAGTTTTGTTCATTTTCCTACTCCTGGTGCTATAAGAGCAGGTTCAAAAACCCCATCAAAAAAAGTGTCGTATTACGTAATCACATGTTTTTCAGGCTACGCATTTACCTTTAAAAAACAACATTTTTGATTTAAACACCTTTATTAACTTAAACCGAAGTTTTATGAAAAAGCTTATATTAATCCCACTGCTCGCAACTCTATTTTTAGCCTCTTGCAAAGAAGAAAACGAGGAGACTGTACCAATGCCAGTCTCAGCAATTGATGCTGACATGAGAGGCGACTGGACAAACACATCTGTTAAAAGAGTGTACTATGGTGATGGAGACAGAGTAATGTATTCCGACTCTTCGATACGTGAAGCTTACTTTAACTTTGATGGCCGACGTATGACTGTTACTTTACCAAACAGTTCGGAAAGAGATGTTTGGGAGTATAGTTTTCCTGATGCAAATGACTCTACCTACATACAATTAAAGCAAGGTAATGTTACCACCGACTATTTAATCAAGACGCTTTCTGACACCGTTATGGTTTGGGAGGACGAAGAGGCTTGGGCAGGCTTCCCTCATAATGTGCCAGACGACGAGAAAACCACATCCAGAGTAGGAGTATACACCTGGAAGTTCGTAAGAAGAAACTAAAGTTAGTCTATAAAAAACGTTGCTATCATTATCAGAAGTTGACAATGATAGCAACGTTTTTTTATTAATGTAAACAGCAAAACGACTTCGGCAGGCCAATTGGTCTGCCGAAGTCGTTTTAGATTAGTTTGCTTTGCTGCTGCCTAAGTAGATACCATATCCTACCAAACCTGCAGCAGCGGCGTACAGTAAATACTGCTTTTGCTTTACAGGAAGGTTCTGATAGAAGTTAATTCCTTTATTAGGGTCATTTACAATTTCTTTTACCTGAGAAGGCTCATCTACTAAATTCTTAAGTGTTGTTTTGCTATTGTCGTCCATAGTGTTATTTAGTTTAAAATTCTTTAAAAGTTCTATGTTAGATACGAACCTTAGCTCTAATAGATATGCCTTTTTGCGCCTTGGGTACGAAAAACGCGGGTTTTACTCCCACTACAAGGCACAAAACTAAGGGAACAGCCGTAGCTCCAGAACCTTATTTAAATCCTTGCCTGGTAAGTATATAATTGGTAGTATCTCCCTTGCTTTTCCAGTAGTTCTTCGTGCTTACCTTGCTCGGCAATGTTGCCCTGCTCTATCACCAATATCTGGTCGGCTTGGCGAATGGTGCTCAGGCGGTGGGCGATAACAAAAGTGGTGCGGCCCTGCATCAGGGTCTTCAGGCTAGCCTGAATCAGGCTCTCGCTTTCAGTGTCCAAATTAGAAGTCGCCTCATCCAGGATCAGGATGCGCGGATCGGCCAAAATAGCCCTGGCAATGGCAATGCGTTGTCTTTGCCCTCCCGAAAGTTTTACGCCCCGCTCTCCAATCAGCGTGTTCAGGCCATCAGGGAAGCGGTCGGTAAATTCCTGCACATGGGCTGCTTGCACGGCCTGCATCAGTTTTTCTTCGGAGGCACCAGGGCGTGGGAAAAGAATATTGTCCCTTATAGTGCCCTCAAACAAGAAATCATCTTGTAACACTACTCCCAGTTGACTTCTGTAGCTCTGCAGGCTAATGGCTTGCAGGTTGTGCCCGTCTACGGTAATAGTGCCGCTGTCGGGGTTTAAGAACGAAGCTGCCAACCCAGCAATGGTGGTTTTTCCTGAACCCGATGTCCCTACCAAAGCTGTAACAGACCCGGCAGGCGCTTTAAAACTGACAGCCTTTACCACGTCTTTTCCAGGTTCGTAGGCAAAAGATACATTTTCGAAAACAATGTCTCCTTCGATATGATCTAGCTGTAGAGTTCTCTGGCTGCCATCGTCCTCCAGAGGCATGTTCAGAATTTCTTCCGTACGGTCTAGCCCTGCAAAGGCCTCCGTAAACTGACTCCCGATGTTGCTCATCTGCAGGATGGGCGCGATCATAAAACCAAGGTATAGCGTAAAGGCCAGAAAATCACCGAAGGTTAATTCTCCGTTCATGATAAGGTAGCCGCCTATACCCATGATGCCAGCCGAAGCAAGGCCCAGCAATAGGGTAGCCGAGGAGGTAACCAAACTGGTCGTAATTAGGCTCTTTTTCACGTTTAGGAAAAGTCGCGTAACGCCATCTTCAAACGTTTTTATCTCCTGTTCCTCTGCATTGAAACCCTTTATCACGCGCACGCCTCCCAGCGTTTCGGTTAGCCTGCCTGTAACTTCGGCATTGATTACACCGCGTTCCCTAAAGATAGGCCTTATCTTACCGAAGGCTTTAAGTGAGATGACACCGAAAATAGCCACTGGAAATAAGACAAACAAAGTCATGAGCGGACTGATGACAATCAGCAACACCAGGCAGATCAGTGAGGTTAGCACCCCTCCAATCATTTGGGCAAAACCAGTTCCTACTAGGTTCCTGACGCCTTCCACATCAGTCATAATCCTAGACACCAGTTCGCCTGTTTTGGTATTGTCGAAGAAACGGATCGGCAGCTGAATAATATGCCGCTGCACCTTGGCCCGTAGCTGCGAAATAAGATGCTGGGCCTCTACGCTTAGTATTTGCGTCAGGGCAAAAGAAGTTATTGCCTGCACCACAATGGCTGCTACTACGGCCAATATCAACCACTTCAGCATGTCAAAGTCACTGTTCGGAATAACATCATCAATAAGATATTTGCTGGCACCAGGCAAAACTAAACCCGCCAAACGGCTGAT
This sequence comes from Pontibacter harenae, assembly GCF_020907245.1. GTDB lineage: Bacteria > Bacteroidota > Bacteroidia > Cytophagales > Hymenobacteraceae > Pontibacter > Pontibacter harenae. The sequence continues at coordinate 34,493 of NZ_JAJJWH010000031.1, read as the reverse complement.
CACGATCAGGACCAGCCCGATGGTAAGGTACTTCTTCCTGGGCCAGATAATGGTTTTGAAGACATGACCCAGCGTAACGTTATTTAACTTTTTTGATTTCGGCATCTGTATTTGTAGCTCTGATTATCTGATGAATGGTTTATGCTTTGTTTTTCCCTACAAGCTAAGCTCCGAAGAAAAAATATCATTCTGAACTTTTAAACTCACTGGCGCGAATCTCCAGATTATTGACTTTTTAAATGGTGGAATCTCTGACTCCACCATTTAAAAATCCCAACAAAGGCTGTTCCTTCTGCTAGGTCTCCTGCAAAAAAGATATCCCACCTTCTTGTTATCCTGGAGATCTACAAACACTCTGTAAGTAACGAGATAATTCTCGCATTAGCTGTAATCAGCCTTTTCAAGCCCGTCGAGTCACAGACTCAACCATGTTAGTAGGCAAGGGAATAATTCCCGCGCCAGGTCTAAAACAGTATGAAACAGTTCTTTAGTCCCATTTCATTATAGTAAATTCTCCCCTTGAGGGGAGCAAGAGGGGTGTTTACATGTACTGAGAAGCTTTAAACTGCCTGCCTCTAAAATGCTCAACCTTATTTAGCTTTACTTGCAACTCTAAAGCTTTCGCTTTAGGTTCTCCTCAAAGGGTTTAGAGACCAAAACCGCCAATACCCTAAAGGGCAAACATCTGCAGTTACTACCGTATTTTTATACATGCACAAAAGTATAACATTCATTTTCAGCAAAAGGAGTTTTATTTGATTCAGATTAGTACAAATGATTTATTTTGGATGCCTAACTTGTGATCAAATCTGACTCAGCGAAACAAACTATTGAGATACTTTTTCCATATCGGCTATAATGGCACCAACTATAGAGGTTGGCAGCGGCACCCATATGGGGTAAATGTGCAACAGGTAATTGAAGGTTATCTGCAAAAGATACTGAAAGCACCTGTCGGTATTGTGGGGTGTGGCAGAACCGATGCGCAGGTACATGCAAGCCAATTCTTTTTTCACCTGGATGTGGCGCAGCCATGGGAATTTGACATGCTTTACCGCCTGAATAAAGTTTTACCTCCCGACATTGCCGTGTTCGACATCATTCCGATGGAAGGAATGCCGCACGCCCGTTTCAATGCCTGCCAACGAAGCTACGACTATTTTATCCATACCTACAAAGATCCTTTTCTAAGCAGCATAAGCTCGCTGTACCTCCTACACAACCTGAACCTCTCTGCCATGCAGGCTGCTGCTGCCCCAATACCACGACTACAGGAACCTTTGCATTACGCCTGCCGAACACGAGAGTACCATCTGCCACATCTCCTCCGCCAGGTGGCTCACCGACAGCAACGGCGATAGACTACGCTTCCAGATTTCGGCGAATAGGTACCTGAGCAGGATGATTCGAATTATTGTAGGCAAGCTCCTGAAGGTTGGGACAGGTGCGCTGAGCGTAGATGAATTTGAAAGCTTTTTAGCAACCGAGAAAGCACCCAATGCTCTAACACCCGCTTACCCGCAAGGCCTCTATCTTTCAAAAGTTATTTATCCATTCCTGGACCTTCCACCCCGTAGTTCTTTTTCTGCTATTCTACAAAACCATTCTGACGCAGGCTGGCAACCTATTAAATAATAAGCTGCCATTCATTTCCTTTGTGTTTAGGTCCTTTTTATAGCGAATAAACGCGATGCAGCATCTTTGTTAAAGAATAGGTTTAAGCGCTCCTACCACACCATTAGACCTGCATGCGTTTTTGTGAATTACCAGATTTCACTGCTGTGCGATAACAAAGCGTACACCAGGCAAACTTCTGAAGATAGCATCAGAAAATTTTTTTACCTTAACAAGTCATTCATTCCTTAAACTGTAAAGACAACCTATAAATGAAACTGCTCTTTTCCTATTTGCTGGCTATCCTGCTTCTCTTACAAAGCTGTACCGTGCAATCAAATTCTGAAACAACCGAAATTAAAGAACTTACCTTACAAGAATATCATGATAGCGCTGGCAAAAAAGATCAGTTTAGCGGAGGCACCAGGTTAATTAAGATTACTACTCCCAAAGGTGACTTTAATGTTTGGACCAAACGCGTGGGTAATAATCCTACTATGAAAGTGCTGCTACTGCACGGTGGACCTGGCGGTACACACGAAGCCTTTGAAGCCTTCGACAGCTATCTGCCTAAGGAAGGCATAGAATACTATTACTACGACCAGTTGGGGTCTCATTATAGCGATCAGCCAAATGACACCAGCCTTTGGAACATACCTCGCTTTGTAGAGGAAGTGGAACAGGTTCGCCTGGCATTGGGCTTGAACCAGGATAACTTTTACCTGCTGGGGCACTCGTGGGGGGGCATATTGGCTTTAGAATATGCTATGAAGCACCAGACCAACCTGAAGGGCTTGATTATCTCGAACATGATGTCGAGCGTACCTGCCTATAACACCTATGCCGACGAAGTGCTGGGCCCGCAAATGGATCCACAGGTATTGGCTGAGGTAAAACAAATTGAGGCCAATAACGACTTCTCAAATCCACGATACATGGAGCTACTTTTGCCGCACTTTTACACCCAGCATGCCCTTCGCCTGCCCGTAGATCAGTGGCCAGACCCTGTAAATAGAATGTTTAACCACATGAACCAAACAGTATATGTGCAGATGCAAGGCCCTAGCGAATTTGGTATAAGAGGCAATGCTTCGCTCCTGCACTGGGACCGATCAGGGGATCTCCCTAAAATAAAAGTACCCACTTTAACCATAGGTGGTCAGCACGATACCATGGACCCCGAGCACATGAAGTGGATGGCCACGCAATTACCCAAAGGTCGCTACCTCCATTGCCCGACTGGTAGCCACATGGCTATGTACGACGACCAGAAAACCTACTTTAACGGCTTAACCAAATTTATTAAAGATGTAGATAAGGGTGAGTTGTAACAGTAAGCTTTGAAAACTTATTAAACGAGGCATGTTTCTAAAAAGCATGCCTTGTTCTTTATTTACAGTTTCAATAAGACTGATATGTTAAGTTTCAATTTAAATAAAATAAGATTAGCCTTACCGTAATACTGCCCTCCTACCTAAACCAGCTAATTACAGCAGGTCATTGTTCTCCTGTACTACGTAATAGTCTTTGTCAAATATCTGGATGGCGATATTGTTCGGCTCGTTTGGGTAAGTCAGCAGCCGAGAAATGTAATTAGAATCCGCATACGCTGTATACTTATACTTTACATCAATACCTTCTCTCCTCTCCCCCTCATCCAGCTTCTTCATTTTCCGCTGCTTTATCTTTTTTTGGAGTTTAGGCATTTTGCAACTGCAATTAGGATGATATTCTATGCCGTTCTGCCTATAATCTGTCATGCTGTAGTAAAGATATACCCAGGCATTATCGCTTTTACGTACTGATTCATAGCTCCACACTGCAACTCCCTGCTTGTCAAGTGTAGGTTCTGTCACTGACACTAATTTCCACCCCTTCCCTTCTAGCTTTTGGTGTATGTAGCTTGGCGTCCTCATTTGCCGCAACTTGATCAGTGTGTTCACAGAAAGGTTTTGAGCCAATACAGACACAGTCAAGAAAAAGGAGCGAAGGCAGAAGATAAACAGCTTCATGTGCGCTGCTATATAAATTAAAATTTTAAATATACCTAAAGCGCTGTTCAATAGCCTATTTAAGGGTAGCTACGACAATGACAGGTAAAATATACTTCGGATAGCTTCTTACTATTATAGTACGAGCTGCAGTAAAAAAGACTCTCAAATCTTACCCTTTATCAAAAGTTTAAAACAGAAGAGAGACCTGACAATATTGCCAGGCCTCTCTCTTAATGTAATTAACGTCAGTTTATTACGAAAAAGCTAACGCTTGCTGTTGTGGCAACCTATTTGTCGAGCGGGTTCCAGAAGTTACCTGTTAAGGTAAACAGGTATAGCACACGCGTATTTATGTTGAACCAATAGGTGTCACGAAGCTTGCTAAGTTCTGTTCCGAATCTGTCTACCTGCTCCTGGCTGTGGCTCATAGAAGCCACTGTAAAACCGCCGAGGAAAGCGCTGTTCAGGCCGTTGGTTCCTCTCGGAGTACCATCCAGGTTATAACCATCTACTATATTAGCAGGCCCGACCTGGTTAGCCCATCCAGAAACTTTCTTAGTCCATGCCTCTGCTTCAGTATTACCATTCCAAAGGAAGTCCAACGTAATTCTCCATGGAGCACGGCAGGCATCATAACCAAAGTAACCAGCTCTTCCACCAGGACCAGGCGTACCAGAAGCTGTTTGCCAGTCAGGTACGAGACCTGTGGTTGGGTGTGCACCAGCTTTTAAGAGGGTATAAGTGTCGTCAGCCAGCTCTTCCCAAATGTTGTCTCCTGTTACGCTTGCAAAAACTCTAAAGAACGTAGGGGTGTGGTACATCAAGTCTGTCATACCGCAGCCACCCCAAGCACCGTTCGAGTAACCAGGTGCCAGAATATAGATGCTCTCCCCGCCAACGTTACACTGCACAATCAGGCGTGTTTTTATTATCTGAAGAATGTCTTTGGCGGCGTCTAAGTAAGTGTTGCCCCAATGCTTGCTGGCTACAACAAGAGCAAAGGCAACATCAAGATCGCCGTCAGTGGCGCTGCCAGGATCTATTACGCCGCTGCAGGTAACAGACCAAGCCATCATGTTGGCCGCTCTAGCTGATCTTTTACTGTTATAAAACCTTAAAATACCATCAAATGTCGGTTTGTCTTTGGCATAGGCAGCCAACAAAAGTCCAAAGCCGATACCTTCTACTTTTGTTTCGCTGGCAGGGTCAGATATTACTCTCAAACCCTCATTACAAGCAACAACCTGAGTACGCTTCCAACGGTCATACTCACTCATAGCCAATGCGTGCGTAATGGTGGTTGGCATAAAACCGTGGTCGTAACTTGATACAGGTTCTGGTTCGCTGTTATCCTCCAGCACAAGATCTTTTGTGATTGTTTCCCCTTTCGTGTAATTAACCGCAAGCGTACCTAGCACCTCGTTTTGTGCACCTTCCAGCACAGTAAAATAAAGAGTACCTGTATTGGCAAGATCTGGAATGCCTTTCAAGTTAAACCTGGCAACTCCATTTGCATCTGTAGTAATATTCTTAAGTGCGTTTGCGGGAGTGCGTCCGCTTGCCTCGGTAGATGGGTTTTTAAATAAATATACTTTACTGTTGGCTTGTGCATTACCAGCAGCACTTTTTACAGTAACCCTATTCTAGTTTCTAATTCAACAGCTTCTTCTCCATCTTTACCACATCCCACCAGAATACATAATATCCACAAAAGGGATAAAGCGTAAAGCACCTCTTTTCTAATAAATTTCATCATTTTTATAATTTAGCATCTAAATATAACATCTGATGCCGAAGCTATAGTCATGAAATTGAAAAAAATCACTAAATTTTAGCATAGGCTACACAAATCTGTTACTTATGGCTTGCTGTATTAGACCAATACCATTTCTGGCATAGTAAAATTTGTAGAAGAACTAAAGTATCAGGAGAATCAATAGTTTCCTTTGACGATGAAATAGCTATGATTAACTGCTAACCCCAATAACGTAGATGAACTGAATTACAGCAAGTTTCATAGACAGTTCCAGAATAAATTTATCCTTAGCCCCTCTCTGCTTCGTATAGAATTAACAAATACTTATACTGTATGAAAACTCCCGTTCTGGCATTTATCGTCCTTACCTTTTTTGGCTTCGAAGTACATGCGCAACAAATTCAGGTTAATCCTGACGGTACACATACTATCATTCATAAACATGGAAACGTAGCAGTGCAAGTAAATCCTGATGGCACACACACCGTCATTCATCACCACAATAAAAAAACTTCTGTAAAGGTAAATCCAGACGGTAGCCACTCAACCCTCCACCAGCAAGACAATGTTACTGTGGATGTTAACCCTGATGGCACACATACAACATTACACCACCACGGAAATACTACCATTCAGGTTAACCCAAACGGTACGCATACAGTTATACTACAGCCAAATCAAAAGAAGAAGCGCAAGCAGAAAAAGGAATAGCGTTGCTTGCCATTTTGGGAAAGCAGTATCAGTCTACGTAATTAAGAGCATACCGCTGCAACACTAGACCTCAGTTGACGGTGCACAGCAGCAGGTGGGTTGTTGCCTAACAACGCTTTGTTTGCTACCGAACCGCTAATTGTTGTAAGTTTGCAGAAAGCGTTAGAAAAGCAAAATAGATTTGCACATGAAACTGATTGGAAACATCCTCGACATAAAGCAAAACCGCGAGAACGGGAATAAGGATATAGAAGTGCATATCAGCAGGGTGACCTACATCACAAACAAAAAAGACGGTCGCTTTTTCCAGCCCTTCGACTTTGAAGATGAACTAGAGACACCGCTCATACTTACGGGCGATCTATTAGCCCGTAAAAATTACAAACAGCAGGAAGAGGGGGAATTTGAATTTAAAGTATTTGACCTGGAGGATGGCGAATATGTACTGAATGAAAACAAAGAACTATCGCTTACGGTGGCATACGACCCTGACGCAGATCTGCGTATCGTGAACTCACTTTACTATGAGATTACCATCTCGAACGAGGAATTTGAGCAGCTAAAGAAAGAGCGGGCGCAGGCGCGCAAGGAGCAGAAGAAAAAGGGCAATAGGCGCTAAGCTGGATGTGGTTATTTCCTCGCTTTTCAGGAAATCAGTATAAAAAGTAAAGGCAGCTGTTGGTTCAGCTGCCTTTACTTTTGCTTTACAATTGTTTAATCTTCGTCGTCACTTTTGCCGCGTAGCAACATAACAGTAGCGGTGGTAATAGCAACTCCTACAGCTATTTTAAAAAACATGCCTTTTCGGTTGTACTTCCATTCTGCTTTGCCACCTCGCTCAGCAAAAATATTTGGTATATAACCGCGCTTCAAGTCATCTATAATACCTTCCACTACATCTACACGGTCTGCCATCAGCAGGGGCAGCCAATGGTTAAAACTTCCTTCGCCATAGGTAAAGGCAAAACGCCTCATCATGCCGCTCAAGCCGTGTGGTGGCTTAGAAGTACCGAAAACTGCTGTCACGTTCGGGCGCTCAATAGAATGAAGCACCTCTACATTGATTGGCTGCTGTGTTGGCCGCTCCCAATTATAACCTCCATGGTCATCGTTGCTTCGCTTTCTCATGGGGTAGGTAGGGTCATTTTTCGGATCTGCGTCTATGCCCCAACCTTTTATATGTGAGTAGTCTTTTTTTGTATCTTCCATAGTTGTATTTCTTTAAATTTTAGCTGATGGTGGAACAAGAACAGGTTTGATGCAATTATCCAGCTTATCTGAAAAAATTCGGTAGGCATCAGATACCTCTTCTAAAGGAAAGTGATGCGTAATAAGCGCCTTCGGATCAAGAACACCATTTTGTACGTGTTCAATCAATCTTGGCAGCAGACGCTTAACAGAAGCCTGGTTGCCACGTATTGTAACACCTTTGTTAAGTGCGTTACCAATAGGAATAAGGTTGCCTGTTGGCCCATACACTCCAACAACGGATACAATACCACCTTTTTTAACGGAGTTGATAGCCCACTGTAAAGCTGTGGCAGAACCTGCCTGTAGCAGCAGCTTTCTACCCGTAATGGTTTGCATCTTACTGCCTGCTGCCTCGGCACCAACCGCATCAATACAAACATCTGCACCCAACGAATCAGTCGTTTTCTTCATGAACACAACGGGGTCTTCTATCGAACGGAAATTGTAAGCTTCGCATTGCGCATATTTCCGCACAAAGTCAAGGCGATACTCTTCCTGATCAAAAACGATAACACGGCCTGCGCCAAACAACCAAGCACATTTTGCTGCCATAATGCCCACAGGTCCAGCACCAAAAACGACCACTGTATCTCCTTTTTGGATGCCTCCCATTTCAGCAGCCTGGTACCCTGTCGGCACTACGTCTGTTAGCATAACGGCATCATCTGGATGCATGCCGCTAGGTATTACCATCGGTCCCACGTTAGCGTAAGGCACACGCACATACTCTGCCTGTCCGCCGTTATAGCCACCTGCAATGTGTGAGTAACCGAAGATACCACCAACTGCCGTTGCCATTGGGTTAGCTTCGTGGCAGTTGCCGTACAGTTCCTGCTTACAGAAAGTACACTGTCCGCAGGCAATGTTAAACGGAACAATTACCTGGTCCCCTACTTTTAGTTTGTGAACTTCAGATCCAATTTCCTCAACTACTCCTATAAACTCGTGCCCGAAGGTTTCTCCTACACGGGTATCTGGTACGTTGCCATTATATAAGTGCAAATCTGAGCCACATATACAGGAGCGGGTAACCCGAACAATAGCATCCTGTGGATGCAGTATTTCAGGCATCGGTTTGTTGCGGTCGAGGCGGACCCGTTGAGGGCCTCGGTAGTTCATTGCCAGCATAAGATTTTGTTTTCAGTTAAGTTATTTTTTAGTTTCAGTAAGCGCTCTTCAGGAATACGCATCGTTTAGCTTTACCTGAAAAGTATTTTATCCACTTTTAGCAGATATAAATTTATACTCAAAGATTCCGCATGTGGTTTGATTATTATGACTAAAGTGTAGTTACACACACGTTTTTTGATTGCATCTGGCACATTACAGAAGACGTGTACCTAGCAAAACCTATTGCTACTACACTATAGCATAACCCTCTGGAACTGTGACTAAGACACTTGTCACCCTGTCTGATTAAACCACAGCTTTGAAATGACAAATTGTACTGTAACTATAACCTCAAATTCAACTTCACACAAACTTTAGCCTGCCATGCTAGCCGTACAACTGTACCACCTGCAACAGAAGAAGCTCCGTTCCCTTAGATTATTTATAACACTAAAACAAGAATACATTGCACGTATTCTTCATAAGCAGCTTCATCTTTCTTTGAAGAGTTTGTAACATGATGCTTCGTAAAGGCTTCTTAACATGATACAAAAAGCTTTTTTTAGTTCTTTTTGATAAACATTTCGGCCTTACTTGCCGTTTATTTTAATATCTCTTTAATATTTCTGGTATTTAGAGGTTGACTGTTCGTTGTAGTGATGTCAATCCAGACCTAAACAAAATTATATTCGGCCCGACAGGCCTTACCCTGTATAAATGGGTGCTTTTTTATAATTTTGCTTGTACCTCTCTGGTACTATTTGTCGCTTCTTGATTGACATCTTCTTGTGCTAACCAGCCTCTTGTTACCTTAAACAACAGCGTAGCATAACCATGAAGAACAAGATTAAGGCCCTACAAACACTATTTTTCACACTAGTTGGATTATCTATAGCAGGGTGTTCGGCCAATAATCAAGTGGTTAACGAAAACAAAGAAGTACAGCAACTACCTGTCACACAGATTATAGCAAAGGACACGGTGCTCCACCATGAATATGTAGCCAACATACAGGCCGTACAGAATGTGGAGTTGCGAGCCAGGGTACAAGGCTTTTTAGAAAAAGTTTATGTGGACGAGGGGCAGGAAGTAAAGAAAGGGCAACTACTCTTTAAGATTAACGATGAAGAGTATAAAGAGGAGTTAGCGAAAGCCCGTGCAAACCTGCAAAGTGCCTTGGCAGAAGCAAAGGGTATAAAACTAGAAATTGACAGGCTAAGACTGTTAGTAGAAAAAAATGTTATTTCTAAAACGGAAATTGATGTAGCCCAGGCCAAGCTCGATGCAGCAAACTCCCGAATTGGCGCCGCCCGATCCTCTGTCTCTAACGCAGGCATCAAACTTTCCTACACCAGCATCAGAGCCCCCTTCGATGGTATTATAGACCGCATTCCTTACAGAACTGGAAGCTTGATTGACCACGGCACTTTATTAACTACTGCTTCTAACATCAGCGCAATTTATGTTTACTTTAATGTGTCTGAGAACGAGTACCTGCAGTATATAAAGACAAAAAGGGACCACCCCGAAAAAAATAACAATAACGTTCGGTTAAGGCTTGCTGACGGAAGCTCCTACCCTTATGAGGGAAGTATAGAAACAGTAGAAAGTGAGTTCAAATCAGGAACAGGCTCTATTGCTTTCAGAGCTCGTTTCCCTAACCCAGACAAAACCTTAAAACACGGCGCTTCTGGTAATATCATTTTATCTAATGCGGTAGAAGATGCAATACTGGTGCCCCAACGGGCAGTTTTCGAAATACAGGACAAGAGCTATGTATTTTTGGTAGACGCCAATAATAAGGTAAAGATGAAAAGCTTTGTGCCCCGAACCCGCTTCTCCACTTTTTTCATAGTTGAATCGGGCTTAGCTCCTGGTGACAGAATTGTACTCGAGGGAATACAAAGTGTAGAGTCTGGCGCACAGATAGAGCCAAAACCTGTTAGTATGGATAGCCTTATTGCGGCAACGCTTTAAGAAGGAAGAGTGGAATTAAAGGATTGATTGATTTAAGATATACAGCTAATGTTTGATATTTTTATACGAAGACCAGTACTCTCCCTTGTAATCTCCTTATTTATAACACTACTAGGAGCGCTGGCTTTCTTTACCCTGCCAGTAGCCCTTTTCCCAGACATAGCTCCCCCATCTGTTTCCGTAAGAGCTAAATACCGCGGAGCCAACGCCATGGTAGTAGCCAACACCGTTACCACGCCCCTCGAAAAAGCCATCAACGGCGTACCTGGCATGACCTATATGTCGTCTGTTTCCAGCAACAGAGGTACTTCTAGCATAAAGGTTTATTTTGGTGCTGGCGTAGACCCAGACCAAGCGGCAGTGGAAGTGCAAAACCGTGTAACAACTGTTGTAAGCGACCTGCCAGAGGAAGTTATAAAAGCAGGAGTTACCACAGAGAAAGAGGTGGAAGGCCTGTTGCTCTACATTAACGTGATGAGCGAAGACACCGAACTTGGCGAAAAGTTTATCTACAACTTTGCCGACCTGAACATACTGCAGGAACTAAGAAGAGTAGACGGTGTGGGTTTTGCCGAGATAATGAGCACCAAAGACTACTCTATGCGCGTGTGGCTGAAACCAGACCGTATGACAGCCTATAAAGTATCTACAGATGAAATCATAAAAGCTATTAAGAACCAAAACATTGAGGCAGCTCCCGGACAAATAGGTATAAGTTCTGGTAAAACGCCTCAGATGTTGCAATACGTACTGCGCTACACAGGCAAGTTCTCCGAGCCAGACCAATATAACAAAATCGTTATCAGAGCAAACGATGATGGCTCTGTACTACGGCTGAGGGATGTGGCAGACGTGGAGTTGGGAAACCTGAACTACGGTCGAATTTCCAAAACAGATGGTCAACCTGCAGCTTCTATCATGATCATCCAGCGACCTGGTTCCAATGCCCGCGATGTGATTAAAAGAGTGAAGGAACGGATGGTAGAGCTGAAAGCAAATACCTTCCCCCCTGGCATGGACTACAAAATAACCTATGACGTCTCCCGCTTTCTCGATGCATCCATCAAAAACGTGTTAACCACACTCCTGGAAGCTTTCATACTGGTGTTTATTGTAGTGTTCATTTTCTTACAGGATTTCCGCTCTACTCTTATACCTGCCCTGGCTGTGCCTGTGGCCCTGATCGGTACACTGTTCTTTATGGAGCTACTAGGGTTCTCGCTTAACCTACTCACTTTATTTGCACTGGTGCTGGCCATTGGTATTGTAGTAGATAACGCCATTGTGGTGGTAGAGGCTGTCCACGCCAAAATGGAGGAAGAAGGTCTGTCGCCACGTGCTGCTACCTTTGCAGCTATGCACGAAATAAGCGGTGCCATTCTAGCCATAACATTAGTGATGTCAGCAGTGTTTGTCCCTGTTGCCTTTATGTCGGGGCCTGTAGGTATATTTTACCGCCAGTTCTCCCTTACGCTGGCTATTGCCATTGTTATTTCAGGTATAAACGCCCTAACCCTTACCCCTGCGTTATGTGCCATTATACTGCGAAACAACCACCACACAGAAAAGAAAAAGAACTTACTGCAGCGCTTCTTTGGCAAGTTTAACAACGGCTATAATGCCTTAGCCAACAAATACAGAGGCAGTGTTATGTTTTTGGCCAGCCGCCGATTGGTAACAGGTGCTTTGTTGCTTGTTTTCTGTGCCGCCACCTGGGGCATCAGCACTATACTCCCGACAGGTTTTATCCCGACAGAAGACCAAAGCGTGATTTACCTGAACGTAACCACACCAGCTGGCGCAACAGTGGAGCGAACCGAACGGGTATTGGATGAGATTAACCTGGCAACAAAAGGCCTGGCCGAAGTAGAATCTTTTACATCGCTGGCAGGCTACAGCCTCTCTACTGGTTTATCGGGTGCCTCTTTCGGTATGGGCATGGTTAACCTGAAATCGTGGGACGAACGTGACGAGCCTATTGGGGAGACCATTCGAAAACTGGAAGAAAGAACCAGGCATATCAAAGATGCCCAGCTTGATTTCTTCCTCCCTCCTACCGTACCTGGCTTTGGTAACTCCAGCGGTTTCCAGATGAAAGTGTTAGACCGTACGGGCAGCGGCAACCTTCAGAAAACAGATGAGATACTGGACGAGTTTGTTGCAAAACTGAAAGAAGCACCAGAAATCAGCACAGCCTTTTCAGAGTTCGATCCCAATTTCCCGCAGTACCTGATCCAGGTAGACCAGGATATGGCTGCCAAGAACGGTGTTACAATAAACCAAGCTATGAGCACATTGCAGACACTCATAGGCGGCTTGTATGTATCCGACTTTATCCGTTTTGAGCAAATGTATGATGTGATGGTGCAGGCAGACCCTAGTTACCGTGCAAGACCTGAAGACGTGCTTAAACTGCAGGTGAAGAACGATGACGGGGAAATGGTGCCTTATTCTACCTTTATCAGCATGGAAAGAGTATACGGGCCAGAGCAGCTTTCACGACACAACATGTATATTTCGGCCAAAGTAAAAGGAAGCCCAGCTCCTGGCTATAGTAGTGGTGATGCCATTGCGGCTATACAAAGAGTGGCTGCTGAGACATTACCTCGTGGCTATACCTACGACTGGTACGGCATGACGCGGCAGGAAATATCTTCAGGAAGCCAGGCGATTTATATCTTCATAATCTGCCTAATCTTCGTGTACCTGCTCCTAGCTGCACAGTACGAGAGCTTCCTGCTGCCGCTGCCCGTAATTCTGTCGCTGCCAGCTGGTGTGTTCGGAGCCTTCTTTGCCCTCCACCTGCTCGGCCTCCAGAACAACATATATGCGCAGGTAGCCCTGATCATGCTTATTGGTTTGCTAGGTAAAAATGCCATCCTTATTGTTGAGTTTGCGGTGCAAAGGCGCAACGAGGGGAAATCGGTACTGCAAGCTGCCATTGAAGGGTCTGTAGCAAGGCTGCGCCCAATCCTGATGACTTCCTTCGCCTTTATTGCTGGCTTGATACCACTATGTATGGCATCGGGTGCTGGTGCCCTGGGTAACCGATCTATAGGTACGGCTGCAGCAGGTGGTATGCTGATTGGTACCATTGTAGGCTTGTTTCTTATTCCTGGGCTTTATGTACTGTTTGCAAGCATGATCGGTAAAAAGAAAGCGAAGCAGCAGACAAAAGAACCTATAACAGAAGAGATAGAAGTATCTGTATCAAATAACTAAGATTAACCAGCTATATGTCGTTTCATAAACCTTTTACTAACTATTTATACTTCTCTTTCTTTTTGCTGCTGATAAGCAGTTGCAAGTTGTTATCGCCACCTGAAAAGCAACCCTTGCCTTCGCTGGCAAAAATGCCCGCCTCTTTTGACGGCAACACCGACAGCACCAGCCTGGGTGACATCGCCTGGAATAACTTTTTCAACGATGAGTACCTAGTTAACTTGATTGATATAGCCTTAAAAAACAACCTGGACCAGTTGGTAGCCATACAACGCATCGAAATGGCTCGGGCGAATTATGCTATTGCCCAGGGAGCTACACTTCCTTCGCTGGATGTCCGCTTCAGGGCCAGGTCAGGAAACATTTACAACAACCTGCTGAGCGGCACGATTTACGGCGACCGCAACACCGTTACGCAAACACAGAACCATTTTCTTGGCTTGCAAAGCACTTGGGAAATAGATTTATGGGGCAGGCTGAAGAACCGCAGAAAAGCAGCCTATGCCCGTTTTCTGGCTACCGAACGTGGGCAGCACCTGCTTACCACCACACTCGTAGCCGAAGTTGCACGGCTTTATTATGAGTTGCTGGGCCTAGACAACGAATTAGAAGCTATTGAAAAAAACATAGAACTGCAGGAAACGGCTCTGGAGATTATAAAGATACAGAAAATAGGCGGCAGAGCTACTGAATTGGCTGTACAGCAATTTCATGCGCAGCTACTGCGTACACAAAGCCTGGGGTATGAAAAGCGCCAACGAATTACAGAATTAGAAAACCAGTTGAACCTTTTGTTGGGAAGGTATCCTCAAACTATACCAAGAGGAGAGTCTATACTTTTGCAGCATTTACCAGAAATAGTTAACACAGGGGTTCCCGCCGATCTGCTGTTGCGGAGGCCCGATATACAGCAGCAGGAACTTGAATTGATAGCCGCCAAAGCAGATTTGGAAGCTGCACGTGCAGCCTTTTTACCATCTGTAACTATTACACCTTATGCGGGTCTCCACTCCCGAAGCATTCCTTCTCTTTTCAATACTCCAGAGTCGTTAGTACTAGGCTTTTTAGGAGGCATAACCGCTCCGATCTTCCAGAACAGAATCATCCGTTCGGAACATAGCAGATCAGCAGCCTTGAATAAAGAAGCTTTTTACGCCTACCAAAGAAGTATTCTGACAGCATACCAGGAGGTGATGACGAACCTGCAGAAGGTTGAAAATTACAAAAAAGCCTACGCCTTAAGAGAACAGGAAGCGGAAGTGCTTACCAGTGCAGTGAGTACCTCCAACGACTTGTTTATGGCTGGCTATGCCTCTTATCTGGAAGTAATAACAGCACAGGGTAGTGTGCTGGATGCAGAGCTAAACAAAGCCAATACCCGTAAAGAAATCTTTTTAGCCTTAATAGACCTTTACCGCTCCTTAGGCGGCGGCTGGACACAAACACCATAAGTGTAAAGCACCTGGCACAGAAAACTTCTGTGCAGCTAGAAAGGTAAAAAGAAGTGATTCCTAGTGAAAAATCTATTTAAATCTTAAGATATGCGTGTGTTTTTAGTGCCAGGCTTCGGTGAAGATGCATCTATTTTCGATAAGATTTACCCTCATTTGCCAGGAGAAAAGATCTTTCTGAACCCATGGGAGCTACTAGGAAACCAACCAAGGCCTGAGCTAAACGCACTGCAGTACGCAAAACAACTGGTAAACTGGCATGCCATAAAACAAGAAGACATTTTAATAGGCCACTCTACGGGTGGTTGGGTTGCCCTTTACATAAAGCACATCCTAAACTGCTCTATCATCCAGATTTCTTCCTGGACAGAAAAAGAGAAGGTAGTAAAGCCTAGTACCAATACAAAGCTAGTTTATTGGCTTACCAAAAAAGGGCTACTTTTTAATTCGCTCACAAAGCGCCTGCTTATCAAGAAGAACTATCAGGGAAAACCATCCGCACCAGTTTTCGCCTTCGTCTTTGATAAGCTGATAAAAGGAAACAAAAACAATGTTAACAACCAGCTACGACTCATTTTCAATGATGTTCCTGAGCCTGTGACGGTAGAACCCGATATAAGAATACATGCCAAGCCAGACAACATAGTAAAATACCCTGACCAGCCATTCCTGGAAGTTCCAGGAGATCATTTCTCCCTGTACACCCATCCAGAAGAAGTCTATGCACCTATTGTAGCATTTTTGGAGGTGCGCATGGCTGGCAGCAGTCAATAAATGTTCAACTACAACTCACCTACATCAACAACCAATTGTGCAAAGCTTAAATCAACCTCCCACACGAAACTCACACTTGGCTAAGGGAGTAAAACAAGTTTAAATTAAGGAGGTGCTGGATGAACTTGAAGAGAAGAATATGGAGCTTTGGAATGCTGCTGTGGCTGTGCTTTTTCCCCTTTGCCTGCAGGCAAACTCCGCAACAAAAAAGTGATAAATCAGATAAGGCTGTTACCTTAACCATACCAAATTATCCACTTCAGAACGAGCATGACCTTGATATATTGCTGCAGGAAATCGGTGACGCAAAAGTAGTTTTACTCGGAGAGGCTTCGCATGGCACATCGGAATATTATACCTGGCGGGCCGCCATCACCAAACGACTGATTCAGGAGAAAGGATTTGATTTTATTGCCGTAGAAGGAGAATGGGCAGACTCTTATCGGGTAAACCAATTTGTGAAAGGTGAGCCTCAAGACAGTGCCGCAGCAGTAGCACTTCTGGAGCAGTATAACAGGTGGCCTACCTGGATGTGGGGCAACTACGAAATCGCCTCACTGGTAAGCTGGCTCAACAGGTATAACCAGAACGTTCCTGCCGCATCTAAAGCAGGTTTATATGGGCTAGATGTTTATTGCCTGTGGGAATCGATGACTGAGCTGATGCCCTACATAAAAGAGCACCCTTCTTTAGTCAAATCAGCCAGTGAGGTGCACCAATGTTTTCAGCCATACAGTGCAGACGTGATGCAATATGCCCAAGCCGTAGCCAGTGCTTCCGCAAACTGCAGGGCAGAGACAAATAGGCTATGGAAGGAAGTGCAGAAGCTGGCGAAGGCTAAGGGAGCTGCCAAAAGCGAGGCTCAGTTTGTGGCGGAGCAGAACGCCTTGGTTGCTTTAAACGGGGAGCGCTACTACCGTACAGCCGCCACCAACAGTTCAGAATCCTGGAACATCCGCGACCGCCACATGATGCAAACCCTAAAGCGTTTACTCCAATTTCATGGACCGACATCTAAAGCTATTGTGTGGCAGCACAACACCCACGTTGGCGACGCCCGCTACACAGATATGGTTGATAATGGTGAGATAAATGTTGGCCAACTGGTACGCAAAGAATACGGCCAGGATAATGTTTTCATCGTTGGCTTCGGCTCCTACAGCGGCTCTGTGATAGCTGCAGGAGCCTGGGGCGCTCCTATCAAAAAAACAGAAATGCCTCCTGCTGTGCGAGGAAGCTGGGAACAGATTCTGCACCAGTTAAGCCCTAGAAACAAACTCATTTTATCGAGAGATCTTAAAGACAATAAGTTGCTGAATCGCCCTGTAGGGCATCGGGCAATTGGTGTGATTTATAACCCCGCTTTAGAGCATTTAGGCAACTATGTACCCTCTGTTATGCCTAAGCGATACGATGCCTTCATCTATCTGGACAGCACGAGCGCTTTACACCCTATCGAGACGATCATAGTCAGCAACGAACCGTCTGATTTGTTCCCTTGGGGTACTTAGCACTTCGGATATTAGGTGTTGGGCTGCTGTGCTTACTACTGCTAATATGCCTATAAGTTGAATATTGAAGTGCTTGTATTGCTCTAATCAAGAATGTTGCTCATCTTGTAGGCTTATTCAGTTCAAAGCTAAACCTCCCTTATGACATTCAAACATACATGCCTAGCAGCAGCTTTATGCCTACTGAGCTTCGGATGCTCTCATACAAAAAACACTCTTACTACAAATGAACTCACTGCCAAGGCTTTACAGCCTTATGGCAGGTACTTTCTAAACAATGCACAGCAGCTAGAGTTGGTAAGTTCGGCGGTACATTTTGGCTATAGCTTTGAAGGTAATGAAAGCCAGGTTATTGCTTCCATTCCTGATGCTAATGGCCACAATTACCTGCAGTATGAACTGGACGGCGTGTATCAGGAAAGAGTAAGAATTCCAGGAAACACAAAAGAACCTATCGTCATTAAAGCACCCACAGCTGGGAAACACACGGTTTGGATTTATAAGGCGACCGAAGCACACACAGGCCCTATTGCAATAGAAAGAGTTACAGGCAATAATATTCAACCGCTGCAAAAGCCTGAGGCTCCCATTATAGAATTTATCGGAAACAGTATTACTTGCGGTGCAGCAGCCGACCCATCTGAGGTGCCTTGCGGCACTGGCGATTACCACGACCAGCACAACGCTTACATGGCTTATGGGCCTAGAGTAGCAAGAGCTTTAAACTCGAAATTTGTATTAAGCAGCGTTAGCGGCATAGGTATTTACCGTAACTGGAACAGCAATGGGCCTACTATGCCAGAGATTTATGAGAAAGTGAACTTCCAGGCAAATAATCCGCAACTATGGAATTTCAGCACCTTTACGCCTCAGGTAGTAAGTATTGCCTTAGGCACAAACGACTTTAGCAATGGCGACGGTAAAAGCGAGCGACTGCCCTTTGATAGTGCCAGCTTTGTTAGCAACTATATAAACTTTGTTAAGCAGGTTAAGGCAAAATACCCAGCTGCACAAATTGCTTTGCTGAGCAGCCCGATGACAGGCGGAGACAGCAGAACAACTTTACAGAACTGCCTTACAGCGGTAAAGAGAGAGGTTGATCAACTTTATCCGTCAGACAAGCCTGTTGCTCTACACTTTTTCCAGCCCATGCAGGCCAGAGGTTGTACAGGCCATCCAAACGTAGAAGACCATGCTGTTCTGGCCGCTGAACTCACTCCTTTCTTTCAAAAGCTGTTGACAACTCCTAAAAACTAAGTATGAATGCAGTTCTGATAGTTTGCAGTTCTTGAGGCATTTGTCTCAAGAATTGCATTAGTTATACCATATAATATTTAGCTGCTTCCAAAACTTTGAAGAGTGAACTTTTCTATTCAAGCTTTAAGGCAATAAACTTTTGCCAAGTGCACAGATGACGATTTTCTGTTTGAGCGTTCAGCGAGTGGGGGTAGTGGCCCTTAGCCTGACGGCTATGGGCCACTACCCCCATCAAGGAGAAAAGTAAGGCCTAGCTGGCGAGGAGAAAAGCCTATTAGAAGCAATATGCTTCACAAATTGCAGAGGGGCTTGCAAGTCCTAATATAACTTGAACCCAATACAGCGGCTAGGCTTGTTATGGCAGCATATCAGGTCTAGTCGCTGTCCTTTTTACCCCTACCCCCACTCGCTGAATGCTGCAACAGTGAAACGTTCAAATTGTACCTCGCCAAAGCTTCATGCCTTTCTGATTTCTATTTTGTTCCTGCTGCACTTTAAAGTCATAAAAGAATAAAAGTTATGCAATTTTATAAATGCTTTATGCCTTCTGTAATTAAAAGCAAAACACAAAGCTACTGTAAATTTACATGCGTGAAAATACCCCTATATTATTGCTTATCAACCTTCAGTTACTGTATGTGTGCAATTGTTAAAGCTACATGAACTGGCAAAACAGCTAACCTATTCTAATTTGCTCCGTTTTTATAATTAGGATAAAGTACAAAATACAAACTAATGAGAAATTCAAAAGGCAAAGCAGCTGAAAAGCCTAGAAATATACCTGGATCAGGTTGGAAAGAGGTTATGTTAAGAGTAAAGGAGCAACTGAGCACCGACAACATTAGCATTGTGGCTGCGGGTGTGGCTTTCTATTTCTTCCTTGCCATTTTTCCAACGTTAGCTGCTATTATTTCCATTTATGGCCTTTTAACTGAACCTGCTCAGGTAGAGCAACAAATGGCGCAGTTAACATCTGTACTGCCACAAGAAACCCACCAAATGCTGACAGAAAGGCTACACAGTATTGCTCAGAAGTCTAGCTCCACGCTGGGATGGGGTGTTTTGCTGAGTATCTTACTGAGTTTGTGGAGTGCTAACGCTGGCACAAAATCCTTATTTGAGGGCATTAACATTGCTTATGATGAAAGGAACGACAGAAGTTTCATCAAACTGACAGGGGTTACCATGCTGTTTACCCTTGGCGGCATTATAGTAGGCGGTTTGGCTTTCACTCTGGTAGTTGCTTTCCCAGCTTTTATAGATCGACTAGGGCTGCCTGATAGCATTAAAACAATTTTGCAGTTGAGCAGGTGGCTTCTTTTAGGAGTTATAGTTATGCTATCGTTGGCTTTTTTATACAAAATTGCTCCATACCGTGATAATCCCAAGTTTAAGTGGGTTAGTTGGGGTTCTGGCATAGCTACCGTACTTTGGATCATCGGTTCGCTTCTTTTCTCATGGTATGTAAACAACTTCGGCAACTATAACGAGACCTATGGACCTGTTGCGGCAGTTGTTATCATGATGCTTTGGCTTAACCTAACTAGCTTTATTGTTCTTTTGGGAGCTGAAATCAACTCTGAACTAGAACACCAAACAATGAAAGACACTACCGTTGGCGAAGAAAAACCAATGGGCCAACGCAATGCCTACCATGCAGACCATGTGGCTGGAAGAGCAGACAAAAAGTAGAGCCTTCGCTGATCAGTGTTTGTCTTTACTAGCTATACCTGTATGCTGTTACTTTAAGTCATTTAAGCGTAGCAGCCCTCCTACTCTGTACCAACGGTAGCCGTAGCCTTCAATATTTATTTTATGGACCCCTGCCTTGTCTGGTTTAAGTGTCTCTTGCTGCAGTAGGTTTTCCAGGCGCACTTTGGCGGTCGCCCCCGAAGTAAAGCTTACCTGCTGCGGCTGTTCGCTAAAATTGTGAACCAACACTAAATGGCTGCCGTTCCACTCGTACTCCATAACCAAAACATCTGGAGAATTTGCCTCCAGAATCTGCCATGCTCCCCAACCAATTTCTGGGCACTGCTTCCGAAGATCAATTAGCTTTTTTGTCCAGTTCAGAAATGAATTCGGATCGCGTAGCTGCGCTTCTACATTTACCCGCTTATAACTATACTCTCCTTTATCAATCACAGGGTTGTCTAGCTTCTTGTTAGCAGAGGAGAAACCTGCGTTTTTATCGGCTGACCACTGCATGGGGGTGCGTACTGCCTCCCGCTCTTTTAAGCTCAAGTCGTCGCCCATGGCAATTTCGTCGCCGTAGCGTATAACTGGAGTACCAGGCAAAGAGAACATTAGGCTATAAACCATCTCCATTTGTTTACGATTTTGGAGCATGGGCGCCAGGCGGCGGCGTATGCCACGTTCGTAAAGCTGCATATTCTTCTTAGGCCCAAACTCCTCAAACACTTTATTACGTTGTGCTTCCGTAAGCCGCCCCAGGTCCAGTTCATCGTGGTTGCGCAGGAACTGTGCCCACTGCGAGGTAGGCGGAATATCGCGCGTGTCGCGTAAAGCTTTTTTCAGGGGTTGCAGATCTTTTGAGGCAAGCGAATAGAACATGTGCTGGTTCACATAAAAGTTAAACATCATATGGATTCCAGTTCCTTCATCGCCGAAGTAGCGCATGTTTTCATCTGGCAACACGTTTGCTTCTCCCAATATTATGGCTTCGCCTTTGCGCCACTGTGTTAATTTTCTAAAGCTGGTAATCTGCTCAAAATAATGTATCGGGTCTTCTCTGTCAGATCGGGGGTCTTCAATAATGAAGGGAACGGCATCCAGGCGATACCCATCCAGATCCTGCCTTAGCCAAAAGCTAATTATACGCTCCACCTCGGCCTGCACTTCAGGGTTCTTGTAGTTGAGGTCAGGCTGAAACTTGTAAAAACGGTGCGAGTAATAGGCTCCTGCTTCCTTGTCGTATGTCCAGGTTTCTTGCTGCACTCCAGGAAAAACCATGCCTTTGTTCCAATCATCAGGCCGCTCCTCCGACCACACATACCAGTCGCGGTAGCGGGAGTTTTTATTTCTGCGCGCCTCCTGGAACCAAGGGTGCTGAATGGAAGTATGATTCAGCACCAAATCATTGATCACCCGCATACCCCGCATATGTGCCTGATAAATAAATTCAGCAAAGTCGCCTTCCGTTCCTAAACTAGGGTCTACGCCATAGTAATCTGTAATATCGTAGCCGTTATCCTGCATGGGTGAGGGCTGAAACGGTGCCAGCCACAGTACATTTACTCCCAGCATCCGCAGGTAATCCAGCTGCTGCGTTAGTCCTTTTATATCACCAATTCCATCGCCGTCAGAATCCTTAAAAGCGTCCACATCAACATTATAAATGATACAGTTTTTGTACCATAGGCCTTTTGTTTGATGTGGTGAGCTAATTTTTTTTGGTGTGGGAGGATTGTCTTGAGCCCAGGCAGTTGGCAGCACCATAAACATCAGCAAGTTTACAGCTAAGCCAGAGACGAATTTGTTCATATCAGATGCGTAGGAGATACTCGCATCTAAACGAAGTTCCTCACCTGCAAGGTTACAAGCTACAGACTTCTAACAAACACATTACATCAAGCGCAGCAGTGCTCCGTACAAAAGCCTTATATTTACCATTATTAACAACGATGGAGCATGAAGATAAAAAACTGGGCTGGCAACATAGAATTCAGTACTGATCAGGTACATTATCCCAAATCTATAGAGGAAGTACAGCAGCTTGTAAAGAGGTTTGATAAACTAAAAGGGCAAGGCACCCGCCATTGCTTCAACACAATTGCGGATAGCAAGGATAATCTTGTATCGCTAATAGACTTAAATAAGGTTGTATCGCTGGATACGAATGCAAAAAAAGTTACAGTTGAAGGTGGAATCAAATATGGAGAGTTAAGCCCATACCTGCACGAGAATGGATATGCGTTGCACAACCTGGCATCGTTGCCGCATATTTCCGTGGCTGGTTCTGTCATCACAGCAACACATGGGTCAGGTAGCCAAAATGGAAATTTAGCAACGGCTGTAACTGCATTAGAGCTTGTTGCTGCAGACGGTAGCATGCATACCTTTTCTAAGGAAACCTCTCCTGAGCATTTTTACGGTGCTGTTGTTAATCTTGGTGCGCTGGGTATCGTTACAAAACTGACGCTCGACATTCAGCCATCCTTTACAATTCGGCAATATGTTTTCGAACAGCTACCGTTAGCCCAACTAAAAGATCATTTTCATAAAATAGTAGAGGCTGGCTATAGTGTTAGCCTTTTCACCACATGGGCAAGCGATAGCATAGATGAGGTTTGGATTAAGAGCCTTGCAGAGGAAAGTGCCATGTTTGAGAAGATGCAAGATTTTTATGGTGCAAAGGCAGCAACCAAGGATTTACATCCTATAGCAGAACTGTCTGCCGAAAACTGTACGGCCCAAATGGGTGTTCCTGGCCCTTGGCATGAGCGGTTGCCGCACTTTAAGATGGGCTTTATGCCCAGCAGTGGCACAGAATTACAATCTGAATACTTTGTTCAGAGCCAACATGCCGTAGAAGCCATACTTGCCATAGCGCGTTTAGGAGAAAAAATAAGCCCTTATCTTTTGACTTCTGAAATACGCACCATTGCCGCGGATGATTTTTGGCTGAGCCCTAGTTACAAACAAGTAAGTGTGGCCATACATTTTACTTGGAAGCAGAATTGGCCAGCCGTAAGCAAGTTGTTACCTATCATAGAAAAAGAGTTGGCTCCATTTAAGGCAAGGCCACATTGGGGAAAGTTATTTACAATGCCGCAGGCAGCGTTAGAGCCTCTTTATGAAAAGATGGATGATTTTAGAAAACTGGTTTCAGAATATGATCCACAGGGTAAGTTCCGTAACGAGTACCTAGAAAGCACCTTATACAGCAGTTAAAAATCGAGTAATCTTGTTTTATTCTCTGATGTTGTTCCTGCTTTAAGAAGTGATTTGAGCTGCTAATATAACCTATTGCAAGAATATGTCTGTGCGGGATGAATTAAACCTGCACTAGCCGATACCTTAAATAAAAAAAGGAGCATTTAGCTCCTTTTTTTATTCTTTATTAGATTCTATCTGTGTTATTGGCGTCTCCCACCTCCTGAAAGTGAGTGGCTTGTTTAATGGTTTTCTCTTTTCCATCGGCATCTTCATAAGAGCGCTCCTCCACTTCTACTGAAAGGCTCTTCCCCTTTAGTTCTTTAGAGTCTACTTCCCTTTTTTCTATACCGAGTGCTTTTAAGAAGGAAGCCAGTATCGGCTGCCCTGGCTCGCTCAGGTAGAAACGTTGGTTTACAAAACCATCCTCATTCTCCAAACGGCAGTTAATAAAAGGAACCTCTTTGTTTTCACTTTGCCCCTCTTCTACTTCTGTTACCTTTACCACATGCCTGCCTTCTGACAGAAAAGGTTTTTCATTTATGTTCAGTTTCATATTTCAAGCTCTTTGTTTTACTAAAATTATACGCATTATTGTTGCTCATGTTCTATCAAAGTCACTAAAAACTAATATTGTTAGCAACAATACCTTTATATTGAAAGAGTGATTAGTGTAAATGCAAAACAATCTTCATACAACATGCGCTGATTAGGCTTGATTTCGTAATACTTATTGCACCTTTAAATCAATAGCCCTTGCTTAAGATCATCTTATATATTGCTGCTATACTACTTATCTTTTACCTGCTACTTATGGCCTTAGCATTTTTCCAACAGGAACGGATAATTTTCTTTCCGCAGAAATTGCCCAAGAACTACCAGTTTAAATTTGACCAGGAGTTTGAGGAAATATTCATACCTACTAAAGATATAATCGAGCTACATGGTTTACTTTTCAAAGCCCCTGCTCCTAAGGGAGTGGTGTTTTACTTACACGGCAATGCTGGCTCCCTAGACACTTGGGGTGAAATAGCCAGTGTATACACAGACTTGAACTATGATATTTTCATCCTCGACTACCGTGGATTTGGCAAAAGCGAAGGAAACATAAGCAGCGAAGAACAACTTTTTGATGACGTACAGACAGCTTATGCAGTCATTACTCAGAGGTATTCTGAAAGCCAAACAGTAGTTATTGGTTATTCTATAGGAACGGGCGCAGCCGCCATGCTGGCTTCCGTCAAACAACCTAAGCAGTTGATTTTGCAAGCACCTTATTATAGTTTGGGCGATTTAATGCGGCAGTTATACCCTTTTATACCTGCTGTGCTACTAAAATATAAGTTTGATACCTATCGTTATATCCAAAACACAGAAGCTCCAATTGCCATTTTTCATGGTGGTATGGAT
This sequence comes from Pontibacter harenae, assembly GCF_020907245.1. Taxonomy (GTDB): domain Bacteria; phylum Bacteroidota; class Bacteroidia; order Cytophagales; family Hymenobacteraceae; genus Pontibacter; species Pontibacter harenae. The sequence continues at coordinate 9,559 of NZ_JAJJWH010000031.1, read as the reverse complement.
AAAGTTATTTATCCTGGTTCAACGGAAAAATTAAGAGCACACTTAAAACCAACAGATCGGGTAATTTTACTTGAAGGGCAAGGGCACAACGGCATGAACGACAATCCTATTTATCGAAGAGAGTTAGCACAAATACTAAGCAGTGGCAAAGGAAGTTAGTATACCAAATAACAGAAAGGACCGCATAAAAAGAACAAAAGAGCACTTTATTAAGTAAGCAACATTTAAGTATAGCGATTATAACGATGGAAGGCATCTTCAATAAAACAGAAAAATCACCTCATACCAGTTATTCACCGCAAAACGAGCAGGAAGCCTGGATAGCTATTCTGCATGCCTGCATGGCGGTAGATGATGATGTTGCAGACGAAGAACTAGAGGAACTATCAAACACGTTAGCTTCTAAAACCTTGTTTGAAGGGCATGATGTACTGGCCTATAGCAAAAAAGTATTTTACGCGCACCACGATGTAGGCAGCAAACGACTGATTGATAATGCTGTAGATAAAGTTGCACCAGAAAATAAAGCAACTCTATTTTCACTTACCGTACAGTTGGTACTTGCTGATGGTGTTGTACAGGAGAAAGAAAAAGAGCTACTAAATTACATCCATTCAGCGCTAGAACTAGACATAGACTTGGCAACGAAAATTATAGAAGTTATCCTGATCTTAAACAGAGGCAATATTAAATAAACTCCAGCACCACACGTAAACTTATAATATACAAGACATAAAGTGTGCACTGTCTGCCTAAGTTTTAAAAGCACATTCAATATGATAGTGCTTTATGCTATGATACCTGTGTCGCTCTACTTATGCCCTTCGCGGAAGCCAATCATTTATAGGTGATAATCGAGGTAAAGGAAACCTTCTTCATGGGTTGTCTGGAAACTGGATTTATGGCCTCTACCACACCATCCTTCTTTAGTTGGTCAAAAGCATCTTTATAGTTCCCTCTTATGTAGCTGGTCCCGATGTTGTGGTGCTTGTATATACTCTCAATCGGAAGGTTATGGTAAAAGCTAGCTTTGGAGGCCAGATCTGCTATTAAGTTTTTAATGGAGTACCTGTACTGCTCCTGAAAAAGCGACAACTGGTGCTTTATGTTAGCTCCAAACAGAGGCACCCCGTCTTCCTGATAGTCGCTGTACATAAGCATGAGCTCTTTCATTTTCATGTAAGCAGCATCTGTTTTAGTTACAAAAAAGAGGTAGTGGCCCGTCTGGTTCTTTTTAGGGAGGCTAATTTTGAAACGAAAGGTCTTGTAATCTTTTTCTTTGAAGACCTCTTCAAAATTATCAACTATAAAATCTTCTCGCTGCGAGGCATCCTGGTACCGCTCACAAAAGTTCTTGATTTTCGCTATGCGCTCTGCACCAAAAACATCGAATAGAATGTCTCTTTCTGCTGTGGTTAGTATAGCTACTCGAATTTTAGCTGGATTGAACAACATGAAAAGGTCCAGGCCCCACCGTTTTATAGATTGCAACAGCAGCTGTTGTGCGAACTGGTAACCGAACGGATCGAGGTACATCAGCGTCGGGGTTTCGGTTCCGAGCAGTTTAGCCAGAAGGCTAAAGTTTACTTCCTCGTTTAAAATAACAGGCTTGTGAATCAGCTCCTCATAATAAGGCAGATTTTCCAAATTATTTTTCAGCTTAGTTACAACGTTCTGCTTTTCATCATTAAAAAAGGTGCGCACTGTCTTGTTCAGATTAAGCTTTCCTGTCGAGCCAAAAACACTATTGAGTATTTTAACTGGCGAGGCTGGCTTTCCATCCTCGTTTAAGCCCTCACCAGCAAACAGATCAATAAAAGCCAAGCTGTGTGTGGAGCGGTAACGCTGCTCCAGCAACATAGTATTGCTCCAGACCTTAAAGTACTCGTTCAGTATCTCCGATTTTATCTCAGGGGTTTTCCGTTGTGTCGCAAAAAAATCGCTTATATCGGCAGTAGACATTATCAATAGTTAAAATTTACAGTGACAGGAAATCTTTACACACCCCATCCTCTCCTGCTGTACTTGCTGTTTGTATAAGAGATGGTATATTATTACATAACCAAGGCAGATGCACAACCTGCCCTTCACAGCAAATTTAGCACGAATGGTTTAAATGCTTCTCACTAAATATCACTTCGTTATTTTCAGGAAGGTTAAAAAGTAGAGCAGTTAAACTGAGGACGAAGCACCAAATACTCAGTTACAATATTATCCTATGTTTGCCATTAAACATTATCTTGTGTAAAAGAGCAGAGAGGAAGGATAAAGATTCACTGTTTTATTAGGTCTTCGAACTTGTTTAACATGATAATCCCCTTCCTTTTATATGGTTACTTTGGACAGTTCCATTAAGCCTCTAGAGCTTGCATCAGGATAGAGAAAGCTACCATAATTTGCTCTTTTCAACTTATTTTTTTCCCTTAACTAAACGCTTGAAGTTATGGACAGCCCAGCAAGACTCAAAGTAGTTGGTATTGACGTAAGTAAGGATTCTCTGGCTGCGAGCCACCTGGCCCAAGGGACGGGGCAGCACATGGAGACGGAAAACAACCAGGCCGGCTTCAGGCAGTTGGTCAAGCAGTGCGGCGCGGATAGTCTGTACGTGATGGAGGCAACGGGTATCTATTACCTCCAGCTGGCCTATTACCTGCACGGACAGGGTGCGCAGGTGGTCGTGGTGAATCCACTAATCATCAAGCGCTACATCCAGATGCACCTGGGCAAGGGCAAGAGCGACAAGAAGGATGCCCAGTGGATCAGGCGCTACGGGGAGCAGAACCAAGTGCCATGCTGGCAACCAGACGAGAGGCTGATCGTGGAATGCAGGCAGCTGGAGCAGGTTATTGAGCAGCTCATCAAGCAGAAAACCATGGTGATCAACTCTTTGGAGGCCCTGAAACTGCAGCCGGTCACAAGTCAGTTGGCCACCAAAAGCCTTAGGCAGACGCTCAAGGTACTCGAAAAGCAGGTCAAGCAATTGGAGGCTCGGCTACTAGACAGCCGGGAGAAGGCCTTTGCCAGGGAGATAGAGCTGCTTTCCTCAATCCCGGGTATCGGCAAGAAGACAGCGGGCATGCTGCTGCTGTTTGCCGGCGGCTTCCGAGACGTGGACAATTACCGGCAGCTGATTGCCAAAGCCGGTCTGTATCCCCGGGAGTATACCTCCGGCTCCAGCGTCAGGGGGAAAGTCAGAATCACCAAGATGGGGGGCGGACTGATCAGGGGTAAGCTGTTCATGTGCAGCTTCTCGGCTAAGAGATCGAACGCGGCTTGCAAGGCGCTTTACGAGCGGCTGGTGGCCAAGGGGAAGAACGGAAAATTGGCTCTGATAGCCGTCTGTAACAAACTGCTCAAACAGGCATTTGCTATTGTAAAACCTAGTATTCCCTACCGCCCCGATTTTGCGACTGTTTCGACCTAAAAAACTTGACTTTTAACACAGTTCATGTTAATCTAAAACAGGTAAACATGCATCTCCCATAGAACTAACCCTATACTGCATTTCGTCCGTACAAGAATATACACTGGTATTAACCAGAAGTAAATTATTAATGTTGAACAAAAGAGAAAGAGAAGGAGGCATATTATGAGTAAAGATAGCAAAGGACAAGGTGTAAGCGGACAAGGCGCAGGAACACAGACAGGCCCTGTAGCAGGTGGAGCAGATAACACACGCTGAGTGAACAAGCCAAGCAGAGAAGGACACACAGCTGGTGCAAAGCCAGGTGGAGAAAACCCTGACAAGGACACGCAGCAAAATGCGACAACCACTACCCGTGGTGCAGATAGTACTGACAAGGAGTTCCGTAACAACCAGCCAAATGCCAGCACGCTAAAAGGAAATAAAAGCAACGAAGGATTGGGGAACGAAAAATAAAATCATCAGTTGCCTATGTTGTAGGCACATTTAATTTATATACAAAAGCCCCGAGAGCTATCTGCTCTCGGGGCTTTTGTATGTTCAGAAAGTAACTACTTCAATTCATTAAGTACCTTATACATCTTCTGCACTACACCTGAGGTGGAGCCATTGTAGTTATTCACCAGGAAAGCGAAAACATACTCTTTTCCGTCTTTGCTTCTATGGTAGCCACAAAAGCCTTTTACGCCACGTATGGTACCGCTCTTCATTTTCATGCCGTTGTAGAGCGGCAGCGAAGTATAAAACCCGTTAAACCAAGCTTGCTTTTGTGCATGCTGTAACACCTTTACCTGGGCATGGGTCGTAACGCGGTTCAATGGCGAAAGTCCTGACCCATCTACGATATTTAATTCTGATTCTGCAATGCCCCTTCCTTTCCAAAACTCCTTTACCAGCTTCACTCCCTTTGCCGTTGACCCATTTTCGGAGTTCTTGTAAGCTATCGTTTTTAACAAAGCCTCACCATACAGGTTAATGCTTTTCCTGTTAAACCAAAAGATAATGCTGTCCAGCGGAGGTGAGGTGACGGTATGGAAAGGCGTGAAATTTTGTCCTGATGCATTGACCCCGTTTTGAAGTGTAGCTGTTTTAGGCATTTGTATACCTAACTGTTTAAGGGTATCGGCCAGCGCACCTAAAAACTGCTGCGAAGCAGAAGGTACTGCACCTGATATTTTAAAGCTGCTTTCATTTATAGGAATAGTACCTCTTATAGCACCTGTAGCTGCATTTAAGGGGAAGTAGATGTAAGCATTGTCTCCAGTACCAGCGGCAGCTGAAGTTAACTCAGACCGCAGTGCAAAGCCGTGCAAACGAGGAACGGTTTTAACAATGGTGACAGGATCTCCTATACGGCTACCTGACTTTAGATGCACATCGTATTGGTTTTCGCGCCAGTTCAGTTTTGCTGGTCCAGCGCCGTAGTAGTTGCCTACATCTTGCCACATCCAGCCATCTGGTATGGTTTCTTCGTTCCAACCATTGTTGGCCAGCTGCACTTCGTTAAAAGATTTTATTCCTGTGTTTCGGATGGCACGAGCCAAACCTTTCATAACAGCCCCGTCCTGAGTTTCTGGCCAGCGCCAGCTACCGAAGGTAGGATCGCCAGAGGGCAGAATAATAAGGCTTGGCTGCTGCCCCCTCTGATAAGCAAAGGTGGTTTTATACCTAAAATCAGCACCTAAGAGTTCATAAGCGCTTGCACTGGTAATTATTTTTTGTGTGGAGGCAGGCGCTAATCCTACGCTGCTGTTTTTATCGAACACCACCTGCCCTGTTTTGGCATCTACCACGTACAAAGAGGCAATGCCGTTGCTTAGTTGCGGATCGTTCTGAAAAGTTTTGAAAGCGGCTGTAAGTTTTTCTGAAACAGACTGCGCCAAAACATTCGTATGAATAAAGGCACATACTACCAAAACAGAGGCTTTTACTATCGTTAATTTCATAAACCTAAAGTAAGGGATTTATCCACCAAAAAGGCAAAATAAATTAAATGCTCATAAACTCCAGCTCTTTCATGCTTCTTAGCCTATTTTAGGCCTTGGCTAAAATCAACTAATCTTGCAAAATTATTGTTAAAAGTTAAGGTGCAAGCGCCTATTCTTAGAAGTACTTAGCTTTTACCTAAAAAAATCATAAAACAGATACTTATGCAGCAATTAAGCTCAAAAGAATATAAAAACGAATTTGTAAACACCTTCGACGGCGACGATAGCGGCGAATTACATCCGCGCCAGACACCAGGTGTCTTATACAGCAAAGCCACTCCTACCCCCGTAAAAAAACCGACTTTGCTGGCATGGTCTGAAGACTTGGCAAAAGAGCTTGGAATAGAGAAGCCTTCTAGCCAAGAGGAAACAGACATATTAGGTGGCAACTTAGTTACTGACACCATGCAGCCTTACGCGGCTTGTTATGCGGGGCATCAGTTTGGCCATTGGGCAGGGCAGTTAGGCGATGGCCGTGCCATTACCTTAGGCGAATGGGAAGTAGCTACTGGTAAAACTTTCGAATTGCAGCTTAAGGGTGCAGGCCCTACCCCCTACTCGCGCAGAGCCGATGGCAGAGCAGTGTTGCGCTCGTCTGTTAGAGAATATCTTATGAGTGAGGCAATGCATTATTTGGGCGTGCCCACTACAAGAGCTCTAAGCTTGGTAGCAACAGGCGACGAAGTGCTGCGGGATATGTTCTACAACGGAAATGCGGCTTATGAACCAGGAGCCATCGTGATGCGTGTAGCCCCGAGCTTCCTGCGTTTCGGCAACTTTGAAATGCCCGCTGCCCGAAAAGAAATAGACAACCTTCGGAAACTGGTAGACTGGACCATTTCACGTTATTACCCGCACATACAGGGAGAGGATAAGGTACTGCGCTGGTTTAAAGAGGTGCTGGAACGCACAGCCGCCTTGATGGTAGACTGGATGCGCGTAGGCTTTGTGCATGGCGTGATGAACACCGATAACATGTCGATACTGGGGCTTACCATCGACTACGGCCCTTACTCCTTCTTAGATGACTACGATCCTAAATTTACTCCGAACACCACCGACTTGCCTGGCAGAAGGTATGCATTTGGAAGACAGCCAGCTATTGCGAAATGGAACCTGGGTTGCCTGGCTAGTGCTCTTGCGCCTTTATTTTCAGGTACAGAAGAACTAGTGGCTGCTCTGGAGGGGTATGATGCTATTTACTGGGAGAAGTATTATACCATGATGGCAAATAAGCTAGGCCTTGAGCAAGTTGACAAGGAGAACGTAAGTTTTATTGATGACTTTGAGAAAGCCTTGATAACGCTGAAACCAGATATGACTATCTTTTACCAGCTGCTGGCAGACCTTCCGCTTGAGTTACAGGATGAGCAACAAGTGGCAGATCATTTTAAAGAGAGTTTCTATGCAGCACCCGATAAAGCAGAGCGACAATTGCTTTATAATACGACGCAGGCATACGTGGAAAAGTTAGGCAAAAACACTGCTCCCCGTGAAGAGTCTCAAAAAAGAATGCGTGCAAATAACCCAAGGATTATACTTCGCAACTATCTCCTGTCGCAGGCTATTGAAGGGTTGGAAAGTGGGGACGATAGTTTATTTATAAAACTGCAGGAAGCGTTGAAAGATACTTACTCCAACAAATCTGATGAGTTCTTTGCAAAGCGACCTGAATGGGCAACCAAAAAAGCAGGATGCTCTATGCTTTCCTGTAGTTCTTAGTTTTGTTGAGGACGAGCAGTCAAATTAAAGGCAACCATTGGTAAGCATACATACTAATGGTTACCTTTATCTTCTTTTAAGCATAAGGGAATATAACAGAAGGTACATTTTTGCTCCAGCAGCTTTACATAGGTTCTAACTTTAGTGCATCTGTCGCGTATGGAGTGTCAGCGCGAGCTGAGGTTAAATACAACTTTGTATAACCTGCTATTTATACTGACCTCAGCTTCTTTAGCTATTTCGATGCTACGACACATACATAAGTAGCAGTAATATTAACACCATATATGGTCATTTTTGAGCGCCCTTACATCACAATTAAATACAATGAGCAGGAAAACTGTGTTTACACAGAATGGCATGGCTTTGCAAACAGTAAGGAATACAGGGAACCTTGAACACGTATACAACAATCGCTAGAGACTATAAGGTAACAAAATGGATTGGCAACACTAAAAATGCTAAAGCAATTCGGCCTGTAGATTAAGAGTGGACCCTAAAAGAGTGGGTATACGATTTTGCAAAGTATGATGTTAAAAGAATGGCAGTGATCGTCTCAGATGACATCTTTAACAAGATGGCTGTAGATAACATACTTCGTAAAGGGACTGACTTAGTGAAGTTTGACATAAAGTATTTTAGTAATGTGGAAGATGCGAGGAAGTGGGTATCTGAAATAGATTAAGCAGAAGCTCTCTTATGAAGTCTATATGATTATGAGTTACATAAACACTGAAGGCGGAACGAGAACCCACTGCCGAATAACATGATCCAATCTTGTTGCTGATTTCGGTTTCCGCCGAAACTTACGAAGTATAGGGTAAGCCTTTTAAAAGAAAAAGCAGCTCCCTTTCTATAAGAACTGCTTTTTCTGTTGATCAAGCATGCAAACTACCTACAGCCAAACCGCCTGTCGGCTTACAACATTAACATGCTTTGGAGCCAACACCATAATAAACTTAGCCTTTGCATTCAGCTTTTTCTCCAGCACTTCCAGGGCTGTTTGCAGGCTATCCGCCACTTCCTCTTTGGCATACTCTCCATTTTTATAATGGTAGTTCTGGTACAACCGTGTATCCGCAGCCTCAATGCTTTTGAGGTACGTAACTATTTCACATTCATTCACATGAGTTGCTTCATTTAAATAAGCAACCTTAAAGCCTTTTCCGCACCATTCTTCCGACGCTGCAAACGCTGACTCAAAGTCAGGAAAGCCTGTCAGCAAGAAACCTGTTCCTAAATCCACATATTTCATAGCTCTATAGTTTAATTTCTATTCAAGGCATCGCTTCTTGCCCATTTAAGTTTGTGTAGAAGCAATCTGTATCGATTATTGCTTCCAAGGGAGTTCTTTGTTCACTCTATACATTAGACATCTCAAATTTCTTTTTAGTGCCCAAAAGCATCATAAATAGTAACTAACTACGCAAAAACTGCATAAAATACTGATTATTAAACCTAAGCGAATTTATGCCTAGTACCAAGCTTACAGTTAGCTACACAGAAAGTAAAAAACCTGTAACATCATTTTTTATCAGAACCTTAGGTATATATACCTATTATAAAAACAGTATTTAACCTTGAATTATTTTACCTGAACTGCAGTTATTTTCGCCACGCATTCCTTAGCCTGAGAACGAAAATCTATGGATGAGAATTTACAAAGAGCTTTAGAAGAATTTGAGCAGCTGGTACGAGACGAGGATATAGACTCTTTCTACATCTACATAGATAAAAAAAGCCTTTTACTCAAAGCAAAAAATAAAGTAGTGGAACAGGAGGTATTCGTATCAAAAGATATGCTCCAGACACTCTACAATTTCTTTGGGAGCCTCAAGTGCATAGAGTGTTATTCGTATGATTATACCAGTTTATAAAGTCTGCTGAATGCCAGCATCTTACTCAAAAAATGCTGAGCGAGGGGGAATACAAAATATCAAGCACTGCATAAACATCCAATTTATTTTACAATTACAGCTGCGGCTTTTTATACTTAGGGCGTCTAATTTAGGAACTTTTAATTCTGAATAGCTGCTTACCTTTGCGACTATGGAGATAACAGGAAAATGGACAAAAGATGAAGAGGGCTTCATGGAGTTTGAAACATCGGAACTACAGCGTTATTATGAATCAGTAACTGATAAATACCACCAGGTATACAACCGCTACCTCAATGAGTTTGAAGATGATGAGGCTTACTATAAAGCAAAAGAAGATGGCTATGAAATGGTAACAGATTATAAAAACATAGATGTTCATGAACAGTTTGTTACTACCTATTCCACTCCTGCTTATGTGGTAGATGTGTGGTATGAGTTTGATGAAATATCACAGAAAAGAATCTACCAAAGGGGACACATCAGAATATGCAGTAAATAGTATTTGGGAGTGTAATTTAAACTGTGTCATTTCCATATTTCAATTT
>NZ_JAJJWH010000030.1:20078-51594 GCF_020907245.1 Pontibacter harenae | reverse complement strand
ACCCAGCGGAAACGTAGCGGCAGCATAGGGGACGGCGGGGGAATGTTCTGAGGGTGAAGACTGGAACAGTAGCCTAAATCTGTTCTTGAAGGCTTGTCAAAGATAAACCAGGAAAACGACACCGCTCGGTACAAGCAGTAGGTTGAGGAACGATTGAACCTATAAACAGGAAAGGGAGGTACTGAGTACCTCCCTTTCCTGTTTATTATATAGAGTAGCTATCGGACTGCTTTCCTGTATCTGTTTAAGCTTTTCTACCGGCTATGGCTGTATAAAGCTCGTCTTGCTTTAAGTACTGATTTGCTAAGGCTCGTAATTCCTCAGCGCTTGTGTTTCTGATGGTATGGAGGAAATTGCTGTAGTGATCGTGCGGCAAGTCGTAAAGCGTTATTCTTTTATTTAGTTACGCTTAGTCATGAAGCAGCATGGTTCAACTTTATATGTATGATAACCTTCTATAGAGGGAAAACAGAATGGTGATAAATCTGGAATGTATTTATATAATCTCTCCGGGTAAATTGATGCCTAGTTCTGAGGCTGTTTCCATTATTATAGAATAACCATATTTTTTGTGGCAGCGAATATTACCTGTTTGGCTGTATTCTCCAATAAGGCTTTGGGTAATTACCAATCTAGAAGCATTTTCACCATATTTTTCCACAATACGCTTCTGCACTTGGCTTAGCTCATCCTTTCGTTGCTCAGTTTCTGCTGTGCGCACAGGGCGTTGGCCTCTGAAATCAGGATAATCATGACTAATATTTTCTTCTTTAGCTTTTTCTTTAGCTTGCTTCAGAGCTTTTGATAAAAGCTTTTCATTTGGCTGCCTCTTCAGTGCTCCATGAATGCCTTTAGTATGGTTAAGCCATTCATGTAGGTCTACGTTCGGATTATTGGCTAAATCAACCAAGGCATCGTTCGGAATAACATAGGGAGCTGGCTTATTAAGTTTCTGCCCCATTTCGTCTCTAAAAGAGTACAGGTCTTTTAAGAGGAACTGTTGATAGTAATTCAGCTTAAAGGCGTTTTTAAGCTTTAGGTGTGGGTTATTAGCTTCAGAATATTCTATTCTTTCGAGTAAGTTATTTTCTTCTTCTAACCAATGCAGGCGGTCAAGCTCCTCAATTTTCTTTACCAGTCTTTCTTTCACCTGATGGAGGTATATAACATCAATAGCAGCATAGACTAGCTGTGCCTCTGTTAATGGACGCTTGTTCCAGTTGCTTGATTGCTGAGACTTATCTATTTCCTTGTCGAACTCTTCCTTGAGAACTGTTGCTAAAGATGAGCGCTCATAGTTAAGAATCTTAGCAGCTACATCTGTGTCCATCACATTTCTGATGTTACAGCCCAATTTGTTCAGTAGTAGTATATCGTTGTTAGAATGATGTATAATTTTGGTTATGGATGGATTCTCGACTATTTCAAAAATAGGCGACAAGTCTTCAAAAGCAAACGGATCTATGATGTAACAAGTACCGTTGCCATCAGAAATTTGTATAAGGCAAAGGTTAAAACCGTAAGTAAACCTGTTTTGATCAAACTCTAGATCTAGCGCCAGTTCTCTGCTTCCAGAAAGCTTGGCTGCAACGTCCTGTAGCGCTTCTTCTGTCTCAATCAACCTTATGGTTGTGCCGTCGTAGGATAAAGCTTTATTTTCCATTGCTTAAATTTAAAACTATTATACCACAACAACGATAATTTTGGTTTCTTTTCCCAGCCAAAGCTAATGCATAAAAAAAGAGCCACTGCCTAAGCAGTGGCTCTTTTTGTTTAAAGTTTATGTATGTTACTGAATCTCCTGCTCAGGTACACTATCTCCTAAACCATCATTTACTGTAGTGTCCTGTACGGTTGTAGTGTCATTTTCTAAGTCATTACCCATGTTCATATCCGAATCCATTTCGTTTTCCATAGGGGTTGTAGTCTCTGCCTCAGTTGCACTATTATTTTCGCTGCCGCAAGCAGTGAATGCTACAAAAGCAAAAGCTGCAAAGGCTAATTTTATTGTCTTTTTCATAATTTTATCATTTTGTATGACAAATAAATTTTGTACTTATTTATACGCGAAATTCTTGCAGTAGGTGTAAAACGATGTATAAAATTGTTCATTTTGAAGGTAATGGATAATATGATAGTGTGAATGGTATCTATAAAATGATAAGAATGGCATTAAGGAAGTTCTACCTGAATTGTCAGAATAGGAGGAATTAAACTTTCTATACAAATAGTATAAAACAAAGGCTCCTGCATTTGCAGGAGCCTTTGTAACTAGCAAAAGCTGTTGGTTACTTAGCAGAAAGCATGGCATCACACTTGGCTTTAAATTCTGTGCCTTCCTTCCATTCTGGATACTGTTTTGTATTGGCCACACGATAGCCCACGCGAAAAAACAATTGTAGGTCTTCTACAGCACCAGCAAGGTTCCAGTCATCTTTTACCTCATCACTTAGTTTATGGTAATCGTTTGTAGTATAGTTTTCATTCCACTTTTGCACATAGTCTGCTGGCTGATTACGAGCTACAACACCAGATTCGGCATAAAGGGCGGGAACGCCTTGTTTGGCAAATTCAAAATGATCGGAGCGGTAGAAGGAGCCGTTTTCAGGTGTAGCCTCTGGTACTATTCGCCTGTTCTGGCTCTTTGCCTCAGTCGCTAATATATCCTCTAAAGTAGAATTACCATATCCTATTACTATTACATCTTCGGTAGGTCCATATGCATTAAGCACATCCATGTTAATGTTAGCAAGTGTTTTATTTAGCGGGTACAGCGGGTTGTTGGCATAATACTTTGAGCCCAGCAGTCCTTTCTCTTCAGCTGTAACGGCCAGGAAAAGTATAGAACGTTTCGGTTTTGTAGGCATTTCGGCATAAGCCTCTGCTAATTCCAGCAAACCTGCAGTACCTGTTGCATTGTCTAAAGCGCCATTATATACTTGGTCGCCTTTCAAGTTCGTGTCTTTTCCTAAATGATCCCAGTGGGCAGAATAAACAACATATTCGTCTTTCAGTTCAGGATCAGAACCCTCTAGCTTAGCTATTACATTTTTTGATTGTACTTCGCGCAGGGTATTTTTGATGTTAAAGTTTGCCTTAGCATTTAACGGAACGGGACGAAAATCTTTTTTTAGAGCGGCCGCCTTTAATTGCTCTAAGTTTTTGCCTGTAGCAGCAAGCAACTGTTTTGCTTTTTCGGATGTAATCCAAGCTTCTACGGCGGCAAGCCCCATATTCTTATCTGGATTATTGATGTCGAAGTTCTCGCGGCTCCAGCTTCCTGACACAACTTCGTATGGGTAACCTGCAGGACCAGTCTCATGCATAATAATAGCAGCGGCGGCACCTTTTTCTGCTGCTATTTCATATTTATAGGTCCAACGGCCATAGTAAGTCATGGCTTTGCCGCCAAACATGCTGCTGTCTAAAGCTGTGGTATTTTTCGAGTCGGGTATAGGGGGATCATTTATCAGCATCACAATAGTTTTGCCTTTAATATCTAAACCTTTGTAGTCGTCCCAGCCATATTCTGGGGCCACAATGCCGTAGCCCACAAACACCATTTCAGAATTATTAACATCAATGGTAGGTACAAACCTGCGCGAAACGGCAACATAATCGTTCGGGAACTCCAGGTTTATAGTTTTACCTCCTGCGGTAAAAGATGCTTTGGGCTGTGCCGTAAAACCAACCATCGGCACATTCTGTACAAAAGTGCCATCAGGGTTGCCAGGCTGTAAGCCAATCTGCTTAAACTGACGCGTCAGGTAATTAACAGTTGAGTCTTCGCCTGCTGTGCCTGGGCCTCGACCTTCAAAGGCATCGGAAGCTAAAACCTTTGTGTGGGCCAGTAGATCTTCTGTGTTGATGCTTTGTAGGGCTGATTGTAGATTCGTGCTATCAGCGGGTATGGCAGTAGATTCTTCTTCTGATTCAGCTACTGCCCTAGAGCTTTCGTTGCAACCGAGCAAGCAAATGCTTAAACCTGCTGCTAAAAATATGTGCTTCTTTATCATAAACATGTGGTTAAACTGTCCTAAGATAACAGTTTTTTACAAGCTTATGCAACAGGAGGAAGTGCCTTGGCTAGCCTAGGCGGCTACCTGCCAACTGGCGGGCACGCCACGATGAAGCTCTTTCATGATGGTTAAAAAGCTTTCCAGATTCTGATAAAGTTGGCATTCCCATACCACAATTCGTTGCCAGCCAGCTTCGCGATACAACTGCCTATAGCGTTCATCACGCAGCTTATTGCTATTGAACTTATCTTGCCAGAAACCTACATTGGTTTTAGGTAGAGGAGGTTTGCAGTAAGGGCATTGGTGCCAGAAACAACCATGTACAAACACAGCCAAACGTCTGCCTGGGTAGCAGATGTCAGGTTTGCCTGGTGCGAAAGGCCAGTGTATTCTGTAGCCACGGAGGCCCGCATGCCATAAAGCTTTGCGCAGCAAAATTTCGGGTTTCGTGTTTTTTGCTTTGTTGCCGCGCATATAGCGGCTTATTTTCTCTTGGGCTGTAAGCGGAGCCGAAAGAGAAGCAGGTTTATAAGCTTTACGTTTTTTTACTGTAGGCAAGTTTGTACTAGCTTTTCTGATGCCACTATAACAGGCATAAAGAAAACTTAGTGCCGAAAGGAAGAGGAAACTCAGATACGGTAGTAAATACGCGTCATAGAATTATCATAGGGATCGTAGCCAGGTCGTTTTTTGCAAAAGCGTTGCTCTAAGAGTACGAGGTTTTGCATGTCATTTAGCAGGAAACATTTCCATTGATTAGTTGCCGACTCAGCACCAGCTGTTTCAATTTGCCAGGCACAAAGGCAGTCCTGGTTGTTTTTGTTTTTACCTAACAGGTGTGGCTCCACCACAAATGTTTCTCCGCTGTAGCTGAACTGAATAAGCAGCCTAGCTCCAATTGCCTTAGATAATTCTTCCAACAGATAGCTGTACATAGCAGTAATGATTAAACTGTTAAACTGTAAGCGTTACCTTTTCACATAGCCAAGGGCCTTACAAGTTGCCTTCTTGGGTTTTATAAATGTATATCTATATATTAAGTATAAACAGGAAAATCAGTAAGCGAAAGTAACATACAAATCTATTTGTAAGTACCTGCTGAAATTGTTCTTGAGAGTTCAAAAGGCTGTTTTGGATGAAGATTAAGCGTTTGAAGGTAACATTTCCCAAAACATAAAAAATACCTAATAATAGGTATAGCTTTTACATTCGGCAAACGTAGCTCTTAGTGGTGGTTGCGGATATAGGCAGTGTTATAAGAACGAATCTGTAGAATTATTTATAGCTTATCTCTGTCTCAGGCCAATAGAGTGGCTATTCCTGTACGCTATGTTATAAGTAAATTTAACCTGCTCCTGATTTTACTCGTTTACCTATCTATAAAACCAAAAGTGCAACAAATGCCTATCTTGTATTCTTCAATGGCCTATCAAACTGAAATCCTAATTCGAGTCAGAAATACCTTACAGGAAGTTTTAAACCCACTTAATAGTTGTGCCACCTAAGAATAAATAATATATTTAATGGGTGAGGTGATAAGTGTTGAATTTTAGGCGTATTCGTTTATGCGGTTATGCGGCTTTTTATTGACTGAATTACCTCCTACCTTTGCTTTTATACAGTAGTAATCTATATGGATAAATATACCTATATCGCTAACGCCCACGGAGCCTACATCGATGAGTTATACAAAACTTATCAGCAGGATCCAGAGTCGGTGGACTTTGGATGGCGTAAATTTTTTGAAGGCTATGAATTTTCAAATGCCTACAGTGAAAACGGACATGACGATTCAGATGTAGCTTTGGCGACTCCCACTTCAGGTGGTGCAGTAGCGCAGGGCGAGTCTGAGAAAGAGGTAGCTGTACGAAACTACATCTATGCCTATCGTAGCCGCGGCCACTTGCGTTCTAAAACTAATCCAGTTCGTGAGCGCAAAGACCGCAAGGCATTGCTCGATCTGAAAGACTTCGGATTAACTGATGCTGACTTGGATACAGTATTTCAGGTAGGTGAGGTTATTGGAATAGGACCAGCTAAGCTTCGCGATATAGTAGCTGCTGTGCAAAAAATATATGAGGGCCCAATCGGCTACGAATATATGTATATTCGTGATCCAGAGGTGCTAACGTGGTTGCAGCAAAAAATAGAAAAGGAGTTCCTGAAGTTTAATCCAGGTCTGGATTATAAGAAGCGCATCCTTTCTAAGCTGAACGAGGCTGTTGTGTTTGAAAACTTCCTGCACACAAAGTTCTTAGGCCAAAAGCGCTTCTCTCTGGAAGGTGGCGAAACAACTATACCTGCCCTGGATGCCATCATCGACAAAGCTTCTGAGCTTGGTGCTAAAGAGGTGGTGATAGGTATGGCACACCGTGGCCGCCTGAACGTGCTGGCCAACATCATGGGCAAGACCTATGAGCAGATCTTCTCAGAATTTGAAGGTACGGCTGTGCCAGATCTTACTTTCGGAGACGGTGACGTAAAGTACCATATGGGCTTCTCCTCTGAAGTAGATACACCATCAGGAAATAAAGTTAACCTAAAGCTGGCGCCAAACCCATCGCACCTGGAGGCAGTTAACCCTGTAGTAGAAGGCTTTGTACGTGCTAAAATTGACTGTATGTACGACCGCGATCCTAAGCAGATCGTGCCGATTCTAATACATGGTGATGCTGCTGCTGCTGGACAAGGTATTGTATATGAGGTAACTCAGATGTCGAAGCTGAAAGGCTACCAGACAGGCGGTACTATCCACTTCGTGATCAACAACCAGGTTGGTTTTACAACAGACTTTGAAGACGCTCGTTCTTCTATCTACTCTACAGATGTTGCCAAGATTATAGATGCGCCAGTACTGCACGTAAATGGCGATGATCCTGAGGCAGTAGTATTTGCGGTACGTCTGGCAACAGAGTATCGTCAGAAGTTCGGCAACGACATCTTTATTGATATGGTGTGCTACCGTCGCCACGGCCATAACGAGGCAGACGAGCCGAAATTTACGCAGCCACAGCTGTACAACATCATTTCGAAGCACCCGAACCCACGCGAAGTATATAACAAGCAGCTGATCAGCCAAGGCGAGATTAATGCAGAACTGGCGCAGAACATGGACAAAGAGTTCCGTCAGATGCTGCAGGACCGTCTGGATCTGGTGAAACAGCAGCCGCTTCCTTATAACTATCAGTCTTTGGAAAAAGAGTGGCATGCCTTACGCCGCTCTACACCAGAAGATTTTAACCAGTCGCCAGAAACAGGAATTTCTGAAGAGGTGATTGAAAAAGTAGGTAAAACTCTTTCTTCTGTTCCGCAAGGCTTTAAACCGCTGAAGCAGATCGAGAAGTTGTTGAAGGATCGTAAAGACATGTTCTTTGAGAGCCGCCAGTTAAACTGGGCTGCCGCTGAGTTGTTGGCTTATGGTTCTATTCTGGCTGATGGTAAGATTGTACGCCTGAGTGGTCAGGATGTGCAGCGCGGTACTTTCTCGCACCGCCATGCGGTATTGCGCGATGCCAACACCAGCGCGCCGTACTATAGCCTGAACCACATCCAGGATGATCAGAATAAAATGGAGATCTACAACTCCCTGCTTTCTGAGTATGGTGTGTTAGGTTTTGAGTTTGGCTATGCCATGGCAAACCCAAGTGCATTGGTTATCTGGGAA
Source organism: Pontibacter harenae (assembly GCF_020907245.1). GTDB lineage: Bacteria > Bacteroidota > Bacteroidia > Cytophagales > Hymenobacteraceae > Pontibacter > Pontibacter harenae. The sequence continues at coordinate 43,911 of NZ_JAJJWH010000030.1, read as the reverse complement.
GCACAGTTCGGTGACTTTGCCAACGGAGCACAGGTAATGATAGACCAGTTTGTGGCGGCTACTGAATCGAAGTGGCAGCGTATGAACGGTGTGGTTATGCTGTTGCCTCACGGTTACGAAGGCCAGGGACCAGAGCACTCTAATGCCCGTCCTGAGCGCTTCCTGCAGTTGGCAGCCGAGAACAACATGTTTGTTACAAACATTACGACGCCAGCTAACTTCTTCCACTTTCTGCGTCGCCAGTTGGCCTTGCCGTTCCGTAAGCCAGCTGTAAATATGGCTCCTAAATCCTTGCTGCGTCACCCTAATGTGGTATCACCAATCGAAGAATTTACGAAAGGTGGCTTTAGAGAAGTGATCGGTGATGATTACGCAACTGCTAAATCGGTGAAGAAAGTGTTGCTGTGTACTGGTAAAGTATACTTCGATCTGCTGGAAGAGCAGCAGAAGAGCAAACGCAAAGATGTAGCCATCGTGCGTATGGAGCAGCAGGCTCCGTTCCCGAAAGTGCAGTTGGAGGCAGAGCTTAGCAAGTATAAAAATGCCAAAGTATACTGGGTGCAGGAAGAGCCTGAGAACATGGGTGCCTGGATGTACATCTTGCGTACCATGCGTAACGGTGTTGAAGATGTAGTGGCTCGTAAACCGAGTGCATCGCCTGCCACAGGTTACAATAAAATACACGCTAAAGAGCAACAAGAGCTGGTAGAAAGAGCGTTTGCGATTTAATTAGAGATTGAAAATTAGAAATTATAAAAGGAGAGGTAGCTACTGTAGGTAAACCTATTCAGCTTCCTCTCTTTATAATTCGTAATTCATAATTCATAATTCTGAAAAAATATGAGTCTAGAAGTTAAAGTGCCTGCTGTAGGTGAATCTATCACCGAGGTAACCATAGCCCAATGGCTAAAAAAAGACGGCGACCGTGTGGAGATGGACGAGGTGATTGCTGAACTGGAGTCTGATAAAGCCACATTTGAACTGCCAGCCGAAGGAGCAGGCATTTTACGCATTGTAGCACAGGAAGGCGATACCGTTGAGGTAGGTGGTCTGCTTTGCAACATAGAAGAAGACGGTGCGGGTGGATCTGCGCCAGCGGCCCCTGCCGCTGAAACTTCACAGCCTGCTGCACAGGGTTCTGCGCCAGCACAAGGTGGCGGCGGATCAGGTGAGACCGTGGATATGGTCGTGCCTACGGTAGGAGAATCAATCACTGAAGTAACTATATCAAGCTGGATGAAAAACGACGGCGACTATGTAGAAATGGACGAAGTGATTGCTGAGTTGGAATCTGATAAAGCTACTTTTGAACTACCAGCCGAGGCGGCAGGTACTTTGCGAATTGTAGCGAAAGAAGGAGATACTGTAGAAATCGGAGGTATGCTTTGCCGCATCGTAGCAGGTGCTGGTGCTGCTAAGCCCGCAGCACAGCCAAGCGCTCCTGCTGCTTCAGCCTCTGCACCAGCAGCGCAACCAGCTGCTGCCACAGGTTACGGCAACCAGACGTATGCTTCTGGCACACCATCGCCAGCTGCAGGCAAAATCCTTTCTGAAAAGGGTGTTAACCCTGCTGACGTACAAGGCACTGGCCGCGACGGACGCATCACGAAAGAAGATGCGCAGAATGCACAGAAGCTTGCTGCTAAACCAGCTGCAGCTGCTCCTAAGCAAGAAGCTTCGGCCTCTAACGCAGCGCCAGCCGCCAGCGGGGATCGTAACCAACGTCGTGAGAAAATGAGCTCGCTGCGTAAAACAGTTGCTCGCCGACTGGTGCAGGTGAAAAACGAAACGGCTATGCTGACTACTTTCAACGAGGTAGACATGAAGCCGATTATGGATATCCGCGCTAAGTATAAAGAGAAATTCAAGGAGAAGCACGAGGTCGGCTTAGGCTTTATGTCCTTCTTCACCAAGGCTTGTACAGTTGCGCTGCAGGAGTGGCCAGCGGTAAACGCTATGATAGATGGCAATGAAATCGTATTTAATGATTTCTGTGACGTGTCTATTGCGGTCTCTTCTCCAAAAGGTCTGGTAGTACCTGTTATCCGTAACGCCGAGAGTTTATCGCTGGATGGCATTGAGAAAGAAGTTATCCGTTTGGCTAAAAAAGCACGCGACGGTAAATTGTCTATTGAGGAAATGACAGGTGGTACCTTCACTATCACTAATGGTGGTGTGTTCGGTTCTATGATGTCTACACCGATCATCAATGCGCCTCAGTCGGCTATACTAGGTATGCACAACATTGTGCAGCGCCCTGTAGCTATAAACGGTCAGGTTGAGATTCGCCCAATGATGTATGTGGCGCTTTCTTACGACCACCGTATCATTGACGGTCGTGAGTCGGTTAGCTTCCTGGTTCGTGTGAAAGAACTACTGGAAGATCCGATGAGATTGTTGTTAGGCGTTTAAGCCTAATTATGAATTAGAAATTAGAAATTAGAAATTGTGGGGGAGGAGAAGCAAAATGTTGTTCTTGATAGGAGTTATGCTTTTGCGCTTCGGGTTGTAAAGCTTTATAAGTTTCTGACAGGAGAGCAGAAGGAGTTTGTGCTGGCAAAGCAGTTGCTGCGAAGCGGTACTTCTATCGGAGCAAATGTAGAGGAAGCCATCGCTGCAAGTTCTAAAGCTGATTTCGTTCATAAATTGAATATAGCGGCAAAGGAAGCAAGGGAAACATCATATTGGTTGCGTCTGCTAAAGGACAGCCAATATGTTCCTGAAAAAGCGTTTGATTCAATACATGAGGATTGTATGCAGTTGCGGAAAGTCATCAGTAAGATCCTCATCACAATGAAGTCAAACCCATAATTTCTAATTTTTAATTTCTAATTTAACAGAAATGAAATACGATGTAGTAGTAATCGGTTCTGGACCTGGTGGATATGTGGCAGCAGTACGTTGCGCACAGGTTGGTCTTAAAACCGCTATAGTTGAAAAATATAATGTACTGGGTGGTACTTGCCTAAATGTAGGCTGTATACCGTCTAAAGCTTTGCTCGATTCATCTGAGCACTACCATAATGCGGCGCATGCTTTTAGCACACATGGTATCGAACTGAGCAACCTGCAGATCAATATGCAGCAGATGATCAAGCGTAAAGGTGAAGTAATAAAGTCTAACAACGACGGCATTGCTTACCTGATGAAGAAAAACAAGATCGATACTTACTTTGGCCTTGGCTCTTTTGTAAACAAGAGCAAGATTAAAGTAACAGGTACAGATGGGAATGTGCAGGAGATTGAAACCGATAAAACTATCATCGCGACGGGTTCTAAGCCTACCGCTTTGCCTTTCCTGCCAATCGACAAAAAACGTATTATCACTTCTACAGAAGCCTTGTCTCTAACAGAGGTCCCTAAGAATCTGATCATCATCGGTGGTGGTGTGATTGGCCTGGAGTTAGGTTCTGTATATGCGCGTTTAGGTGCCAAAGTACAGGTAGTGGAGTTTATGGATTCTATCATCCCAACTATGGACCGTGCACTTGGTAAAGAATTGCAGCGTGTGCTGAAGAAAACACTTGGGTTCGAGTTCTTCTTTAACCACAAAGTAACAGGCGCTACGAACGAAGGCGAAACTGTAAAAGTAACAGCCGACAATCCGAAAGGCGAGTCTGTAACGTTTGAAGGTGACTACGTGCTGGTATCTGTTGGCCGTAAGCCTTATACAGAAGGCTTAAGTTTAGAAAATGCTGGCGTAGAACTGGGCGAACGCGGTATGATTGCTGTGAACGACCACCTAGAAACAAACGTGCCTGGTATTTATGCCATCGGTGACGTGGTGCGTGGCGCGATGCTGGCACACAAAGCCGAAGAAGAAGGTGTGTTGGTAGCCGAGCAGATTGTAGGGCAGAAGCCGCACATCAACTACAACCTGATTCCTGGAGTGGTGTATACCTGGCCAGAAGTGGCAGGCGTAGGCTTTACCGAAGAACAGCTGAAGGAGCAGGGCCGTGCTTATAAGTCTGGTTCGTTTCCGTTTAAGGCGTCTGGCCGCGCGAAGGCATCTGGCGATACAGATGGTTTTGTGAAAGTGTTGGCTGATAAAGAAACAGACGAGATACTGGGCGTGCACATGATCGGCCCACGTATAGCTGACTTGATTGCAGAAGCAGTGGTAGCGATGGAATTCCGTGCATCGGCAGAGGATATTGCCCGCATGAGCCATGCGCACCCAACTTACACCGAAGCCATGAAAGAAGCTTGTTTAGCTGCAACAGAGAACAGAGCAATTCATATTTAAGCATCAATATATAATGTAGAGAAAGCCCAGCCATGCAAATGGCTGGGCTTTCTCTTTTATTAGCTTATAAAGTTTAGGGGGGAGGCTGTTATATATAATATTTTTAATTTAAAATAGTTGTGTAACTTGCTGTTACTGATAGAAATACAGCCTATATGAAGCAGCTTATACTCATATTGTTCCTCCCTGTCTTATGCCTATGCTTATGGTCAGGCTCGGTACAAGCTCAATTTGCCGATAACATTGTATCTATTGGCGGTAGCTATAATGATCATGTCATTAAGGTGTTGCACGATAAGGATGAGAATCGGTATGTATTAGGAGTGATTGGCATGCCAGGCTCCGTTCAAATACCAGGCTACCAGGCGGAGCAAATTGACTTCGGAACAATCAAGAAAGAGATTCTGAATGGGTTCGTGGCTAAGTATAATAAGGATAACCAGTGTGTTTGGGTGAAGGAGAGCCCTGTTGCTTTAAGTAATTCTTTCAATGACATTGCTGTTGAAAATGCTGGGTTTACTTATATAACAGGAGGTGTCCACTACGGGACTTTCATTCTTGAGAAGTTAGATCCAAATGGTAATCTAGTCTGGGAGAAAAAATATAAGTCAAAGAAAATATTCAGGGATTTTATAGGCCAAAGCATAGCCGTTGATAAGCAAGGGAATGTGTATGTAGTCGGTAGTTTTGATGGAACAGCGATGGACGGTATAACCTTTGAATTTGATGACTCTGGCGATTATCCGTACACAGAATTTTTGGCAAAGTTTAGCCCAGAAGGCGAAGTGTTGTGGGTGAAGACTTCTTTAGAGCGCAACATAAATTATACCGATGTGCTGATAGATTCTGATGGGAATGTGATAACAGCAGGAGGATTTTCAGGTACCATTAACATTTCTGGGCACACACTCACAAACAACACACCTGCTGATGATTATGGACTTGTTAGAGATAGGTTTTTTGTTAAAAGAGATTCTGATGGGAATGTAATCTGGGCAAAAAGTTATCCGCTGAGGACGGGTACATCGAATGATGTTGTGCTAGACACAGATAACAACATCTATTTTATCTCCAAAGCTTTCTTTGGAGATGCTAAGTCTGTCACCATCAATGGAGTTTTGATAGACAGGTCTTTTAAAGAAACTTTGGTAAAGTTAGATGACACAGGTATAGTTAAATGGGGAGTTGGCTTCCAGGGGAGCATTGCAAACCCGAAATTAATGTATGCCAATAAAAGCCTTTACCTGACAGGCAGTTTCTGGGATACCTATAAGTTCAGAGATATAGTCTTGAAGTCAAAGTCTCGGAATGATATATTTCTTATCAACCTTAATCTGGATGGTGAAACATTAGGAGTGACTAGTTTTGGAGGATCTGCTAGTAATAGCTATCCAACTTTGTCTTTCCTGCCCGAGCAGAAGAAAGTAGTGCTGGCTGGTACTTTTCATGAGCGGTTAGTTAACAACGATAAGTTTTTAGTAAGTAAAGGCCAAGGAGATATTTTTATTGGGCAGATAAAAGATACGCTAAATGTTGGGCCTATTGCAAGAGTGAGCGGGAGGTTATATGAAGACAAGAACCAGGATTGCATGATTGGTGCAACTGAGAAAGGTTTGGCGAATAAACTAATCAAAATAGAACCTGGCTCACAATATGTATCTTCAGATGAGCATGGGTATTATTCGTTCAGTGTTCCGTATGGCAGGTACATCATTACACCCTTATTGGGGCCTAATACAAAGTCGCAGCTGATAAAAAGCTGTCAGGAACGTGTGCCAATCTTGGCCGATAGTTTACATAAGGAAGCGCGCAACGTAGACTTTGGCTATAACATACTAGAATGTGCGCAGCTAACCGTTGATATAGCCGCTGACCGCCGCCGTCGTTGCTTCCGAAGCAACACTACTGTTACATACACTAACGAAGGCACAGCAGATGCCCAGAACGTTAAAATAAAGGTTCTTTACCCTAAATATGTAATACCTATCAGCAGCAGCTTGCCATGGGCTGCCCAACTAGATTCTGCTTTGGTTTTTAATGTGGGTACTGTAAGGGCAGGAGAGCGTAAAAGCTTTATTATTGTCGATTCGACCATTTGTGGTAACGAAGGCATCCGTGGCTTAAGCCAGTGTGTGACCGCCATTATTTCACCTAAAAATTCTTGTGCGCCACCGAGCCATGACTGGGGCCATGCAAGTGTGGCCGTAGCAGGAAGCTTTTTTAACCAGGAGCAGACGGCAGTATTTTCTATCATGAACGAAGGTGAGGGAGACATGACTGACAGCACTTCTTATCGTGTATTTGCTAATGCAGCATTGGTGAAAAAAGGTAAAGTAAAGCTAAAGAAAGGAGCTTTCACTACTTTAGAAATTCCAGCCCAGTTAGCTACCTTCCGTCTGGAGGCAGATCAGGTGCCGCATCACCCTGGCAAAAGCCGCCCAACAGTAAGCCTTCAGCCATCAACTATTCCAACAAGCACTCAACCTGTAGTGACGCCTATTGATGCTTTTTACCAGGACGATGCCGATGCTGAAACAGATATTTCATGCTTGGAGATTGTAGATAGCTACGATCCGAATGACAAGCAAGTAGGCCCTAAGGGTATCACCAGGAGGAGGTATATTAAAGCTGAAGATGAACTGGAATATTTAATTCGTTTCCAGAATACAGGCACCGATGTAGCTTATAAAGTAGTGGTGCAAGATATCATAAGCGAGCACCTGGATATTTCGTCTTTACGTGTTGGCTCCGCTTCCCATCCTTTTACTTACACTGTGTCGGGTAAAGGCAAGCCTGTACTTTCCTTTACCTTCAAAGACATCAATCTGCCAGATGATAAAACAGATGAGCCTGGCAGCCATGGGTATATTAAGTTTTCTATCGCACAAAATCCTGATAATCCTAAAGGCACTGTTATTCGAAACACAGCTTATAATTATTTCGACTATAACAGCCCTATTGCCACCAATGAAGTTATAAACATAATTGGTGATACTATTATAGCACCACCAGCACCGTTTGTGGTATATGATTGCAGTTTTGAAGAACCTACCGTAGCCGAAGCAGGTGCCAACATTAGTTTATGCGCAACAAACCAGGCTGTGCTACAGGCCAACACGCCAACAAAAGGCATTGGGCGCTGGAGACTTATAAGCGGGCAGGCAACCATTATCGACCTCAATAGCCCTGCCTCTGGTGTACAGGATATAGGTTTTGGAGAAACGGTGTTGGAATGGACCGTCACTTTATGTGAAAGAGTTTCACGGAGCCAGGTAAAGATTAACCGCTATGCAGTGCCGCCAGCGCCAGCGGTGGCAGCATTGCCGCTGCAATGTGAAGGCGATGCGTTGTTGCCCCTGGTTGCAAATGGCAGTAACATCACCTGGTACAAAGATGCCACAAAGCAGCAGAAACTATTCTCTGGCAACAACTATATACCAGTTACAACAGCTACCACTATTTTTTATGCTACACAAACTGTAAACGGCTGCGAGAGCCCTGCAAGTGCAGTGGTTGTAAACATACATTCCAAAGTAATAGCTGTTACAGCCAGTGCTGATACACTCATTGCTCCTGAAGCCGATACCTACCAATGGTTCTTTAACGATCAGCCTGTAAATGGAGGAACAAACCAGAAGCTATTGGTTAAAAATACGGGGCTGTATCGTGTGAAAACAATAACCAATGGCTGCATGTCGAACAGTGAAAATTTGATGCATATTATTACACTGCCGAAGTCGGAGCTCAAAATAGGGCCTAACCCTGTGCGTAAAGAGTTTGTGCTGGAACTTGCCTCCAATGCAACAGGTGAGGTGACGGTAAGTATACGAGATATGCTGGGGAAGAAAGTTTCGGGTACAGTTGCTCAAAAAACGTATACAGTGCTAGAGCAAATACTTAGTGTAGCTTCGTTAGCGCCAGGTGTATACCTTGTGGAGGTGCAGCTAAATAACGAAGTTCATAAAACGAAGATTGTAAAGCTATAGAGTCGGCTTAATAACTTCTTAGCAGGTATCCTTATCTGATGCTCATTAACTGGAACATAATTGCGCAACAGGCGTCTGTACAGATGTGGTGTAAGTAACGGTTCTACTATTCCTCGGAAACTATGATACAAAGGCAGGATTACCTCATGCGCATGATTCAGTCGTTTATGAATGCGCTGAACAAGCTGATTAACGGGCTAAACGAAAGAACCGCAGAGGAAACATCAGAGGAACTGGAGAGTATTTACGTAACTTACTTCGACAAAAGCAGGACTTTTATACTTGATAATACTCCTGAAGAAATGCTAGCATGGCTGCAGCAAGATAAGGACGCTGTAAAGAAAGCGGAAATGCTGGCACAACTGCTGGAGCAGGATGCGCTGCTGGAACAGGATATACAAACAAAGCGAAACCTACTCGAAAAGGTGAAGACGCTGTTGCTTTACCAGGAGCGGGAAAGTGGCACCGTATCGCTGGTGCAACGTAACCAATTGGCTAAAATTGAGCAGCAACTGGCGGAGCTTTAATTTTGTGATTTCCCAATTGCACGAGCCGTATCAGATAAGTTTACGTCTGCCTTAAATAAAATTTTCTACTCTTATTCTTTCCACACATCGATATACTTGCACCAGGTACAGGTAAGTTCTGAGTAAGCACAATCATCCATTTCTTCCTTTCGTCAATTGATCTAGTTTCGCTATTTCATGCAGTGCCAAGCTTAATCCTAATACCAATAGTAGTGTCTCTTAGGCAAAGTTCTTTGGTGCCTAAGGATGCTATTAGGTGTTGATAACTAGTGTTTTAAAGGTTTTTGTGTAGTCATCTGGAGCATCTTTAGAAAAAATAAAAAATATTTTTCGAAAAGTATTGACAATTTCAAAACCTCTCGTACATTTGTAGTGTACTAAGTAACTAGTACACTAAAACAATAGCAGATGATACAGTTACAAGATGTTCAATTTGGGTATAAAAAGAAGAAGCTTCTTTTCGATAACCTAAACCTTACGCTGCAGCCAGGCTACATCTATGGCCTATTAGGCAAGAATGGTGCAGGTAAGTCTTCCCTGTTAAAGCATATAGCTGGGTTATTGTATCCAGATAGAGGTTCTTGCCGTGTGTTCGGATATGATGCCACAGATCGTAATCCTAACATGCTTCAGGATATTTATATCATACCTGAAGAGTTTAACCTGCCAGGCATGAGCCTGAATGCTTTTGTTAAAACAAATGCAGTGTTCTACGCCAAGTTCAACCACGAGCAGTTCGACAGCTACATCAGAGAGTTTGATATTCCTGCCGATGCCAAGTTGTCTACCTTGTCTTATGGTCAGAAGAAGAAGTTCTTTATCTCTTTTGGTTTGGCTACCAACGCGCGCCTGCTAATACTGGATGAGCCGACCAACGGACTGGATATTCCTTCTAAAAGCCAGTTCAGAAAGATAATGGCTTCAGCGCTGGACGAAGAAAAGATCATTGTGATCTCTACGCACCAGGTGCGCGACCTCGAAAACCTGATTGACAACATTGTGGTGCTGGAGCACGGCAATATCATCTTTAACAGAAACATAGCCGATATCTCGGAGCGCATGGCCTTTGAGTATAACCTGGCTGGTGTGCCCGAAGATGAAATACTGTATTCCGAAGACCTGCACGGCCGAAGAGCTGGTATTGTGAAAAACCTTTCTGGGTTTGATAGCCGTGTGGATATGGAGCTGCTGTTTAACGGAATTGTAAAAGACGCGGAAAAGATTAACAGGCACTTTGCCAACCAAAACTATGAATCAAGTATTTAACCTTAGCCGATGGAGTGGCTTTGCTGTAAGGCAGCTATACCTGAACCTAAACACCAAGTCGCTAAAAATTGCCATAGCGGCCATTGCATGTGCTTCGCTTGTGCAGGCCGAGCAACTAGATTACGCAAGCTTACTGGAGCTTCTGCTCAATGGTATCACAAATGACTCAGTATCTATAAATGAATGTTTAGCAAAATAAAACTATGAATCCTATATTTGACTTAAAAAGGCTGGGCTACTTTATAAACCGCCAACTGTACATGAACATGGGAGCCCTTGGTATTTCGGTGGCAGCCGTGGCAGGCACCTTGTTGATGATATCAGCGCTTTTTGCATATTTTAATCCAGGCGAAGTGGGGACCTTGATTGGTCTGCGTAACCTGTACCTAGTGGTGTTTTTTGTTGGTGGCTATATTTTTACCAGCAGTGTGTTCAACGAAATGAACTCGCCTCAGAAAAGCTTCACTTTCTTAACTTTGCCTGTATCTACTGCAGAAAGGCTAGTAGGGGCTTGGTTTATCTCTTCGCCTGTTTACATTGTTGTGTTTGCCGTATTTATGGTACTACTGGCATTCATCAGCTGCCTTATAGCTAAGGCTCCAGGCGTTTTCCCGAGTCTTTTCGATAAAACAGTACTGCGTGTTGTGCAAGTGTTTCTCGTAACTCAGACAATCTTTTTTGTAGGAGCCTGCACTTTTAAAGGCCATAACTTTCTTAAAACACTGCTGTCCCTTTTTCTGATAGCGGCTGTAGTAGGAGCTTATAGCAGCGGGCTAGTGTACACATTATTTCAGGGGCATGGGGTAGGGCCTCACAACCTGTCGAAGGAGTTTGAGGACAGTGCAGAGTATATTTTTACGAAGATTATACCTTTTATCTTCTGGTACTTGCTTGCTCCGTTCCTCTTAGTAGTCTCATTTTTCAAACTAAAAGAAAGGCAGGTGTAAGATGGAATTTAAAGATAACCAGGCGATTTATCTACAGATCGCGGATCGATTCTTCGAGAATATATTACAAAAGAAGTGGGACAGTGGAGACAAGATCCCCTCTATCAGAGACATGGCAATTGAATTTGAAGTTAACCCCAATACCACTATGAGAACTTTCAGCTACCTCCAGGATAAAGGCATTATCTACAACAAAAGAGGTATAGGATACTTCTTGGCCGACGACGGGCTTGAGAAAACCATTGCTCTGAAAAAAGAGCAGTTTATACAGGAGGAGTTACCTATGTTTTTTAAAACGATGCAGCTGCTGGGCCTTACTATAGATGACCTGAAAAAGTATGCACAGGCGTGGTCTAACGAGGGAGCTGTTTAGCTAAAGTGTTTTTAGGTTAATGTCTTACATTATTAAAAGAACGAAAGATGAACACAAGTAATAAACTTCTGCTTGGCCTGCTGGTAACGGTACTCCTATTTATTACAGTTATGATAAGCCTGGCAAAGCTTCATGTAGATGAAAGTAAATCCCCATTTGAGGAAACACATTCAGAGGTTCCTGTTGCGCCTGAGGCACCAGAGGCTCCTCAAGTTCCCCAAGCACCTGAGGCTCCTAATGAGTAGCAAAGCGAGCTTGTTCACACAAAATACATAAGCCATTACGTACAAAATAAAACTATGAAAGTTGGCGCTGCCTCATCAGGAGCAGCGCCAACACTTTTTATAGACCTGGCAATCTTAAAAAATATTCAGGCGCTGTAGTAGACAAATTCAAAAATATATTAACTTTGAAATACAAAGAACTTTATATGACGCAGCAACAAGAACAACTCGAAGCCCTGCAGGAGATTCGCAGCATCATGGACCGCTCCTCCCGCTTTATCTCGTTAAGTGGGGTGGCAGGTATTTTTGCAGGTATTTCTGCACTGGCAGGTGCTGGGGCAGTTCTTTGGTATTTTAATAAGCATAACCTGCAGTACCAAAATGTTTACAGCAGTGGCATAAGTAGCGAGGCTGTGGTGTTTTTGGCTGTTGTTGCGGCGCTGGTATTTTTGCTGGCAGTAAGCGCTGCTATTTACTTTTCGGCACGTAAGGCACAAAAAGTAAAGCAGTCTATCTGGCATAGCCAGGGGCAGCGCCTTGTGCTGAACTTATGTATTCCGCTGGCAGTAGGTGGCGCTTTTTGCCTGGTGTTGCTTTACCATGACATTATTTACTTGGTCGCACCAGCTATGCTTATTTTTTATGGCCTGTCACTCATCAATAGCAGTAAATACACCTTCAGAGACATTCGTTATCTAGGTTTTTGCGATGTAGTGCTGGGTTTGCTTGCCTGCTTTTTTATCCAGTATGGCTTTGTGGCTTGGGTACTTGGTTTTGGCGTACTGCACATCATTTACGGAGCCGTGATGTATTATAAATACGAGAAGTCGTAGTTAGAGCAGAAACTAATCAATAAGCTATTGCCTAAAGTTCAACTTAGATAAACGTACATGTTCACCTTCAATAAGAAATACTTCTTCTTTACAGTAGCTTTGTTTTTAGTTGAAGTCCTGATCGCTGGGTTTGTTCATGATGCCATAGTCAGACCTTATGTAGGAGACTTTTTGGTGGTAATGCTTATTTACTGTTTTGTGAAGAGCTTTGTAGCCGCTTCAGTTGGTAGCGTTGCGGCAGGTGCGCTTATATTTGCCTACCTTGTAGAGCTGCTGCAGTACTTAAATTTTATAGTTTGGCTAGGACTAAAGAGTTCTAAGCTAGCTAATGTTGTTTTGGGCAATCAGTTTGAGTGGATTGATATGCTTGCCTATACTTTAGGAGCACTGGCAATAGTAGGTGTTGAGAAACTGAGGTCAGCGAAGCTAAGGAACAGTACTAGGAGCATTGCTGGTACAACGAATGACGCCCACTTATAAAGCTGTCGAGTAAATGGAGAACGTGAAGGAATACCTGGAACATATAAATAAAGCTTTCGAGAGTAGAGTGCGCCTCGGCATTATGTCGGTGCTGATGGTGGAGGATAGTATAGATTTTAGTACCCTTAAGGAAACACTGCAACTGACAGATGGTAATTTGGCCAGCCACTTGCGTGCCCTGGAAGATGCCGCTTATATACGGGTAGAGAAGCAATTTATAGGGCGCAAACCCAATACGCGCTATATGGCTACAGACGAAGGGAGAGAGGCTTTCAAGAACCACCTGGATGCACTGGAGCGCCTTATTTTGAACAATAAGCCGTAGGAACTAATTTTTTTGTCCTTAAACTTTGAAACACAAAGTGCTTTTAATCGTCTGAAATAGAAGAGAATATTATTTAAATGATTTTCCTGCGACTACATATTTCTGCGATGGTAGCATCTATGTTGAGGCAGGGGCAACCGAATAAAAGTTCTCCTCAAGCAGTTGTAGCATGTCAGCAGATATAGTTGTGACTAAGACAGAAATACTGGCTGCAGCATTAGCTAAATCAGCAAACATTACAACTCGTTTGTTTGGTCTGGATTGCCATAAGTGTCTATAATTTAAGGGTATATAAAATAATTTATTAAATACATATTTAAAACAAGTGTTTCGCAAATATTAAAACACCATCATATGAAAAACGAGATTTTAACCAACATGCAAGACCCAGGGCAGCTAGAAAGGTTGTATCGGGACAACAAACTGGCCTTTAAAAAGGAGTTTAACGCACTGTATCCAGCACTTAAGGATAACACACTTGCGAACTTTTGGAAAGAGAGGCTTAACTACGAAAGCGAAGAAATTTCGTGGGGAACTGGAGGCGAATTGCTATTTGTGGTTGTGCTATCGCTGTTAGCAGGTACTGTTGCAAAGTTGCCTGCTTTTTTACCTGTAGGCGAAGAGTTCTTCTACCCAAGAAACATTAGTTTTATTGTTTTTCCGCTTTTAGCTGCCTATTTTGCCTGGAAGAATCAGCTTCAGGTAAAGTTTATCTTTTTCATTGCTGGTGCGGTACTTATATCTGTCATTTTTATCAACTCCCTTCCCAATAGCGATACAAGCGATACTTTAATTTTATCCTGCATTCACTTACCGCTGTTTTTGTGGGCCGTTTTAGGCGTCGCTTTTGTGGGCAACAAGCAGAACAACCACGAAATGAGATTGGGATTTTTGAGGTATAACGGCGATTTAATTGTGATGACAACCCTTATCCTGATAGCAGGAGGACTGATGACAGGCATTACAATTGGGCTTTTCTCACTTATAGGGTTTGATATTGAAAGCCTTTATTTTGAGTACGTAGGTATATTCGGGGTTGCCGCTGCTCCTATAGTTGGGACATACCTTACGCAGGTAAATCCTCACTTGGTCAATAAAGTCTCTCCTGTAATTGCCAAGATCTTTTGCCCGCTTGTGCTGGTTATGCTTACCATTTACCTTGTTGCCATTGTCTTAACTGGCAAAGACCCTTACAACGATCGTGAGTTTTTGCTGATTTTTAACACACTGCTAATTGGAGTGATGGCAATCATCTTCTTTTCAGTTGCCGAGACATCGAAGGGTAGCAGTAGCAAGGCAGGTACATTAGTGCTTCTCTTGCTTTCTGTTGTGACGATAGTTGTTAATGGCATAGCGCTGTCTGCCATTGTATTCCGAATTTCAGAATGGGGAATTACACCGAATAGAGCGGCGGTGCTCGGAGGTAATATTTTGATTTTGATCAACCTGCTGCTTGTCATGGTCATGCTGTACAAAGTCTTTACAAAGAAGGCTGACATTACCGAAGTGGGGAAACAAATCGCGATGTTCCTGCCAATATATGCGGTATGGGCTGTCATTGTCACATTTATATTCCCACTGCTGTTTGGCTTTAGATAAAAGATAGTAGCCTTTTCAACTGTGTTAGCTGAAGAAGAACAACACTGTTCTCCTTCAGCTAAATTTTTTTCACCTTAAAGCAACCATTGGCGTGCTTCTTTCATCTTTATGTAAACAGCTTGGGTAGAGGGCCAAGCCATAAGTACAAAATGGCAGGATAAATAAGACTGATCTTCTGATGTTAATAATAGAATAGCGACTTAATGATCAGTGGTGAGTAGTGCTAATAGTTTGAGGGAGCCGTCTTCTGCTGTTAAGGTTTTTAGAGGCGGCAGCGCAAGCCAGTCTTTTCTCACCTGGTTTATGAGGTGTAAGTTTATAGCTGGTGTGCCAGTTTGCCTGTTGGCAATGGCTACTGCGATGGCTGTTTTTAGGTTGTTTGCTTTTACACGAACGGTGTTGGTTGCATAGCGCCCAGGGTGTAGGTGCACGTATCTGTCCGTGACATTGCCCCAACGCAAAATCCAGGTGGAAGTATCGGAGAGCGTGACAGTGTAGTAATCGGTGCCGTGCTTGGTAAGGTAGCGGTAAAAAGCAGCTGCAGTTAACAGGTTTTGCTGCCGAAGATGTAGTAGGAGTTCCTGTGATAACTGTGGCAGGGTAAGCTGTCCTACATAAAGGTCCAGTTGAGAGCTACCAATGGTTCGTAAGGCTTGTACCACTTTGTTATTTGGGGTGGTGCTGCTAGTTTTTATAAAGCTCTTAATGTAAGAAAGGTGGTGCTTGAGCGGATGAAAAAGTAATGGCTCATCTAATAAGGGAGAAAAGCTGTCTGAACTATAAGCGCTAGCTGTTGGAGTCATGCTGAAGTTAAGATGCAGGTTATCAGATGTAGTTTAGAATATTGTATCTGTCTAAAGATATATTTTAATAAAAAAACATGATCAAAATTGCAACTTTTATATTTTTTTACGTATCTTAAAATCTCAAATTAGTAACGACTCACTTAGTGTTACAAATTTGATAAAATATAATAGCTAGTTAGTAATGTAGCGGAGAAAAAAAGAAGGTGTATACAGACAGGCTGTTACTTAAAAAGTTTTATTAAGTTAGATTAGTTTGGTTATAAAAGAAGCAGGTTTTACCTGCTTTTTTATTTTATAAGGGTATTCAAAGTCACTATACGTTCATAAAAGTCTGTTAGCCTTAAACCATAGTCATGATTGTGAGTAAACATAGTACAGATACCTACTTTCTACGACTATGAAAACATTAACTACAAAATTTAGCATTCTGCTTTCAGTGCTGGTGTTGCTCCTGGCAGGAACAGCCTGTAACAATGAAGAGGATATTGAGCGATTACTGCTTTATGAGGTGGAGCTAAACGGTGCAAACCAGGTTCCAAGCGTTACGACAACAGGTTCAGGTACATTTACTGGTACTTATAACGACGAAACAAACATCTTAAGCTACGACATAAATTGGGAGCTCGGCGACCAAAGTAACGCTACCACGGCTATACGTTTTCATGGCCCAGTCACCACCTCTGGCGCAAATGCTCCTGCCATCATAGAAATAGCCGATTTTGATTCAGGTACAGATGGCAGCATAACAGGCTCTACCAGGCCGCTTACAGAATCAGAAGAAGCAGACCTAAAAGCAGGCCGCTGGTATATTAGTATCTACAGCGATGCCTTTCCTGATGGTGAGCTGCGAGGAAACATCGTCCGATAAGAAATACGCTTACAAAGTTCTGGCTGCATTTGAGCACAGCTGTATGAATAGAACATTTGGTGCTCTAAAGGTGCCGTTATAACTTTGTATTTCATTTTAGAAGCTATGATACCTTTAGATGTTACTGCGCCTGTAGCAATAGTAGATTTTGAGCCAGCCTATGCGCAGCAGTTCCGTGAATTAAATGAGGAGTGGATACGGCAGTATTTCGTAATGGAGGAGGCTGATTATAAAACCTTAGGAGATCCGCAAAACTACATCATAAACAAAGGAGGCTGTATTTTAATGGCCAATTACAACGGTGAAACTGTAGGTACCTGTGCTCTGATAAAAGAAGAAAACGGTGTATTTGAGTTAGCCAAAATGGCTGTTTCTCCGAAGGTGCAAGGTCTGAAGATCGGGAAGCGCCTGGGGGAAGCAGCTATTGCAAAAGCGAGGGAGGCTGGGGCTTCTATGGTGTATTTGGTATCGAACAGGAGGTTGACAACAGCTCTTAACCTGTATCAGCGCCTTGGCTTTGTGGAGGTGCCAATGCCACCAAGCATATACCAGCGGGCCGACATTAAAATGGAACTGCCTTTAGTATAGAGAGCAGTTATATGATATTGGTTTCTCTTTCGTTGTCAAAGCGGGTAACTCCTTCAGTCATCCAGCAGTCTTTGTAAGGTCCGTTTTTCTGCTTTGCTAGTATAAACATATACGCAGCCTCATGTCCTTCAGTATCTTCTAACACCACCAGTTGGTAAGCTATGTCTTTTGATATAACCATTTGCCCTGCTTTGTACGATTTAAAGTTTAGCATGGGGCGATAAGCTGGGTCGCGCACTAAAAGCCTGAAGTGGTTTATAGGGCCCATATTTACTTTGCTTGTAGGCGAAGAGAAATTAAAGATAGTAATTACGCCGCTGTCAGCAGGGTCGTTTTGCTGTAATGCTTTAAGCTGTATCCGAATTACCTGTTGTGGTGAAAGTTCTTTTGTGGGCCTTATATGGGTCCATTTAGCAGAAGATGTCACCTGTGTTTCTGAAGAAGGATAAATCGTTAGGTGTTCAACTTCACGAGTCGGATGTTCAGGAAACTGTACCCAAAGCACCCCAATCAACAGTATACCTACAGCAAGCAGGATTTTATCAAAGATGGGTTCAAGTCGTTTCATATAATTATGTACTTTATATAGTTTGAGTTAGTTGTCTATATTTAACTTTTTAGGGGTGAAGGGCTTATAAGTTTCTGTAAACAAGGTAAGGTATTAGATAAACCTAATATGGCAATTGTACCGCAGTAGGGCTATAGTGAGAAACTCCTTGTCTGAGCAAACAGAGCAATGGCTACAGAGGCTAAAGCAGCAGCTATAAGCAAGAGGTGCTGCACAAATACCCAAGGCTGCGAGGCTTTACATGGCACGAGTCTAAATGAAAGCTTTTCTAGGATTGCCCCTCATTATGATATAGGGCCTGCGGCGGAGTTAGAGAAGAAAATATATATAGCACTTTTTGCATGCAAAGTACGTAGAGCCGTATATGAACTATATCTCTACCAGGAGGCTGCTAAAGATTGCCATTCTAGCGCTTCTGCTTTTAACTAGCAACGTACAGTCGGCATCGGCTTATGGGGTGCTCTCGCACCAGGCCATAGTTGATGCAGCCTGGAAAAAGGAATTGCTTCCACTACTCAAACATCGCTTTCCCGCAGCCACAGCGGAAGAGCTAAGGCAGGCACATGCTTATGCTTATGGCGGCTCTATTATTCAGGATATGGGCTACTTCCCGTTTGGGAACACCTTTTTTACAGACTTGGTGCACTATATGCGTAGCGGAGATTTTGTGCAGAACCTGATTAATGAATCAGAAAACGTTAATGAGCTTGCTTTTGCTTTGGGCGCTCTGGCGCATTATAACGCCGACATCTACGGGCATCCACTTGGTACCAACAAAGCGGTGCCGCTGGTATACCCTAAAGTAAGGAAAGAGCATGGCGATGTGGTTACATATGCCGAAGACGTGGTATCGCATGTAAAAACAGAGTTTGGATTTGATGTTTTACAGGCGGCTCGCGGGCATTATGCACCAGAAGAGTACAAGAATTTTATCGGCTTTGAAGTGTCGAGGGAATCGCTGGAGCGGGCTTTTTTGGCTACATATGGTTTAGAGTTGGGCGATGTACTGGCCAGCACGACGGTGGCGATAACAACTTACCGTTATACTATAAAAGGCTTTTTCCCTGACCTTACAGATGCGGCGTGGCAGGCGAAAAAAGATGATATTCAGGCAGCACAAGAGGATATCACAAAGCGTAAGTTTACTTATCGGATGCGGCAGACTGAATTTCATGAGCAGTGGGGAAAAGACTATCAGAAGCCAAATCTATTTGCCCGCATTCTAGCCTGGATTATAAAAATACTGCCCAAAGTAGGCCCCCTAAGCTCTCTTGGCTTTAAAATGCCGACACCAGAAGCAGAAAAGCTGTTTATGGAGAGCTTTAACACAACCGTTGATAACTACAGTGCTGTGTTGCGCAGCATGCGGCAGAGTGAGCCTGCATTAAATAACATGCAGTTGGATACAGGCGAACCCACATCGCCAGGAACATACAAGTTAACCGATGAAACGTATGCGGAGCTGTTAGTGAAACTGGAAAAGAATGAGTTTAAGCACTTAACGCCAGCGCTAAGAAAAGATATCCTGAACTTTTATGAACAAGTAAACGAACCATCGGATCTAAAAGCTGAAAAAGAGGATTGGGAGAAAGTTGCCGAGGCTCTGCAAAAGCTTAAAAAAGTAAAGCTTTCCTCTTGAACTATAACTTTGTAAAGTATAACTTGTGAATAAGGTGAAATAAGAGCTATTGATGTAACATACTTACTCGAAAGCCGATACAAATACTTACGGAGCTTTAGAAGGAGTAGCAAGGTGCTGCTTTTTCTGGAGTCGACATTCTACGTAGAACTAAAATCTTGATACTATGAAAAGCAATCAGAATAGAACAGCAAAATCTAAATCAAACCAAGTATTAACTAGCAGCACTCAATCAGGCAGTGATATGCAAGGTGCAAGCACCAGTACTTCTGGAACATCTGGAAAAGGTGGACTTGGTAACATCACAAATAAATTACAGGGTTTCGGAAGCTCTTCTTTAGATAAATTGAATGGCTTAAGCACAACTCAAAAAGTAATTGGCGGCTCTGTGCTTGCACTTGGTGCAGGTTGGCTGGCAATGGGTTCAGCAAACCAGGAAAAAGTGAAGAGCCAGATTGGTAGAGTAACGAAAAACATTTCTAATAAAGGAGCCAGCGGTAGCTCTGAGACAAGAAATCTTTCTAGCTCTGAAAATAGATAATTCAGAACATAAGTATTTAGTAGAAAGGCCAGGCTTGCATAGTCTGGCCTTTCTACGTTTTAAGGTGATAAGCTATATGGTGCATGCTGTATTGTACTGCAAGTAATTTCAACGGAGGTATGTTTTTATTGTGCCTTTATAGCTTTTAACTTATCTGTTTAACTAACTGCAAAGTGTAATTACAAAAAAAGATGGAAGATGAAATTGTCCTGCATTTCGACCCAACGCTAAGTATAAACCCTGATGGAAAGCATGTGCGCGATGGATTGTCTACGGTGCTGCGGACAGGCGATAACCTGTGGCTGAGCTGTGACGAACGTACCCATATTGAACGCTTGAAGCTGATGCCAGATGGTACCTTTGGCGAGCATTTTTCTTTTAACGTAAGAGATTATCTTTCTTTGCCAGGCGAAGGTGAGATAGACATTGAAGGAATGGGAGCCGACAATAATTACCTCTGGATTATAGGTTCGCACAGCCTGAAGCGTAAGAAGCCCCGTCAGCACGACTCATTTCCTGATCAGGCGAAGCGCTTAAGTAAAGTAAAAGCAGACCCCAACCGCTATCTGCTGGCACGTATCCCGATGGTTCAAGACCAGGAAACGGGCGATTATACCTTGTTCCGTGAATGCCCAGACCCAGCAAACCCAGGGCACATGCTTCGGGCTGCGCAACTGAATGGAGACGAAAAGGGAAACCTGCTGACAGAAGCGCTACAGCATGATGAACATATTGCTAGTTTCCTGCCTATACCAGGCAAAGACAACGGTTTCGATATTGAAGGCATAGCTGTGGGTGGCAACACGCTTTATGTGGGGCTACGGGGACCTGTGCTAAGAGGCTGGGCCATTGTGCTGGAACTAGAAACTGAAGAAGAGGCAGAAGGCATCTTAAAACTTAAGCAGCTTACAAAGCAGCGGCCGTATAAGAAGCACTTTCTGCAGTTAAGAGGAAAAGGAATTCGAGAGCTTCGTGTTTTTAAGAATGATATATATGTGCTGGCTGGCCCAACCATGGATTTAGACGGTGTGATTGCCGTTTACCGCTGGCGAAACGCTGTAGGTGTGACAGAGGAAACATTGGTGCATAACCATGAACTGGAGCGGTTGTGTGAAGTGCCACACGGTTTTGGGGAAGAGTCTGGAAAAGACAAAGCAGAAGGCCTAGCTATTTTTGATGAGCAGCGCTTGCTGGTGGTGTTCGACAGCCCCCGTGATGCAAGGAAAAAAGAAACAGACAGTGTGGTGGCAGATCTGGTAAAGGTGCTGCCACAGTAGGATAGCAGTGTGTAGGTTATGGTACCAGTTTTAGTAGCTTTCCGTATACAAACCAACATACTATTAAGAGACAAAATATGAATATACTAAAAGCTGTGGCAAGTGGAGTGGCAGGTGCCTGTGTGATTACGCTTGTGCATGAAACCGTAAGGCGCTTCGAGCCCAGTGCACCTCGCATGGACTTATTAGGAATGAGAGCTATTGCCAAAACTATGAAAAAAGCAGGTGAAGAGCCGCCTGCCGACTACGAGAAGTTGCATAGTTGGGCGATGGTAGGAGACATTATATCAAATTCGTTATACTACAGCCTTGTAGGTACAGGTGCTAGTGCCTGGTGGCGGGGTGCTTTACTGGGAGGTGCGGCAGGGGCCGGAGCTGTGTTATTACCTGGTCCACTTGGCTTAGGCGAAAAGCCAAGTAACCGTACATCTGAAACCCAAGCTATGACAGTAGGTTTATACTTGTTAGGTGGGCTAGTTGCGGCCAGTATAGGCTGTTTGTTAGCCGACGACGAATAGCGTACGTCCATGCCTATAAAAAGCGAAGGCCGCCAAGTTTAAACTTGGCGGCCTTCGCTTTTTATTTATGTTTGATTACATACCAGTGGTAGTACCCGTCGTGGTGCCAGTTGTAGTGCCTGTCGTTGTACCGGTTGTAGTACCTGTTGTTCCGGTCGTTGTTCCAGTTGTTGTACCAGTAGTGCCTGTTGTAGTACCTGTGGTCATGCCACCTGTTGTGCCCATATTAGTGGTATCTGTCATGGTGCCATCGTTCTCCATGTCCATAGTGCCTGTTGCTCCAGCAGTTGTACCGCCGTCCATATTGGTGCCTGCTCCTTCTTCAGTGTCTACGCCTGTAGTGTTATCAGAAGAACAGCTTGCTAACATAGTAACGGAAAATAAAGCCGCTGATAATATAGAAACATAAGTCTTTTTCATAGCTAATTAATTTAATATTAATGATTTATCGTTTTACGGGGTTTGTGGTAAAATGATTGTAAATGCTGTCTGTAAAATTATTACTCAGGTGCATTTGCACAAATACAAAGCACTTCACGTGTTGGTGTCACCTCCTGGTAATCAGGTTGCGTTGGCTCTTTCATATAAACTACCTCCAGCTGTTTTATGGGCCGGTTGGGGTGTGTTTCGTTCCAGCGGCGCACCAGGTAGTTGCAGTAGTAGGGCCGTATATAAGCATTGTGCACAAACAGGTAGTTTTCTGAATACTTGCGCCAGCGGTCGTTTTTAAAAAGCGACATTACAGAAGCGGGCTTTGTATAACTGATTTCTTTGCCCTGCTGGTTTAAATCTATTTTCCCCTCGCTTGTCTGGCCTTCCAATATATACCACCCATCATCTCTAAAAACAATAGGCGCAAACATGCTCCAGTTTTGGTCTACTCTAGCCATGTAGCCAAACCACCTGCTTTCGTCGGGGAGTTTAGGTGCTTGAATATGGGTTGTGCTCAGGTTCCACCAAAAACAATAGAAAAGCACAAACAGCACAAAGCTGTTGCGAACAATACGAAGTGTGTGAGGCGGGAACAAAGGGCGATTAACTTTAACCTGTACACTAACCAGGTTCGGAGCCTTCAGACGCTTAAAGAATTTTTTAAAATGACCTGTGTAAGGCCTTCGGAAAGAGTTAAGGAGCCTTCTGTCTATCCAGTCCATAGCAGGCTTTGGTAACAGGCCAACTACAGAGGCTATATTTATGAGGTAGAAGAGGCCGACAAAAAGTGTCAGGCTTATGCCAATGTGGAAAGTCACTAACACGCTTACGACGACTATTCTAAAGAAGCTGTTGTAAAAAGGAATAAACAACAGGAATGTCACGAGTAGCTCGGTGTGGTAAGCCGCCAAAGTTAAAACCCGCAGCAACTCAGGGTAAGGGTAAATCAGCCTTCCTATAGGCATCAAAATCTGGTCCAGGCTCAGGGCATAGTAAAGGGCGGTGCCGTCAGAGTGCCACTCAGGCGAGTTTTTAAGTATGGCTGTAAAAAAGTATAGAAAGACTAGCTGGCATATATAAGCAGCTGTAGCGGCGCTAAAATAATTTGTTTCAGACGCATTGTTGCTGTTGACCTTGGTTTTTGTGGCATCATAGGAATAGAATCTTCCCCACGGCAAAAACATCCCCCAAAAAAGAAGCATGCGTAGCATATCGTCGCCGCCCTGGGCAATAAGCGGGTTCCTGTTGTGTAGCGACAGCAGAAACAGCCAGCTCAGGACAGTGGCAAAACGTGTTTTATAGCCGATGAGCAGGCAAAAAGCAAAAATGGCTGCCAGTGCAAAAAGTACTACCTGAAATTGCCAAAGCCCACTAAGTGTATGAAATGAAAAGAAGTGTGGGAGCCATAGGTGCTGGTGCAACACGTGCAATGGCAACACCCCCATGTTGGAGTAATGTGCTTCAAGATCGGATGCCCTTATGGCAAGATCTATTAAAATAATGCCCGCAATCCAGATACGCATAACAGCTAGTGCGCGCAGGTCTACGGTAAAAATGCGCTGCAGGTACTGAGTGAGGTACTTCATATACTGAGCGGGAAAAGGGTTGATGATAAAGTGGGATGTATAAACTAAAAAGGCAAAAACCAGATGGTGCTTGCCTTTTTAGTTTGATATGAAATACTACTAGAGGTAATATTAAAAGGTTGTTGTACCAGTAGTAGTTCCTGTTGTTGTACCAGTGGTAGTACCTGTTGTTGTACCAGTGGTAGTACCTGTTGTTGTACCAGT
>NZ_JAJJWH010000030.1:0-20063 GCF_020907245.1 Pontibacter harenae | reverse complement strand
CCTGTTGTTGTACCAGTGGTAGTACCTGTTGTTGTACCAGTGGTAGTACCTGTTGTTGTACCAGTAGTAGTACCTGTTGTTGTACCAGTGGTAGTACCTGTCGTCATGCCAGTTGTAGTTCCAGTGGTCATACCAGTTGTTGTACCAGTAGTAGTACCTGTTGTTGTACCAGTGGTAGTACCTGTGGTTGTACCAGTAGTAGTACCTGTTGTTGTACCAGTGGTAGTACCTGTGGTTGTACCAGTAGTAGTACCTGTTGTTGTACCAGTGGTAGTACCTGTGGTTGTACCAGTAGTAGTACCTGTTGTTGTACCAGTGGTAGTACCTGTCGTCATGCCAGTTGTAGTACCAGTTGTTGTTCCTGTAGTTCCAGTCGTCATACCAGTTGTTGTACCAGTAGTAGTTCCTGTTGTTGTACCAGTGGTAGTACCTGTCGTCATGCCAGTTGTAGTTCCAGTGGTCATTCCAGTAGTAGTACCTGCTGTAGTGGTACCTGCTGTAGTTCCCGTAGTGGTACCTGCTGTAGTTCCCGTAGTGGTACCTGTTGTGGTTGTGCCGTACTCGTCGGTAGTGCCGTCAGTTGTTGTGTCAGAGGACGTACAGCCTGTGAAAACTGTGGCTAACATAAACGCAGACGCACCAAATAAATTTACAAATGTCTTTTTCATAGCTTGATAACAATTAATTAAAAATTATATGTCAGCTAATCTTTTACGGAAGATAATTAAAATGGATATTAAGATGCAGGATAATAAATTTACTCGATGTGTATAGATGGTGTAAAGAAATGTTCCTTTATGGATGTTAATGCAACTTCTCAGAATAAATCAGTTTTTGTTGGTGCAATGCTGGACTGACTTTTTGCAGCGTCTCTTTCTTGCAAAAACTCTTGTTTTGCCTGCTCTAATTCATTTATGATGGCTTGCCGCTGTAGTTGTTGTACCATACTGCCCCTCTTAAAGAACAACCTTAGGAAAAGCCATTGCCCATGTGTATTGTTCAGGGTGCTCCAGTATCGGAGCGTAAAGAAGCCGCTAACAGGCAAGCTCACCAAGTATATGAGTAAAGAGGGGATCAACGGAAACCAGTACCAAAACACAAAAGCCATAAATGTGTAGTAGATTGGGAAAGCAAAAATGCCTACCGTGAGCATGATGGGCGCATACCATTCTTTTTCTTTCGTAACTGAACGGGCCACTTTAGCAGGTATAATATAAGGAATGTAGTTATGAACAAGCCCAAAAACATAAGCAGGAAAACCAATAATTAAAAAGAGAACAGCCGCTAGGCTATGCCGAAGTATGCTGCTCTTGCCTTTTCCTAACAGGGAGTCCTGCAGGCGCAATGTGTCTAACTGTAGGAGGTAATTTTTGATGTCTTCTTTTAGAGCGGCCACTCGCTCAGGGGCCTTGCTGCTGAAAAACACAATGCTTTCAACAATGCTCTGAGAAACTACAAATTCCTGCTCTTGTGTAGGAGATGGTTCATCTATCAATTTGTCTTTGTAGATGGTTTCTATCTGCTTTGCCAGCTCATCTTCCTCTTCGGTTGGGGTATTAATAATAAGCCTTTCCAGTTGTTGTTTTATATCTTCTGTAAGAGTAAGTATAGCTGCTGCATCTTCGCTTTGGTATGCCTGAGCATAATCGGCAACTGAGATAGGCTGGCCAACATTAACAAACACATTACTCCTGAACCTGGTAGGGGCGGAGTAATTAAGACCTATGGGTAGTATTTTAGTGCCTAGGCTGTAGTTGCTCTGTGTCTCAGCACCTAAGGCAATACGTGCGGTTCCTGTTTTTATTTTGCGTAAGCGACGTTCGTTAAAGCTATTGCCTTCTGGGAAAATAATTAATGTCTTTTTAGTAGCAAGCGCTTTAAAACTTGCGGCAAAGGCTTCATCGTTATTTACTGGCTGCCCAGGAGCATCCTCACGCCGATGTATGGGAATAAGGTGCATGCGTTGCAGTAGCCAGTTCTGCAAAGACGATCCGAAGATGGTGCTCTTAGCAATAAAATATACGGGCTGCTGTAACTGTGCCGCAATCACCACGGGGTCCATAAATGTATTCGGATGGTTTGATACCACCAAAAGCGGACCTTCGTTCGGGATTAGTTCTTTATTACGAATCTCCAGCTTTTTGAAAAACACCCATAACCCAACCCGATAAATAAGTTTTAGAATGGCATACAGCATATAGGCTATAGTTAAAACGGATATGTTTTGCTGGTGCTTCTTATATAGCTTCGAAAGCTGCTGTGCTTCTCCTGCGCGCGATTACATAAGCCCTTGAGCAATATAGTTAATTGCGCCGAATGCTGCACAAGGAGTTACTAAAAATGGTGTAGATGTTGCGTTCAGTGTGTACAAAGTCCTTTGCAGAAACTGAGCCAGTGGAGAAGCTATAGCAACACGCTCTAAATTAGGAGGGAGGAAATTTTATGCTTCTTCAGTGGCAGTTAGCCAATCATATGCAGAGGTAAGGTCATCGAAAGTTTTTATTTCGCAGTCCAGGTTCTTTCGCTGAGAGTAATAGAGCTTTTGCTGCTGGTGTGCCGCTGTAGGGTTATAGGCATTAATGATAGCATAACGCTTAAATGGTAGCTTTTTTAAGGCATCCATAAACAGGTTAAGCGTCCATTCAAAGTCATCTTTGGAAAGTGGCGGCAACAACCGTTTGTCTATAACAGCATACTTTACTTGAAGCTTTTTTGATAACCGTATACTTTTGATGAGGGCCTGGCGGTACTGTAAGCTACTGCAGCCGCCATACCACTGCGTCAGCAACACTTGTGTGCTGTCGTAGTACTCCACATGCAGGTATTCGGATTGGTAGCAAACCATGGAAGATCTTTTCGTTTCTTAAACATAAGACTTTATTTATGACTATCAAACGATTACAGATGTATAATAATCCTGTAACTATAAATTCTTGCAATCTGCCTTATAGTTTAGCAAGGAGAGGCGCTACTGCTTTTCCGCTTTAATCTTCTTAAGAAACAAATAGGTAGAGCAGCAAGATTCTGCTATAAAAGTTTACCAGTCGTGGCTAACAATCATTTTGGAGATTCTTTCTGTCCAACACTTTTATAGCAACAAAATGAGGTTACCAAAAGGTGAAACTGCAGGTGATTTACCAAGAGTTTCGCTTTATTTCGTGCGTAAGCTGTTAGCGTTACTGCCATCTAGCTTGCGTGTATCTTCCTCATTTTTTGCCGCAGCATTTCCTCCAGCTTCTTTTCCCTCAAAGCCACTTTCCAAAATGTCAGTTTGCTCTTTCTTTGTTCCTTCTAGCGGCTCTGGGTTTTCATCAGGCAGGCGTTTGCTCTCGTCTGAATTTGTGATGTGATCATCTTCTTTTGGCATTTCCATGGTTTTATTGTTGGCTTTATACTTGCTGTGTTACAGTTTATACTTACGTCTTGCAGAAAGAAAGTTTGCTGTGCGGTGTTTTCGGGTATATAATTTGGAACTCAGCAGCGCGTTTCTGCTGTAGCATAAGCGCAGTATTATAAATCTTATTCTGATGCCTTTTCTCTTTAAATATACAATCCTGTTGCTGATGGCATGGTGGCCCATAAAGCAGGAACAATCAACAACAGATATTTTGCAGGCCGTAGCCGAAGCTAGTTTTAAAGAGTTGAACGCCGTGCGGCAGGACCCAAAGCACTATGCTGGCAAGTATAAACTGCCTGCTTTGCTTAAAGTGCCTGCCAAACACGAACTAGTATGGGATACAACACTGGCTAGGCTGGCACAGCAAAAAGCCGAAGATATGGCGCGCAAAAATTATTTCGATCATGTAGATAAAAAAGGGAAGGGCATGAATTATTACTTGTGGCAGGCCAACTACCCGCTTCCGCACTATTTTTCGAAAGATGCCAAAGCTAACAACGTAGAGTCTATTGCGGCTAACACCCAAGGGCCGCAGGAGTTTATAAAGCAGTTGATTATAGATGCAGGCGTACCGAGCCTGGGCCATCAGAAGCACCTCCTCGGCCTGAACGACAAAGACACGCCCACTACCCATGTAGGTATAGGCATCGCGTACAATCCAAGATCCAAGTATAAGTACTACTGCAGTATACTTATTGTGCCGAAGGCGGAGAACCTGTAAGAGATACTTTTGAAACGGGCTTGGCAAAGATGCTATAGCTTAATCTCCAGGGTATGACGTATCGTGTCGGCATAGTCAACATATAGGTTTGGAAGCGTTAGGGCACCACAGTTGTCATAGCTTACAGAGGAAGTCATTTCACAGGCAGAGGCTGAAAAAGTGAACAGAATTGATAGCAGGATGAAGCACAGCTGTTTCATATTTTCGTTTTATAAACAACATAATAGTTGAAGGAAGGTGTTAAGATATTTTAAAATAATTGCCTTGATTTACAGCAATATACAAAAAATGCGATAAGCAAGTCTTTACTTTTTTCTTGTTATGGAAAAAATATAGCCTTAACTTTAGGCAATTTATACATACCAATCCATGCCAAGAGACACCAGTATTAAATCCGTACTTATTATTGGTTCTGGTCCTATTATCATCGGCCAGGCCTGCGAATTCGACTATTCAGGCTCACAAGCCGCCCGCTCACTCCGTGAGGAGGGAATCGAGGTAACACTCATTAATTCCAACCCTGCCACTATCATGACTGATAGTATTACGGCAGACAACGTTTACCTCAAGCCCCTGGAGAAGAAGTACATTATCGAGATTCTGGAGAAACACCAGATTGATGCTGTATTGCCTACTATGGGTGGTCAGACTGCGCTTAACTTAGCCATTGATTGCGACAAAGCAGGAATTTGGAAGAAGTACAATGTTAAGATCATCGGTGTAGACATAAAAGCCATTGAGACGACAGAAGACCGTGAGGAGTTCCGCCTTAAAATGTTGGAACTGGGAATAAACGTTTGTAAGGGCGAAACAGCTACTTCTTTCCTGGAAGGAAAAGAGATAGCACAGGAAATCGGCTTTCCGCTTGTAATTCGCCCGTCGTTTACACTGGGTGGTTATGGTGGTGGTTTTGTAAACACGCCAGAGGAGTTTGATGCTGCCCTGAACCGTGGTCTACATGCCTCGCCTACGCACGAAGTACTGATTGAGCAAAGTATTTTAGGGTGGAAAGAGTATGAACTGGAGCTGTTGCGCGACAATATCGGGAACGTGATTATTATCTGTTCTATCGAGAACTTCGACCCGATGGGTGTGCACACAGGCGACTCTATTACGGTTGCCCCAGCCATGACACTGCCTGACACAGTATACCAGCAAATGCGTGACCTTGCCATTAAAATGATGAATGGCATCGGGCAATTTGCAGGCGGTTGTAATGTGCAGTTCTCTGTGAACCCAGATGACGATCAAATTATCGCGATTGAGATTAACCCGCGTGTAAGCCGTTCTTCTGCATTGGCGTCTAAAGCCACAGGTTATCCAATTGCAAAGGTGGCTGCCAAACTGGCGATAGGCTATAACCTGGACGAGTTGCAAAACGCCATCACTAAAACCACATCGGCTTTCTTTGAACCTGCGCTGGACTACGTGATCGTTAAAATTCCTCGCTGGAACTTTGATAAGTTTAAAGGTGCAAACCGTACGCTTGGCCTGCAGATGAAATCTGTGGGTGAGGTAATGGGTATAGGCCGTACTTTCCAGGAGGCGCTGCAGAAGGCTTGCCAGAGCTTAGAGATTAAGCGCAACGGTATTGGTGCCGACGGAAAAGAAAAAACAAATTACGACGAGCTGATCGACAGCCTGAAAAATCCGAGTTGGAACCGCTTGTTCAGTATAAAAGATGCCATGCGCATTGGTATTCCAACCAAAACAATTCAGAATCTTACTAAGATCGATCCATGGTTCCTGGCACAGATAGAGGAGCTGGACCAACTGGAGAAAGAGCTTGAAAAATACAGCCTGGAGACTCTGCCTACAGAGCTGCTGAAAGAAGCGAAAGTAAAAGGCTATGCCGACCGCCAGATTGCACACCTGCTGCGCTGCAAAGAGAGCGAAGTGTTTAACGTGCGCATGGAGTTAGGCATCAAGCGTGTATTTAAGATGGTGGATACCTGTGCTGCCGAGTTCGAAGCGAAGACACCATATTTCTACAGCACATTTGACGGTGAAAACGAAAGCCTTGTAACGGATAGAAAGAAAATAGTGGTGCTGGGTTCTGGACCAAACCGTATCGGGCAAGGTATTGAGTTCGACTATAGCTGTGTGCATGGGGTGCTGGCGGCAAAAGAATGCGGCTACGAAACCATCATGATCAACTGTAACCCTGAAACAGTTAGTACAGACTTTGACATCTCGGACAAACTATACTTCGAGCCAGTTTTCTGGGAGCACATCTATGAGATCATTCTGCACGAGAAGCCAGAAGGTGTGATTGTGCAGTTAGGTGGGCAGACGGCGTTGAAACTGGCCGAGAAACTGGATCGTTTCGGTATAAAAATATTAGGTACCAGCTACCAGGCTCTGGATTTGGCCGAAGACCGTGGTTCTTTCTCTTCTTTACTGCGTGACCTGGACATTCCTTACCCTCCGTTTGCTGTGATTGAGACTGCGGAAGAAGCCATTGCACTAAGCAAGGAGCTGAAGTTCCCGCTGCTGGTGCGCCCAAGCTACGTGCTGGGTGGTCAGAACATGAAAATCGTGATCAACGAGAAAGAACTGGAAGCACACGTAATTGACTTGCTGAAAGATCACCCTGGAAACAAGGTGCTGCTTGACCACTTTCTGAACAATGCCATTGAAGCAGAAGCTGATGCAATCTGCGATGGTGAGGACGTGCACATTTGCGGTATTATGGAGCACATCGAGCCAGCAGGTATCCACTCAGGCGACTCTTATGCGGTGCTGCCTCCGTTCGACTTAAGCGAGAACGTGCTAAGCCAGATCGAGAATCACACGAAGAAGATTGCGGTGGCACTGAGAACTGTTGGCGTAATCAACATTCAATTTGCTGTAAAAGATGAGATTGTGTACGTAATAGAGGCTAACCCGCGTGCTTCGCGTACTTTCCCATTCATTGCGAAAGCTTACCGTGAGCCGTACATAAACTACGCTACCAAAATTATGCTGGGCGAGAAGAAGGTGAAAGACTTCAACTTTAACCCGCACAAGCAAGGGTACGCCATAAAAGTGCCTGTATTCTCGCACCACAAGTTCCCTGAGGTAACGAAGGAGCTTGGTCCAGAGATGAAATCTACGGGCGAGGCCATCTACTTTATTGATGACCTACAAGACGACTACTTTGTGCAGGTATACTCCGAAAGGAATTTGTACCTGAGCATGTAACAATCTCCCTCAGCCCCCTTCTGGAAACAGAAGGGGGCTTTTTGTTTTTAGAGGGTTTTAGAAATGCTTTGAAATTGATTTTGCTTTGCATCTGATAAACTTTATTAGGAGCAGGAGGTGCTACACAATTTGCAGAGAACGTTTGCTAGTGGCACAACAGAAGGCGAAAACCTGCTGCTATCAGGCTCAAAGCTGTTTCTTATTCGGAATGGTAGTATATTTGTGCACCAAAAGTTTCTTGAGCAGGATTATTGAATTTTTAATCTTGAAACTTAAGTGGCTAAAATTCCTTTTAACAAAAAGGAGGGCTTGCGGTATGAGTATCTTATGTTGGAAGTAAGAGCTCGTTATAAGCTTACTGAAAAGCCACATATAGCCCTTCTACCATAAGAGGGCGTTAGACTGTAGGTGGTACTGTTTTTGCAGTATGCCTTATACCAAAGAAAGCATTATCATGATCAAATTCATATTCACAACACTTCTCATTATATTCTTTATTCGGATGGTGGCG
The DNA here is from genome assembly GCF_020907245.1 of Pontibacter harenae. Classification (GTDB taxonomy): domain Bacteria; phylum Bacteroidota; class Bacteroidia; order Cytophagales; family Hymenobacteraceae; genus Pontibacter; species Pontibacter harenae. Next base: position 12,251 of record NZ_JAJJWH010000030.1, on the reverse strand, counting down.
CCTTGGCTTTTGAGGTGGCTGTTAGGAGCTTTTATCAAGAAGAAAATGCGTAACGGTAGTTTCTTTTATAGCAACATAAACCAGCAGCATAACCAACAGCAGCGCCATAGAAGTAGTAACGGACAGAATGGCAGCGCTAAAGGCGATGTTAAAATTGACTACATTCCAGAGCAGCCTAAATCCAACGACTTTGATGGCGGCGAGTATATTGATTACGAAGAAGTAAAATAAAATCAGTTTTAGCCTATGCTAGTTTACGGCTAAGTAAAATTGAGTATCATGTTCCAGTTTGTTGTGCTGTTTAGAGAGTTTTCTATATTTGTTAACTGAATGAATGTGAGGATGTAATCTGCTGTGGTTGCCTCACCCCAATTCTGCTACTGGTGTTCAAACAAAATTTATAGAAAAGAGGAGATGCGCAAAAATATATCCCTGGCTAAGGTAGCTTGCTTGCTGCTGATGCTGGGGCTGGTAGCAGGTTGTACTGCACCACGTTCTGTTATTAATTCTGGTAAGGTTACAGCACCTGGGCAATTCAAGTTTGGAGGCAACTTCGGTGGTAACATTGCAACGGAGCCGATTAGCCAACTGGATGATATCACAAACGCCGCAGTAGATGCCATCACTAAAAAAGATACTATCTTATACGATAATGAAATAGATGTTTTTTCCAGGGCTCTTGTTGCCTACTCCCTCGACCCAGTAGGTCCTACCTTTGATTTTTATGTTCGCTATGGTATTGCGCCTCGCTTTGATGCAGGCTATAAATATGCCTCTGGTGCACATGCCCTGGATGTACAATATCAGTTCTTAGGCCCCACGGGTACTCCGCTAAATCCTGGTGAGGGCAAGTGGTATGGCAGTATCGCTTTGCAGTATGCAGCGCAAAGCTCTGGCCTCGTTAACCAGCTTTTACTAGATAAACTGGTGCCAGTGTTCAAGTTCACAGCCTCCCGTCGCGATATTACAGTTCCGCTTATCTTCAGCACCTCCTTCGGACCAGAAGAAGAAATCGGAAGCTTCTCGTTTGGAGTTGTGTATAACCACACCTTTATTAAGTATGGCTTTGAACCGCGAAGACTCTTCAGGAAGTATGGTGAAGAGTATATAAGGGTAGAGTCTGTAATGGAGAAAAATAATTTCCCGTCTTTCGGCTTTTTCCTAAACGGCAAAATCGGCTACCGCTATGTTTATTTGTTGCCAGCGCTTACAGTTTACTATCAGAACTATGGTACATATAGTTTCTTAGAAGATAGAGAGTACAGTTTTTCGGGTATGACCTTCATTCCTTCGTTGGGCTTACAGGTGGTGCTTGGGGGTAACAAGAACACAGGCAGGAATGTCAGGCGATAACAAAACTCTCTTGTTCTGCGGAAGGGCAGCAACAGCATTTATAGTAGAGGCGATGGCTTAGGTTAGTATGAGCAGTACTAAAGCAGGTCATCGCCTTCTGTTTTATGTAGAATAAAATAAAAGTCCTATCTTTCAACCTCTATTTTCGAGGTTTATCAAACAACATGGCTTCTATTAATTTTAAACGTAATGTGCTGCCGCACTTGGTGGCGGTGGTAATTTTCCTGTTGCTTACAGCAATTTATTTTTCACCTGTTCTTTTTGAAGGCGAAAGCCTGCCGCAGCACGACATCTTACAGTCGAAGGGTGCTTCTCAGGAGATAAGACAATATAGAGAGGCCACAGGCGAAGAGGCACTTTGGACGAACTCCATGTTCTCGGGTATGCCGTCTTACCTCATTAACACGCATTTCTCTGGCGATTGGTCGCGCTACATACACCAGATCCTTACTTTTAACATGCCTGCTCTGGCTGGTAATATCTTTATTACGCTGCTTTGTGCCTATGTACTAATGGTGGCTCTGGGCATGAATGTCTGGCTATCTGTAGTAGGAGCCATTGCAATTACCTTTACTTCCTACAACTTTATTATACTGGAGGCAGGGCATAACACAAAATCCCTGACGATAGCCTACATCCCGATGGTGCTGGGTGGTTTGTTCTACACCTTGCGCCGCAACATGTGGATTGGCGCAGCCCTGTTTACACTAGGTTTAACGATGAACCTGCACTTTAACCACCTGCAGATGACGTACTACATGCTCCTGATGATTCTGGTGTTTGGTGTGGTAGAGCTTATTTTTGCGATCAAAGAAGGCCTCTTAGCTGGCCTTTTGAAGCGTGGAGCCTTGTTGCTGGCAGGTGCTGTTTTAGCTGCAGGCGTAAACTTCGGACGCTTATATACAACTGCCGAATACAGCCAGTATTCTATTCGTGGCAAATCTGAACTGAGAGCACCAGAGGGAGCCGAGGTAGGTAGCGGCCTAAACCGTGACTATGCTTTTGGTTGGAGCTACGGCATCTCTGAAACTGTTACTCTGTTGATTCCTGAGTTTTACGGTGGAGCCAGCGGTGTTTCTCTGGATGAGAATTCAAATACTTACGAGGCCTTTGTACACATGGGAGTTCCTCCAAACCAGGCAGAGCAAATCGTGAAGCAAGGTATACCGTTGTATTGGGGCGACCAGCCCAGCACAAGCGGACCAGTTTACGTGGGAGCTATAGTTTGCTTCCTGTTTATACTAGGTTTGTTTTTGGTGGATAAGCGCTGGAGCATCTGGCTGGTGGCTGCTACGCTGTTATCATTTATGCTGGCCTGGGGTAGCAATTTCGAAGCTTTCAATTACTTTATGTTCGATTATTTCCCTGGCTATAACAAGTTCAGGGCGGTATCTTCGGCCTTGGTAATTGCTCAGATTACAATACCGCTGCTAGCCATGCTGGCGCTTTATACTTTGTGCCGAGACTATAAAATCATTCCCGACCTGGACAAAAAGCTGCTGTATGCCACAGGTATTACAGGCGGTATTTGTTTGCTGGTTTGGCTGTTTGCAGGCTCTGCCAGTTTTGTAGGTGCCATGGACCAGCAACTGATGCAGGCACAGTATCCTATCGATGCTATTCGTGCAGATCGCGAAGCAGCTATGCGTTCCGATGCGTTACGCTCGTTGATTTTTATACTATTAGCAGCCGCCGCTTTATACTTTTTTGTAAAGAACAAGCTGTCAGCTACTATAGCCGTAGCTGCTGTTGGTGCTCTTATTCTGGTAGACCTCTGGACAGTGAACAAGCGTTATCTGAACAACGACGATTTCCAGAAGAATGCAATGGAAAACCAACTGCAGCCAACGCAGGCCGATCAGATGATTCTGCAGGATAAAGATTTAAGCTACCGTGTTATTTACCTGCCGAATCCGTTTAACGATGCCCGTATTTCTTACTTCCATAAATCGGTAGGCGGTTATCATGGAGCCAAAATGCGCCGCTATCAGGATTTGATCGAGCGCCACATAGCGCAGAACAACCTGGAGGTGCTGCGTATGCTGAACACAAAATATGCTATTACAGGAGATCCGAAGCAGCCTGTGCAGCGTGTGCCTGGTGCCTTAGGCAATGCGTGGTTTGTAGAAGAAGTGCAGCCTGTGCAGTCGCCAGACGAAGAAATTGACGCACTTACAATGTTCGATGCAGAGCATACAGCCGTGGTAGACGTATCAAAATTCCCGATTGAGCAGCATAACTACAACCCAACCGATTCAAACATCGAACTTGTGGAGTATGAGCCAGATTACCTGAAATACGAAGCTCAGACAGCAGAACCAGGATTGGCCGTATTCTCAGAGGTGTATTATCCTGCAGGCTGGCAGTCCTACTTAGATGGTGAACCAATAAATCATTTCAGGGCAAATTATGTGCTGCGCGCGATGCAAGTACCTGCTGGTAATCATACCATCGAGTTCCGCTTCGAACCTAAGTCTTACGAAATAGGAAATACTGTTTCTCTTATCTCCTCCATACTGCTACTACTGGTGGTGTTAGGGGCGGTTGTATACGGTGTGAAGAAAGGCGATGAACCAACGCCAGACACGAGTGCTGCGCCAGTTAAGAACTAGAAATTAGAAATGAAAGACGTTGTGCTGTTCCCATTCATGTTAATGCAAGTGCTGATTGTATGAATTGATTTTGGGAAGACAAGGTATAAATCGAAGTGAAATAGTTGCAGAAGAGCCTCAGCCCGAATAGCTGGGGCTTTTTTATGATTTATATCGTTATAAAAGCAAGTATAAAAGTACGCCGCTGTTGTGTGTTTTCACCAACAGCTTATTTAGCAGCAGCAAAGTCATCAAGATAAAAGGTATGATCTCAGAAGCACCGCTCCAGCAACTCCACGACCCGCTGTTTGAAGAGCATGAGGTAAAGCTGTGGGTAAAGCGGGAGGATATGCTGCATCCGCACATTTCAGGCAATAAGTGGCGCAAACTCAAGTACAACCTGCAGGAGGCAAAGCAGCAGGGGAAAGCAACCCTATTAACCTTTGGGGGAGCTTATTCGAACCATATAGCGGCCGTAGCAGCGGCTGGAAAAGAGTTTGGCTTTACAACCATCGGCATGATTCGTGGCGAGGAGCACCTGCCGCTGAACCCAACGCTGGATTTTGCCACCTCCTGCGGTATGGATCTGCATTACGTTGATCGGGAGAAGTATAGGCAGAAGCAGGAATTAACATTCCTGCAGCACCTGGCAGAGCAGTTTAATCATCCTTACATCATCCCAGAAGGAGGCACCAATGTGCTGGCCGTAAAAGGCTGTACCGAAATTGTGCAGGACATCAATATAGATTACAACTACCTCTGCTGTACCAGTGGTACAGGCGGTACTATAGCAGGCATCATTGCTGGGCTGGAGGGCCAGAAGCAGGTAATAGGTTTCCCAGCGCTGAAAGGCGGAGAGTTTCTAAAGGAGGAGATAGCGCAACTGGTACAGGCCTACAACGGCGGGAGCTACAGCAATTGGCAGCTTATTACGGACTATCACTTCGGCGGCTATGCTAAGGTGAAGCCTGAACTGCTGGAGTTCATGCACAATTTCCAAAAGCACTACCAGGTACCGCTGGAGCCAGTGTATACAGGTAAAATGATGTTCGGTATTTATGACCTAATCAGAAAGGGTTTTTTTCCGAGTGGCAGTCGTGTGGTGGCAGTGCATACAGGAGGTTTGCAAGGCAATGCTGGCTTTAAAGAGCGGCTGGGGGTGGTGGTGTAGAACTATTGGCACTCCTTTTGCCGTATTAATACAAAAAACTATATAAATGCCCCTTCTTAGATTTCTGATAAAGTTACTGCCTTGGATTTTAATTATAGCAGCAGGTATTTTTGCCTGGCGCAGTTTTAAAGACTTTTTTAATTCTTCAGAAGAGGATAAAGCTCCTGAGGTGGTCGTAACGTATAATACAGTGCTTACTGCTGTTGAGGACTTAGGCCGAATGGAGTTGGTGCGCTATAATTTTAAAGATGTGGTGGAGTATGAGAAAGAAGTCTCCCGCTTTATACCCAACTCCAAAGTAGTCTTGATTGTTGCAGGAGAAGCCGTAGGTTGTGTAGACTTTGCCAAGCTACAGGCTGGCGATATACAATTTCAGGGAGATTCTATTGTGCAGGTAGCCTTACCTGCTCCTGAAATCTGCTACTACAAAGTAGACCATAGCAAGACCAAGGTTTTCTCGAAAGAGAATACTTATTTTCAGGATGCTGACCTTATACAGGAAAGTTATAAGTACGCAGAGCAGAACGTAAAGAAAGCAGCCTTGAATTCAGGTATACTGAATCAGACAAAAGTAAACGCCGAGAAAGTACTGAAACCGATTCTGGAAGAAGTAACAGGCCGAAGAGTAGTGCTTGTCCCGCAGCGCCGCATCCAGAACCCACAAATGCCTGCTAAACGCTAGTTTTAGACAAAAGAATATTTTACAAAGGACAAATGATCAAAAGCACTATATCAGGTAAGCCGCAGCGAATTATTAAAGTATAACTCGTGACTCAGCACTCATAACTCGAGACTCTTCAACGCATCCTGTACCAAGTCATTTTCATAACCTTTGCTGAGCAAGTAGTAGCTGAGTTTCTGGCGACGGAGGAAAGGGTTCTTCTCTTTTTCGGTAGTATTCTTCTTCTCGAGCAAGTATAGCAAATTCTGTTCGTATACCTCCAAATCAATCTCCTTCAGACCCTGTTTTATGCAGTAATCAGAGATGCCTTTGCTTTTAAGGCCCTGTACAATCTTGCGGCGGCCCCACTTTTTGAGTCCATACTTGCCGCGCACGTAAGACTGCGCATAACGCTCCTCATCAATCATTTTCTCCTGGCTCAGGCGCACGATCAATTCCTCCACATCGTCGGATTCTAGACCATAAGAGTAGAGTTTGTCGCGCACCTCCTGCTGTGTGCGGTCCTGGTAAGCGCAATAGGCCGCAGCTTTGATAAGAGCCTCTTTCGGGGTATAGTATTTCTTTTTCTTCTGCTGATCCAAAGTAGTTGTTTTGTACCTATCCTATAAACAGACAAACGCTGCGTCAGATTCAATGTTAAAGATAATAAAACTCCACATTATACGCTTTCTGGCGTTTTAGCTCTGGCAAATGACATTCAACAATTAAACCCCTACCTTTGTAGCTACAACAATACATTGTTTATGCTTTCGAAAGGAGTGAGGTATATGCTGCTCTCCACGCTGTTTTTCTCTATGATGAACGTGTGCGTGAAGTTAGTATCGCATATTCCAGCGTTGGAGGTTATACTTTTCAGGTCAGTTATTTCGCTGGTGATGAGTTATGTGGTGCTGCACAGGGCAAAGGTGAGTGTGTGGGGAAAAGATCGCAAGTGGCTTATCGCCAGAGGCGTGACAGGTACTATTGCTTTGATGCTGTTTTTCAATACACTACAGAATATACCACTTGCCACGGCAGCCACAGTACAATACATGTCGCCCATTTTTACAGCTATCTTAGGTATTTTCCTGGTGAAGGAGCGGGTGAAAGTGTGGCAATGGGTTTTCTTCCTGGTGTCGTTTGCAGGTGTGGTGGTGATAGAGGGTGTAGAGGCGGAAGTAGATACATTTTACCTGTGGCTTGGTGTGATTAGTTCTTTTTTTACAGGCTTGGCTTACACCATTGTTCGGAAGATCAATACAAAAGAGCACCCATTGGTAATTATCTTTTATTTTCCGCTGATGGCGCTGCCTATTACAAGTATTTATTCTGTTTTAAATTGGGTGCAGCCTGAGGGCTGGGATTGGGCGCTGCTGTTCTTGGTAGGCGTGCTCACACAGTTAGGACAGTATTACATGACCCTTTCTTACCAGGCCGAAGAGATTTCTAAAGTGGCAAGCCTGAACTACATTGGCATTATTTACGCGCTGCTATTCGGTTTTATTCTCTTTGAAGAAACTTTTCATTTCTGGACTTATTTAGGTATGGCTTTAGTGCTGGCGGGTGTAGTGCTGAACATCCAGTATAAACGCAGGTTGACTCGAAAGCAGCTGCAGGAGCAGAAGGCGGCAAGTTAGATGCGAAGAGTGTTCTAGTGGATGATTGAAAAGTACGGTAGACGAAATAATATATGCTTCAAGTTTTAAACTTGGAGCTTTTCATGAGGCAAGTTTTCATCTTGCGTAGGCCGCTTTTGTACTTCGCAAGTTACAAGTTTGCTCCATTTTCACCACAAGTTGAAAACTTGCGGTAGGCGAAACTGTCTTGCAAACCTAGCTACACAACTTGAGCTAATAACAGGCGTTACTATTTGAGAAGACACAAAAGCGGCGGACCTGCCGAACAGCGCAAAGCATTATATTGAAAGCCCTGCGTCTTGCTACTTGTGTCTGAATTCCTTAGCTTCAAAAAACGAACTGCCGACAATAAGCTTTTGCATGCGCAACATCTGTTTATTTCTTTTGCTGATTTTAATTTGCAGCTATAGTTACGCTGGTACATTACGTGGCCGAATTGTGGATGAAAATGGCCAAGGCCTGCCTTTTGCCAGCATCTACATCAAAGAAACTTCCAGCGGCACTGCCTCTAACGACCAAGGCTATTACCAACTGCAATTAGATTCAGGCAGCTATACCATTGAGTTTAAATTTATTGGTTATCGGGCAAAGCAGGAAAAAGTAACGATAGCCGCAGGAACACAACAGCTGAATGTGCAGCTGCAACCCGAGCAACTAAATCTGCGCGAGGTAACAGTGCGTGCCGCCGACGAAGATCCTGCCATGCAGATTATGCGCAATGTTATCAGGTTACGCCAATACCATCAGAATGAGGCAGCAGCCTGGAGTGCCCAGGTATACATGAAAATGGTGGCCCGCATGGATAAAGTGCCTGGCAAAGTGCTGGGTATAAAAGTGGTGGATGTGGACACAGGGATTGTGTACCTGTCGGAGTCGGTATCGGTGCTGCACTTTAAGCAGCCGAACAAGGTGAGCGAACGCATGATCTCTTCCAAAGTGAGCGGCCAAAAGAAAGGCTTCAGCTTTAACAAAGCCTCCGAAATGAACATCAGCTTTTATGATAACCTGATGAAGGTGGAGGGGCTGAGCGAGCGTGGTTTTGTGTCGCCGCTGGCAAAAAATGCCTTATTTTACTATCGCTACGAGTACCTGGGGGCTTTCCAAGAAAACGGCCGCACCATCAACAAAATAAAAGTAATACCGCGCCGCCGCAACGACCCTGTTTTTTCGGGGAGCATTTATATTGTGGAGGGCAGCTGGCGCATCCATAGCGTGGATCTTACACTTACCAAAAACGCAGGCATAGAGTTCGTAGACTTTATTCGGGTGCGGCAGGTGCATGCGCCAGTGCATGAGCAGGTGTGGCTGCCTGTGTCGCAGAAGTATAATTTTGAGGCAGGCGGTATGGGTTTTAAAGGAAGAGGCTATGCCACGGGCGTGTACTCCAAGTATAGAGTGCAGCCAGCCTATAGCAAGCCGCCTGTGCTGGAGGAGGTGGAGCCAGAGCCAGCCAAAGGAGAAATAGCCCAAACCAAACCAGCACCTAAACCACGTTTCAAACTCACCAAACCGAAAGAAGCCACGCCTGCTGAGCAACCGCCTATCCACGACGAAAAACTTTTCTCGAAGGAGGTGCTGGTGGTGGAGGCCGATGCCAACAAACGCGACTCACTATACTGGGCCGAGATCAGGCCAACGCCGCTGACGGAGGAGGAGCAGGTGGATTATCATAAAAAGGATAGCCTGGAGGTGATTAAAAATTCCAAGCCGTACCAGGATTCGCTGGATCGGGTGCGGAACAAACCAAGTATAGGCAACTTCTTCTTGGGCGGCTATACTTACTCCAACACCTTTGAAAAAACTTACATCAGCATAAATCCACTGCTTAGCGTAACTGGTGGGCCAAGCCTGGTGCAGTTTAATACCGTGGAAGGTGTGGTGGCTGATGTGCGGGTGCGGTATATGAAGCAGTTCGAAGATAATACACGCTACACTATAACACCAGCGGTGCGCTACGGCTTCTCGAACAAGCGCTTCAATGCCAAAGTAGGCTTCAACTACCAGTTCGATCCAATCAAGAACAGTTACATTTCAGTTGAGGGCGGCCGTTATGTCGATCAGATTAACAGCAACGAGCCCATTTCGCCGTTTGTGAATACGATTTATACTTTGGTCCAGGAGAAGAATTATATGAAGCTCTACGGCCGCGACTATGGTCGCATCGGGTTCCGATCGGAGCTCTGGAATGGGGTATATCTAAACGGAACCGTAGACTATGCCAACCGAACACCGCTGCAGAATACTACCGATTATTCTTTTAGAGATCGCTCTGAAACTACTTTTACACCCAACATACCAGTAAATGCGGAACTACCCGATGCTTCTTTTGAGGAGCACCAGGCCCTGACGCTAAACCTGACCCTTAGTTGGAAGCCAGGGCAGGAATATATTAGCAGACCAGACAATAAGATAAACCTCGGCTCCAAATATCCATGGTTCTCTTTGGGGTATCGTACAGGTATAAATGCTTTGGGCAGCGATGTGAAATATTGTACAGCTGCTTTTCGTGTAAGCGATGAGCTGGGCTTAGGTTTATTAGGGAGCAGTAACTATAGCTTAACGGGCGGCGTGTTCCTTAGCAAAGACAACATGACCCTGCTGGACTATCGCCACTTTAACGGAAACCGCACCGTCTTTGCGGGTACCTACGAAGGTTTCCAGCTACTAGATTACTACCGCTACAGTACCAACAATAGCTATTTGGAGGGGCATTTTGAGCATCATTTCAATGGTTTCATCTTTAACAAAGTGCCGCTTTTCCGAAGGCTAAAGTGGCAGGAGGTGGTAAGCTTGCATTACCTCAACACAAAAGAATCTGATAACTACCTGGAACTTGGCTTGGGCGTAGAGCACATCTTTAAAGTAGTGCGCGTAGATTTCTTCACATCTTTTCAATCGAGAGAAAAAGCACACACGGGCATTAGGATTGGTTTAGGATTTTAACACAGAAACAGTTGTAGTACAAGCGCCTGCACAACCCAAATGCGTGCATAGCCGTTAAAATTAGTCGATAACTAAAGTTAAAACGGATATGAAAAAGCAATTGAATATATTTAAAACAGGAATATTGGCAGTGTTTATGGCTGTAATAGGCTTTAGCTGCTCAGGTGATAGACCAGCTGCTAACCCAACTGATGACACGAGTACTTCCAGAGCTATTGTAGGCATGGACTCCTCCGCTGCTAACCTAAACAATCCACGTCCTGCCCCTATTGGAGATACCTCCAAGACAGCCGAGCAGGCAAACCGCTTCAGAGGCATGCGCCCTAATCAAGATTCGGCTGCCAGAGCTTTACACGAACTGGATCAGCAGAAAATTCAGCGCCAGCAGCAGAATCAGTAAAATAATAGATATAAGTTTAAATAATCAGCGCCTTGCCAGTTGTTTCTGGCAAGGCGCTGATTATTTAAAAGCCTTTCACAGTGCGAGCAACTACTAACTAATAGCGATTAACTATTTGCCACAGCCGTGGTGCCTACAGGTGGTATAACCAAACCATTGCCTTTCTTTTTTCGGCCTTTTAGGTTGATGTTGTAGATGATAACTGAAACAAAAATGATCAGATAAGCGACAGCTTTCGTAAGCGTCGTCTGCTCATTGAAATATAAAAATGCAACGCCAAAGTTAAGTAGCGGGTTGATGTACATCAGGATGCCTACTGTGCCAGATGTAAGTTCTTTCAAGGCAAATAGGTTTAGGAAAAGCGGAAGCACCGTAAACAGAGCACTTAGTACACCAATGTTCAGGAAAAAGTGTGTATCCAAGACAACAGGCTCATTTCCACTCAGGAAACTATAGCTTGGGCCGATGAGGGTAAAAGCCAGCAATAGCTGTAGCGTGAGCAGTACAATCTTATCATAAGCCTTCAGCAGGCGCTGCGTGATCAGGTAAAAGGCGTAGCTGAGCCCAACAAGCAAACTGAATAGCAGGCTTGTTATCTCACCTGTGCCCACCAAAGCACAACTCAGAGCACTTAGCCCAATAGCTAGCCACTGGTTTGCCCGCAGCGGTTCCTTTAGCAGCAGAAAGCCAAGCACAGCTGTAAGGATTGGACACAACAGGTAAGAGAAAGAACCAGTTTGTATGTTGATATGATTCACGACATAGATAAACGTGAGCCAGTTGACAGTTAATAACATTCCTCCCAGAACAGTGTAAAGCAGGAACAGGCGCAGCGTACGTGGCGAGGAAGCTTTTAGCTGTTCCAGCATATCAAGCAAGGCACGACGACGAAACAGCAGCGTGATAAGCAGCAATAGGACTACCGAGAACAGCACCCGAAAGTACAGAATCTGTCCGCTGGGGTAAGCAGCCAGCGCTTTCAACGGAAAAGGTATGAATCCCCAGATTACAAAGGCAGTTATACCTGCCGCATAATGTGGGTTTGTGGTTGTTGGTTTCATCGTGGAAATAAAAGTGCGCAAAAGTACGGAAAGCGAAGGTTAGGTTGATGCTTTCATGAAGAAATAGGGTAACAGAAGTAAATATTCTGCCTTTGCTAGCGTAGCTTCTGTTCAGCCTCAGTTTTACCAACCTATCGTTTTATAGTTTGTTTTGGTGCGCTCCAAGTCCGCGGGGACTCGTTTTCCCATTCGGCGCTGCTTTCGTTTCCTGCCTAACGGCTGCCGCTCCCGTGGCACCAGAAACTCTCGAGGCGCCTCATGGAAAAACTGGGAAAATTTCTTCTTCGATCATATAAGCGAGATCCTTTCTTTCGCATTTGAATTTGCTATAGATCAAGTGCCTCCTTTATACTTTTTAAGTCAGAGCAAATAGCCTATGCCAAGTGCATCTTTCGACGATTTTTTGTTTGAGCGTTCAGCGAGTTCAAAATCGT
>NZ_JAJJWH010000029.1 GCF_020907245.1 Pontibacter harenae | reverse complement strand
CAGCGAAAATAGGCAGGAGTTGATGCGATTGTATCAGGTAACACTGATTCGGCTTTAAAAGATCTCCCGTGCCGTTTTAAGCAGTACCGGCTGCCTACAACCTTTAGCTTAACAGCCAAAAGGGTAAGCTAAAGGTTGTAGGAGCTTCCTTTGCAATAGAGAAAAATCTTTTCAGGCAGGAGATTTTCTATGACTGCTTCTACTGGGTTTCTGTACAATCTTTAGTTTTGTTCTGGCTTGCAAGTAACTACTTGATATACGTAAATGGATGAACTAATATTGGATAGAGGCAGCACAATAGAAAGCAACCTGCTGCAAGTTTCTGCTCCTGCCAAAGTACTACAATCGCCACCCCCTCCAGTTGGCATAAAAGGGCTTTTTGCCATAACTTTGCTTATGATCAGCAAGGTATTTCGGGTGAGCTCCTCTTTTTCGTCCTAAAATTCTGGGGTTTCTTGAGAATGGAATCTTCAGGACGAGGCACCCGTTACCTGCTTAATATTATTGCTAACCTCAGTATCGATTAGCAAGTGCCGCGGATCTATTCCCGCTTCCTCAGGTTTTTCTGTTACCTGAATTAAAATTTGATTTTTCCCGCTGTGAATTCTGTGCTTGCTCAAGTAGATTGTTCGTTGGCTGAAATCACTTCCTTTGCCAAAAAGGCCAATCTCAACCCAATCGTTCATCGGAGCAACCGTCACATCCCCAAGGTGGTTCACCTGCACTTTATTGGCAGACACATCCAGGGTTACCAGCCAGCCACTGTCAGCCTTTGTCACACCGACGGCGTTTGTTTCCAGCTCCCAGTAAGTATTTTTAGAAAATAGGTCTTCCAGCAGGTATTGTAGCGAATCAGGCGTTACCGCTTTTATCTCTGCATAAAAGTCCAGTGATGTTGCGAAAGGAGGCTCACCTGATTTATGCTTTTGTAACAAGTTCTGCAGTGCTTGATTTACCTGCTTTTCTCCCACATATTCCCGTAAGGCATGCATCGCTAACGGTCCCTTTCTATACTTTTGAAAATTATCTTTCGCCTGTAGAAGTGGTACAGAGGCTCTGCTCCTGGGATTCAGAAATTCCCTGCGCATGGTGTCCAGAAGTTTTTGCAAGTGCCCAGCGCCGTAAACCTGCTCCACAACGCCAAATGCACTATACCAGGCCAGACCTTCTGTTAAGAAAGGTGCTCCTTCAACATCGGCAGGTGTAAGCTGATGCCCCCACCATTGATGTGCCACCTCATGTGCTGCCACGGCAAAGGGAAGATCAAAGCCTCTGTTATCTCCGGCTGGATGCAGCAAGGCAAAGTTTGTTGAGTAACTTATAGCCCCAGGCAAGGAAATACCACCTGTTCCAGGGTCTGGGTATTCCACGAACTTTAGCAGATCATATTGATATGGGCTAAAGCTCTTCGAAAAATAGTCCAGGGACGCTTTCATTCCGTGTTCGATCCTGTCCAGGTTCAGCGCATGCTGCGGATGGTGAATAACCTGGAGAGCTGTATTGTTCCAGTTTGATTCACGCACTTTATAGCTGGCGGAATAGATATGGTACATATTCAGGATAGGATAATTAGCAACGTAGTGAAAATACTGTCTGCCATTTTCCATCCAAGACTTTCTGACGGCTCCAGGTGCAACGGCAATTTGCCCGGCTGTAGTGCCAATCGTCGCTTCAAACTGGATCCACTCCCGCCCGTTCCGGTCATACAGGGCTACAGTGTCATGAAGCGCTCCTGTCGCCAGCCGCTTGGGTAACTTATATTGGGCACGTAGCCCATCACTACGCAATTCACGGTCAGTTTGGTAACCGACAGCAGGCAACCATTCCCAGTTACTGATCCACGTGCCATTATTTATTACAGTTGCAGCAATTCCACGGTTAGTAAAACCTTTTGGCTGAAAGCGTATGTTATAACGCATCTGCAAAGAGTCTCCTGGCTGAAGAGACTGCTCCAGAGAATAGATGGCATACCCCAGTTCTTTATCATCAAGGACGATCCTGCCTTTCTGGTTAAAACTTATTTTGCTGGTTTCAACTTCTGCGGAAAGGGCTACATGTATAGAATCAATACTTTTTCCAGTACTGTTCTTGAGCTGATAAGTACCCTCTATGTAAGCTTCTCTTTTCTCAGGGTATAGCTCAATGCGCAGCGTAGTACCTGTAAGGTGTGGCTGTGGCATGCCTTTATGTTTGCCGTAAAGACGTTCATAATTTACCTGCCGCTCAATTCTTTCGGCTGCAGTATCATAGTCATTCAATATATTGGTGTTGTATAAGACCAGGCTTCCTGTTAAAACAACAAGTAAACATGCAAAGCCAACTGATAATGGGGAACGCTTGAGCCCTTTAAATGCCTGCTGAAACCGCTGTCTGAATCTGGTTTCTCTGCCCCTCACCCATAAGTACCTCGTTACAATCATAAAGAGTATAGCCCAGCCTGTCCAGTAGATTTTAAACAGAATCCAGGGACCGATAAAGGCGCTTTGACCGTAGAACACAGAAGAAGCCAACCCTGGATCTGAACCGAACACAAGCAGTTTGTGCTCAATGCCCAGTTTTGATGGCAGCAGCGTGTACAGGTAAAACATCAGCACCACTAAGTGCCCTACATATTTCTGATTTACCAGAACATGAATTACCATTGCCGCAGCGGCAAACAAAAGATAATCTATCAGTTGAAAACCAAAGAGGACCTGCAGGTATAAGCCAATCTCCAGTTGATAATATTCTTTCAGGAGCTGAAGGCTCATCCCTCCTAGCATTACGGCTGCTTGTAACGCTAGCAAAAGAAGCGTTAAAGCTAAATACTTACTACCAATCAGTACCGTGTCCGGCACAGGTGCCGCATCAGCAATATCATTTAGTCGCGCATCACGTTCCCGCCATACCAATTGCCCTGCAAAAAGTGTAATCAGCAATACAACAATCACTTCTATTGCGGTGTGGTTCATCAACGTAGTTATCCGGCTTGTAACAGGCAGCATCGCATGGGCAAAAGGGCCTTTGTTGGATATGCCCACAGCAAGGAAAGCGACAATGGCCATAACTGGAAAGGTCAAACCCGCCGGGCTCATTAAAATTTCCCGGAAAAAGCGCACTGCGAGCGCACTGGTTTGGTAGATGCTGGTTTTGATGTCGAATGACCTGGCAACAGGTAATACCTTAACCGGAAGCGAACGCTCCTCTACAGGCATGTCTGCAGAGGAGATAGTTGTCCGCTTCCACCGGAACCCTGATGTGTGACAGGCAAGCTGGAAGCGGGCATAGGCCATCAAGCCCACAGCAATTGAGATACACGACCAAAGGATACGGTTGACAAGCAGAGACCCTTTTAACTCAACTGATGCGGTGTTTGCCTGAAGCGGCGTTAGTGAACGCTGCAACGCACTTATTGCAGTTTGGCCAGAGGAATCCACCAGCTCAGCCAACTCCCAGTTCCCTGTGATTCCCAGACTAAACTGCCCAAGGATAAAAAGCAGTAAGCCACCGATATAAGCAGCCATGGCTCGCCGGCTAACCAACACGAAGGCATATAGCAGGGCTGTTGCGAAAAAGGCGCTTGGCAGGGTTAAAAATAGCCAGTCCTTGAGACAGGCAAGCGGACTGAACGGGCCGTATAAGGATGCATCTACTTCATAAGCATAGTGTCCAATTAGCAGGCTTAAAGCAACAGCCGCGAAAAGCAGTACACCAGCCAAAATAAAGGTGCCGAGAAACCGGCCGCCTAAATAGGCCATCTTGCTGATGGAGCTTGTGTAAAGAAGCGGATCCATCCGGGCCTGTATATCGCGCATGGCTCCATCGCCCACCAATGCCGCTACAAGCAGTAAGCCAAACCTATTCGAGAAACCTGAAAGATCCGCAACCGTCAACGGGGCATTCATGAGCACTACCTCCACCGTTCGCGCATACTCTACCAACTCATCCAGCACCATTAGCAGAAGTCCCACCACAGCAAAGAAATGGATCCAGACTGATGGCCGGCGCAACTGATAATATACTTCAAACCGGAAAATTTCCAAGGCCCTCATAGCGCCGCTCCCTTCTTTTGTAGGCTCTGGCCGGCAGTGTAATATCCTGCCATGGTGCTGAAATACACATCCTCCAGATCGGGTTCCACCAGTTCGAATCCATTACCCGGGTTTACCTGGCTGTAGATATGAATCATGGTTCTGCCGCTAACTAATTTGGTAGAGACTAGCTCATAGGTACGCTCCATAGAAGATAGCATGTTTTTCTCTATTACCCTGCGCCATATCTTTCCCTCGAGATCCTTAACCGCCTGCAGGGGTTGAGCCTCAAGCAGAATCTCACCTTTGTTGATGATAGCCATATTCGTGCATAGTTCAGCTACATCTTCCACGATATGGGTAGAAAGAATGACAACACTGCTTTCGCCCAATTCACTGAGCAGGTTCAGAAAACGTACCCGTTCTGCCGGATCAAGCCCTGCTGTCGGTTCGTCAACGATCAGTATCTTTGGGTTACCCAGCAATGCCACCGCTACGCCAAAGCGCTGTTTCATACCCCCTGAAAAGCCTCCTAACTTCTGTTTGCGCTTTTCCCAAAGGTTTGTTTGCCGGAGCAGGTGTTCCACCACTTCTTTCCGTGATGCCCGATGTGTAATGCCTTTAAGTATGGCAAAGTGATCAAGTAGTTTCCCTGCGGTAACATTTTTTAGGAGTCCGAAATCCTGGGGAAGATAGCCTAGGGTCTTGCGGACTACCTCCTTGTGTTTCACCACATCCGTATCCCCTAAAAACACCTGCCCTTCGTCAGGCTCCTGCAGAGTGGCTAGTATGCGCATCAAAGTGGACTTGCCGGCACCGTTAGGGCCTAATAAACCATACATGCCCAAAGGGATGTGCAATGATACATGCTGTAGTGCCTTTACGCCGTTGGCATAGGTTTTGGAAACGTTTTGAATGGATAAGCCCATTGTATAGATCTTATGTAGCTATTAGTGATTTAACAGAACCGGGCTTCTGGCTGGAGCATACTTTCCCGGAACCAGATGGCTTTTCAGAAGTTTTTGAAGCAACTATTATTTATAAGGAGCAGGTATAGCATCAGTGATAAATTATATATCCTTCTCTAATGCTTCTGTTCTATCTCCCCTGGTAAACAGCATTTTATTTTCTGCGGGAATGAACTCTAAGGTTAGGTTTGCCCGTTCAAATTTGAATTTGTTTTTCTCAATGGCTTCTAAATAGATAGGTTTCTGCCCTACTCCATCTGCCATCAAGACGCCGTTTGCAGTATAAATTTTGACTTTTAGTGGAAACGTCTGATTCCCATACACACCTTCTAAAGGTTTTAAATCTTCGGGTTTGTTAACATAAGGAGCTGAGAAAGAGGGTAGTTTATATTCTTTCCCAAAGGAGATACTAAAAATACCCTTCAGCAAGTCTATGGCAGGCATATCAACTCCGTTTGATGTATAAGCAAATGATATGTTTCTTACCGGATCAAGACATAAGACCGAAGAGAAATTATCTATTCTGCCTGTATGTCCTATCATCTTCTCCCCATCTATGTTTATCGGGTTCAGTCCAATTCCATAGCCCCCCTCCATCTCCTGCATTCTTTCCAGAGAGGTCTTGTTCACCAGCTCTCCGTTGGACAGGGCCCAAATAAAAGTATTAAGATCGGTAGGTGTAGAAACAATTAAACCTGCTCCCTGTGGAATACTGAAATGTGTTTCTTCTCCTTTATGCCAATTACCCATTTTAGCGTAAGAAAAGGCTTCCTTGTCTTTAGGGTTTATGGCCGAACCTAAATAGGTGTTTTTTAAACGAAGCGGTTTGGTAATTCTCCTTTTAAGGATTTTTGAAAAATCTTCATCTTCTATCTTTTCGGCTATATAGGTTAGCAACACATAATTTGTATTGGAATACTGCGTTCTTTCCCCTGGGTTGAAGACTGTTTCGTTGGTCTTGATTAATCCAAGGACCTCATCCTTGGTTTTAGGATTAAGCTTCCATCTATCAAAGGTGGGGGAATTAGTAAGGTCAAAAACTCCGCTTTGATGTTTTAAAAGGTGGAGCACTGTGATTTTATCTGCATGAGGCAGATCTGGGAAAAATTCGCTCAGTTTTGATTCGGTTGTTAATTTCCCTTTCTCCACAAGCTGCATGATAATAGTGGCGGTAAACATTTTTGAAACAGAGCCGATTCTGTATTTGGTATTTTTACCTGCCTCGATTTTGTGCTCGGTATCGGAATAACCAATTGACTTTTGATAGATTTCTTTTCCGTTCCTGAAGATAGATAGACTTCCCATTCCCTTCTGGTACTCCTCTACCATAGATAAAAGGCTGTCCAGTTTGGCTTTGTTTATTTCCTGTGCTTTGACGTTGAAAGCGACAAAAAGTAAACACGTTAAAAATATGATTCTTTTCATATCAGTAAATATTAAATGGTTATGGCAGTTTTTTGAATCAAAGCTGGTAAGGGTATTGTTTTATAAGCTATTTCAGGTGTCCTGCAGTGCTTTCACCAGCAGCAAGCACTGCGGAAGTACAGATTGTGATTAAGAGTGAACCCCATTGCGCCCAAGTGCTACATTGATTACCTTCAATCATATTTCCTGACCAAAGGAACCGAAACTGGAAAAGAATGGGAAAAGAGATATGCAAGGTCCGGAAAGTAATCGACCACCTACTGTTTTGCCTCTGCCATAGCACTTGAAGAGCGGATAAGCTGTTTTGCAGATTGATACACAAGCCTGGCAGAGTAGTTTAGATGTTAAGAGAAGGAAAAAATACCTTTGCTATATGAATGATATTAAAAAGAAGTTTACTGTTTTTCATCTCTCAGGCTGGCTGCTGACCTTCCTGTTTTTTTGTTGGGTATTCTGGAGTGAAGGTCACCCAAACTGGCTGTACTTATCAAGCACCATCATCCTGGCAGGCATAGCCGTTTTTTACAGCCATTTTCTCCTTTTAACACGCTATCTGAACAGGAAAAGGTACGGGCTTTACTTACTTGGCCTTACCGTTGTTTTACTGGCAGGCCCTCTTCCTTTTTTACTGGCGGAGGGGGGGAGTAATGATTTGAGCACTTTCCTGGATCAGTACTTTACTAAACTTTTCAGTATGGTTTTACTATGTGTGGTTCTTAGCTGGGGGGCACGGGCAACCGAGAACTGGTTTACCGATACCTTGAAAAGGGAAAGCTCTCAAAAACAAGCTGCACAGGCAGAACTGGCCTACCTGAAATCGCAGATCAATCCGCATTTCCTGTTTAACACTCTTAATAACATTCACACGTTGGTTTATAAGCAATCTGAGTCTGCACCTGATGCAGTAAGGTGCTTATCCTCACTGATGCGCTATATGATCTATGAGTCTACCGCTAATACGGTGCCTCTTGAGAGAGAAATAAACTACCTGCAGGACTATATAAGCCTGCAGCAGCTCAGGTATAAAAATGCACCCGTGGTAAATATAGACATAGCAGGAGAGATAAACTCCTGCGAAATTGCTCCGCTGGTACTCATCAACCTGCTCGAGAACACATATAAACACAGCCCGGCACGATTGAATATCGGTGACATAAAAGTTAAGATTGCGATAGGTGATAATAGCCTTACCTTCATGACGCATAATCCAATCAGAAGCACCGGTTCTAAACCACTGGACGAGCCTGGCGGGATTGGGTTGGATAATGTAAAAAAAAGACTGCAATTGCTATACCCTGGCCAACATACCTTAAAGGTAACAAGTAAGGAAGAGTTCTTTACTGTAGAGCTAACAATACCTTGTCACCACTTACAGAACCATGAGAGAGAAACTAACATGCTATATAATTGATGACGAGCACCTAGCACAGGAAATCCTGGAAGAGTATATTGCAAAAGTGCCTTTTCTGGAGCTAAAAGGCAGCTTTATGAGTCCTCTGGAAGCTTCCAGCCAATTAAAGAAAGATAATCCGGACCTGCTTTTCCTCGACATCAACATGCCTGACCTGGATGGCCTGAACTTCATCCCGATGCTGCACCCTCGTCCTTTAATCATTCTCACTACGGCCTATGATCAGTATGCCCTGCAAGCCTTTGAACTTAATGTGAAGGATTATTTGGTAAAGCCCTTTTCGTTTGAAAGGTTTTATAAGGGAGTTTTACGGCTGTTTCAGGAGCAAAGCAGTAAACAGCAGCCTTCTGAAACAGCCGTAGAACCGGCCTATATAAACGAACAGGAATACCTATTCCTGAAGGTTGGGCATCGCATACAAAAGATTGCCACCAGTGACATATGTTTTATACAAGGCATGAAGGATTATCTACAGATACGCACTGCCAAAGAGAAAATCCTGACGCTTACAAGTTTTGCTAAACTGGAAGAGCACCTCCCCGCCCACAACTTTGCCCGTGTGCACAAATCGTATATGGTGGCCATCGACAAGATAGATCACATTGAGAAGAATAGGATCTGGATAGCGGATCAGATCGTTCCGATCAGCGGCACGTATAGCGATAGATTCTTCAGGAAGTTGAAGGGCCTTTAGTATATTTTCTCATAGGCTATGAGACTTTTTCCAAGTTGACCAGATCGTTGTGGCAAAATCCAAATTTCCAAATTTCTAAATACTACTTAATTCAAATTGAGATTGTACACATCTGTTGACGGCTATGGAAAAAGGTTATATTGCACCAGTTTACAGGAGGGATTCAGTTAGGTAGTTATTTTTTGTTGATATAAACGTTTCAGTAAAGGCAGCACATAACAGCAGCCACAAAAGTGGCGTTTCAGTGGTTAACCCAACCTCTGTTCTTCTACAGAGGTTTCCGCTTGATTAACAGTGCAGTGCTCCGAAATAGCTGCTACCTTCTGATAGCTGCAAAACGTTGCTCCCCAACTATTAGACTCATTTAACCCTCTATTTCTGGTATGCGGGCAACGCCAGGTCGCCAATAAGTCAGTTGCCAAGGGTGGTGCATACAGCCCGTCTTGCCACTTTAGATTCCTTACCAAGTTTCTTCCCTTTCTGAAGGCAGCAAATACAGCAGTTGAGCTGTTTTGACAGCTGTGGAATCTGTACAAGTAACTATCGAAACCGCAGTGGCCGTTCCGCCGCTGGCTCGGGCTTATCTGGACCCTCTAGGCGTGCTTTATACCTTCATGAACGGATAACAGAGTTGCACAAACAAGTAGTGAAGTTGGGCGTCGGCGCTAACCCTGCTCCAAAGCTACTGCTGCTCCTTCTCCCTGATCATCTTCAGAAAGCCTTCGCGGTAGGTTTCCCCCACGGGTATGGACTTGTCCCCGATGTAGACGGTGTTGCCGTCGACCATCCTGACTTTGTCGATAGAGATGATGTAGGATTTGTGTACGCGGTAGAAAGGGGGCTGAGGAAGCTGCTCATCCAGGTCGCGGAGGGTTTGGTAGGTCACGATTCGCTCTGAGCGCAGAAAGACGGACACATAGTTCTTCAGCCCTTCCACATACAGAATGTCGCTGTAGTCTATCTTCAAGAACTTGTTCTTGCTCTCGCCTTTGATGAACATGTACTCAGGGGCAGGAGCCGGGGCAACTGGCGCAGGTGCGGCGGAAGCTACCGTCGGAGTCTGCTGCTGTGGCATCATGCCCTGTGCTTTGTGTGCCGCCCTTAGGAAACGGTCGAACGGGATAGGCTTGAGCAGGTAGTCTACCACATCGTGCTCGTATCCTTCCAGGGCATACTCAGGGTAAGCCGTTGTGAGTATAACTTTGCACTTGCCGCCGCAGATCTTCATGAACTGTATACCTGTCAGCTCTGGCATCTGAATGTCCAGGAACACCAAATCCACGCGTCCCTCCTGCACCCAGTTGATGGCCTCAATGGGACTGGTGGTGGTGCCCACCAATTCCAGGAACGGAACCTTCTGAATATAATCGGCTAATAGTTTGCCAGCGTACGCCTCGTCATCTACAGCTATGCAACGGATCATTTTAAGTTAGGGAGTTAAAGAGTTAGAAAGTTAAAGAGTTGTTATCCGAACTGGGATTCGCTGGGTGGGGTGTGGGTAAGGTTTATGTATCAAATGAACCTGCGACGGACAATGATCATGGTTCTTGATCCTGCCCATCGATTCTTTTGAGTCCTGATCTAATTCACCTGCTGCAGCTTAAGCCTTGTCTGGTACCGCTTCCCGTCTTCGCTTACATCCAATGTATAAGAGCCAGGGTAAAGCAGGTCGAGGCGGCGGCGGATGTTGGTAAGGCCGATGCCCGTGGTCTGGTCTTTCTGGCTTTGGTTGATGCGGTTGCTCACATCGAAGTACAGGCTGTCGTTGACTAGCTGCAGGTTGATGCTGACAGGCGCCGCGGCATCGTCCACCACACCGTGCTTCAGGGCGTTCTCAACAAATGGGATCAGCACCAGCGAAGGCACCCGCTGTCCGTTCACGTGGCCCTGAATGTTGAAATTCACAAAAAAATTATCTTCGAAGCGGAGGCGGTAAATGTTGATGTAGTTCTCCAGGTAATCCACCTCCTTCTGCAGCTCCACACGGCCGTCCTTGCTCTCGTAGAGCATGTAGCGCATCAGGTCCGACAGCTTGATGATGGCGTCGGCCAGCTTGTCGGACACAGGATAGGCCAGTGAATACAGGTAGTTAAGGGTGTTGTAAAGGAAGTGCGGGTTGATCTGCGTTTTCAGGAAAGCCAGCTCTGCCTGTGTCTTCTCCTGCTTTAGGGTACGGTTCTCGCGTTCCTGCTTCAGCGTTGCCTCAAAAGCCCACACCACGGCCCCCAGGAAGATGCCAGGCATGGCCCAGTACAGGTTGTCGAAAATGTAATAGGACAGCGAGGTGCCCGCGCTATAGTTGCTGAAACCGAAGAATACCTGGAAAAGCACTTCCTCTATGGTATAGCGCAGAAGTGTGTAGAGAAACATGACGGCTACAACGCTTACCGCCAGCACCAGCCAGTTTTTATACTTCATCCATAGCGGGAAGACCAGCAGGTAGCAGAGGTAAAACTCCACCAGGTGCAGCACATCCTGACTGATGTTAAGCAGCATGATTTTGTAGTCCCAGTTGTAGAGGAAGTAGCCCAAAAAGGTATAGCCGATGTAGAGCATCCAGCCCAACAGGTGCAGCGCTATCTTTTTTTGTGTCGCATTCATGTTCTAAAGCTAAAAAGAACTTCCCTCAACCGCACCTTTTTTATCCCAAACCCTTGCTTTGTGATGCCAACACCTGCTTTTCTTATATCACCCCCAGTTTCGCCGTTTTTTCGGTTTCGGATAATGTTTTGGGTGGTTCGGATAGTTTAATTCCTATAGTGCAGGGTATGCCGCACCTTTGGCTCAGCATCAACGAAACGAAAAACCTGAGCCATGAAAAATACATCTACCACCGCGACAAAAGACAAAGGACAAAAGGCGTTTAGAAGTCTTTTCATGTTATGCAGCCTCGCTTTCTGCTTAACCGCCTTTACTTCCAGGGCACAGACAGCCGCCGCAGTCAATGGCACGGTTACAGAGGCAGCCTCGCTGAAGCCGCTGGACTATGTGTCGGTGCTGCTGCTGCAGCTGCCAGACTCGGCGGTGGTAGCCTCTGAGATGACGGATGCCGCAGGCGCTTATGCCTTTGCCCAGGTGAAGCCTGGCAAGTACAGCGTCAAAGCCCTGATGGTCGGTTTTTCCCCTGCACAGAGCACCGCCTTTGAGGTAAAGCAGCAGCAGGTGCAGGTGCCGACCATAGCCATGCAGCAGAAAGCCAATGCCCTGCAGGAGGTGGTGGTAAAAGGACAGAAGCCGCTGCTGGAGCAGGAGGCGGACCGCGTGGTGATGAACGTGGGGCAACTGAACACCGCAGGCGACAATGCGCTGGAGGTGCTCAAGTATGCGCCTGGCGTGCGCCTGGACAAGGACGATAACATCATCTTCAGGGGAAGCGGCAGCGTACAGGTGATGATCAACGGCAAGATGACCTATATGTCTGGAGCGGAGCTGCAGAACTACCTGAAATCACTGCCTGCCTCGGCGGTCAGTAAAGTAGAGCTGATGGCAAACCCGCCTGCTTCTTTCGATGCGGCGGGCACAGCAGGAATCATCAACATTCAGCTTAAAAGAGACGAGACCCTGGGCATGAACGGGACGGCCAACGTGGGCGTGGGGCAGGGCAAGTACGAGAAGGTGTGGGGAGGCCTGAACCTGAACTATAACACAGGCAAGGTGAGTTTTTTCACCCGCCTGAACGCGGGCCACTATAACTCCTTCAACCGCCTGACGCTGAAACGCAACATCAACGACAGCCTCTACAACCAGGTAAACTACTGGCACCCGATCACCAAAAGCTACAATGTGACGGCGGGAGCCGACTATTTCATCAGCAAGAAGCATACTGTCGGCGTGATGGCAAAAGGCTATGCCTCGCCTGAACGCACGCTCACCACCAGTAACTCTGTTAACTATGATGCGGCTGGCACGGCCTTCGGGAGCATGGACATGACAAATCCCAAAGAAGCAAATTCCGACAACTACAGCCTGAACCTGAACTATAGGTTTGAGATCGACAGCACAGGGCGCACGCTCTCTTTCGATGCGGATTATGTGAACTACAGCAGCGAGGCCGAGGACCTGTTCACAAACAGCTTTTACGGTGCAGCGGGGGAAGTGGCGCAGGTGTCCACCCAATTGCGCGGTTTCAGCGGCGCCGAGGCGAGTATAAAATCTTTGAAAGCGGATTATGTGCACCCCTTCGGGAAAGGCTACAGGGCGGAGGCGGGCGTAAAGGCCAGCTGGGTAAGCAACGACAGCGACATCAGGTTTGAAGAGCTACAGGAGCAGGATTGGGTAAACGATAAGGGCCGCACCAACAGTTTTATCTACAGCGAAGCCATACACGCAGGCTACCTTAGCCTGAGCCGAAAGTTCAGCAAGAAGCTGAGTATGAAGGCAGGCTTAAGGGCGGAGCAAACAGCTGCCAAAGGCCATTCAGTTACCACAGGTGAGGCAGTGGACCGTGACTACCTGCGGTTTTTCCCGAGCGTTTTTGTTAGCTATAGTGCCAACGACAACAACCAGTTCTCGGCCTCCTACAGCCGCCGCATCAGCCGCCCCTCTTACAGCAGCCTGAACCCTTTCACGTTTTACTCCGATCCTTACACCGCCATGCAGGGAAATCCGTTTCTGCAGCCTTCTTTCTCTAACTCGCTGCAGTTTAACTATACCTACAAAAGCTTTCAGCTGCTGAGCATCAGCTATCTGGAGTCCAGCAACTTTGTGACGAGTGTGATCAAGCAGAACGACGAGACGAAGGTGAGCATCAGCAGGCCCGAGAACCTGAGCAAATCCACCTACCTGAGCCTTAGCAGCGGCGGCACGGTGCCTGTAAACGATTGGTGGACTTCGACGCTGCAGTTGGAGGGAAGCTACGCTACCGTTGCCACACCTGTTTTAGGCACAGACTACAGCAGGTCGCAAATCAGCTGGTCGGCCAGCGCAGACCAGAGCTTCACTTTGCCGAGAGACTACAGGCTGCAGCTTTCGGGCTACTACGGGTCTCCTTCGGTTGAGGGTTTGTACAACACCAGAGCCAATTACCAGATAGATTTAGGGGCCAAGAAAACCTTTCTGGACGGAAAAGCCACCGTTAGCCTGAAGCTGCGCGATGTATTCGACACCAGCCGTGCCAGAGCCACCTTAAACTACGGCAACGTGAACATGTACTGGCAAAACCAGTGGGAGAGCCGCCGCCTTAACCTGACATTCGACTATAAGTTCGGCAATAACAAAGTCAGAACCGCCCGCAGCCGCCGCACAGGCACAGGCGAAGAGGAGGGAAGGCTGTAATTATCTTTAAAATATCAGAAGCAACATATGAAAAAGCAGTTTATACTCTTATTGGCAATGCTAAGTATGGTCAATATTTCAGTGGCTCAAAAGCTAACTAAAAACCAAGTCGAGAAGCGGGTACAGGAAATTTTCCCTGATTCGCTGGTGAAAGCTGATGTGCTGCTGCTGGGGCTGTTTCATTTTGATTACCCTGGGTTGGACGCCTACAAAACTGAGGAAAGCATGCAGGTGGACATATTATCTGAGGAGCGACAAAAGCAGGTACAGGAACTTGCAAAGCTGCTGGCAAAGTATAAACCAACCAAAATTGTAGTAGAGTACCCAGTGGCTTCGCAGCAGAAGCTGGATAAATTGTACGATAGCTTTAAGCCAGCTGACCTGAAGACACAGCGGGACGAAACCTATCAGATTGGTTTTAGGTTGGCAAGGCAGCTGCAGCACAAAAGAGTCTATGCTTTCGATGCCAACCCTTTCCGCTTTTCGCTTGCATCTGAGGACTCTGTCTGGATGGCGAAACAGTATGAGATGGGGGAACCATTGGTAAAGGACTGGGACAACAAGTATAACCAATTTTTTGCTTACGACGATACCATTGCAAAACAGATGCCTTTGAAGGAGTACCTGCTCCTGATGAATTCGGATGAGGCACTGCGCATAAACCACGGTGTATACCTTGTATACACCCGCATCGGCACGAATGCAGAGCCAGCTGGGGCAGACGGTTTCATTACCAGGTGGTACAACCGCAACATTCGTATGTTCTCAAACCTACAGCGACTTGCCAGCAAAAACGATCGAATTTTAATACTGGTAGGAGCAGGGCATGTGCCCATTCTCAAACACTTGCTGGAAAATGCTCCTGATATGAAACTGCGGAGGCTAGATGAGTTTGTGAAGTAAAGAATGAGATACCGTATATATCAACAAATAGAACTAGCAATGACAGCGTTGTGCTAATCCCCGAGGTAATCTTGAGGAAATTCCCAACTACCCTCCTGTCGAAGATACTAACCTTTTTCATAGTTTGTACCAGTAGTAATTGGCAGTCGTCTTAGTCGCTAACATAAAGTCGCTATCCTTTAAAGAGGCCTCAATGATTTCCTTTTTGATAGGGACATGTAGTGTCAGAACCTTATTCATCGAATCTCTAAAAGTGGGCAATTTGTCCCAAAGGCTTTTTATGGACTGTTTCAAAGAACCATTCATCAGAAGACTTTCCTTCGAGGAATACTCTGGATATATCACAATAACCGGCAGTCCCTAATCATTTATTCCGTAATCAATTTCTTCTCTTAGCGCTCTTGAACTAACTGTGTTAGAACTCAGGAAAAGTACGATATTTTTTGAATTTCTTATTCGCTCTCTCAGCCGTGGCTTCAATGTTTTCTCCCAAATGCTGTTATCACGGACGTTGTAGGTCTTATCATGTGAGTCATTAAAGGGAAATAAAGCGTCTTTTCCTTTCGCATGTTGTAGTAGCAAAAATCCCTTGTGGCATGTGCACCAAGTGCGCATTCGTTAGACGGCTCTGCAACATAAAACGCTGCGTAATTTCCATTTCTATATCCCATATATAAGTGCTTAGACGAAATTAATTATATATTTTTTACCAATGTTAAGGAGCACGTGTTCCAGGTGTTGCTGTAAGTTATTCCAAGACAAATAGGCTTTGAAGTCGAGCCACTGGTACTTGATTTTCTTCCAGAGCATCTCAATCTTGTTTAGCTCCGGAGAATATGGCGGCAGAAAGAAAATATACAAATCCTGCTCTTGCCAGCATTTTACTTTCTCCATAAAAGCTTTAGAGCGGTGAGTTGGCGCGTTGTCGACAACCACCACCGTTTTTTGCTCTAGCCCCTGGCAAAAGCTGTCGAGCAGACAGATAATTTCTTTACTGCCCATTGGGCCAGTATGAGTTTGGTAATGAAAGTCTCCCTGCTTATTAAGCAATCCCGCTACATTGATCCGCTTGCCCCTGGCCGCAGGTACTTCTATGGTTTTACCCTTCTTCTGCCAGGCATAAGGCAGTGCCGAGGTGAGCGAGAATCCGCTTTCGTCATAGTAGTAGAGCTGCAGGAAGCCCTGCTCCTGCAAGGATTCCAGTTGCAGAAGTTGCTGCTGCTTTGCCTCCAGCTCATCAGGCCTTTGTTTGCTTTTCAAGCTGTGACGCACCCGTCTGAAAGAGTAACAGCTACGTTTTTAAAAAGCGCTGCAGGGTCTTCTTACTCACCTCTACTGCGTGCTTTTCTTTTAGCAAAGCTAGTACGGCATTCAGATTCCAGCTATGCTCCTCAACATAGGCCTCCAGCTGCTCCTGCCCGATACCAGCCAATTTTTGCTTGCGGCCCGACCCGACTCCAGCCGAATGCCCGCCAGCCCACCTTGCTTCCATTTGTCAAGCCAGTTGGTGATGGTTAAACGGGTAACACCAAAGATGCCGGTTAATTCATTGATGGACTTCCCTTGGTGCGAAAGAAGCAGACACTGGCTGCGCTTGCGCTCGATGATATACCCACTGCTTTTGTAAATCTCCAGCAGCTCTTTCTCTTCTTGATCTGTTAATCTGATGGTTCGCATAGCATCAGTAACAACTATATACCCATTTTTGTCCCTCTACTTAACATTCCTATTACTTAAAAATAAATTCGTTGATTACTGTAATGTTTGCCTACCCGCGTTGTCTCTTTAATTGAATGGATCTACAAGAGTTTAAAACCCAGGTTCTTCCTGCTAAGGATAAGCTGTACAGGTTGGCTGTTCTCATGCTTCATAATAAAGAAGAGGCGGAGGACATGCTGCAGGATGTATTCCTAAAGCTATGGACTAACAGGCATAAATTACATACTTATACCAGTATAGAAGCTTTTGCCATGACGGTAACCAAAAACATGTGCCTGAATAAATTGAAGGCGGGCAAGGTAAGAAAACAAATAGATATTGCGGGTATGGAGCTTAGTTCAGATGAGGCAAGTCCCTACCAGCGCTCAGAGGTTGTAGATAGTCTGAATAAGGTGCAAGGGTTGGTGGCCATGCTGCCAGAGCAGCAAAAACTTATCCTGCACTTACGCGAAGAAGAAGGCTGCTCTTTCGAGGAAATCGAACAGATAACTAATTTAAACATAAACAACATCCGGGTTCTGCTGTCGCGGGCTCGAAAAAGTATACGAGACGGCTTTTTTAAATTGGAGAATTATGAAGTGGGATAACATAGAAGCACTGCTTCAGAAGTATTACGAAGGTGAAACAACCTTAGCAGAAGAAGATCACCTAAGGGACTTTTTCCAAAAGACAAAGCTGCTGCCAGAAAATTTAAGACAGTATTCCGGTTTATTCCAGCAACATACACAGCGAGACAAACATTTAAATAAAGCTTTATCGGATGATTGGCTATTTGAAAAAATTGAAAATCAAGCCCACTCACAAGGAAAGCAATTCTTTTTCCCGCTACAGCAGCTATCTGTTTACTGGCGTGTAGCAGCTGGCATCTTATTACTGGTAGGCGCTTTTTGGGCAGGCATTCAATTTAAGCAGAACAATACTACCGTTCCAAACACAGAGGTAGCCGCCCTGCGCCAGGAAGTAAAAGAAATAAAAGCAGCACTAAATGCAAGTTCTTCTGCTAGTGAACGCATCAGCCTGGTAAGCCAGGAATTTAACGCTGACCCAAATAATGACCTATTGAAAGTGCTCATACGCACCATGAACACTGACCCTAACGTGAACGTGCGGCTCGCCGCAAGTGAAGCACTTTACCAGTACAGTAACAATGCCGCTGTCAGGAGTGCCTTTGTAGAGTCCTTAACCATACAGACCGACCCATTGGTACAGATTGCACTGATTGATATACTAATTGCTTTGAAAGAGAAAAGTGCCCTGCAGCAGTTAAAAGCACTGTCGCAACAGAAAGGTTTACTTCCTATAGTTAAAAGCAAAGCCGAAGAAGGTATCGGTATTCTGATATAGACTCAAGTTTAATCAAGTTTTTAATACGATAACATGAAAAAATTAATGTTACTGGCATCGCTATGCCTGCTGCTAAACAGTTCTGCTACCCTTGCACAAATATCTACCAGTAGCACCAGGGTTCAACGGAATCAGGGCAAGACCCTGACCCACACCACAAAACTGGAAAACGCAAAGGGCAACCAGGTAGTTGTCACTATGTCCAACAGTGATGTGCAGGTAATAGGCCATAACTCAAATGAAGTAGTGATAGAGGCAAAAAACTATCAGGGGGCACCCGCGCGTGCTGCAGGGTTAAAACCACTCTACAACCAATTAGAAGACAATACGGGACTGGGGCTCCACGTCATAAAGGAAAACAATGGGGTTAAAATCAGCAAGACAACCCGCCAGGACGGAAAGTACATAATTAAGGTTCCCAAGAATGTTGCTGTGGTCTTCCATGAAACCAACTGGACTGATGGCAACCTGAATATGTCTGATCTGGACGGTGAGATAGAGCTGAAGCTCCAAAATTGGAACGCCAGCCTGACCAACATTACCGGACCAGTAGTGGCAAATGCCACCAACAGTGACATCGTCATTAAATTCTCTAGCCTGAACCAGAGCAAACCGAGTGCTGTCTCAGTTATTACCGGTACAGTAGAAATTTATTTGCCCGCTGGTACCAAAGCAGATTTTAAAATGAAATCGGTTCAGGGACAGATCTACTCCGACCTTGATATGAATATCCCAAAAGAACCGAAAAGCAACTTACCC
The DNA here is from genome assembly GCF_020907245.1 of Pontibacter harenae. Classification (GTDB taxonomy): domain Bacteria; phylum Bacteroidota; class Bacteroidia; order Cytophagales; family Hymenobacteraceae; genus Pontibacter; species Pontibacter harenae. The sequence goes on along the minus strand of NZ_JAJJWH010000029.1, from coordinate 33,907 downwards.
AGGATGACAGGAGGCACCAACATCCAGGGCAAAACAAACGGCGGTGGCGTTGAAATGACACTTTACACCATTAGCGGCGATATGTTCATCCGAAAAAGCAAATAAAACAATTTCTCAACCAAAGCATTTAAAACTATGAAAAAGACGGTAATTCTGGCATTACTGGTGCTGGCAAGTGTTGCAAACCTACAGGCCCAACCTAAAAGTGTGGAGCGAACACTACAGGTACCTGCGAGCAACAAGGTAGAGCTGCAACTCAAGTTCGGCGATAACATCAAAATTACCGCCTGGGATAAAAAAGAAGCCTCCGTAAAAGCTACCTATGAGATTAACGGCGGCAGATTAAATGATGTGGTGCTCTTAGAGTTTGAGAGTGACGACAAAAGTGCCCGCGTAAAGATGGACCTGGATTATGAAATCCTGAAAGCAGGAAAACTGGAAGATTGCCCGCAAAACGGGGCAGAGAGCACGTTGTATATCGAAAGCACGAAGGACGTAAGTTTCATTTGTAAAAACATTGACTACGAAATTTTTGTGCCCCGCAATGCGGACTTGACGGTAGAAACCACCGACGGCAATATTGAGCTCAAGGGGTTAACAGGCCCTGTAGAAGCAAAGTCCATCAGTGGCTTTGTGGATATGAACTGGCCCCAGTATCAAGGAGCCGTTGTCTCTTTGCAAACAACATCTGGGAAAATTTACTCTGACATGGACCTAGTCCTACCAAATAAAGGAAAGGCTCCTGTTGCAGGACATCAACTCAAAGGGAAAGTAAATGAAGGAGGTTCTTCTATCAACTTGGAAAGCATCAGCAACGATATTTATTTCCGGAAGCAGGAATAGTAGTTTGTGGGATAGCATAACACAAGACATGCCATTAGGTTAGCACTTCGGCATAAAAATTTCTTTCTAAACTTCATATTTCCTGTTAGCGCCTGAAGCAGGTGATGAGGCAGCCTATATGCTGTTACTAAGCTACACCTGCAAAGCGTGCTTTAAACGCAGGTAGTAGCCAGGTATGAGAGGAGAATCTGTTCGCCCTGACATGCAATCAACCGTGTTTATAACAGGAAATTTTAAAGCATGAATCCTGAACATGGAACTGATCCATTGTCTTAAAGAATCAACGGGAAGGGGCTATTTGGCCCTATCAGTAAAATTTAGAAAGCCCCAATAAAATAAATTATATGAAATGTAAGCTGATTCTCCTCATTGTTGCCCTTTTTTCCCTTTCGTTTAGCCACGCTCAGACAACAGATACCCTACAAAACAATGTCTCGGCTAAATTCAGGCTCCATGGTAAAATAACAGATGATAAAGGGACGCCACTATCGTTTGTGAATGTGGTCTTACTCAAAGCTGTAGACAGTTCGCTGGCAACAACAACCCTTACCAATGATGAGGGAAAATTCGAGTTGACGGTACCGGATGCGGGGCGGTATTTTATAAAGTATATTTCCCTGGGCTTTATAGAAAAGAGAACGGAAGCAATGGATATCAGTAATTCAGAAAAGGCCATAGACCTTGGAGTCACTATACTCAAAACAGACAGTAAAACTTTACAAACCGTTGATGTGACGGCACTGCGCCCAACCATAACCATGGAAGCAGACAAAATGGTAGTCAGCGTGGAGGGTACTGCCATGGCAGCGGGTAATACAGCTTTTTCCGTTTTATCCAGGGCACCTGGGGTTTTTGTCGACGGCGAAGGCAATATCCAGTTGAATGGCAAAGGCGGGGTAACCGTTATGATTGATGGCAAATTAACCTACTTATCGGCCCAAGACCTGCGTACCATGCTGGAAAGTATGCCTGCTGAGAATTTGAAAAATATAGAGGTCATCACAAATCCATCTTCTAAATATGACGCTGAGGGTACTTCAGGCATCTTGAATTTAAATCTGAAGAAGAATACACTGCAGGGTACAAATGGGTTTGTGCAGACTGCTTACAATTACAATTTCAGGCAACAGCATGGTGGTTCGGTATCTGGACGAATCAATCATAAAAGTGGTAACTGGAACTCGTTTGTCAGTACTGATTTCTCCAGAAGGGTAGGTGGCAGGGATGCGACCTTCACAAGGATTTTTTATGGAGAAAGGGAAACCATTTATTTCGATCAGACAGCGGAAGGAAATCACCTTATTCAGGGCCCTCCAACGGTGCGTATGGGTACCGATTATAATTTAAATGATAACCATAGTATAGGGGTGATGGGATCCTTTGTTAAGAACAGGGTCGAACAGGATTTTCTTACCCAAACCTACATAGGCAATGAGCCTGGTAATCCTTCCCAATTCATAGATGCGGACAACATCAGTTCAAACACCTACAGTAATATTTCAACCAATCTCCATTACACAGGCAAGTTGGATACCTTGGGCACGATGCTGACGTCGGATTTCGATTATGTCAGGATATGGAACCGGGGTCATACCAACATGGACAACTACTATACCAATGTAGCAACAGGGGAACAAACCACAGATCTGCTATATTCCAATACACCAAGCAACTTTGATATTTATTCGGGCAAGGTCGATTTTACACTTCCCATCAACAAAGTGTACAAAGTTGAACTGGGTACAAAAGCAAGCCAGGTTACATCGGACAATGATTTTGATTTTTATTTCAATAACGACGCTTTGGTATTGGATCCTCAGAGAACAAACCATTTTAGATATAAAGAAAGCATCTATGCAGGTTATCTCAACTGGAGTGGCCCTGTAACTAAAAATATCAGTGTACAGGGGGGGCTAAGGGTAGAGCACACGGCATCCATTGCTAATTTGATCACCACTGGTGATGTTACCAAGCGGAACTATACCGATCTGTTTCCCAGCTTGTTCATTCAACAAAATGTCAGTGAAAACTATACCATAAACTATAATTATACCCGAAGACTGAACCGCCCAAGTTATGGATCCCTGAATGTCTTCAAGGCTTATCGTGATCCTTTTACCTACTACCAGGGAAACCCCTACCTGCGTCCTCAGTACACCCATGCATTCAGCGTTACCCAGATGTTCAAAAGCAAGTATATCGTTACTTTCAAGTACAATATTTTCAAAGATGCCTTGGAAGAGGTGCCGACACTTGATGTGGAAGAAGGGGTTACTGTATACACGACGGGTAACCTGAATAGCGGGACCGAGTATGGCCTGACTGCTGTAGCCCCTTTTAAAATCATGAATAAATGGGATTCGCAAAACACACTGACGCTTTTTAACAACAGGAACACATTTCAGTCAAACTTAGGTGAAATTGTGAATGAACAGTTCTTGGTTTCCCTCCAGTCGCTGCATACCATTCAGTTGCCCAAGGATTTTAGAACAGAGCTGAACCTGTTGGTGAGAGGACCTCAGGCAAACGGGTTGTATAGAATGGCTCCGGTCTACCGGGTGGATTTTGCTTTGAAGAAAAGCTTTATGGATAGCAAAATAGACCTGGCCCTGAATGTAGTGGATGTATTTGAATCGTTCAGGTTTCTGTGGGCGGCAGACATTGCAGGTAATGTCAGCGATTTTGACCAGTACTTTCGTGTAAGAACTATAAGTCTTAGTTTAAGGTACAACTTTAGCCGGGGGCAAAAAGTAGAACAAAAAAGAAGAAGCAGCGGGCCTGAGGAAGTAAACCGCACAAACTAATATTATGGTGCTTGAAACTGTTAAAATCATGTAAATCAGCAGAAAATGTTTTAGATATGGTACAAGATATGGAACCTCATCCTCGCTGATAAGGATGAGGTTCGTAGTGTGGGGACCTTTCGCTTACAAAAGAACGAAGCAGGCAGGGAGCTACTTTATAGTGCCGTGCAGAACCATATCATATTACCATCGAAACGCTCGATTCTTTGTCAGACGAAAGGCTCCTGTAGCCATTCGTCTTTTTACATTAAAGCATCACCCTTAATTTCTTGTAATGGAAATATTTCAGCAGGAACACGGCTCCAATTAGAGCTACACTATTCACTGCCAGATACCAGTATGCAAATGGCTGAAGTACATACATACCCCCATCGAACAGGAAATGAATGTAACTCTGGAATAAGCCGCATACAATGGACAATCCTGAAAAAAGATCCCAAGAAGGTATAATTTTCTATTCATAAATAGTGTCTTTGTATCAGGGAAATATTGCTGGTAATTAGGGAATAAATGGAAGTCTGTTACGGTTATCTGTCGATTGCGATGAATAACCGTAACGGGCTGCCGAATATAGGATATATCCCAGTCAATATAATCCACCCTGCAGGCAATTCCTGCACTCTGCGAAAGTACCAAAAACAGCACCTGCGATTCCAGCCAATCAGGCGGGTTTCGCTTATAACTCACATTATGTCAAACAGAGATGGGTTTTTCGCTCGGTCGAGGCGCTGCAGGATTGTGCGCAGCCTCTGCGTCTCAGCCTCCATCCTTGCCTGCTCTTGGGCCAGGAACCTGCTCTGCTGCGGTGTCAGAAACCTGTGGTTCATGATACTGTCCTCTTGCAGCACGTGCCTTGCGTTCCTTTTACGGAGCTCGCAACTGCTCAGGCGCAGATTGTAGAGTTCCGCCAGCGTCTCCTCAGACAGAACCGCCACCCCGCTATGGTGCCTCAGCTCCAGCTCCCCCACAGGGTCTATTTCCCTGAGCTTCTCGTCGAACGGGTCGTAGAAAACCATGCGCATATTCTTGCCCTCGGCTGTGATCATCGGAACCGTGTTGCTTCCGCCTTGGGTAGGGTGCGGCTGTTTGTGCTCGGCAGTGCCTGCCACCTGGGCCTCGCGTTTCTTCTTGTTTGCGTAAACGCGGCACTTGGGCGAGCAGTAGATCGTTCTGGGTTTGATTGTCCAGAAGGCGCGAGAGCAATAAGGGCAGACTTTATCGAAGGGGTTAGAGTTCGGCGGATACTCCTCTCTGCTGAATTTGGGCATGGGTGCTGATGTTGGTTATAACGTGCTTAAATTACGTTATAATTACGTAATTATAACGTAAAAGATGATTTATTTTAGCTTTAGATAGGTTAGAACAAGATTCGACACACGCTTTAGATAACCTTTTATTGATACAGATTCGTGCATTAACTTGATACATCAGATCATGGCTTTTTGTTAAAGTAATGGTTTATATAAACAACATATATAACTGTAATACAATAGTATATATTAAATTATATAAGTATAATAGTGTCGCTAAAAGCTACACGTAGGTTTGTAGCGGTATATTCCGCTTTAATATGCTGCGAGTGCCGCGCTTGCCCGCGTTTTGTATCGTTAAAAGGTATACCTTTTAACGATACAAAACTGCCGCTTTTGCTAGTCGTCTGCCATAAACTGCAGGCGCCCGGAGGCGTAGCGGGAGGCCTGGCCAGACAGCATTTCAGGACGCTGCACCTGCAACCAGCTAAGAAGGGCAGCCACTAATTGGCTGCTTTATTTGAAGAAGGGGGCTTGATAGGCATTGGCTATACCGTTTCCCAAGCATGCGTTCGTAAAAAGAAAATGGGCATTCCATGACCGCATCCTAGGCACAGAGGCGCCGCGCTGCCGATAAGTAATCTTATGTCTAGCAGAGGTTTCTTAAACTAAGTGCAAACTTATCCAGCTATAAAAGTGACGGAGCTGAGGCCTTACTTTGGCAGTACCATGTAGGATAGTCACATCCATTACCGCCACAAGAGAGCAGGGCAATGCCTACCTACATCTACGCGCGGTGGTTCGGCGTGCAGTCGGTGCCGCAGCGGTACGGAGGCGGGGCACCTTCCTGGGTACTGCCGCCCAAGACGGGTACACCCTTGCGCTCTACCACCTGGACGGGTTCTTCTGTGAGCTGTGGTACTGCCCAGTGTCCATCGAGATCAAGCTGGCGCTGGGCTTCACAGACGAAAGACTGCCGGACCCGTACCTGAAGGATATAGAGCTGCCTTACTTTTAAGGCTCCTTGCTGCAGTTGCAGAGTCTCNGATCAAGCTGGCGCTGGGCTTCACAGACGAAAGACTGCCGGACCCGTACCTGAAGGATATAGAGCTGCCTTACTTTTAAGGCTCCTTGCTGCAGTTGCAGAGTCTCCTGAAAAGAAAAGGGTAGCCACAGACTACCCTATCATACCACAACAATCTAATCTAACACTATGAAATATTAACTTTGGCTAAAAGTTAAAGGACAGACACAAAGACGGCGGTATTGATTCCAGTATTAGCGAAAAGAGCCAATCATTTTGTATATCAATACAGATTTGTTGATATAGTACAACTTTCAGGAAATTAGATCCTGCCTTGGCGTCTGAGGTTGAGCCGCTAAGCCATTCCCAATATGGACGTCCGAACACCCGAAAGTCCTCAAGGAGCTTTGCGGGTTTCCTATATCCATGTGTATCAGGGCCGTCAAAAGAAAAAATCGGGTTTGAAACTAGAAGACGAGTTCTTAAACGTCATTCCTCATTTAAATGCGGGTATAACTGCAGGTAGCCGGCAGCAATAAAAAGACTTCAATCCTCATTGGAGTGAGTTGTAAACCGCTTTAAACAAATTGTTTGTAAGCTTTATCCAAATCTTTGCCACCTTCTATTTCCCTAGCTATAGAGCGCTTTATATTAAAATATATATTTATACATATACCTAAAAGTAGGTATTGTTCACCTCGAGGTTGAAAGTTAATTTTGCAGATTATCAGCAACTTAATTTCTATTAGCCAATCTTTATTACATGAAGAGACTTTACACCCTTGTCTTTCTTCTGTTCATCCTTGCCGCCTGCAGCAAATCAGAAGAAGAACCAACCCCAACAGAGGCAGACACCATCTCATTGATCACAACTTCGGCCACACCTGGGCAGTTTGTGTTCGCCCAGGCCGGGAAAGCCGTGACTGTGACAGAAACTACGATGATCAATGTAGCTGGGATTGATGTTAGAGCCGTTGCTGCAGATGATAATCAGCTTATGTTCCTCATGCCGGCTGTGCCATCTGGAAAGGCCACTGTAGACTTTTCTGGTGCTGGCTTCCAAAAGCAGGCCGAGATAACGGTGGGCAACTATGCCACCATTACCAATACAGATGCAGTGGCCGCGCAATTCACAAATGAGATCGGGGAGATAGCCACTCGGTTGGAAGCGCATATGAATGACGCTGACATCCAGTTGGATGCCCGGTACATAACTGTCCTTAATGAGCAGAGGCAAGTAATGGAGGAGAACTTCGCCAAGCTATCAGCCGAGGAAAAGCTGCAAGTCGCCTATTTCTTTCGGTCTAACATGCCGAATGACGAAGACTTTATATTGAATACAGGCAAGCCTGAAAGTAACTTAAGGACAACCGGGACTACAAGCGGAGAGGACGTAGGAGAAGAACTGGTGAGCACAGCAAAGAGCTTTGGCCGTAACGTTGTGAAAGCTATTCCATTTACTTATGCAGGCTTTAAGCTAATCTTGCTTCCATCACCGTGGTTAGTCGACAAGGTGGCCGCGGCTGGTTTTCTTACTGCCGGTTTTGTATACTCACTTCATGCACTTTCTGATTTAAAGAAGGTGTCAAGCCTGACGGGTGTGCTTGAAGAGATCACAGGCGCAGAGCGCATGGCTGGGCCGACTGCAGGAGAGATCTTGTTCTACAAGGACAAAGTGAAGCTTCTAAGTGTCAAGGCAAGTTTCCGAAACCTGAACCAGTCAGATAAGAACTCGACGGTGTCTGAGATTGCAAGCCTCTTCACCTATGTGACCAAGTTTCAGGACCTGTATGACAAAACTGTCAGTATAGCCAACAAGGTGAAGAGCTGGTTTCCCACTTCAGGCACTGACATACCTGCGTACGCTAACCCCATAGGGGCTAAGCCGCTTGTAAAAGAGTACGCACTTCCTGGAAGCAAGCTCAGTATTAAGAATGTATCAGATCCTGCTATACAGCTTGCGGCCACCACTGCGGAGAGTGGCATGAACGTGACGGCAAAAAGTGCCACCATAACACAGGACAAGGCTTTCTCATTCGACATAGTCTACACAGACACAAAATTAGAGAAGGCACTCACTAAAAAAATAAATGCAACTTTTAAGGCATATAAAGAAGGAGTGACAGTAGCAGGCGGCAATGGCGCTATTTGGGGTAATGAAGGTTTTATTAATCCAAAAGGGATTTTTGTAGATGCTTCTAACAATATTTATGTAGCTGACACTGAGAACAACAGAGTGCAGAAGTGGGCACCCGGTGCGACAAGCGGCGTGACCGTGGCTGGTGGAGGTCCTCCTATGAGTGAAATTTCCAGTCCTACGAACATTTTTGTAGATGCTACAGGTAATCTTTATATAGTTGAAGGTAATCTTCGGGTAGTGAAATGGGCTCCAGGCGCGATGAGTGGGACTACTATTATAGACCCAGTAGACGGTCTCGTTAATGACATTTTTGTCGATAAAGCTGGAAATGTGTATGTGGCTGATAGTGACAATAGACGAGTTCAAAAGTGGGCACCCGGTGCGACAAGCGGCGTGACCGTGGCCAGTGGAGACAATGAGTTTCGATCCCCAATAGGAGTCTTTGTAGACGATAATGACAATTTATATGTGCTAGATAATGTAACAGACTATGTTACTAAATGGGCACCTGGTGCTTCTAGTGGTACGCGCGTTGTCACAGTAAATGCCATGTTTGAGGTGACAGATATATTTGTAGATAAGAATGGAACAATTTATATATCAGATTCTTATTATGATCAAGTCCTTGCATATGTTCCAGGAGATAGTGAAGGGTACACAGTAGCTGGAGGTAAATCTGGAAGTGGGCCTGACCAGCTTAGTTACCCTTCAAGCATATATGTTGATTCAAAATACATCTATATAGCTGATACTCACAATCAGCGTGTGCAAAGATGGGATAAGTAATTAAATGATAGAATTGAAAATAGTGGTCCCAATTAGCTTTAAACTAGAGAGTCTCAAGAACAGGAACATCATAAATAACCAAATGAAAAAGCTATCTTTACTATTCATCTTCTTTATAGCAGTAGTGCATTTCACCCAGGCACAGACCAAAGTTGAGTCCATTGAAGTAATGGGCAACACTTACACCGTTTCTAAGGAATTCCCGCAAGAAATAATAGGCAAATACCTGTATGAAGGGAAAGGGGAACCGATCATCCTGCTGAACAACGACGGTACAGGTCTTTTCCAGCCACACATGAATGATCCGATCAAGATCAGATTCTGGATTGACTGTGATGAGCAAGGAACCATCAGAAAGCGCGTAGGATCTGAAGAAAGATACCAGTACACGCTTCTGATACAATATATGGATGGCAATAACGGCAATTACCCGGTGGGCAAGTATGACCTAATGGGAGTAATGGTGCTGAAAGATCTGGGACGAGTTTCTATTTATGGGGAGAGGTACAAACCCCTAAAATAATATTCTGCCACTATCGATTTGCAGTTGCTTGTGCGAGAACGGTCATGCATGAGGCGACAGAAAAATTGTGCTGTCTATCTGTTTGTTCAAAACCTGGATACTAAGATGTTCTTATAAAAGGAGGCTCTCCATATCGGGGAGCCTTCCTTGTTTACAGATCGATAAGTAAGGTTATGTTAAACAAGAGCAATAGCAACATAGGATCATTCTCCTTTAGAAAATAATACTTACCTGATATGTTTACTGCTTTTTTTGATTGTTGAGGCTTTGCCTGTTAATTTCTCTTTTCCATTGAATAGTTAAGCATTTTTAACCGTTCTAAGTAGTGGTTTCTGTATTCCTCTTTTATATCGTCTCGAAGAAAGGAACTGTTAATAAGCCTATGTACCGCTTGATAATCCTGTTTGAATGTATTAATAATCTTGATTACTCGTTTCTCCTTAAGCCCTATCATCAGCGCAAATTCATTAAAGTCATCATACGCATAAAAGCCGTTTGCTTTAAAGCTATCTGTTTCATAGTCCCCAGAGAATAGACCATCTTTAAGAGCAAAGTAACTGTCATCTACATGCAAGCGGGTACAAATTAGATCATAAGCTGGACTAAGGATATAATCCCCGTACTCTGTGTCTATCAAAGAAAAGTTTTTCAAATGAGCATCTCCGTTAGAGAACAGATAGTTGAACAATATCAATGAAAAAAGCTTTTCCAGTTCCACTAGATAAGCAGGTACTGTTTTTCTAATGATTTGTGCTATGTCTTCGTAGCTACCTTCATACTTGAAGTCACTGCCAGCTGTGTGTTTGGTTCTACCTGCCAGAGAGGCAAAGTCTTCCTGTCTGTGCTTAGTACCATCAGACTTTAAATCAAAGCGCTTTGTAATGTAGGCTGGCTCCCCATTTTCAAAGAAAGTAAGTGCATTTTCTGCCACCTGTATCTTATAAACTTGACGTGCTATTTGCATGGTCAGATGTTCATTAGCTGGCACTTGGTCTGGGCGCTTTACGTCTCTAGGAATAGGCTTGAGAATGTACTGACCTTGTTCGCCCATCCTAGTGAGGCGCAATTTATCTTTTTCTAGGAGCAGTGAAAGCTTTTCCTGTACACCAGAAATGGATATTCGTTTACGATTCTCCATAAATTGTGCGGCGTCTGCTTCACTCTCCTGCGGGGGCAGGTAAGAAAGGATATGACTCACTTTCTTGCCGCTAAACATGTTGCGAAGACAGGCGGAACTGTATGTGTGAAAGTTAAGGGCTAAGGTGCCAGGACAATATTGAATATCTGGTAAGCTCATCTTTTAATCTCCTGTTCTGGTTTAATTGTGATAGCTCCAATGGTGTCATACTGCGCTGTAGCCATCAGTAGGCTAAAGTAATCATGTTCATCTATTCTTAGCTGCCGGTTTTGAAGGTTACGATTCACTCCTTCCGCAAGCATGTTGAAGAAGAAAGGAAACAGGAAATTGCTTTTGTACACTTGTTGCCTTTTAGGCAGGGTCAGACTTATAGCAGGAAGAGCCGAGTCAATAAAGTAAGCATTATCATAACAGAAAATGTATTCATTTGGATTTACCTCTGTTAATGTGCCTGCTAGTATGTCGTTCCAATATACCTGTGCTATTCTCATATACTTTAGTTATCTAACTTTCTAACCTCTAGCCTTACCTCCATGCCAAGTACCTCTGAAATTTTTTGCAGTGTGTTGATTGAAGGATTTCCCTTTCCAACTTCTAATGATTTAAGCGTACGCAGTGCTACACCTGCCATAGCTGCTAAATCCTCTTGAGTAAGATGTAACATATTTCTTCGCTCCTTGATGGTTTTCCCCAATAGATAGTGCATTATAATGCCCTTTTTGATGTGAAATTAAAAAACTAACTATATAAAAGCAACAAGAAGTGCATTATAATGCACTTCTTGTTGCTTTTATATAGTTAGTTAAATGTAATACTTAATAAAAAGCAGTATGATGCGCTATTTATTCTGGGTATGATAAACTTAAAAGAGGAGTGAACAGCCTATATCTTTGATACTATTTTAAATTAAAGAGTTTAATTTTTTCAAAAACTATTTATTGTTTAGTTTACTTTAATCAAACCACTTTTCATCTTGTGCTATTTGTCCGACAGCTTTAAGGTGCTTATTAGCATATAGCCTACATGACCTTTCAGCATGAGATGCTATTATACGAGGATAGCTTTTTGAATCATTCATTATAGTTTTAGCAAGTTCAATAGGAATTTCTATTTTTTCATTTACAAAATGTCTATTGTAATACAAGTTCCTTTCGTTGTAGTTTGAAATAGAAGAATACATTGCTTTGACTTCACTTAGCAATTCTTTGTCTTTTGTATTGTGAATATATTTTCCTATCAAATAGTCTAATATTTGCTCAGAAATATCTTCTGACTTGATAACACGACATTTAACACTATCATAAATGAATTTCTTTTTAGAATCTTCCGAGAATCTTTGACTTAGTATGAGTAAAATTCCGTTACCCAAATCCTTAGATTTTAAGTTTTTCTCTATCTCAGATTTTTGAGCAGTATTGAATATAGATATTCTAGCAGTTTTACTAAGTCCATTGAGTAAGATAGATAATTCCTCTGATGATAACTCACTTATAATCAATTCTAATTTATCAAAAAAATATACTATAATCTTTGCAGTTGCCCAAGTGAATAAAACTAGTAATGTAAATATAATATCTTGAGGATTATCTAATTGGTTTTCCCAGTACCGAATACTCCCTGATTTCATTCTAGCACATCTCACTCGTTTACACAAAGACCTTGTATCATCATTAAGAACATCAAAATTTTCATAAGTTTCGTCTTTGGACTTTATACCTGCTGCAATAACTGCTACAATATTTATAGACCATCTATTTTGAAATGCATGCCTAAAACCTTCAACTAATAAATCCCAAGGCTCAATGCTATTCTTCCATTCAGAAACATTTCTATTTAATGACGGAGCTATATGATTTGAAAAAGCCTCAATAGCTTTATCTATTTCATCATGTACTGTAAACTCCGTAATTAATTTAGATTGATTGTTTCCGTTAGGATAGTGACTAATTCTACGAGAAATTAAATTGATGAAGGGTAAATCTAGTTTATCATTATTCAGAATAGTTGATAATAAATATGGATGTAAAATCAGTGTGAGAAATTGTAAGCTATGAGATGAATATCTTCTATTATAAACAAATATTTTACTGTCAACTACTCCATCAAGAACTTTCTTTTTTAAGGCTAATTGTTTGTTGATTACTTCCAATCTATTGCCATCAATTAATATTTGTAGCTTTTTAATTTGCTGGGAATAATCATCTTTCTGTACAATATTTATAAGTGTTGATTCATCAATTTTATGAATAATTTCAAGCATATAAGCATATTCTAGCCATATTGTAAGCTTTTTCCCTTCTACGTATTGTAAATTTTTACTCCAATATTCTAGTGTTTGATAAGGATTATTTTTAATTAGACCTATCAACTCTGAAGCATAATCATTATGCGGAAACTTTTTAAGTTGATCAAAACACTCTTCAATTACTTCCGTTCGACCACATTCATTAGGCAATAAAATTGGTTCATTATTAGCTCTTCTGCCTTCTTGATTTATTATGTTGCCAATGTTAATTCCATCGACAATTATTTTAACGACATCCTTAAGAAGTAAGGGATATTGCGTAAAAACCCAATCCGACAAAATTTGAGATGTAATCAAACGAGGATAATTAGTGTATTTCAATATTTCATCATTTTGAAGCTCCTTTAATTTCTGTATTAGCATTGGAAGCTCGCCTTTATCAAAGCAGCCAGCAAAAAATCGAACAACATTATGCCAGTAAAAATTACGTGCAATTGCATCAAATCTATCAGGTTTGGTCCCCTTTTTTTCCATTCCAGCTGGTGAGTATGGAGAGGTGTTATAAAGATACTTTGCACAGAAATATTCTCTTAGAGGTTGAACCTCAAACTCGTATGTTCCCTGAACCCTTGAGACTAAAGCACAGACTCTCTCTTCCATAACATGGAATAATTGGTCTGCAATATCTGTTTTATGCCCCTCTTTAGTTAAATAAATTTTTAATCTAGCTTTTAAATCATCGATATGAATGCTGCCACTATTTTTTAGCAGTTCAGCTTCAGAATGTAATACCCATGCCAAATATTGATGTATATCAATGATAAGGTCTCGATGATCTCTTATTGTTGGATTTTTTTCTGACTCTCGATTAAAAAAAAGTTCTATATAACTATCATACAATGCTGTTCTTTTGTTTGGCAGTGATTCACCTCTTGTTCTTAACAAGCTTATAAAAATAGCTAACTGCATTGGACTCTTTGCCAAGTCCTTTAGGTGTGGCATTTCTAATTTTTCCTCAACAAGTCGTCTTATGTCGGAAGCCTCTCTACTATCTAATCTACTTGCTTTAATCCACTTTTCAACATAATCTTTTGTGATAGAAGGTGTAATATCTGTTAACTCAAAGTGAGGATAAGTATCAACAGAAAAGCCAATAGTATCTGAAAAAGCAGCAGGTCTACTTGTAATTAATACTTGAATAGATTTAGAATTTTCTAATAACCTGTTTATTCCTTTATTAATAAAATCAATTACTTCTTCACGTATCTTTAAATTTGCAATTTCATCGAAGCCATCAAAAACAAAAAGTACAGAGCTTAATTTTATTATCGCTATCAAGTCGCTAGAATTAAACTCATTAATTTGAGAATGGTAAACAATATGACCAACTAGAAATGATTCAAGTGAATTTTTCCAAATGCTCGAAAAGTACTCCTCCCCAAAGCGTCCTTGATAAGGATTTTTATTTTCCACCCATGCAGCAACGTGCCTTAAATCTATCTTGAAAGGTAACCTAACTGGTGTACTTTTTAAATGTTCAGGGAGTAAATGTAGATCATAGGTTTTATTTAATAATCGAGCTCTATGAACTTGACAGATATATTGAGAGATAGTGGATTTACCTTGACCAGGGCCTCCTTCTAATAATATTCTTTGGATTTCGTTTTGGATCTTTGGATGCAACAGAAAGCTTGCTGCGCCAAGGTTTTCACGTTCTTCAATTATAAAGCTATCTTCAAAGGAAATTACTTTTCTGTTATTGCTTTCAAAATATTCAAGTGTTCTTTTAAGAGTCTTATTTTTCTGATTTAACTTTTTTATTCTCAGCGGTACATCAGTAAATAAATCAAGTAGTTTATTTTGTAAATCAATTTGCCTAAACTTAACTTCATTGTCTATAGCAAACTGGTCAGCCAAATATGCTTTAACTACACTTTCTCTTCTTTCCTTATTTTCATTAATATTTTGGAAGAGTACAGAGTTTAAGATGTCTTGTCCATTCAATATTTCAGGGAATGACCATTTGAATATAGGATCCTTTTCTACCAACCTAGATAAATCATCTCTCCACCAGCATAAGGAAGGTATTTTGATGCTTTTTTCAAAGGTGGAATTAACTTTGTCTTTTGACCCTACATCAAGATGTGCTGTACCTCTTACATTTGTCAATAAATAAAACTGCTTTGCTCCTCTAGGAATTAATTTATCAATCTTAGGCGCTTCTCCCTGTAATGTCTCTATTAACCACTTATGAACGTCTATAATTGAATTTGGATTACGAACATATTTTACTTGAAAAACAATAAAGTCTTTGGTAGGTGAATCCATAAAATACACCAAAGAGTCTCTTCCTCCATCAGGTTGTCCAACTGGGAATGATTGAAAATTAGGGAATTCTTTAGCAACGAGAGAACTACAGAATTCTTGAAATCTTTCATCACCTAAATTCTCAAATAAATAATCCATATAGCAAAACTACGTTCGTGGTTATGATGACTTTTAATAATAGACTAAATTATAAATTGTTTGCAGCATATCTATAGCAGAAAATAGCTATAGTAAGAGAAATGAATATACTTTATATTTCAAGTAAGATAAATAAAAATAATCAAATGTATTCCTGTAGGAGTATAAAAGTGCAAAAGGCTACACCTTCATCTCTAGGGAGAGCATTTACAAATTGTAAAATCAACTGGGGATGGGTATGTTGCCACATCTTTAAGGTATGAAGGGAAAATCTTAGAACTTCAAAGTTGGTCAACATTTTTTAGGACGGGCCACCGGGTCTTCTCCTGAAATAGATTGACAGTTTACAAAAAACTATCCCTATGGAAGACCACATTCGAAAACTAATTAACTGTTATCATTATAGCGATGAAGTCAAAGAGGTAACAGCAGCCTTTCGCTTACTTTTTGGCGGTGAAGATGCCAAGCAAATTATGCAGAAACTTGGCCTTCACAGTGTCACTCCGCACCCAACGAAGACCTAGTTGTTATGCGTAGTTATCATAATCCTATAGCACCTAGTTCCTTGCATTTCTTTTTTTGTTCTATCGTTAGTCCCTTTACTGATGTTAAATTAGCCCCTTCTAAAGAATATGCCTTTTCAATATTTGATTCAGATAAATCAGCGTTTATTAAGATCGCATCTTGTAAATCTGCACCTAATAAATTTGCTTTTTTCAAATTCGAAAAACTCAAGTCAGTAGGAATAGGTTTATCGTTTTGAGTCGCCCCCCAGAACCTAGCATTTTCCATATTAACCTCTGATAAGTCACAATACCTCAAACTTGCACCAGCTAAGTCTGCATCTTTGAGAATCACAGATCTTAAATCTAAGCTATCCAAATTACTAAACAACAAATCAGCGCCAGTAAAATCAACCTCGTTGGAAAAGAAATTATCCATTGCAATAGCCATTTGAGCTTTTCGAAAGTCAGTTGACCATAAACTTGCATTTGAAAAATTGCATCCAGCAATATTTGTAGAGTTAAATTTAACAGAGCCTAATTGTGCTCTTGTAAAATCACAATTAAAAAAAGAAGCGTTTTTGACTATAGCTTCATTGAAATTTGCTCCACTAAAAGATGAATTGCTAAAGTGGCTATTAGAAAGATCTGAATTTAAGAATAGTGTTTCATCAAAATTAGAATTTTCAACCTGAACTCCTCGAAGATTTAAACTTGTTAGATTTAACGGAAATTTCTCACCTTTTCCAAAGTAGAATTGCCGCCTCGCTAATACGTTCATAACTGCCCCTTTCATAACGTCAGGTATTGTGTCAAAAGATTTTATTACATTATGATTGATTTTTAAATATTGAGTAAACACTTCAATACTAGTATGGTAATACTGTTCTGGCAATTCATTTGCTATATCCTCTAACATATAAATTGCTCCCAGTTTTCGCAAGTTGTTTAAAGTATCTGTTCTTGATAATTCAATTGTACACTCATAGAATTTATTATCTAGTCTCCCTTTTTGATCTTGTCCAATTTTTTCAATAGTAGTATAAGCCCCAAAGAGTAAAATTACACCACCAATGATTTGTGCAATTGTTTGACGAATTTTGTTCTCTAGGTCATGTAGACTAACTGCTTTTTGTAGATCATCTATTGCAAACTGTCTCTCTATCCTTTTAGAAATGAACTTTGGGATGAATATCAATATTAGAATTGTAAGGATGGCAGCTATAATTGTCAAAACTAAATTCATCGTCTGTTAGTCCTTTTTTATTACGCATAACGTTTAGTACAAGCTATTAACGAGGGGTAGCAGATTTCAAAACCTGTGCCTTGTTGTACACTGTTGTTCTTTCACTTAAAAGTGCTATCAAATCCGTTAAATGGGTATAAACTACAATCGGTACAACGACAGCTGGAAGGAGAATAAACGGGAAATAATTTATGGCTCTATTTGGTTGCTCAAATCCAAACTGTTGAAAGGGTAATTCAGATGACAGTATACCATTGAATAGAATGAAAAGAACTAAGCATAAGGCCAAAGCATTCCAAGCAATCAGCATAGTGTTGCTTACTTTTTTAGCAACAATCAATATTCCGACAATTGGTGCTGTTAACCCTGCTGCTATATCAAAATTTCTTCCTTCGAAAGTCATCAGTTCTGGTATCATTCCATACATGAAGAGGTAAAATAGAACAATTTCTACTGGTACTCTTACAGTATGAAGGAGGGTGCTTAATACTAGATTTCTATTTTTTAACAGCTTATTACGATACTTAGGCAAAAGCCCAACCACAATCATTATGGTGGCTGGTAATAATACCAAAATAAACCTTGGAGGAAGCGTGTCAGTGATTTGGTAAAACCCTGTAATGGCTAAAATAGATTGCAAGACGCCCCAAAGAATGAGTCCAGCAAGCAGTTTTTTTCTTTTACCATTTGCATAATAGAAAATTACAACTGTTGCTACCAATGTTAGCAGAAACAACACATTTACCCAGTGAGGCAATTGTTCTATCATTTTGTTGTTTTTAATAGTGTACAACGTGTTGGGCTTTGCTGTGGCGCAGCTACAGTAAAGGTGTGATTGTGCTAAGTAATTATTATGCTCTTCTCATTATTCTACCATAGAGTGAGACTGCTACTTATATAGGGCTTTGTTGTCAAACTATTGTTTTAACTATACTTAGAATTTCGTTCAAGACCTTTAATATCTTTTTAACCCATTCTGGAAGTGAAAATAAGTCTTCAATACTGTCTTTCACAGTCTTTCCGTTTTCAATTCCATCTTTTGCACTGTATTTATTCTCTCCTTTACATTTCAAATTGTAATATTCTATTTCCATTTTCAGTAAGACGATAGCTTTTTGCTCTTTCTCTGACAAATCATCGATTGAATCTATAATTGAATCGATGACTGAACTTTTAATACCAGGTGCTGTATTTATATGAGCAAAACAATCAAGAACCAGGTCTTCAAGCTTCTGTCTGGCTTCATTATGCTTCTCGCTTTCAACTTTTATATTTATGAATCCTTGAAGGTTTCTAAAGAACAATTTCAATGAATCCCTCAGTTGTTGCTTTTCTAATTCATTCATGTCTCTTTGATTTTTACATGTTAAGGTCTATTGCGAATGGAGGTAAAGAAGAACGTAAAATATATTACCTGCTTGCAGTTTTCCACTGGGCTTGCCAAGACAAGTCCTTATTCGCACTAGAGAGTATGCTATTTTGCTAATATGAGAAGCTGAGTTAATCGCGTACCCCTTGGTTGTCTCGAAAATGCTAGCTTACCTACTTAGGGGAGAACTGAATTTCCTATCATTAAATCTAGCCTGCTGATTTACAGAAACAAGCTTCTGTTGATATAGTCTCTTCTGCTTGCCATGTCACTCCTGGAGGGCCTCATCTTAACCTGGGGCGCAACCGGTGAAGGTCCAATGGGTACTTTATCGGTTCGCTCTCCCCCTGATGGCACAGCCCCAGCCCTTGTTCCAGCTTCCCCTCCATCCACCAGCATGTTATCACTAGGTATGGCGGCGTCTCCATATATCAGGAAAGGGTCCGACTTCAGTATCCTGGCAACAGTGGAATTGAAGCATTGCTCGTCATTATCAAAGTCCCCGTGGCGGCGTGCCCCGCAGGCATAGGGAATCGGGTTGTTATTGGGGGAAGTGACTAAGTCTATTCGCCCAGTGCCGATCAACTCCAGCAGGCCCCGGTGCTTCTCGATGTACTTTTGCATCCCCAATATGCCTGTTCCTCTGACAATGGTTTCGAAAGAATGGGAGACTAAGTACAACAGGGACTTGTTGTAGATATGAAAGCAGTTATCGTCCTGTTCGGCCTGCTCCGTCAAAGTGAAGAGGGCGAACTTATCAATCGCCTTGTTTGCCACAGCGGGCAAATAGTACTTATCCAGATCATTCATAGTGCAGGCAGGAGCCCATAGGGTACAGGAGTCTATGCTTTGGCCGTACTGTTCCGTTAACAGCCTGACAACAGGAGCCAAGAAGATACCTCCCGCACTGTGGCCGACTAAATGTATTCCTGTGTTCGGGTTATCCCTAATAAACCGCAAAAGACACTGTATGGTGAACAGCGTCCCTCCGCCTGTATCAGACGCCGCCATAGCGTTCTCTTTCATCTCCTCCCATGCAAGCTTTCCAGGAAACCTAACAAGTGGCTCAAGGGCGTCATCCAACCGGTCCAGCATGAAGTCAAACACTGAACCTACGCGCTCCGCGGGCTTTCTCTGGTTCAGTGCATCCTGCAGCAGGTTTTTAATGGTGGACCACAAATCGGAGTTCCATACGAAAAACAGGGGGTAGATCTCCTTAGCCAATAATGTTTGCCTGTAATCCGCTAAACGCTGTAGCACGCTTGCCTCGTCAACTAAACCGCCGTGGGCATACAGCATGATCCTCTTCCTCTTCCAGCCTTTTGTTATGGCGGGAATATACTCTGTAAAGATCCGCTCTATGTCCCTGGAATAGTTGCCGTAGGTGCCGGTGGTTTTCAGCTTCCCGTCATTCCCCAGGCTTACCACATGCGGTCTCAGGTCTTTGAAGGACATGCCGTCCCGAGCGGAAGCAGCAACAGAGTAGGACTTGGCGATACTGTTTGAACTTCTGAAGGTGATTGGCGCCCCTAGCCTGGCCACCCACACATCTGTGCCGTTGGCTAGCCAGTCATCGTAGGTGATCAGAGCGAAGCCGTCCTTGCCCCAGGTCGGCCCCCACGAGTTCTGTATCCAAAACCCTGTTTCGTCGAAAGCCACGATCGCAAAGGCATGGCCACCCCTTATCTCTTGGCCCATGTACGGGATCTCCCCCTCTGGGGTGATACTGAACCAGCCGTCATGTACCCGAGCCGTCGCATAGAGGATTCCCACTTCAGCCAAGGCCGTGTGCATGTCAACTATGTCTTTGTGGTTTACCCTGTAATAAGCACCTAGGGGAAAGCCAGCGGCGTTTTCCGCCCTTTCCGCAGTAAGGTCCTTGTCGGGTACGTGCTGGTCATAGGCCCATTTAGAGGCTAGGCACACGCCGTGCTTGTGCCAGCCTTTCATGGCGCCCCTCGCGCTTGACCCGATATAGTCTTCCCCCTCCCACTCGTCATACTTCTTCGCCATTTCGTAGAGCATGCGGGCGCTTATCTCGTCGGTGAAACTATGCGTCTTCCTGGTCCTTAACAGAAAGTGTATAACAGTGGCAAGGCCAAAGCCTGTGCAGGCCCCCTCACTTCCCTGGTCTAGGATCGGGATCCCAACGGACTGGTACTCCTTTATATCCTTTCTCATAGGGACTTCAAACAAAGTGGCCAAGTAGATTTTGTCCCTGAAATCCACTGTGTCGGGCCTGGCGTTAAGCACATAGCCACGGTACGGCTCCATTTTGTGTTTTTGGATAACTTCTGACATATGTTTAAGCCTCTAAGACATGTGGGGAAAACGGTTTTGGGGATCAGAATTTCATTAACAGAGCTTTACCAACCATTACTAAGTATATTTTTATAAAAGTTATAATTTATATTTTTAAAATGCAAGACAAATTTATACTTAAATGTATTACAATAAAGAGAGTAAAAGCATACCAGCAATCTAAGTTCAACCTGATTAGGCTTGCAACGTCCAACCAATTTAGGCGTATTCTTGAGGTTCGCTGCGTTTTAAAATGACCATGAACTGTTGCCTACTGCACACGCAGAGTTTATTTTCGTACACCAAACACAAAAGTCATGTGCGGACGCTACTCCATCATCAGCAAGAACAGGGAACCCAAGGGCTCGGTCAGAGCCGTCAGGCTACTGCAGCAGGCCGAGGCGGAGAATCGCTTCAATGCGGCCTCCTCACAGTTGCTGCCCGTTATCACCAGCGATGCGCCAGACGAGCTGCAGTTTCTCTCCTGGGGCCTGCTGCCGCACTGGGCCAAGGACAAAGGTTACAAACACAAAACTATCAACGCGCGCGCCGAGATGCTGACCGAGAAGCCCATGTTCCGTGAGCTTGTCAACCGCAGGCGCTGCCTGGTGCCCGCCGACGGCTTCTACGAGTGGCGCACGACGGCCGCGGGCAAGGTCCCGTACCGCTTCCTCCTGAAGGACGAAGCCCTCTTCTGCTTTGCGGGGCTGTGGGACGAGTGGGCGGACAAAGAGACGGGGGAGGAGCTCAGTTACGAGTTTTTACAACTTCCAAATGGCCGAACTTTAAGTAAGCCTACACCACCTTTTTGTTTTGGAGTAGAAACTGTCTAGTCCCAACATAGGTTGACAGCAGTGGTCCCATAAAACGGCCGTTTTACAAGTACACAAACCAGAGAGGGGCTTGGGACAGCCATGATCATATGGGCAACATCGAGCAACGGACAGTGTTGCTTGATGTTGCCTTTGCCAGAGAACTGGCGTTGCTCTGGCTCTGTAGCAAACCATTTCAAACCAAAACCAAACATCTTCAAACCTAGAGCAACCAGTTTGAGCAACCTTTTCCAAACCAGTTGCAACCGAAACCAAACTAAGACCAACCGCTTTTTGGCGTATCGTTATACCCCGATTTAATGAGATTATAAAACGGAAGTCTTACTAGTGGCTCATAAGCGAAATTATATTAAGTAGGGGCTGTAAATGAGTTTTATTATATTTAGAGAAGGGGAAGATAGCCAGACATTGTAGGCAAATAAATACCTCCTAAGAACATCTAGTTACGGCGTCCTCGGCGGCGAACGCCAGCCGCTCCAGTGGGGAGCATACGAGTATCACCTTGAGATGTAGATGGTAACTCTGCAAGTTTTCTTTGCTCTTGGAAATACTTAAGTAGTGTAACCACTGGAGAAATCACCCCAGCAGTCTTGATTACTGTGTCTAAGCTTACCAACTGTACCTGTTCAAGGGACATACCTCCAAAGCTCCAAAGTATCCAGAGTAACGTAAACAGAGAGGGTACAAGAACTGCGGAGAATAGAAGAAGTGTAAAAATCATAACCTTCAATACTTTAGTATCTGGAGCATCAGCTTTCCAACTAGATATTGTTAAACAGATAGTTGCACCTAGAAAGACCAGAATCAGGTTAAATATCACTTGGTATTTTGCTTCCAGTGCTAAGTCGCCTGATCCGTGGAAGTAATTAAAAAATGCTGCAGGAAGCAAAATTACAAGGAAGCCAAGATAGATTCCCAACCTAAGCTGGAATCTCCTATGTCCCTTGAGGACCAAAAGGGCCGCACTACATCCACTAGCAAGAAGAAGAGCCCCAAGCACCACCAAGTAATAAGACTTCACTTCGTCTGGGACTCTGGCTGGCATTGGACCAGTGCCAGCGTCTTTATTGGCATCAGGTCCTACGGCAAGATCTATCAAACCAAAGCGCCATGCCAATTCCTCACTTAATATACCTCCATATACCATCCAAACAAAGCAAGCTATGATAGAAACGATACCGATGAGAGTTGCAAGGGCTTTACGCTGAATTGGCTTCATATATTGCTTCTAAAACTGTGCATTTATAACTTCGATAAGGGACAGGCATCATAAATTTGGCTGTGATCCTCTAGCACTAAAGAACTAAATTTTGATAGCTGTCTAGTCCTGATATAGGTTAACAGCAACTGTCTTAAAAAAAGGCAACTTTATGAAAATCAGAATTAGCCAGGGCAGAACAACAGATATATAAGCTAATTATTAGTTATAAATTGGATTAATTTTCGGTTGCTGTTACCTTAGAAGGACGGTTTTATGAGACAAATAGTAAGTACTTCAGGTAATCCTTTACAATTACTATCTCAACGTCTTGGCTAATGTACGCCATTAGGTGTACCTATCACCGAAGGCTATTTTCTTCTGATTTATATCAATTACCATTCTTCCTTATATAAAGTGCATACAAACAGGTCAAGTATAAGCGTAATGCGAACTCAACTTTAGCAGTTCAGTCCTATACATATGTTGTGGGCAGTTTTATCACAAACTTGGTGCAAATGCTAAAAACACCTGTTTCCTAGTTGCGTTATACCTAAATTTTACAAAGTTTCTTTCATTTTAAAAATATTAGATTCTTCTTTGTTAAGAATTTATGATATAATTATAATTATTTTATTTTTTAAATGTAATACCTACTATTAGGTATTTATATCTGAAGTTGCTCACAATTACTTGCTAAACGAAGGCATACGCTTATCTTCCCTATGTCTAGTCCTGCTATAGGTTGACTGCAACTGTCTCACAATACAGCCGTTTTACCGCTACAGATTCCGGTGATCTTCTGCTGAACGCATAACCAAAGGGCTAGACCCAGTAGAATGGCTGTAGCAACAGCCTGTTGCTACCTTATTGCCTTTGTTTGGAAACTGACGTTGCTCTGCGCCTGCATAGGCCCTGTAGCAAACAAAACCAAACCATTTCAAACCGAAATCAAACACTTTCAAACCTCTGGTACCCAAAGAGCAGACGTTCTTCAAACCAAAGCGAAACTGCCTCCACCGTAACCTCTCCTAAAAAGTGTTGACTGGCTATTATTTTTAATCCTATACCAGGTTGACAGGTATTCCTTAATACAGACAGCGCTTCTAGGATTATGCCTCCATAACCAATACACTACATTATTGATACACAGGCAAAAATTTAGGTATGTTGTTTGGAATTTTTAGCAAAAACATCTAAAAAAAAAGTAAAATAAAATTAATAATGTTAAAATTATACTATTTTTATTTATAAAAATTGATAGTCATGGCAGATGAAATTAAGACAGACCCACAGGTTCCAGGAGCAAATGGGGAGGCTGGCACTGATGGTGCCGCACTTGGCAATATATTAGGCTTTAATGGTGTATCATCCAAGGGAAGTGAGGATATAAATCCTGAACATAAGAATGCTTTATTATATGAAGTGACAAATGCTCTTAACGTTTGGCATAAATCGGCTGTTAAGCTTCATGGTCTTACAATTGTTTTCGGCACATTGGCAACTGTGAGTTCCCTTGCATTGACAGCCTTTGTTGGTATGCCATGGATGACTGAACTGCCTACACGTCTATTGGCTTTCTCTTCTACTGTTTTCCTAACATTGTTAACTGTTTTCAATGTTGGGTCAAAAGGGAACAATGCAAGAAAAGCATGGCGAAAGCTAAATTATGCTTTAATGCGATACTACACAGGTGCAATAACTCTGGATGAACTTGCTAAAGCTAAGTTTGAAGGAGAAGAAATTATTGGGTCAGTAGAGTTTAATCCAAATTTGGTTCAAAAGCCTTCGCCTAGTAGTCAAAAGAAAAAGCCTTCTACAGAATAGGAGAGAAATATTAGGTCTACGATTGAAACAAGGCTATTTCTGGACCTTTTTATCAACAGAATAGTCATTGCCTCAGCCAAAATGGGGCACTGAAAGTCCATTGTTTGAAACACCGTTACTCCAACTTAATAGTTACCTCTCCTTGGCAACGGTATCAAATGACCGTTTAAACGCTCCAGATTTTATTTCTAGGTGTTGCCTTTGGATATCCTGGGCTAGAGGCAAACCAAATCAACCCAAAAACAAACATCTTCAAATCTAGAGCAACCAGTTTGAGCAACCTTTTCCAAACCAGTTGCAACCGAAACCAAACCAAAACCAACCCGCTTTTTGGCGTATCGTTATACCCCCTAATGCTGGGAAGAATCTGAGCGGTAACGGTCAAAGTAAAAATGTCCCTGATCTGCCGAGCAGCACGATGCAACGATTCCCTAATTCCCGTCCTAAGATTCAAAACAGCTTTGCTACTTTTGAGACGGGTAAAGGAGATTTAATAAAGCGAGATAGCTGAGCTGAATTGCCTTATTCTTTAACCAGTGTAAATCAAAACATCCCCAGCAAAGAATATCTTTACTGGGGATGTTTCTTACAGCTTGATCTATTAGATAACTACAGAGTAATAATGCCCCTATCCTACCCTGTTTAGGCGGCGAAAAGCTCCAGCTGCCCTTCCAGGCAGTAGCGGTTGTTGAACTTTGGTTTCAGGGTTCGGATGTAGTGTTTTTCCAGCTTCAGCACTTCCTGCTTATCCTGGTACTCCTCCAGGTAGATCACAGTAGTATCGGAGCATTTACCCTTGTGTTTAACCATCCGCCAAAAGATGTTGCTCGTCTCCCCTACATAAATACACTCACCACATTCAAAGATAAAGTAAAGGAAGTACGATCTGTTGTTCTTAACATATCTCAAATGCCTAAACTCTTTCAATAAATCCTTTCGGTTATAATTATGAAACACATCTATATTCATTAGAAATACTATTCTTTATTTCATTTCTAACATTGATAAAAATGAAATATTAGTTAGATTATAAATTATTTCTTGCTGGACTTTCTTTTCTTTTGTTTGTTAATTATTGACTCAGGCAAAGCTTTGTTAGATCCTTCAAACTTCACCAAATATTCATTCAATGAATTTATTACTGTATCCATTATAGATTCCCTATCCCAATACTGATGTTGCTTTAATCTTGTTATTAGCGATTCAGGAAGTCGGGTTGCAAAAGGAATTAAATTTTCATCCTCATCCTCTGCCTCATTATTCGACTCTTTGGTATCAGCTTTGTGGTCTAACTTCGGCGTGCTTAACATTTCAGCATCAAAACTGTTAATTGTTTTGTTCAACCCTGAAAATGATTTAGTATTCTTTGCCATTCCTTATATTTTGGTTTTAATCTCCTCAACTAACTTTTGATAATCCTGGGCCCCTGCACTTTCAGGAGCATAGTCAAAGACAGACTTTTTATAGGCCAAAGCTTCTTTTATTGAAACGTTCTTTCTAATACTCGTCTGCAACACTAACTCTCCAAACGCTTCTCTGGCATCATTGACCATGTCATTATCAATCCTTTCTCTATAAGATGGATGATACTTACTAAAGAAAATGCCTGCGACTTTTAAATCTGGATTATATCTCTTCTTTACATTAACCACAGTCTGTAAGATGTTCGCTATTCCTGATATACTATGCTCTTCAGGGGCTGACGGAATCACCACATGTGTAGCAGCTAAGAACGTTGTATAAGCAAGAGTTGATAAAGATGGGGCATTATCAATAACAATATAATCGTACTCTTGTTGAAGCTTTTCAGATTCTATTCTCTCTTTTAGAATAAACTGATAATCTGGCTCGGTTCCAATTAGTTTAGAATAGTTATCTAATGCTCTTGCAGAAGGCATAACATCGAAGGATGTATCATACTGCTTTACAACCTCAGCAAACTTTTTTTCTTCTACCAGCCATTGCCCCACATGATCATTGCTTGTCTCACCTATCGTTGAAATAGTAGCATTCGCTTGCGCATCTAAATCTACCAGTAACACCTTACTATCTCTACTAAGATAAGAGGCAATGTTTATTGATGTAACAGTTTTAGATACACCCCCTTTATTATTTATAACTGTTATTATTACCATATAATCAAGAATGGTTAGTGCTTATAAACTTTAAATCAAATATAGAAAATAAATACAGAATAACATCATTTGATTATATTTCTTATCTATATATGTTATCATTTCTAACATATATAGATAAGAAATATAAAAACCAGATTCTAGAATTGTGATAACAAATGTTTCTGATTAGCAATCAAACTAATGTAGGGAAGAGGCACTAGCCCAGTAAAGGGTACGTGGTCACAGTATGGCAGAGAAGAGATTACAAAGACTATATATTGAGACTTGAAGGATATTTTTTATAAGCTCATATATTACTTTTACCTTTCTTTTTCCTGCTTCTAAAACATCTTTATTGAAGGCAATCAATAAGGATTCATCAGGAGACCAAAGGCCTCCTGATATGTAACATGATAAACTTTACAAGAATAAGCTTTTACTCAAGAAGTCTTATACTATTGAAAAACTTGAGTAAGTAATGCACCTTCAAGCCAGCTGGTTTAGCAATAGAAGTAAACTCAATACACAGTTATATCAGATTGCGTATCTATGTATAATTTATATTCTAACATTTCTAGCACATATAACACATATTTATATGTTACGTGTATTAGGAGTGTTAGAATATAAATATGCATATTATCTAAAATGAAGGTTAATACCGTAAAAGTTATATAGGGGCTAGAGCTATTAAATTCTTATTTTACAGAGGATGTATAGAATAGAGTTGCAAACAAGTTAGTAATTCTTATTTCCTTATTTTCTTCCAATAAGCTTTTTTAACTCCTCATATATATGAGCAGCGGAATTAGAAACTTTATCCTTTTTAAGAATATATTCTTTATGAATCGTTTTTGTAATTTCCTCCCCCTTCAACTTTGATAGAAAATATTCTGCTTGTCTGCTCTCAAGACCATACTTTATCATTTGATTCCATGCATTCAGCTCAATACCTGTGAGCTCAGCAGCAGGCTGGCTAAACAAGTTTGATTGAGAAGGTAATGGTAACGGTTGTTTATCTGAAATTTGCTTACCGTTCTTCTTATTTTCGGAATAGGGGAAGATAAATTGTATAGCTGTAATAGCCTTACCAGTTTTTAATTCTTCAAATTCAAATTTTAACTCAGTACGAGAGAGCTCTTCATAAGCTGGAGTAAGAATGAATTTTTTAAATTCTCCGTACTTCTTATACTTGCTTGTATCATTTAGTAATAACTCTCGAAGCTCGTCGACAGCAATTGGTTTGGTTAATTTTTTATTTAATTCATTCAAGCTTTTCAAGGAATGTAAGAACCAGTACATTTTGTGAGCATGTGCAGACTTCAAAGACAATAGTTCTTCAATTTCACCAAGAGTAAAGTTTCCCTGTAACTCAAGCAAGTAAGGTTTTATTTCAGCATCAAACCATCCATAAACACCTTTACCTTTTACCAATTTCATTCTTCGAAAGACATGAAGATTATCCATCATAACATCAGGGTTTTCTATGTCTTTCAAATTCAGCTTCATGTCGAAAAGCTTTTCACAAGCCTCATTGATCATGCTATAGGCTGCTTTTGAAGGATTATAAGAAATTATATGTGAGACAGGAATGAAGACCTCTCCGAAATCTTTATCATCTTTGTTGATAGAAGAAAGCATCAAAGTGAATAACCGACTTTCAATGATACCCATTTTGAAGGGTGTTCTAATTAAGTAGTTATGCTGTGCTACTTTTTGATTTAACCTTGACTGTCTTACACTTAGCATATGAATTAAATTCGTATAGCTCCATTATATTTTAAGCAAATATATAACAATACTATTAACTATGAATAAAATTCTTAATTTTTAATAGTTGTCGTAAAAGCCACCATCGGAATTAGTAAAACCTACCATCGAAACTCGTAAAAGTCACCACAGTAAATCGTAAAAGCCACCATCGAAACTCGTAAAAGTCACCACAGTAAATCGTAAAACCTACCATCGAAACTCGTAAAAGTCACCATCAAAAACATTATAAAATTCTGATTTTATGAGTGTTACGCCTTCTAAATATAAAATAAAATAATACTATATAATAAAGGTATATTTAATAAGTAATTACCATTAATTATTTATTTTTTTATAAAGAAGAATTACTCGATGATAGAGAGAATGGAATTAAGTTGATCTAGATAAGTAAAAGTCTCATAGTTGAGGCAAGTATTAGACTTTTACGAGCTTTTTGAGCGAAAAAGTAAGGCAAACCAAAATCTTTCTATGAGAGAATTACGAGTAATATCAGTTTTTTTTCGTATCTTATATATAGCAGACGGTCAAATAAGGCTGCAAAGGGAGTTTTTGATGAATATACCATCGGAACTCGTAAAAGTCACCATAGAAAGTCGTAAAACCCACCATCGAAAGGTGTGCTAACAGTCTTAACGCATTCCATAAGATTTACATATTAAGCTTAATTCAAAGTTCAACAACTTATATCAAATTTGATTTTTACAACCTAATTACTTGTTATGATCATGAATTGAGCGAGTAGAAGAGAAGCTGTTTTCTGCTGCAAGAGATGAGAAAGAAAGTCTAGCCATAACTACCCGTCGCGCATGCACTGGTACAGGCCAATAACGTAATCACCTGATATGGATGTGCAAGAGTTCAACTCCTTAGCGCTTGACGAGCGTGTCGCGGCCGTGTGGCGGCAGGGCACCTTTCTAGGCTCCCGCACCAGGGGAGGGTACCGCCTGGCGCTCTACCACCTGGGCGCCTTCTTCTGTGAACTGTGGTACTGCCCGAAGTCCAACGGAATCGTGTTGGCCTCAGGCTTTACCGACACCAGGCTGCTGGAGGCGTACCTGGGAGGCATCGAGCTGCCGAATGTGTAAACATTATATGTCACCGAGCCTCTGCTTTAAGATGTTTCAGACCTTTGTTACATCCCTCTACGAACGTAGAGGGTATGCCGTCAGCATCAACAGCCCAAGATCGGTCCAGTCAAATACCCTTAACCCGCTTATAGCCATGCAATGTCAGGTTGTAAAGTTGCGGCCTTTCCTGCATTTAATCAGAAAGAACGGAAAATTCTCAGTGACTTCTGTGATTTCAAATAGTCCAACCTCGTCAAACTCCGCCTGAATGGAGGTTTTGTCATAAAAAAACATGCTAACACCATCGAATATCTCATAGCGATCCTTACTGATGAAGTTGCCTTTGCCGTAGGTGTGGGCTTCTTTCGAAATGGCCGTAAAGACCATGTACCCATCCTCTGACAGGTGATTATAGCAGTCACGGATGAGTTTCTTTCTCTCGGCGCTATCCAATAGATGAATCAAAGCGTAGCAAAATATACCGTCATACTGGGAGTTGTCAAAGGGCATCTCTGTTACAGAGCCATGGAAGATGGTCATCTCTTCGCCGTAATGCTTCCTTGCCATTTCAATAGCGGTTTTGGATATTTCTATGCCCGTCACCTCTATACCGTTTTCCCTGAAAATCTGTGCATTCCGCCCGTACCCAATGCCAGGTATAAGGATATGCTTAACGGTATTTTCGACAAAGAAGTCTTTCGTTAAGGTGGCGGAATGTGACGGCTCAAAGCCCCACATTTCCTGTTTCTCGATAAAGCTCTTCTCCCAAAACTCGGGTGTTTCGTTTTCACTTGTCGTCATCTCTTTTCAGCTTGCTTTCAATCTAGGTTATTTATGCCGTCGATGTAGCGGTAGCATGTTGCTCTTCCGATGCCCAGGATCTTGGCGATCTCATCCACTGATCTGGTGCCTGCGTCGAAGAGCACCTTGGCCGTTTTTGCCTTCTCCATGGCCGCTGGGGAAAGGCCCTTCGGCCTGCCGCCACGCCGCCCCCTTGACTTTGCCGCGGCGAGCCCCGCGTTGGTGCGCTCGCGGATGATCTCGCGCTCGAACTCAGCCAGGGAGGCGAAGATGTTGAAGGTGAAGCGACCCGTGGCCGTGGCCGTGTTGATACCGTCCTGCAGGCTCACGAAGTCCACCCCCTTATCCTGGAACTCCGAGACCAGGTCGATCAGGTCACGCAGCGAGCGGCCCAGCCTGTCTAGCTTCCACACCACCACCGTGTCGCCCGCGCGGAGCTGGGAGATCATCTTCTCCAGCTCGGGCCTGTCCTTGCTCTTGCCCGACTTCTTTTCTTTGTAGAGCTGGTCGCACCCGTAGTGGGAGAGGGCGTCTGTCTGCAGCTCCAGCTTCTGGTCCTGGGTGGAGACCCTGGCGTATCCTATCTTCATGATTTGTATCATTAACTCGTCTCAAATATAGCAAATCCTTTTTGATTTGTGAGACGGCAATTCGGGAATACATCGATTTCCTAAGCTGCTCTGGGGGGCTGATTTGGGAAGTGGCCCGCAAGCGTCGGTGCAGTCTCGTAAAACGGGGGTTTTATGAGACAGGAAGTTTTAGGGGAGGATCCAGTTATTGTAAGTTTAATATATAGTATATTCGTTAGTCCAGTTACGGTTATCTGTCAAAAACGACAATAAACCGTATGTTTATTCCGTATATCCGCTAGTTAGGAGCAAACAATAAAAAAATGAAACAGATTTATCGTACTCCATTACTGTTTAATCTTCTGCTCCTAAGCTGTACTTCTCATACAAGCCCGAAAACAGTTTCAGCAACTCAAAACAATATGGAATGGGAAGTTTATGAAAACAGGTTAACAACAAATAATGACACGATAAATTTCGAGCAACTACAGGGACTCTGGTCTGCTTACAAAATTTTAAATAAGGAAGGAGAAAGAGTAAGCATCGTAGATGTAAAGAATTTTACTCTTGAAATTAGAGATAGTACTTACAGAAGTAATGAAGAGCTAAGATTTAAGCCTTTCCTGTTAAAGCAAAATAAAATTTATATTCCAATTACTGGCGACTTAACTATAATTGAAGTGCTGACAAATCAAGAGTTTATCATGACCTATTATGAAAATGATAGTATCTCAACAAGATATTATTTTCAGAAAGTAGTCACTAAATAAAATGTCTGCTCCTAACAAAGCACATGAGTTAAACTGCGGATAGAACCTTGTTCACCTCATGTACGAGCCGTTAGGCCCAATATGATGAAACATAAAAAGAGCATTTGTATAATTGCATTGTTTCTGTCTTCCTGTGGTGGCGGCGAATGGGATACGTATTTACATGTTCAACGAATTCCGAATAGTAACAAAGTTATCTATGAATATGATGCGTGGGGTGGTCGAGACTCACATCAGTTTGGAATTGTGATAATGGACTCGACAGAAGATTTTGAAGTAAACAAGGTGCGGAATCTACCGATTTCATATTTCACGGAAGTTCCTAACAGTAGCCAAATCCATGCAATAAGCCTACAAAAAGCTGGTGATGACAGTATTTCTTTGAATCCTGTAGCGAATCAAGAAGTACGTATTTCTGATATTCATTTAGAGATTGATAACTACAAAGAGTATAGCGGGTACTCTGATGCAGGATGTATCCTGAATGAATATCGATTTCAGACATTTAAAGAGACAGAAGATAGCCTGTACCTTTTTGGCCTTCAAAAAATCTTTGGGGTAAATCTGGAAGGAAAAGAGAATGTTGGTTTTCAAAAAGGCAACATAAAGCTCATTACTGACTCAAATGGAAAACTTATGCGCTTGGAAATAAAAGAGCTATTTA
Organism: Pontibacter harenae; assembly: GCF_020907245.1. GTDB lineage: Bacteria > Bacteroidota > Bacteroidia > Cytophagales > Hymenobacteraceae > Pontibacter > Pontibacter harenae. Next base: position 1,650 of record NZ_JAJJWH010000029.1, on the reverse strand, counting down.
AGGGAAAAGCCAACAAGCACAAGTATAAAAAAAGCACGGCAGAAGTCATTGAGAGAAAAGAGAACAGTCCAGTAGTTTGCTTAAGAACCTATTATTTCAAGCCACTAAAAACCTTTTACTCGGATGATTTTACAGACTACGGAATCTTTAAGCCAATAATAAATAACACTGTGCCTAACCAAGCACATGAGCAAAGCTTCGGCTACGCCTTACTCACCTCATGTACGAGCCGTTGAGCTAAATAAAAATCATGAATAAAGAAATCTGGAGTAACTGGAAAAGCAACTGGGAATGGATTCTCAGCATAGCAAAACAGAGACAGTGGGAAATTATAGATGACTTAACCATCAAGCCACCTGTCTCCCTTCAAGAAGTTCGTGAAACAGAAAAGCAGCTCGACCTAACCTTGCCTGAAGAGTTTGTTGATGTTTTTACTAACTATTCTTCTGGCATAAACTTCTTCTTTCAAATTGAAGGGGAAGAAACAGAAGGTGATTACCGCCAAATATTTTCAGCTGGTTACGAGCAGATTTGGGATTTTGAGTCACTCCCTGATTTAAAGGAAAGTTATGATGGTTGGATATACGAGTGTTTCAACAACCCAGACGATGAGTATGACAAGGTATGGCAGCACAAGGTGCCTTTCATTCGAGTAGCTACTGGAGACCTAATTGCCTTTGATATGTCTAATGGAACATCAGATTGTCCAGTAGTATTTCTTAGCCATGATGGGAGTGATATGCATGGGAAAAGGCTTGGCTATAACTTCGTCGACTTTATAACCAGATGGTCTAATGTTGGCTGTTTCGGTCCTGAAGATTGGCAGTTCGAGCCGTTCTACGATGAAGAGCAGGACATACTTCTACTTGATGGACCAGCAGTACAGAACTGGAAAGGCTTCTTAGGTAAAGGCACCTTAAAAATTTCTTAGCTCAACACAGCACAGGCTTCATGCTTGGCTTGCGCCTCGCCCGTTGCCTGTACGAGACCGTTGAGCAGCATTTATAATTATAGAAATTGAAAAGAACAGCACTATCACTTAGCCTACTATTTCTTCTGAGCTCATGCGATTGTATGCAGGATGTATACGGAACTGTGCTTGACGCAGAGACACTTGAGCCGATTGATAGTGTATATGTGTACAAACAAAATGACGAGAATGACTTCGGCTATACTGACCTGCAGGGTCATTTTGAAGTTGAAAGTATAAGTGGTGGATTTTTCGGCTGTCCTCCGATGACTGTAGAATTGAAGAAACAAGGCTATGAAGTAGAATCGGCTGAAATTGAAGTCGGCTCGCACGCTAAAGTCTTCATGCGAAAGGTAAATAATTAGAAAAACGATTGCTCAACACAATGCTTAAGTTACCTCGCTGACGCTTCGGCATCTTAAGAACGCGGCCGTTAAATCCTCACCTAATTCGTCTCATTTAACCCTCTAATTTCGGGAAAAGCGCAAGAGACGACATCCCATAGCAACAGTAAACTAGCTGCCAAGAGTGGCATGCCTCTGCACAGCCTACCCGTGTTCCAGTTCCAAAGGCACGGGCGGTGGGAGCAATACTTTTCAGAACGGGTCATGGCTCCTTCAGGAAAATTGGGTTGATCTCTTCTATGCCAGTGGATCGTGAAAGAGGTTGTAGTTGAGCTG